>NZ_AOHZ01000014.1 GCF_000337215.1 Natronolimnohabitans innermongolicus JCM 12255 | reverse complement strand
AGGCTGAGACCGACACCGACGCCGGGTCCACCGACGACGCCGGACCGGACCTCGCCGAAGTCGAGGCTGCCGCCGAGCAACTCGAGCAGAGCGATATCTCCTGGACCGAAGACGACGTCGACGCTGCAGACGAGGAATCGACGACGGTGCTCGCCGGCGACGCGGACGTCGCGACGACGTCTGCGTCTCCCGAATCCGAGTCGGGTACCGATTCGAAATCGCCGGTCGAATCTGTCGAAGAGTCAGACGACGGCGAGACCGAAGAGCGGTTCCAGGAGGAAGCCCAGTGGCGCGAGACGCGCAGTATACCGTCGCTCGACCCGGACAACAGCGAGACGGCCGCCGAACCGTCGGCCGCACCGTCACAGCCGGCCGCCGCCGGTCAGCGCAACGCCAACGCCGAGCCGAAACGCCAGCGGGCGACGCAACAGCAGTCACAGGACTCGCGAGCGCACGTCCAGCAGTCGGCCCGACAGCGAGGAGCGACCGATCGGCGCGATCAGCGAACGGGCCAGGCCGAGGCGAGTCCCGCCGAGCCGGCCGAGGCCGAAACGGGGTCGGCGCCCGAGGAGGCGACGGCCGAAGCCGACGAGCGCGTCGCCGAACTCACCGACCGTATCGAGACGCTGGAAGCGACGCGCGACGAACTCGCGGCGACGGCCGAGCAACTCGAGGCCGAGCGCGACCGGCTGCGCTCGGAGAACGAGGACCTCTCCTCGACGATCGATCGACTCCGCTCGCGGATCGGCGAACTCGAGACCGAACTCGAGCGCGCCCGCGACGCCACCGCTGCCGAGCCGACGCCGTCGGGAACGGAACTCCCGCGCCAGCGCGCGCTAAACGAGACGAACCTCTTCGTTCGCTACGACTCGAAGAGCCAGCCGACCCTCGAGTCGGCCCACGACGGCGAGGGCGATCAGTCGGCGGTCGCCGACAACCTGCGTCTCGAACACCACACGGGCTTCGACGCGACGGACGTCGTCGTCGACGGCCAGCCCTACGAGACGTTCCTGACCGAGACGATGGAACACCAGTTCGTCAGCTGGCTCACCCAGACGCTGCTCTTCGAGATTCGCGACACCGGGAACGCCGACGGTCTCGGCGATCTCTACGACGCGATCCCGCGGATCGACCGCGCCGAACTCGACGCGACGATCTCGCTCGCCGACGACGACACCGACGACGTTCCCGACGAGGTGCGCTTCGACGTCGTCGCGTTCGACAAAATGGGGAACCCACTAGTCGTCGCCAACCTGAACGATTCGCGCGTTCCGGCCTCGCAGGGCATGCTCGAGGACGTCGAGGAGACCGCCTCGGCGGTCAAGGCGAACTACCCCGAACTCGCCGCGGCGACCGTCGTCACGTCGAGTTACTTCGAACCCGGCGCGCTCGAGGTCACCGAGCGGGCGACCGGCGGTGGCTTCCTCAGCCGCGGCTCGAAACTGAGCTACGTCAACCTCTCGCGAAAGCAGGGGTACCACCTCTGTCTCGTCGAGTCCCGATCGGAAGGGTTCCACGTGAACGTACCAGAACTCTGATCGGCGTCTCGAGTCGGCGATCCAACCGCTGTTTTTTCATCGATTTTCACTCGAGTCCGCGAGCGGCGGCTCGTCGTCTCAACGATCACAAAAGGGACGTTCGACCGTCCGGCTGGCGAACGGTCGGTCGGGCGGTTCGCGTGGCGAGTTACGACGCCAGTTCCCCCGCTCGAGTCACTCGAGCGGGAACTGATACGGGTTGCTGTCCGTCAGTTCCGGCGCACCTGCGACCCGGGCGGCGGTTGGGCCGGGACATCGGGACAGCAATCCGTACGAAAGTGGGGAGAGAGACTAGCCTTCGATTTCGGCGACGTCTTCGATCTTCATGCCGTCGAGCTTGTCGATGATGTCGTCGAGCTTGTCGTCGAGTTCGTCGACGAATTCGGCGGTGCGCTCGGTCTTGATCGCACCCTGGCTGGAGGGCTCGATGAGGTTCTCTTCCTCGAGGACGCGAAGCGAGTAGCGGACTTTGTGGTGGGGGTAGCCCGTCTCGTTGGACATCTTCACGATCCCGATCGGTTCGTTTTCGATGACCATCTTCAGAACCTGAAGATGTCGTTCCAGCATATCAACTTCCTTCTCAAGTCGGTCTATCATGGCATTTGTTAACTTGTCTTTGTACCTTTTAAAAGTTACTCTCGAACGCCGCCAGTCCACTCTCAACTGAGTGTTCGTTCCTGTCAGTAGTTAACGTTTCGGGTTGCGGTGGATACGAACAGGTCGCGTTGATTCCTTCATGACTGTTCAGTATAGTTCGTCATTCGAATTGGAATGTCGACTTTTCGACGCGTGGTCAGCTCTCGTTTCTCACTTGGAGTCCCACGGTAATACTGCTGTCGGCCGAGTCCCGACCGAGCGTTCGGTTGTACACGCTTGTGCATATCGAGACGTGTGAGAGCCGTCCATACCGTAATCTGTTTATCGGCCCGGCAAGAACCCGCCGCTGTTATGACCGTCACAATCGTCGGGTCGCAACTCGGCGACGAAGGCAAGGGTGGGGTCGTCGACCTGTACGGCGACGCCGCCGACGTCGTCGCCCGGTATCAGGGCGGCGACAACGCAGGCCATACCGTCGTTCACGACGGTGAGAAGTACAAGTTATCACTCGTGCCGTCCGGCGCCGTCCGGGGGAAAGTCGGCGTTCTCGGCAACGGCTGTGTCGTCAACCCCGAAACGCTGTTCGACGAGATCGATACCCTTCGAGAACGGGGTCTCGAGCCCGACGTCCGCGTTGCCGAGCGCGCACACGTAATCCTCCCGTACCACCGCGCGCTCGACGGGATCGAAGAAGCGGAGAAAGAAGACCTCGCCGCCGGGACCACGAAACGCGGCATCGGTCCCACCTACGAGGACAAGGCGGGCCGACGCGGCGTCCGCGTGGGCGACCTGCTCGACCCCGACGCGCTGCGCGAACGACTCGAGTACGTCGTCCCCCAGAAGAAGGCCCTCGCCGAGGAGGTCTTCGGCAAGGAGACCGGCGAAGAATTCGATATCGACCACCTCTACGAAACCTACCGCGAGTACGGCGAACGCATCGCCGAGGAGGACATGGCCGTCGACTGCGGGACGTTCCTGCAAGCGCGCATCGACGACGGCGAGAACGTCATGCTCGAGGGCGCACAGGGGACGTCGATCGACATCGACCACGGCATCTACCCCTACGTTACGTCCTCGAACCCGACCGCCGGCGGCGCGACCGTCGGCACCGGACTCGGCCCGACCGTCGTCGGTCAGGGCGAGGTCATCGGCATCGTCAAGGCCTACCTTTCGCGGGTCGGCACCGGTCCGCTCCCGACCGAACTCGGCGGCGTCGAGGGTCAGACGCCCGATTACGACGCTGATGTCGGCGCCGGCGCGGACGAAGAGGAGCTGGCGACGTACATCCGCGACGAGGGCGGCGAGTACGGCACCGTCACAGGTCGCCCCCGCCGCGTCGGCTGGCTCGACATGCCCATGCTGCGCCACGCGGCTCGCGCGAACGGCTTTACGGGTCTCGCGATCAACCACATCGACGTCCTCGCGGGACTGGACGAGGTCAAGGTCGGCCACAGCTACGAGTTCGATGGCGACGAAATCCTCACGATGCCCGCAACGACCGAGCAGTGGGGGCGCTGTGAGGCCACGCTGAAAACGTTCGACGGCTGGCCCGAGGTCGACTGGAGCGAGGTCGCCGAAGAGGGGTACGAGGCGATCCCCGAGAACGCACGCACCTACCTCGAGTACGTCAGCGACGAACTCGACGCGCCGATCTACGCGGTCGGCGTCGGCCCCGGTCGCGGGGAGACCGTCGTGGTCGAGAACCCCTACGAGTAGCGACCGCCGCTCGTTCGGGCCAGGCTGCACAGTCCAGACGACGTTTTTTGGCGCCTCGTTCCCTACTATCGAGAACGAGGTGCATTCTCCGTGAGTAACCGTCCGCAGTGGATCGAGGCGGTGTCCGCCCGTTCGGGAACGGTCGCCAGGCGACTCGAGCGTCTCGACAGGGCCATCGCCGCGCAGATGGGACGATGGGGGATCCCGGTGTTACGGCTCGCACTCGGCATCGTCTTCATCTGGTTCGGCGGGCTGAAGGTGGTCGGCGGCAGTCCCGCCGGGGAGCTCGTGGCCGCGACGGTGTACGTCGTGCCACCCGACCTGTTCGTCCCGATACTCGGCGTCTGGGAGGTGCTCATCGGCGTCTGTCTGCTCTACCGACCGCTGATCAGGCTCGGGATTCTCCTGTTGTTCCTCCAGATGCCGGGGACCTTCCTGCCGCTGGTGTTGCTTCCGGAAGTGGCGTTCGTCTCGTTTCCCTTCGAACTGACCGTCGAGGGACAGTACATCGTCAAGAACCTCGTCATCATCGGCGCGGCCCTCGTCGTTGGCAGCACCGTTCGGGAGGAGACGGGACCGGGGGACGGGGACGGGGACGCAGACGCAGGACAGCCGGACGAGGGGTCCCAGCCCGACGAAAGCGGAGCGTCGGCGATCCCGCCGACCGAGCGGACGCAGTCGAACTGAGACGGTTTGCTGTCCCGATATACCGGGCGCAACCGCTGCCCGGGTCGCGAGTGCGTCGGGAACAACGGACAGCAGACCGTCTGTATCGGTCGAGCGCCGCGTCGCCGTGACACCGACCGTCGCGGCGACGGCGTTCCCGAAACCTTTTGCTGGAGGCAAACAGCCTACGTACTATGAACGAGTCGTTGCTTGAGATCCTCTGTTGCCCGTTGGATAAACACGAGCTGGAACTCGAGGACGCGGAATACGCCGCCGACGACGACGAGGAGATCGTCGACGGCGCCCTCTCCTGTTCCGAGTGCGGCGAGCGCTATCCGATCGAGGACGGCATCCCGAACCTGCTGCCGCCAGACATGCGCGAAGAGACCCCGGCCTGACGGCCAGATTCCCCCGTGCTCAAAGAGGTCACCGTCCACGTCAACCGCGGCGCCGCCGACTCGCTCGAGTCGACCGTCGACAGCATCGATACTCGCGATTCCTTCGATTGCTGTCTGCAGAGCCACGGCACGCCGGCACACGTCCACTGTCGGCTCGCCGGCGACCTGGCCCGGATCGCGTCGCTCGAGACGGCGAACTACTACGTCGAAGCCGACAGCGAGACCTACGTCGCGGTCCGCGTCGACGCCGAGGCGATCGACGAGCCGGTTACCGGCGCCCTCGAGGTGTTGACGGGCTACGGCTCGGAGTCGATTTCGATTCCCGTTACCGTCAGACCGCCGCCGAAGGCGGTCGACGTCGACGAATCGCTGGCCGAGCCCAGCCGCCCCGACGCCGACCGCGAACTGACGCCGCTCGAGCGAGCCGTCGACGCGACCGGGCTCGAGCCGGCGACGCTCGCCGTCGTCGCGGTCGGCCTCGCCGCGGCGGCCGTCGGTGCGGTGACGGCGGCGACGATCGGGGGCACCGTCGCGACGCTCGGCCTCGCGATCGTTACGATCGGCGTCGTCGTCGCTATCGGGCTGTTAGTGCGATAACCCGGTGCGTCGCAACCTGTTTGTTCGTTACGTTCGAGTAGCTGTGTCGACGGTCGACGACAGACGACCGTCGGCGCCGCCGTCCGACAGTATCAGTCGTCGACCTGCCTCGCCTCGAGGTCGCCCTCGTCGTCGAACCGCTTCGAGCGAAGGTACCGCGCCCGGTAGCGGTTCGCGCCGTCGTTGACGTCGGCCTCGCGGATCTCGTCGGTCCGGCCCTCGGCGACGGCGTCGATCAACTCCGCGAGCTGGTTGTACTCGCTCGTGGTCAACTCGAGTTCGTAGGTGTGTTCCTCCTCGGACTCGAGGATGGTCCACTTGCGGGCGGCGGCGATCACGAGCGAACAGGGCTCGCGACAGGGGAACGGTCCGTCGCCGCCGTCGACGTCGAGTTCGTCGCCGTCCTCGTACTGCCACTCGCGGCGGCGAAGACACTGCGAGTCGACACAGCAGGCCTCGGCCATCCAGTCGACGGCCTCGCGGGGCAGTTCGTCGATCACGTCGTAGATGCCGCTCTGGCGCTCGGCCGTGTCGGTCCAGTGGTCGACGTCCAGGTTGCCGCGCAGTTCGCGGTGCCAGTTGGCGACCGTCGCGGGGTAGAAGAACTCGACGGCGTCGACGAGTTCATCGCCCGACAGCCCCGTAAACGCCCAGCCCGAGGGAAGCGTCGGCGCGGTCTTCAACGGCCGGTATCGTCCGTCCTCGTCGTGGGTCGCGAGTTCGCGGGCGTCGCGTGGCTCGTCGTACACCTCGAGGTCGGCGATATCGGTGTCGGCGTCGTCGACGTGCCAGAGGTCGTAGACGCGCTCGCCGGTGGGATCGTCGTCTGCGTCGTCGACCAGGCGAGCGGTGAGACAGAGCTGGCCCCACTCGCGGTCGAGACCCGCGCGCAGCGCGTCGTAGCGCTCGGGAACCGACAGCGGATCGTCGATCGAGGGGTGGTCGATCGTCGCGTCGGTGGCGGCGTCGCCGGTTGCGCCTGCGTCGGTATCGACCGCCACCGGCGCCCGCTCACACCACCGGAGGAACGCGCGGCGGGCGGTCCCCTCGCCGCCGACCGACCGCTGCCAGTAGCGCCAGTTGGTGACGTACGCCGACAGCGCCTCGAGTGCGTCCTCGAGGTCCTCACGCTCGAGGCCGCTCCACTCCTCGTCGGCGGTCTCGAGGGTGTAACCGTCGGCCCCGTGCGTGACGCTGAGTCCGTCGAAGGCGACCGCGTCCCCGTTTCCGTCTGCGCCGGCGTCGACCGCATCGATCAGGTCGTCGACTGCGGGTGCGTCGCCCACGTGTCAGTCCCCCGGTTCCGCGTTCGGTCGGGTGGCGTCGCCGTCGCCGTCGCCCGTCAGGGTGACCGACTGGCGGACCGCCTCGAGGGCGTCGCCAACGTCGGCGCCGGCGTCGACCGCGCGCTCGAGGATCACGTCGGCCATCAGCCCCTCGGTGCCGACGGCGCCGGCGTACCAGATGCGGTGGCCGTCGACCTCGCCGGGCACATCCCAGCCCAGTCGGTAGTCCTCGGTCAGCCCCATGTCCTCGGGGATATCCTCCTGGGTGTGGTAGCCGTCGGCGACGAACAGCGGCACGACGACGACGTCGTCGGTCTCGAAGTAGTCCGTGACGTCGTCGACCTCCGGCTCTTCGTCCATGAACAGGGCCTTCACCTCGTCGAAGCGGTCCTGCTCGCGGATGCGGTCGGTGTGGTACTCGATGGCCTTCGCGGAGTTTTCGTTTCGCTCGGTACCGTGGCCCACCACGGCCAGGCCGAAGCCCTCCCCGACGTCCGGATCCTCGGTCACGCTCTCGGCGCGCTGGACGATGACGTCCGTCATCGCGTCGTGGGTGCCGACCGGCCCGCAGTAGTGGACCGTCTTGTCGACGTCGTCGACCGCGAGCGTCGCCTGCGAGGCGCTCGTCCCGTCGGAGTCCCACCGCTCGGGATCCCAGTCGTCGAGTCGCAGTTCGCGCGGGATGACCTGTTCGGTGAAGTAGCCCTCGCTGATAAACAGCGGGACGACGAACACCTCGTCGGCTTCGAGAGTGCGGATTACCTCGCGAAAGTGCGGTTCTTCCTTCCAGAACGCCTCGCGGACCTCGTCGAAGGCGCCCGTCTCGCGGACGGTATCCGCGTGGGCGTAGGTGGGATCCGACGCGTTCGGATTCAGGTGTGAGCCGTGCGCCGCGATAACCAGCGCTTGCATATCCGTTCGTTAGGATAGCACCGATTTATACTCTTTGACAAAGGGGAATAGTACTCCTTCGATTCACGAACTCGAGTTTCTAACACGGAAAAACCCGTTGGCTAACTATGAAAATCTGGGGCGTCGGTGGCTGTTCGTGACGCCCCACAGGACATCAACTCGAGACGCCGAAATCGGTCCGTGCCTCGCAGGTCGCCTCTCGAGCGCGTAACTCGGCGGCGGCGACGTACCCGCCGGGGAGGGGATCCGTCCACTCGGCCTCGTAGGTCGCCGTCTCTCCGGGCGCGAGTCGCTCCGCACTGAGCATCTGGGTAAACAGCTTGCCGTCGGTGTAGCGCCAGACCTCTCGGCCGTCGTCGGTGACGACGAACTCCGCCTTGCAGGCGTCCGAAAACTGTACCTCGACGGGTTCGGATCCCTCGTTAGTGACGCGAAAGGAGAACTCGACTATCGTCGAGCCACGGCCGTCGGTCGATACGTCCGCCTCGAGCGTTCCCTCGAGTGCCATACCCCTTACTTCGACGGCGGCGTGGATAGGCCTTGGCTCGAACCATCGGTCGTCGGCCGACGATTCCAGCAACCGACCGGGACAACGAACGGTATATTTGCCGGCGGTCCCAACTCCGAACGAACTGTGCAACTCGTCGGATACGAGCCGAGCGGTCGGGGGTCGGCGCTGGTACTCGCCACCGGCGGCGCGGTCGAACGCCGGCCCCTCGAGCCCGGAACGCGACTCGAGTACGCGCTCGGTTCGCGCCGTTGTGCCGGCACGATCGACGAACGCGGCGACCACGTCGCCTGCGACCGGCCGTCGGCGCCGTACTGCGAGTATCACACCAGCACGTGGGTGTGCGCTCGCTGTACCGGCACCTGTCTCAAAGACGAGATGGACTGTTACCAGACCCATGCCGTCTATATCGCCGCGTTCGCCCCCGACACGTTCAAGGTCGGAGTCACGAAACTCGAGCGCCTCGAGACCCGGCTTCGGGAGCAGGGCGCCGACCGGGCGGCCCACGTCCACACCGTCTCGAACGGCCGGATCGCCCGCGAACTCGAGGCCGAGATCGCCGAGCGACTGGTCGACCGCGTCCGAACGCCGGCGAAGATCGCGTCGCTCGCCGCGACGGTCGACGAGGACGACTGGGAGGCCGTCCTCGACGAGTTCGACGTCATCGATCGCTTCGCGCTCGAGTACGAACTCGGGCTCGAGGCCGGCCGACAGCCGGTCCCCGAGACCATCGCCTCGGGCACCGTCGTCGGCGTCAAGGGCCGGCTACTGGTTCTCGAGAACGGCGGAACGACCTACGCCGTCGATATGCGGGAGCTAGTCGGGTACGATCTCGCGGCCGACGCCGAAACCGCCCGCGAACGTCAATCGTCGCTCGACTCGTTCGGGTAACCGATTCGTCCGCCCATTTCTCCGCTGCTCACGATACCGACTCGAAGACCCGCCGGAGTCGGTCGACCGACGCCTCGAGTCAGGTCTCCGGTCGTCGCTCGAGACGCCAGCGGGTCGTCACCGCAGTCAGGGGCGGTCGATCACCGATTTCGAAGCGACGCCACGCGGTCGCTGACCCACTCGCCGACCGACCAGCGACCGACCAGTATCCCCGCGAGTTCGACGCTGATCCACGCGAGCGCGATACCGGCGACGACGTCGATCGCCCAGTGGATGCCCAGGTACATCGTCGAGATCGCGACCGAGAGACCGAGGAAGCCGGCGACGACGTTCCACTTCGGGTAGACGTCCCGCGTGCGGAACGCGAGCACGGAGACGGTCACGGCAAGCGAGGTGTGCAGCGACGGGAAGACGTTCGTATTCCGGTTTACCTGTCGCGTGAGGTGCTGGTACTGGGGATACGTATCGTACAGCAGCGCCTCGACGAGTTCGGGCATCATGTTTCGCGGCCCGTAGGCGATGACGAGAGTGTACAACACGAGTCCGAGCGTGTAGTTCAGCGTGTAGGCCGCGAGCAACTGCCGCAGCGGTCGCGTGTTCGAGAGCGCGAAGTAGGCGACGACGGGAAAGACGAGCAAGAACACGTAGCCGTAGATGTAGATAAACGAGAAGTAGGCGGTCAACCACGGCGTCGCCTGGTCCTGGAGCCAGAGGATGAACTGCCCCTCGATGTCGTAGATCGCCCACGTGAGGTTCCAGCCGATCATCCACGAGAGGTCGGGGACGACCTGTCTGGCGACGCTGTTAAATAGGAGCACGATCGCGAGCACGGCCGTGATCGGCGCAGCCGCTCGAATCCGGCCTCGCCACTCGGTTCGCGTCGCTCGAAGCCGGTAGCGGCCGACGAACAGCGCGATCGAAACGCCCACCATGAGCGCCACGACGACGACGAGCTGGGTCAGCACTTGCAGTAACATCAGTAGTGTCTCACCCGGAGATTGCCGTCGCCGTCGTACCGGAAGCCGGCGTCCTCGAACGCCTCCCGGGCCGCGTCGACGTCGACCTCGCCGTCGGCGCCGAGAAACGCCGTCGCGGGATCGCCGTCGTCCCACGCCAACTCGTCGGGCGTCCACTCCTCGGTCACCGGCGTCGCGATCGGCTCGGCGTAGCCGTGAAACACCTCCTCGGCAAGCCAGGCCTCGTCGATCAGTTCGGCGACGACCTGCCGGAATCGCGGGTTGCCAAAGGGCGCCTTCCGGGTGTTGAAGCCGAGGTGGTAAAACGACCACGTGGGCGACTCGAGCAGCGTGAGATCGTCCGTCTCCTCGACGTCGATATCGTCGACGACGTAGCTCTCGAGTGGCGTACTCGTCACGTCGGCGTCGTCGTCTTCGACGAGCTGGATCGCCGACGTGCTCCGCGGATCGATCTGGACGCGCAGTTCGTCGACGGTCGGTTCGGGGAGATCGACGTCCTCGCGCAGCGTGACGTGATCCCCGAAGCGCTCGAGCGTGAGGTGCTCGCGGTCGGTTCGATCGGCGAACTGGAAGGGGCCGCTGCCGACGGCCGGAACGTTGTCGGTCGTCAGCGCCTCGGTCGTCCCCTGGGCGATGCGAACGCCCCGGACGGTCGCCTCGCCGGATCGCCCCTCCCAGACGTGTTCCGGAAGGATCGGCACCGTCAGCGCTCGCTCGGCGGCGTCTTCTCCGGTCGCCATCTCGAACTCGAGCGCGGTGTCGTCGACCCGCGTTACGGCCTCGACCGCCGCGACGCGACCGCGGTAGCGCGGCGACGGCGCCGCACCCGAGCCGTCCCCGCGTGCGGTGTCCGCCAGAAACTCGTAGGTGAAGACGACGTCGTCGGCCGTCAGCTCCTCGCCGTCGTGGAACGTCAGCTCCGGGCGGAGTTCGACGGCCAGCGTTCCGCCGTCGAACGTCCACTCCTCGGCGAGCCAGGGCTCGAGGTCACCCTCCGCGCCGGCGTCGAAGACGTCGGCCGCCAGCGGATCGTACAGCAGATCGGTAATCGTTCCCCGGTCGCGATACTCCGCGTTCAGCGGATTGAGATTCTGGGAGGGTCGCGCATCCGTGTACACGGTCCGCAGTTGCTCGGCGCTTCCCTCGCGTTGGGTATCGAGTCCGAGATAGCCCGTCCGCGTCGAGAGGTGGCCGTCGGTCCAGCCGTCGAATCGGTCGGCCCTGGCGAGGCGGTGTTCGATCGGCCGACAGATCGGCACGAACGGTTGCTCGAGGGCCAGCGCCTCGAGGACCGACTCGACGGCGTCCGCTCGCTCGTCGCCCTCGGCGGCGCGTTGCTCCTCGAGGCGCTCGTCGACGAGCAGGTTCGTAAAGCCGAAGGGGTTCTGCCAGCCGGATTCGTCGGCGTACGTCGAGTGCAGCGTCTCGTAGAGAAAGTCGGGATCGGGGTCGCCGGGATGGCGACCGACGTAGACGTCGAAGTCGTGGTTGAGCAACACCGAGCGCAGAAACTCCTCGTTAGAGCGCATCTCGATGGCGGTGTCGATGCCGGCGGCCTCGAGCGCCGCGGCGATTTCGCGGGCGAGGCGGATGCTCTCGCGGTCCCCGTCGGCGGGCAGCGTCGTGATCGTCAACGAGAGCGGATCGACGCCGTCGCGATTGATGGCGCTTCGAATCTGGCGGATACAGCCGCTCGTCGGTATCGTCAGTCCGGCCGCCGTCGCGCTCAACGCCGCGCGTCGGCTGATCCCGCCGTTTACAGGCTCGCCGTCGCTCGAATCGCTCGCCGTCGAGACACCCGCTCGGTCACTCATTCGGTCTGGTGGAACTCACAGGCGTCAGTATAACAGTATTGTGCTGTCGGTCGGTTCTGACTCGAGTGTGGCGACCGACGGCCGGTACCGGCGCGTCGAGTTTCCGACGCGGCGCGGGTTACCGATCCAGTCGACGGCGCAGATCGGTCAGTCGGCCGCGAACGTCGTCGTAGCTCCAGCGGCCGACGATCTTGTTCGCCAGGGCAACGCAGACGACCGCGAGCGCGAGCCCCGCAACGACGTCGACCGCCCAGTGGATCATCAGGTACATCGTCGAGATGATGACGCTGACCGCGATGACGGTGGCCACGACGAACCACTTCGGATAGCTGTCCCGCGTGTAGTAGGCGAAGATTCCGACCGTCGCGGACAGCGAGGTGTGCAGCGACGGGAAGACGTTGACGCTCCGATTGACCTCCCGCGTGAGACGCTGGTACTGCGGGCTGTGTTCGTACAGCATGACCCCCAGCTCCGACGCGAAGATGGTGTGATTTCGCGGCCCGTAGGCGATCACGAGGATGTACAACACGACTCCGATAGCGTAGTTAAGCGAGTACGCCGCCATGAGTCGGCGGAACGTCTTCGTATCCGACATAGCGAAGTACGCGACTCCCGGGAAGATCAGCAGGAACGCGTAGCCGTAGACGTAAATCGCGCTAAAGTACGCCGTCAGCTCCGGCGTCGAGATCTCCTGAAAGATCAGGATGAAATCGCCCTCGATATCCCGGATGAGCTCTGTCGCGTGAAACCCCATATTCGGGGCTGTCTGTCGCATCACTCGGTTCAGTATCAACACGAGGCCCAGTACGGCGAGGTACGGAGCGCAGATCCGGAGCCGCGGCCGCAGCTCCACGATCGTTCGTTCGAGTCGTTCCCTGCCGATGAACAGCGCTAGCGAGACCGGAAGCAAGATTCCGACGACGATTGCAACCCGCGTCAGTACCTCTACAAGCATTAGCCTCGCCTCAGCACGGCTCCGTCCTCGTCGATCGTGTACCCTTCCGACTCTAACATCGCGTGGGCCGCCTCGACGTTGACGTCTCCGTCGGTTCCGATAAACGGCGTCTCGGGATCTTCGCCGTCCCACGCGAGTCGATCCGGGGTCCACGCGTCGGTTACGGGCGTCGCGAGCGGTTCGGCGTGATCGTAGAAGATGTTCTCGACGATCCACTCCTTGTCGATCAGGCGGCAAACGGCTTTCCGGAAGCCCAGTTCAGTCCGTCGCATGTTGAATCCCACGTGATAAAACGTCCACGAGTCGTCTTCGAGGCGGACGACGTCGTCGTGGTCTTCGGGAATTCTGCCGATGGCGTGGGCGTCGATCGACGACGACATCAGGTCTGCGCTGTCGTTTTCGACGCGACTGATCGCCCCCTGATTGTTGGGTTCGACGCTGAACCGCAGTTCGTCGACGAGCGGACCGCGAAGGTGATCCTCCTCGAGGTCTTCCCGGAGCGTAAAGTGGTCCTCGAACCGTTCGAGGTGGAGGTAGCTCCGCTCGGACTGGCTCTCGAACCGGTAGGGGCCGCTGCCGATCGGCTCGACCGAGTCCGTCGTCACGAGGCTCCACTCGCCCTGTTCGACCGAGAAATCGTCGAAGTCGCTGATTCGGTCCTCGAGTTCCGGGAGCCAGATATGCCGGGGGAGAATCGGCACGGTCAGTGCGCGCTCGGCGACGTCTCTACCGCCGTCGACGGTGAGCCACAGCGTATCGTCGGCGTCGTCGGCGACGACGACCTCGTCGACGGCGCTGGTTTGACCGCGGTACCGGGGCGCGGGCGCTGGCGTCGACGACTGGCCGAGCGTGGTGTCCTCGAGAAACCGATACGTGAAGGCGACGTCCCGTGCGGTGACCGGTTCGCCGTCATCATCGTCGTCGGTACTGTGGAACGTACAGCCGTCTCGAAGCGTGATCTCGAGGGTTGTCTTGTCGTCCGAGTCGTCGGGGGTCTTGTCACCGCTGGATTCGTCGTCTGTTTTGCCGTCACCGTCGGGTTCGTCGTCCGTTTTGCTGTCACCGTTGGATTCGTCGTCCGGGTGGCCGATCTCGTCTCGGTCGACTTCCGTCCACGACTCGGCGAGCCACGAGGCGACCTCGATCCCCTCGTCGGTGTAGACGACGGTTCCGAGCGAGTCGTACAGGAGGTCGACGACCGTTCCGCGTTCGCGGACCGTCGCCGAGAGGGGATTGACGTTTCGGGAGGGGCGTGCGTCCGTGACGAGGGCGGTCAACCGTTCGATGTCGTCGTCGGTCGGCTCGAGGCCGAGATACCCGGTTCGGGTCGCCAGATGACGGTGGTCCTCGTCCCAGCCGTCGAAGCGGTCGCTTCTGGCGACGCGGATCTCGCTTGGCCGACAGATCGGGTCGAAGGGTTTCTCCGCCGCCAGCGTATCGAGGAAGTTGTAGCTCCTGTCTACGAATAGTTCTCGTCGCTCGTCCCCGTCCAGACGGCGCTGCTCTTCGAGTCTCCGATCGAACAACGTACTCGCGAAGCCGAAGGGATTCTGCCAGCCGGATTCGTTGGCTCTGGCGTACGTCGAGTGGAGGGCCTCGTAGAGGAAGTCCGGATCGTAGTCCGCGGGGTGGCGGCCGACGTAGATGTCGAAATCTCCGTCGATCAGCGACTGCTCGAGAAACTCGGACCGCGAACGGATGACGGTGGAGGCGTCGATTCCGACCGTTCGGAGGTTCTCCTCGAGGTGGTCGGCGATCTGGGCGGTCGCCCGGCCGTCTTCTGTGGGGACCGTGAGAATGGAGAGCGACAGTTGCTCGTCTCCATCCCGGCTGACGACGCTTCTGACGTTATCCATACAGCCACTCATCGAGAGCGACAGCCCGGCTGCGCCGGCAGCCAGGACGGAGCGTCGACTGACGCCGTCGTCCGGATCGGTTGGATTACGTTTCATTCAGTCTATTACACCTCTTTGCTGTTGATATATAACAATATTGCGTACTTCATTTGCCTACCGGGGAGTCCCAAATACTTTTCCACTCGTCGAGGCGCTCACGAAGGCGTGCGTGAACACGGTAACTTCGTTGAGAAACGTCCGACGACAGCCGGTTACGAGCGCACGTTCGGCCCGCTCGAGGCCGCGTTCGGTGGCCGTCGCTCGCGGTCGCTCGCCGAGTCGTCGCCTGCGCGACGGGTCGGTTGCCAGCCGCTCGATTCCCGTCGGGAATTCGGCCGTCGTCTCGCATTTCAGACAGTCGATGCCGTCGGTGTGACGCGGCCCAAGCACGGTGGCCCGGGACACGCTGTCTGCAATCGATGGAGAGCCGGCGAAGGGAGCGCCCGAGCGGACCCAATCGCGCGTTCGAGTCGGCGACTTCCGCGAGGACCAGTCGCTGTCGGTCAGTGGTCGTGCCGATATCGCTGCGCTCGAGGGCGACTGCACACTCGAAGTAGTGGAAAACGCTGACACTCACGCTTCGGCGAATGGTTTCGACGGGGCGAGCAAAACGCTGCCGTTCTCGGCGCGCCGCCGGCGACCGAGAGACGCAACACCAATACGTCGACCGCGACAAGTGCGCGTATGGATATCGCCGCCGAGCGAATCGAGCGCCTCCACGAGCTGGCTCGAGCGGCGGCAACGGAGGACGACCACGACCGGGCGCGTTACTACGTCCGCCTCGCGCGCCGCGTCGCCGAACGAAATCGACTCGCGCTCCCTCGAAAGTTTCGACGCTTTACGTGCGATCGCTGCGATGCGTACCTGCGGCCGGGACGGAATGCACGCGTTCGGTTGCAAGACGGCCACGTCGTCATCACCTGTGACTGCGGCGCCCACGCGCGGTATCCGTACGGGAACGACGACGGGAACGACGAGGCGTCGGAGCGTGAGGACGACACGCCGTAGGGATCGCGCTTCCGCCGATAGGTACAACCGAATGACAGTTCCCACAGCGGCCGAAATCGACGATTCTCGAGTTTCGATTCGGGAAGATTCAAACGGCTCCATTCGCTATGCACAGCTATGGATACACAGCAACTGAAGCAGGAGGCCCACGATCTCGACGTCACCGTCTGGGTAGGCAAAAGCGGCCTCGAGTCGGTCGTCGACGAACTCGACGACCAACTGAAAAACCGCGACCTCGTGAAAGTCAAGTTCCTCCGTGCTGCCCGTGCCGGCAGTTCGACCGACGAGAAGGCGGCGGATCTCGCTGACCGCGTCGATGCCGAACTGATCGACACCCGCGGGCACACGGCCGTACTGCATCGATGAGCGGTGCGGTTGGCGCCGTGTTACAGGCCGGGGGGCTCGGCGCGGTCGGAAGCGCACTCGAGGACGCGACTCCGCTCAACGCCGCACAGGCCGGGAGCGTCGAGAGCGTCATCCAGTTCGTGGTGGCGTTCGTCGTCCTGATGGGCGTCGGTCGATACGTCGTCTTACCGCTCGTTAGCCGGGCACTCGATAAACGGGAACTGGACGAGCACGCGCAGAATCCGCTGTTGATGCTGACTCGATTCGGCGTGCTCTTTTTCGCCATCGCGATCGCCTTCGGCTTCGCCGGCTTCGGGAACTTCCTCGTGTCGATGGCCGGTATCGCGGCCGCCGGCACGCTGGCGCTCGGGCTGGCGAGCCAGAACGTCATCGCGAACTTCGTCGCGGGCATGTTCATCTACGTCGACAAGCCGTTCCGAATCGGCGACTGGATCGAGTGGGACGACGGCACCTACGCCGGTACCGTCGAAGACATCAGCCTCCGCGTGACCCGCGTCCGAACGTTCGACAACGAACTGCTGACGGTTCCGAACTCGAATCTCACCGAAAGCACGCTCAAAAACCCCGTCGACGGCAATCGGCTGCGCATGAAATTCGTCTTCGGTATCGGCTACGACGACGACATCGAGCAGGCGTCCGAAATCATCGTCGACGAAGCCAAACGCCACCCCGAAATCATGGACGACCCCGCTCCGTCCGTTCGGTTGACCGAACTCGGCGATTCGGACGTCGGTCTTCAGTCGCGCATCTGGATCGACAATCCCTCGCGCGCCGATTTCGTCCGCATTCGCGGCGAGTACGTCACCGAAGTCAAGAAGCGCTTCGACGAGGAGGGAATCGACATCCCCTACCCCGTTCGCACGCTCGAGGGCGGCCTCGCACTCGAAGGCCAGCGCGCAGTCGGTCAAACGGCCGAGTGACGCTCCGAACCCCTCGATTCTGACGCAGAAACTCGTCGCCGACTCGCCTACCGCGTTTCGATCGTCACGTTTTCCGGCGGTTCGAACGCGAACGTCTCGTCCTCGAGGCCCGAATTGAACTCGACCGTCTCGAACCGCTCGACCAGTTCGTACCGCTCGCCGTCGCCGAGTTCGAAGACCTGTCGCTCTTTCAGCGGGTAGCCGTACTCGTCGTCGATCCAGACCGTCCGTTCGACGACGGTGAGCTCGTCCGGCGCGTCGACCGTCTCGAGCGCGTAGACGTACTCGGTGTTGCCGACGAGCACCGAGACGCCGTCTTCGATCGCCTCCTCCCGTAGTTCCATCTCGAGGGCGTGGGCCTCCCGGTCGGCGATCTCCTCGGTGGCCCGGTACTCGAGGTCGTACCACTCGCGTTGCCACTCGGCCATCTCGGCGCGGTCCGACCGTATCTCGGCGCTTTCGAACGGTTCGGCTGCCTCGTGGCGCTCCGCGAGCGACTGTTCGGGGTAGTACCACCACGCCCCCGACGGATCCGAGGCGAAGACGTGTCCCTCCCGTTCGGGATCCGGGGTCTCGAGGACCTCTTCGCGGTCGTGGGCGTAGGGTCGGTCGTAGACGCGAACGGTCTCCGAAATCGACTCCTCGCCGCCGGTGACCTCGATCGTCATCTCGCCGGTGACGTCCTCGAGGTCGTCGCCGTAAACGAAGGTGTGCTCGAAGAGCGCTTCCGTGTCGGGCTCGTCGCCCGCGTTCGACGGCGGCGATACGGCGACGCAACCGGCGAGACCGATCAGTACGAGTACCCCCAGAAGTATCGCGAGTCGGCGAGACGCCATAGGGGGTATCCTGTCCAGAACGATCCTAAGTTTTTTCATGCGTCTCGGGATCGAGACCCACCGATCCGGGCCGGTAGAATCGGCAGTTCGGTCGGAACGGCCGTGGAATCTGAATCGGAACCGCCTGATCGACCGGCCGACGCTCACCCGTCCTCGTACACATCGACGTCGTCCGGCGGCTCGAAGTCGAACGTCTCGTCGCCGAACCCGCTGTTGAACGTCACCGATTCGAAGCGTTCGGTCATGACGATCTCCGTGCCGTCCGGTCCTTCCCAGACGACTTCCTCCTTGAGCGGGTACTCGTACTCGGCGTCGATCCACAGCGTCTGCTCGACGATTCGGTACTCGTCTTCGGCCTCCAGGTCGACCGTTTCGAGCGCGTAGATGTACTCGGTGTTGCCGACGAGCACCGAAATCCCGCGCTCGACGGTCTCGTTTTTCGCTTCGACGTCGAGGACGTGGGTTTCTCGATCCGCGACCTCCTCGGTGCCGCGATACTCGATATTGTGTTTCTCGAGTTCCGTCTCGGCCGTCTCGGCTCGCTCCGCTCGAATCTCGTCGTCGTCGAACGGCGCGTCCGCGGGCACGTAGTAGTCCGCGGCTTGCAACTCCGGATAGTACCACCATCGCGTCGTCTCGTTTGCGACGTAGACGGTTCCGTCTCGGTCGGCGTTCGACGCCTCGAGCGTTTCGCTTCGACGGTCGGTGTAGGGGCGTTCCTGAATCCGTTCCCGGTCGCCGAGCGTCTGATTTCCGTCGGTTGCCTCGCTGATGACCGTCCCCTCGACGTCCTCGAGGGTGTCGCCGTGGACGAACGCCGCTTCGAAGAGCGATTCCGCATCGACATCGGGGTCGGCGGGTTCGTCCGGATCGTCGCCGGGCGCGGTGTAACTGACGCACCCACCGAGGAGAAGCAACACGACCAGACAGCAACCGACGAGGACCCGACGCGAGAGCATACGTGTAGTCAGCGAGTCGACATCCCTAATATTTTCTATTCGATCGCCCGATTGGAACGTCCCGATCGACCGATCGTCGGACCACCGACTCGCCGTATCGGCGAACAGACGAACGGTGCTCTACTGTCGCTCCTGTAGAAACAGCGGCGCTGCTCGAGTATAATTCCGAATGCAGTATGAGTGTGGAAGCCGCGATTGCCCGGCGTTCCGACCGGGGGAATCTCGGTTGCCTTCTCCACCCCGCGACCCGTCGAGCGACAGGTGTCCGGCGGTCCACTGCTCGCTTCCGCGCCTGATGGGCTGTCGCCGGCTAACCACGATGGGACGTCCCTGCGGACGACCATCGTGGACCGCTGTCCCCGACGGACGAGGCTTCCACGTTGGCTCCCGAGGCCCCGGTCGGTCTGACCGGACGCCCGCGGTGTTCGGTCCCCGCTAAAGGCCATAGTGCGGGTTTCGAGCAGGACCTAACTGCCCGACCTATCCAGTTACTCGTAGGGAGTGGGAACTTAAGGGCCTTTCGTCTCCCGAAATCGCCAGCCTGCGACGCACTCGAGGGCGGTCGTTTCCGTCGCGGCTGTATAGTAGCCACTGAAAGTCACTGCACACCTGATCGCAGTACAGCGTTGCGATCAGTGTGTAAATCGTTTCAGTGGCTACTATATTATTCCGCGTCGATATCCGCGTGTTCGGCCGACCCGGATTCACCGCGTTCTTTCGAGGAGTGTGGAACGGCGAGGACGAGCAGTGCGACGAAGTACGCGGCGACGGCGCCCACGACGATCCGGCCGTCGATTCCAGGGAGAGCAGCGGCCTCGAGGAAGGAGTCGTCGGGGTTGAACGCCCAGACGTGAAACACCCAGCCGAGCAAGACGGCGCTCATCAGCGGAAGGTACACGCGTCGTAGCCGATGACTGAACGCGGCTCGGTAGCCGAGTTTCGGCGCCGGGTCGCGGTAGTCTGCGCTCAACTCCGCGCGCCAGGCGTCCTGTTCGATTCCCTTGGAGGGATCCAGCGCGTTGGCAAAGAGGTTCTCCTGCAAGACCCGCACTCGAGAGCGCCAGATGTCGTAATCGCGGAACCGTCGGGCCTCGATGAACAGGAAGACAGTTCCCATCATGAGCCCGGCGAGGATCACCGCGTGGGAGACCTCGCCGGAGAAGGCGTAGGCGACGATCGCTGACGTGACCGTTACCGCCCAGTTGGTCGTCGTGTCGAGGCGGCTCCGCCACTCGACAGTGCGCTCCATCTCGCCGCGGTAGAGGTGCGCCGCGACGGAGCCGAGGCCGGTGCTGTCGTCGACCATTTCGCGACCGATCTCCTTCTGTTCGGCCTCCTCCGGATCGAACTCCGATTCCTCAGCCATGCGTGTTGCCACGTGTCACGGTGGCATCGTCCTTTCCACTGGCCTCGTACGGAGAGGTTCTCCCGACGCGAAACGTCTCGAACGGGCTTGCTCCATCGGTGTGTTTCACCCATCGTCTGGCTCGTCGTCGCGGTCGACGCCGGTATCAGCGCTCGCCTCATTGTCGTTTCCCTTCCCGCGATCGGATCGGTCACCGTAGGTGTCGCGGAACCGGCCAATCTGGGCGTCGGTACCGGCGACCACCAGCTGATCGTCCGCGGTGAACCGCTCTCCGTCGACTGCGGTGTGTACGTCGTCGTCTCGCTCCACCGCGACGACGATACAGCCCGTTTCGTCCCGGATCGTCTCGAGCGACAGCGTCTCCCCCTCGAGTCCGGTCGCGTCCGTCTCGAGGAGGCGCAACTGCTCTTCGAAGGTCATGACCTCCTGTTCGAAGACGCGACGGGTGACCATGCGGCCGGCGACGTTCGGAAGCGCGAGCACGTAGTCGGCTCCCGCCGTCCGAAGCGCGTCGACGCTCGACGTGGCGCCGGCGCCGGCGATGAGCTCCAGTTCCGGGTTCAACGCGTTGGCAGTAAGCGTCGCGAGGATCGCGTCGGTGTCCCCATCGAGCGCGACGAGACACGTCTCGGCGGCGTCGACGCCGGCCTCGAGCAGCGTCGTCTCTTCGGTCGCATCGCCGACGACGTCGACGTTCTCGCCGTCTTCCCGGTCGACGACGGTCGACTCCAGCCCGGCGCGCTCGAGCGTTCCGGCGGCCGTCTGCCCGACCAGTCCCGCGCCGAGCACGACGACGGGATCGCCCGTGGTCTGGTAGCGCGTTCCCGCGGTTCCGGTCGCATCGGTAACGGCCTCGAGGTCGTCGTCGGTGCCGGCGACGAGCAGCGACGTGTTCTCGTCGATCGTCGCCGGATGCGACAGCGTGGTGACGAAGTCGCCCCGGACCCAGGCACCGAGGATGGTTCCGCCGCTCCCCGCGTCCTCGAGGCCCCGCGTGGCGGCGAGTGGCTCCCCGAAGAGGTCGGTGTCCGGGTCGACGTGGAACTCGGCGACATCGAGTTCCTCTCCCAGTTCGAGGCCGGTAAAATCCGGACTGACGACGTTTCGTACGCGGTCGCCGAGGGCCTTTCCGAGGCGGTGTCTGGGCGAGAGCACCTCGTCGACGCCCGCGTAGCGAAAGTACCTGGCGGCCGCGGGGTCGAAAACCAGCGGGACGACGGTCGCCGTCGGATCCCGACTTTCGATCGCGAGCACGGTCCGAAACAGGTCGCGCTCGGTCGCGTCGACGACGACTGCGGTCGCGTCCTCGAGACGGGCCGCCTCGAGCGTCTCGTCGGTTCCCGGATCGCCGTGAAGGACGGTGAACCCGTTCTCGTGAAGCGTCTGTGCGCGCTCGTCGTCGGATTCGACGATCACCGACGCCGTCCCGCCGGCCTCGAGTTCGTCGACTAGGGTGTCACAGAGGTCGGTGTAGCCGACGACGATGACGTGGTCCTCGACGTGATCGATCTCCGTCGGCGGCGTCGGCTGGACCAGCGTCTCGAGCCAGGGGACGACGAACTGCGGAATCGCGACCGCGATGTAGGCGATGCCGGTCACCTGGATCAACACCACCAGCGCGGTCATCTCGAGGGTCTCCCAGGGTGCGTCCTGTCCGTAACCCGTGGTCGTCATCGACTGGACGACGAACTCGAGAGACTGGTACCAGGTCCGTGACTCGCCCTCGAAGGCGGCCATTCCCCACCGGTAGACCAGCGAGTAGAGGCCGATCAGCAACAGGAGGGACGCGACGTAAATCGCGAGCCGTCTGGTGAGTGCGACCACCGTCGGTCACCGTCCAGTCAGGGTAGCGGCCGCAGACGGATCGCTCCCGGTCGGTCGCGGTTCCCCTCGGTTCGAATCGATCATACGTCGAGGGTCACCGTCGCGACGTATCGTTCTTACAGGCGGCTTTCGCCGCCGTGGACGAGTCGACCCGCTAGTCGGCTTCGGCGTCGATTCTTTCGACCGTCCCGTCGAGACGTCACGTCGTTGAATCGGTCCCCGAGCGGGGTTCTTCTCCGTCGCGGATCTGCAGTTCGATCGAAAGGACGCCGTTCGTGTAGTCGGCGCTGATCTCGTCGTCGTCGCTCCACGGTCGCCGAACAATCGCGATACCGTCTCGAGGCGTTGCGTCCAGGTGTTTGCAGTCGTCGGAGCATCGCCGCTGGTGTGCTAGTTACCACCACCAAACACGACGTTCGATTCGTGTGACGGAGGAAAAGGCCCATTAGCGCCCCGACACATCGTCGACGTATGGGACTTGGCAGCACCGCAAAGAAGATTCAGGGTCTCTCCGACCGCGCAGAAGCGATGTACAAACAGGTACAGGAACTCCAGCAGCGAATTATCGGCCTCGAGGAGGAGGTCGACGACACCCACGATACGGTCGAGCGCCTCGACCACCAGATCGCCGAGCAGCGCGAACTCTTGCTCGCCATCGCCGACGAACACGACATCGACGGCGAGCAGATCCTCGCCGAGGCCGCCATCGACGAGGCCGAACTCGAGGCCGAGAGCGAGGACGGCGACGCCGCGGACGACACGGACGGGGGCAACGGCACCGAGGCCGAAGCCAGCGACGCGACCGCCGAATAATCGCCCCCATCTCGGTTCGGCCAGGGTGACACACGTCCTCTCGTAGTCACTGACCGTTACTGCACGGCTGATCGTACGAGGACTGTGCGAGCAGTGTGTCACTCGTTTCAGTCGGTCCGCTGTTCGGGGTGAACAGGCGCAAAACCTCGCCCTTCAGGGTTGGGAGGATGTCAAGCCGGCCTCCATTTCCACGTGCGAGACCGCACACGGGGGATCGAGCGACCGACCCAATCAGCACACTAATTACGTGTAGTTGATAAGTGACGCGTAACCGATGGGCTCATCCCTGAACGGCCTCCTCGACGCGCGGGATCTCGATCTCTCTCCCGCCGTTCGAGCGACCGCTCGGTCCTACGCCGACCAGGGCGGTCTCCTCGGCGCGTTCGTCTACGCGCTCGTCGACCTCGAGACCGACGACCCGGAACTCGCCGCCGCGCTAGCGTCGATTCCGACGGACCTCTTCGCGGCGAGCAGTCTCCACGACGACGCGATCGACGAATCCGGGACGTGGGACGCTCGGCACCGAAAGCGACGGTTGAACGAACGCGTCACGCTCGGCGATCTCGCCTTCGTCGACGTCGTCGAGACCGCCGCCGCTCTTCCGAGCGACGTCGATCTGGGTTCCGCCCTCGAGACGGTTCGGCAAATCGGCGCGGGCCAGCTCCGCGAGGAGTCCGTCGACCCGGCGACGGCGACCCTCGAGGACGCGCTCGGCCGACTCGAAGACCGCGGTGCCGTCTGGGGCGACCTCGCGACCGCGCTGGTCGACGCCACCGGGGGGTACTCGTCGGCGCAACTTGAGGCGCTTCACCGGCTAGCATCCGAGGGGATGGTCGTACTGGCCGTCCTCGACGACGTCGAGGATCTCCCGACCGACGTCGACAACGGCGTCGCGACCGTCCCCCGCGCGCTCTACGACGGCGACCTCGCCGCGGCCGACTCGACGGACGACGCCGTCGAGGCCTTTCTGGCGTCTGGTGCCCCCACACGACTCGAGGCGCTGCTCGCCGAGCGATCCGCCGCGCTCGAAGCCGCCACGCTCGCGTTTTCCGAGACGCTCTACCACTCGGACGCGGCACTGCTCGCGGCCGTCCGTCGGGCGCTGTCGTGGTACTGCGGGCGGATCTGTTCGGTGCCGGTCGAACGAACCGTGCCGGAGAACCGCCAGCGAGCGCTACGCGCGCAGTTGGCAGGTCCCGCCGAGAAGCGCCGGGAAACGATCGCGTCGGCCGTCGCCGAGTCGCCGATCGAGCCGTCGGCCGCGTCGATCGATCTCGACGCCGCAGTCGAGTCCGTCGTCGACCTCCCTCCCGAGTCGCTCGCGGACGTGCTGATCACGGGTACTCACGCGGCGACGATCTTCGACGACGCCGTGGCCACGTCGCTCCCGGACGCGCTCGAGTCCCTCGAGCGGTGCGTTTCGACCGACCGCCCGGGGTCGAACGTTCGAACCTGAGTGGGGTTGCAGGCCTGCTCAGGCCGTTCGGTCTGCTCAGGCCGCGAGCCGACGGTGCTCGACTTTCATACACCGATCTTGGACGACGGTTCGGCCGTCGTCTTCGGCCCGGGCTGCCGCCGCGTCGTCGCGGATCCCCTGTTGCGTCCAGATCACCTCGACGTCGTCGCGCTCGAGGGCTGCGTCGACGATTTCGCTCACCTCTTCGCTGGGTCTGAAGACGCAGACGACGTCGATAGATTCCTCGACGTCCCCGAGACCGTCGTAAACGTGTCGGCCGAAAATCTCCTCCGCGTACGGGTTGACCGGGATCACGTCGTACCCCCGCTCGAGCAGGTACCGCGGCACGTCGTGGGCGGCCTTTCCGGCCGTGCTCGAGCAACCGACGACGGCGATCGTCTCGTACTCGAGGACGGCCTCGAGCTCGTCCGTGGTGTCTCCTTGCATGGTGCCCGAGAGTACGGGTTCAGGGCTGAAACGTTTCGGGGTCCGCCGGGCATGCGTTCGTCGGAGTCCGCGAACGGCTCCGACGGACCCGACGCTCGCGGTGGTAGCGACTCCTCCGTTTTGGAGACGATGAACCGACGCCGCCCGGGCGTTTCAGGTCGAGAGTCCGGCCGTCCGGATCTCGGGCTCTTCGCCGTCGGCAGTCTCCTCGAGTTCGATGACCGCGTCGAACAGCTGTTTGAGCGTGTTCATGGTCTGGTCGTCGTGGGCCGTCGAGTCGATGACGTACAGGCCCAGGGCGTCGGCGCTTTGAATCCGACCCGTGAACACGTGGAGAAACCGGAACACAGTCTGGAGGTCGGAGTACATCAATAGCGTCGACACCGAGTGCAAGAGCACGCGATTCTCCGTCAGTCCCCGATCCTCGTAGAAGTGCTGGAGGAATTCGGAGAGTTTGATCCCGATCCCGGTCATGTCGACCGGCGACGAAGCGTACTTGATTCGCGGATCATCGTCGACGGTTCCGATGCCTCGCTGTTTGGTGACACAGTCGACGACGCCGACGTCCGGTTCGGTTCCGGACGCGACCTCGGTGAAACTCTCGAGGACCTTGTCGGCGCTGTCTTTGGTCGTGACAATGATCGATCCGTCGCCACGACCGGCACCACTCGCGAGAATATCGAAGGCGATCGCTCGCTTCCCCGTCAGCGGTGGGCCGGCGATAAGTACGTTCGTCCCGGCGTCGATGTCCGAATCCGGGAGGACGTCGGCGAGGTCATACATACCAGATACTCACATCCTACAGCCGCAGTGAGGACCGCTGGCTACTCCGGCGTGTGGTATGAAGATGCAGTATCCGGGTTATAGTACTTTTGATTGTACAGCCACGACTGGCCGGTTTGTGGGTGGTTGTGGCCGCTGGGACGATGTCGGTGGGCGATCGTCGAGCCCTCACAGTCCCGACGGAACGATGGTCGCTGCCCGCCCGACGATAAACGCCAGCGCGGCGAGAAACATCCCGTACTTGAGGTGTTCCTGCCCCGCCGTCGGATCCGCGAAACTCTCGTAGGTCGCGTACCCCATGATCGCCACCGCGGGCCCGACGACGACCAGGTAAGCGAGACCGAAATCCTCGAGCAACAGGTACGGAAGCGGACTCGCAATCGCCCCGACCGCCAGCAACGCCGTCGCGACGTACAGTGCCGGCCGCTCGCCGATCGCGATCGGCAGCGTGTTCAGCCCCTCCTCGCGGTCGCCCTCCACGTCCTCGACGTCCTTGATGATCTCCCGCGTGAGCGTCGCGATCGCCGAGAGCAAGAAGAGCACGGCCGCCGGCGCGACGTTCTCGACGGCGGCGGCGCCGAACAGAAACGTACTCCCCACGAGGTAGGCGACCAGCGCGTTTCCGAGCCCGGGCAGTCCCTTGAAGAGCTCCGTGTACGCGACCAGCGCGATAAGGTTGATCCCGGCGATCGCGAGCGCCAGCAGCGGCAGCACCAGCGCCAGCGCGACCGCGACCGCAAATAGGACGATACTGAACAGCAACGCTCCGCGCGGGCTGACCGCACCGCGCGGAATCGGCCTGTCGGGCTGGTTGATCCGGTCGATCTCCCGATCGAAGTAGTCGTTGATCGCGTTCCCGGCACCGACCGCAAGCCCCGTCGCGGCCACCGCAGCCCCGACCGCGACCGGCTGGTCGGTGATCCCGCCTGCGACAAACGCGCCGATGAAGGTGAGCACGCTCGCCGCGATCACGTTCACCGGCCGCGTCAACTCGAGCAACCCGCGACTCGTCTCGCCCGCTGTCATGGGCGTGAGTGGTCAGCGCTGGTGGATAAACGGTACGATCCGATACCTGTCACTCGAGTGTGACTGTTCCGGTCGAGATACCGCAAAATTGTGGCCTCGAGTTCCGCGATCCGGCTCGGTCATCGGATGTCCGCTCGTCGATGTGCGGCCTCGAGACTGTTCCCCGCCCCCGTAGTCATCGCCCGATCAGGTGCTGGCCGTGGCTGTCACTCCCGTCGCCGAGTCTAGCGCCACTCCTCGAGGTCACAGAGCGCACCGACCTCGATCGAGAGCCACTTGCTCACGCGGTCGTCGCCCTCGGCGTCGGCCGGGACGGCCGTCCAGATGTCCTCGTCGTCCGTGAGCAACTCCAGCGGTGCGTCTGCGGTCCGACCGTCGTCCGGGATCGGGGCTTCGTTCACCGTCATGCAGGTGCTCTTTCGTCATCGACGACAAAGACCCCGGGCGGCAATTTTCATCACCTGAGAACAGCAGAAAGATGGTCATCACGCCGGTGTGTCGAAGTCTGTCGCAACCGGTGCAAATCGAGTGACTTATACGGGACCGACGGAAATTCAGTAGTGAGGGCGCTTAGCTCAGTCTGGACAGAGTACTTGGCTTCGGACCAAGCTGTCGCGGGTTCAAATCCTGCAGCGCCCATGATTTTGCGACGAACGGACGTGAGGAGCGAATCATGTCCGCAAAGGATTTGAAATAGAGAACGCCGAGTGAAGCGAGGCGTTCGCGTGGTTCAAATCCTGCAGCACGTTCCTCGAGGCCGGTTGAACGTTCGAGAAGTGATAACAGGCGTCCAACTCCCGCTCGAGCGAACCACTCCATCGAGATACCAACCGCCAACCGGGTACTCGACGCGACGGCAACGCGAGCAAAACGCGAGTCGGCGACGAGTACCGTCCACCGAGCGACCGACCTGTTGGGTGTCATGGAATAGTACTATCCGCCGTACTGTGGAACGATAGCATATGTCTCGCTCGTCGTCATCTTCCGACGACTCGTCCGCTCGCGGTTCTGGCTCGAGCGAATCGGACGCCAATGACGCACCGCACGGAGGGACGACTTCGACGCGGCGACGGTATCTCGCGTTCGTGGGCGGGTACGGTGGCCTCTCTGCAACCACCTCCGGGTTCGCGTCTCCCGACACCGGTTCCGACGGGTCGACAGCGGCGTCGGACGACGGCGGGCCGGACGACGTCGACGACCTTCCGCTGTTCGACGCTCACACGCACATCACGCCGGCCGGAGCGCGAGGTCGCGAGCCGCTCTCGGCGGCGCAACTCGTCGACTGGATGGACGCCGTCGGCGTCGATCGGGCGGTCGTCCTCCCGTTCGATTCGCCCGAGAGCTTCCCGGTCCAGGTGCCGACGCCCTGGGTGCTCGAGGAGGTCGAGGCGTACCCCGACCGACTCGTGCCGTTCTGTTCGATCGATCCGTGGGACGTCGACGACTGGGAAACCGCGACCGAACTGCTCGAGCGTTACATCGAGCGCGGTGCCCGCGGGTTCGGCGAGCTCAAAGTCGAAATGGACATCGACGACGACCGCCTCGAGCCGCTGTACGAACGCTGTGGCGACTACGGGCTTCCGATCATCTTCCACACCGACCAGCACACGATGACGGACGACGTCGGTCTCCCGCGTCTCGAGGACGTCCTCGCCTCGTATCCGGACGTCGACTTCGTCGCCCACGCCCACGGCTGGTGGGCGCACATTGACGGGGACGTCGAGCCGGCCGATCTCGGCGACATTCCGGAGGGGGAGATCACCTCACGCGGCCGAATCTGGGACCTGCTCACAGAGTACGATAACGTCTACGGCGACATTTCGACGCTGGCGGGCTGGAACGCGCTCACGCGCGACCGCGAGGCCGGACAGGCGTTTCTCGAGGCACACCACGACCAGATCGTGTTCGGGAGCGACTACCTCTTTCCCGACCAGGCGATTCCACACCTCGATCTGTTCGACGAATTCGACCTCGAGCTCGATGCGTGGGCGGATATTCGGTATCGAAATATCGAGGGGCTGCTTCGTTGAACCGACGGTCGTGGGCAGGGGGACGTTCGGTGCGGAACGATTCAGGGCACACGTCCTGTCGTCGATTTTCGGAGTGCCCGTGCTCGGTTCGTTCGCTCTCGCCGATGGGGTCGTCAATACCCCGAGTAATTCGAATTTCGGGAGCTGCGTCAAAAGATCGACTGCGGCCGCGGTCCATGTGGCCACAGTAGCCTGAGGGACCGGTTTCCGAGCGCTGTTCTCTATTCTATTTGATTTGCAGTAGATATAAGCCATTACAGCACAGTAAACTGAACAGAGCACGCTCTCGAACAGTCGCCGGGTATGTGCTGAAAACGTCCCGAACGACCGCCGAACCGCCCGCATCGAGCCAATCCAGCCGACATCCACATGACGAAACCACCGACCACAGACGACGCGTCCGCGCGGCCGACCTGCCCGAAGTGCGACGGCCCTCGAGCGACCACGATGGTCCTCGGCCCGACGGTCGGCGTCGTCTCGCCCTGTGGGTGTCGCATCTATCCGCGCCCGTCCTTCGAGTAACGAGACACGCCGGCCTCGAGTCGACTCCCTCGCCACTCGAGTCGCGGCGGAGAGCCGGGGCCGACGGCGTCTACGACACACTACCAGCATTCGAACCACACCCCACAGAGCCGTCGGCGCCGGCCCGCAATCGGGGCTCGAGCGACGCACGGCGACGGCGACCGGGCGAGTGGGCACACCGAATCCACGCGCTCGAGGAAACTGATGACACTACGGAGCGAACTGTCACAAAAGGGAGGTAGCCGATGGGAGTCGAAGCGAGTCGTTACGATTCGGGTTGGGCCTCGGTGGCCGGCTGGGTCTCGGCGCTCGAGTCGACCTCGGTGGTCGGGTCGCGAAGCTCCTCGAGTTCGTTCTCGACTTTCGCCTGTCCTTTCTTGAATTCGCCGGTGGACTCGCCGATCGAGCGGGCGAGCTTCGGGATTTTCTGTGCGCCGAAGAGCAAGATCGCGATCCCGACGATGATCAGCAGCTCAGGGCCGCCGGGGATCGGAGCGAACAGCGGGGCGAGTGATGTCACGGTCAGAACGCCACCGGGAACGTATGTAGGCTTTTCCCTCGCACTCGCAGCGCGTGAGAGCGCGCCGGTCATCCAATCGGCTCCGCCTGTTCCGCTGTTTTCGCCCCTAAATGTGTATTGTTTGACATCAATTCGACGAGCGAAAATCGCTGAAATAAGGTCTCGATTACTATGCCCACTCGGTCGATGATCGGAATATGTTCAGTTGGACGCGGCGCCCTTCGTATCAGAAACGGTACGAGAGCGGCGGCGACGAGTACACCGTTCGACAGTATCGCGACTCGGATCGCGACGACCTGATCGCCCTCTATCAGGACGTGCTCGATCCCGACCTCTCGAGTGCGTGGCTCGCCTGGAAGTACGAAACGAATCCGTACGTCGAGGACGTCCCGATCTACGTCGCCGAGTACGAGGGAACGGTCGTCGGCGCGAGCGGCTTCTGGATCCTGTCGTTGTACACGGGCGAGACGGACAGGCGCGTCGTCCAGCCGTGTGACGCCGCCGTGCGCCCGGCCCATCAGAAACGGGGACTGTTCACGCAGATCCTCGAGTTGGCGCTCGAGCGCCTCGACGACGAGGGTATCGACCTCGTCTTCGATTTTCCGAACGAACTCACGCAGACGACGTGGGAGAATTACGGCTGGCGACAGGTGCAACACCAGGAACTGTACTACCGCGTCCAGCGGCCCGCTGCGCTGATCGACGCCGAGCGAGCGGGGCCGGCCGAACCACTGCTCGACCGCGGGACGGAACGCCTCGCGCGCGGCTATCTGGCGGCTGTCGCCCGCCGCCGTTCCTCGACGTTCGATCGATCCGCGATCGACGTCGAGCGGACCGGCGCGATTCCGGCGGCGACGCTCGCGACCCTCTATCGCCGCGCGGTTCCCGACGCGTTCCACCTGCTGCGCGACGAGACGTTCTACGAGTGGCGCTTTGGCAACCCCTACTGGGAGTACGAGACGTTCGTCGGCCGGTACGACGGCTCGCCGATCGTCGCGGTGGTGACGGGAACCCGGCGGATGAACGGTGCGACTGTAACGCGACTCACCGACGTCGTCCCGCTCGTCTCGAATCGGGCTCGAGCGGCGGCGTTCGGGCCCGTCCTCGAATCGATTCTCGAGGTCAACGACGACGCGGCGCTGGTCGTCGCGCCGTCGGACTCGGTTCCGCAGTCGGTGCTCTCCGCGTACGGCTTCCGAAGCAACGACGCGCCTCCGCTGTCGCTGGTCGAGACGCCGACCGTTCACGGCGTCTGCGTGCTGGACGAGGAGACCGGGCCCGAACACTGGCTCGTCGACGGGAACTGTCTCTCCGACCCCGACGACTGGTGTCTGACGTTCGCAGAACACGATACGGGGTAGTCGGGGGCCGTCGGCCGCTAGCTCCGGTCGACGGACTCACGACTCCCGTTCGGAGTACTGGAGTTCGACGCCGGGGTCCGCGAACGCGGTCCACCAGAACCACCACAGCGCCGTGTAGAGGAGCGATGCGGTCGTCGCGAACGCGAGCATCGGTTCGGGTGGCGGCGTCATAGTGCGGGTACCGAGGCGACGTTCGAATCGGCGATCCATCGCCAGTCGCTCGCGCGACGAGCGTTTCGACCCGTCGCACAAGAATGCTGGGTGGTACCACGCCACTATAGTAAAACGTTGTCACCTGGCGGATTCGGCCACTCTCGGTCGCACTGACCGGAGCGCTCTCGCGACTCGACGGTAGCGCGGGACCCAGCGGTAGCGAGTGTGTCACGCTCGAGGGATCCAGTGATCGACCTCGGTTACGCCGTCGAGCGAGAAATGCAGCGGCTGGGTCCCGCGGTCGGTCGTGAGTGTTCAGTCCGACGGCGGGCGAACCATCGACGAGGCGGATCGCTCCGACGGGTCGTCGTCCGTGCCGGGCGTTTCGCCGTCTCCCGACGGAGCGACGCGTTTGAAGTCGCCGTTACCGCAGGTACACTCCTCCGAGACGCCGATCGGTCTGATCGTCCCGTCCGGCCGCTGTTCGGAGACGAACACCGATTCGCAGGCGCGACACACCGCGACGATCCTCGACTCCGATTCTGACCAGCTCATTACGTGTGAACTAGACTGGCGCGGCCATCACCGTTGCTCCAACGTGTTTTGGTCCCGCGAGATCGGCCTCAGTCCGGACTCGAGTCCGCGTCGTCGTCGCCGGGCGACGGCGCCTCGTCGATGACGACGACCGCTTCGCCGTCGATGACGGTCGTCTCGTCGGCGTTCTCGACGGTCGTGTGGAGCCGGTATCGCGTGTCGCCCAGTGCTTCGACGATTTCGCAGGTGGCCGTCACCGTCTCGCCGATTTCGACGGGCGCCTGGAACTCGAGGTCTTGTGAGAGGTAGACCGTGAGCCCGGGGAATCGGGCCAGGGCGGCGCTGATCGTCCCCGCGACGAGCGTGCCGTGGGCGATCCGGCCGTCGAACTGGGTGGCTTCGGCGAACGTCTCGGCGAGGTGGAGTCGGTTGGTGTCGCCGGAAACCTGTGCGAACGCGGAGACGTCGGTCGCCTCGATTGGCTTGGAAAATCGGACGTAATCACCGACGCCGAGGTCGTCGTACGCGTCCGTCGACCGCTCCATCAGCCACGTCTCGTCGCCGAAGGCGACTTCGGTGACCGGCGGGTCGACCGTCGACGTCGTTTTCGTTCGCGGTTCGTCACCCGTCCCCTCGCCCGCGGCCTCGGCCGACGGCGAAAACCCCATCGCAGCGAGCAGCGCGTTGTTCGCTTCGACGTAGCTGTTTGCGACGTGTCTCGAAACGCTCGACCACTGTTCGTTCGGTAATACCGCTCCGTCGGTGACGTCGGAATCCGGACAGTTACTGCTCATAGCATTGTGTCTCGTATGGGTCGACGTTCGAGTTCGGTCGACCCACGATACGCATTCGCACGCAACGACCTTCGTGTCGTTGCCAAATCACATTGGGTTGGCGGCGTCGGTTCGATCCGAGCCGCCAGCAGCTCAATACCGTCCGTCTCCGCGACGTGACTCGAGTCGAAGGCGGTGGTGGCGTCTGTCACTCGCTGGCCCGACGACTACGTGGCCGTCCGCTCGAGGAACGTCTCGGCCGCGTGATTGAACGAATTCGGCCGATCGAGGTTGACGAGGTGGCCCGACTCGTCGAACTCGAGGAGGTCACCGCGTTCGATTTCGTCGGCAAGTCGACGGCCCTGTCGCTTGACCAGCGGCGCCTCCTGTTCGCCGTGGACGATCAGCGTCGGCGTCTCGACGTGCGAGAGGTCGGTCGGCTCGTAGCGGTAGAGCGCGCCGAAGACTTTCCGGAACTCCCGGCGTTCGACCTGTCGGACGGCGTCCATCGCCTGCGACCGAACGTCGGGATCGACGGTGAGCCACTCCTCCCCTGTCGTCGCTCGGATCGAGGACAACATCGTTCGGAACGTCGTCGCGGGCCCCGAAAGCGACAGTGTGGTCGCAAGCGCCGGCATCGGCGAGACGAACGGTTTCGTTCCTGGCGGGAGCTCCACCGGCGGCATCGAGCGAACGGCGCCGCCGAGGATCGCTCCCGCAGCACGGTCCGGGTGGCGGTCCACGAACTCCTGGACGACCATCGAACCCAGCGAGAGCCCGCAGAGAACGGGCGCCTCGTCGCGGTCGAGGTGGGCCAGCAGGGCCTCGAGGTCGTCCGCGAACAGGTCGATCGTGTATCGGTCGACCGCCGTCGCGCCCGTTTTGCCGTGGCCGCGGACGTCGAACGTGATCACCTCGTACTCGTCGGCGAAGCGTTCGACCTGCGGGGCCCAGGCCTCGCCGTTCATCCAGCCGCCGTGGATGAACACGAGCGGCCGACCGTCGCCGCGGCTCTCGTACCAGAGCGTGCCGTCGTCGAGAGGGAGTTCTGCCATCGACGTCCAGTAAGACGGGCGAGGGGATAGCCTACGGGGTTGCACTGGACGAAAGAATTATCCGATTCTGATATGTGTTTCACGTATGACTACTTCGCAGACGGACTGGGTCGCAACGCTCGGCGTCCCGTTCGGACTCCTCGTACTCGGCTACGGCTACCTTTTCAGCGACGTCCTCCTCGCCATCATCGCGCTGACGCTGCTCGCGATTTGCCGGATTCTGTACCGCATCGAAGCGGCCCTCGACGGCGACGACGGCGGTGACGACAGTGACGGCGTCCTCGAGGGGTAACCGAAACGACGCTCGGATACGGTGCGGTACGAGACGACACGATACGACCGCGAAAAACCGAACCCGATCAGAACAGCACCAGAACCGAACTCGAGTCAGTTTCAGTTCTCCCGGTCGGTCCCCGTCCAGCGCTCCCAGAACGCGTCGAACTCGGACTCGTCTTCGGTGATCCGGTCCCACTGGGCGAGGCCGCGCTCCTTGCGGGTCCCCGGAATCGTGTTGTCGAGGATCAGCGCGGCGAGTCCGCCGATCGCCATCCCCGTCGAGCCGATGATGAAGACGATGTCGACGACCGCCTCCGCGGGCGTCTCGATCCACTCCGGATAGGCCGCGAGCGCGGCCTCGAGGCCGATCGCATCCCGAAACGCGAGCGTGCTTTCGAAGTTGCCCATGTAGGCCGGCACGGCCAATCCGACGAACAGCGCGAAGCCGATGACGAAGGTGTTCCGCGAGGCGGTGAGATCGACGTGTTTGAGCGTTCCGACGCCGACGGCGACGATCTGGGCGAACATGGCGATGAAGAGCCCGCCGACGATCGGGTCCGGAATGGTCGCGATCAGCTGGCCGAAGTAGCCGATGAAGCCGAAGACGAGCATGATCACGGCGCCGATCTGGACGACGTATCGGGAGGCGACGCCGGTCAGGCCGATCGCGCCGATGTTCTCGGAGTAGGAGGTCGAGCCGCTCGAGCCCATCACGCCGGAGAAGACGTTCATCAGTCCCTCCATCCCGATCCCGTGGTTGATTCGGCGTTCGCTCGGGGCGGCGGCGCCGGTCATGTTCGCGACGGCGTAGTAGTCGCCGATGCTCTCGACGATCGAGGCGAGGACGCCGGCGAACATCCCGACGATGAACGCCGTCGTGAACTCGGGCAGCCCCCACTGGAAGGGGTGGATCGGGAGCAAGAGTGACGTGTCGGTGACGTCGCCGAGCGAGACGTACCCGGGATGACCGCTCCCGAATACGCCGCCGATCGAGAGCGTCGCCGCCGCGAGCCAGGCGATTCCGATGCCGAGGATGACCGGATACAGTCTGAACGCCCGGTGTTTGAGGTCGAGGTACTGCGAGAACAGCAGGATGAGGCCGAGCGTCAGACCGAGCAACACCCAGCTCTGGTCCGTCGTCGTCACCTGATCGGCGTCGAACAGCGAGAGCCCGATCAGGGCGATCGTCGGGGCGATGACGACCGGCGAAAGGAACCGTCGAAGCTTCCCGACGAGGCCGAAGTATCCCATCGCGACCTGGACCGTCGCGGCGACGATAATCGCTCCCTGTAACTGTAGGAGGGCCGCCTCCCAGTTGTCTCCGGTGCCGACGCCGCCGGCCGTGACCACGGCGATGATGGCGAGCGCCGGCGCGAGCATCGAGAACGGCGCCCCCTGGACGATCGGATACCGATTCCCGAACGTCGTCTGGGCGAGCGTCGCGATCCCCGAAACGACGAAGAAGGTGCCGATGAACTGCGCCTGCACGTCGCTTGGCATCCCCATCGCCTCGGCCAGAATCAGCGGCACCGCGATGTTCGCCCCCACCATCGTCAGGTAGTGTTGAATCCCCAGCACCGCCGATTCGCCCACCGGCGGTTTGTCGCCGATTCCGTACTCGATATCGTCGCTGGCCTCGCGGTCCGCGCCGCCGCCAGCGTCCCGGTCTCCCGGGCTGTCCCCCGCTGTGCTCATAGACTCGTCGGATAACTGGGCAGCGAAACTAAATGGATGTTGATCCGTCCCGTCGCCTGTCACCGCGCGTAGGGGTCCCCAGCGGGCGGTGTTCACACTCCGGTCGCGAGAGATGCCGAGACTCGAGAGCGCCGTCGTCGAGCGCCAGATCGTTCGAAAGAGCGGACGCTACGCGTCGGGCGTCGACGAATCGAGAAAGCGGTGTCGGCGGTCGTTACTGGTCTTCGAGCGCGTCGGCGATGCGCTTGAGCGCGCGCGTCTGGTCGCGCATCTCGTCGCGCATCTGTCGCACTTCCTGAACGAGTTCCTCGTTGCCGACCGACTCCTCGCCGCGGCCGCCTGGACCGCCGGGGCCGCCGCCCATGCCGCCCGGACCGCCGCCCATCATGCCGCCCATCATCTGTGCGAACGGGTTCCCGCCACCGCCGCCCATACCGCCTGGGCCGCCACCGCCGCCGAACGGACTCTCCGGCGGCTCGCCCTCGCCTTCGCCTTCCTCGGCGCGCTTCTCGCGGATTTCCTCGACTCGCTCTCGGAAGGACTTCTCCTCGCCCTCGCTCTCGTCACCGTTACCGTCGGATGCGTTCTCGTCGGACATACCCTCGGATTCAGTACGACCGCGGAAAAGGATTGCCATATTTTGAACCGCCGACCCGTCTGCCGACGGCTCCCGGCGGTCGACAGTTTCGCGACGAGGGACGCCGAGACCGACTCGGGATCTGATCGTAATCGGGCGACTCGAGCGTGTTCCCGGCCGGATTCGGGAGCCGGCGTCCATCGACCACGAGCACTCAGGCCGAATTCTTGTGTCAGGAGTCGCCCAACGGGCGGGCATGGACTCGAGTACGGGAATCGGTTCGACAGACGGCACGCTCAGCAGCGCGAATCAACGCGGCGCGAGCGAGGCCTAACTCCGTGTCGCAGGACACCCGCACGTCCCGAGTGCGACTCACCAGACGACAGGCCATCGCGGGCGCCGGCGGTGCGCTCGCCGTCGGCACCGCAACCGGCGTCGCGGCCGGCAACGAGGAACCCGTAGACGCCGTCGTCGAGGCCGATCGCAACGGCGAACACGACTACCCCCGCTGTCTGTACAAGCCGAACGACGACGGCGAGTGGCGCCCCCTCTTGCCGATCAACGTCCACGCCCGCGCCTCGGGCGAGTCGTCCGCCCTCGAGGCCGTCGACGACGCGTTTTCGGGCCTCGGCGCCCTCGAGTGGACGCCGGTCTTTCCGGACGCGACGGCGAAGGCGTGGGACCCCGACGAGGACGCGCTCGTCGCGCCCGATTACTCCTACCGGCGACCCCGTCTCGGCGACGAGTGGAACCACGTCCACATCTGGGGCGTCGACGACGACCGCGTCGCGATTCACGCCCACCTCGACGTTATCGACCTCGCCGCTTCCCACTTCCACCGGGGCGATCACTACGGCGACGCGGCGGACGAGGTCGTCGACCACCTCCTCGATGAGGGCTGGACGGCGGAGACGCCCTACGAGATCGACTACGGCGTCGACGACGACCGACTCGAGCGGTGGGTCGAGACCGGCGACGCGAAACTGCGCTACTGACGTCGGCGGGCGTCGCCGCCGGTGTCGGCCGCCGCGGTGGCGAGGACCACCCACGTATATTCGTCGGGGGCGCGAGACGATAGTATGGTCGACGCAACCGTCACGCCGATCGATCGGGGCACGATCACCACCGACGTCAACAACGTCATCGAGGGGGCGACCCTGGGAACCGCAGACGAGCCCAACCCCGAGACGATGATGGGCGACGGCCCGGTCTACAACCTCGTCATCGACCACCCGGCGGCGACGATCCTCTGGGACACCGGCTCCCACCCCGAGGCCGACTCGGGCCACTGGCCCGCGGAGCTCTACGCCGCCTTCGAACACACCGGTCTGCGCCCGCTCGAGGACGACCTCGCCGACGCCGGCTACGCCGTCTCCGATATCGATGCGGTGATCCAGACCCACCTCCACCTCGACCACGCCGGCGGCCTCTACGCCTTCGAGGGTACCGACACGCCGATTTACGTCCACGAGCGCGAACTCAAGTACGCCTACTACAGCGCCAAGACGAGCGAGGGCGACGAGGCCTACGTCGCGGGCGACTTCGACCGCGACCTGAACTGGCGGGTCGTCCACGACGACCGCGAACAACACTTCGACGACCTCGAGTTCGTCCGTCTCCCCGGCCACACGCCCGGCCTGCTCGGCGTCCGCCTCGAACTCGAGGGCACCGGCACCGTGATTTTCGCCGGCGACCTGGCCTACTCCCGGACCAACTACCGCGACGAGCAGCCGATGGGCGGCGGACTGCTCTGGAGCAAGCGCCACTGGTTCGAGAGCCTGCGGACGGTGAAAGATCTCGAGCGACGCCACGACGCGACCGTGATCTGCGGGCACGACGCGGCCGATCTGGAGGCGCTCGAGTCGCTCTGACCGCGTTTGCTTCTCCGGGAGACGGTCGAGCGATAGATTGCCGTGGCCGGTACGGTTTTACCCCTCGCAACGGCGGTACACGGTATGTCCACATCTGACACAGATATCGACCCCGAGTTTCGACCGATCTTCGAAAATCGCGTTCGCTTCGCCGAAACGGACCTGCAGGGCGTCGTCTTCTACGGCGAGTACTTCACGTTTCAGGACGAGGCCGTCTCGGAGTTCTTCCGGCAGATCGATTACGGCTACGAACAGATGGAGCGCGACGGCTGGCAGGTCCACGTCGCCAATACGGAACTGAACTACCGCGACGCGGCCGAGTTCGGCGACGAACTCGTCAACGAGATCCGCGTCGCCGAAATCGGCACGGCGAGTATCACGTTCGAGTACCGCATCACACGCAGCGCCGACGAGCAGGTGCTCGCCGACGGCACCGTCACCCACGTCGCCGTCGACCTCGAGACCGGAGAGACCCGCCCTATCCCCGACGCGTTCCGGGAGGCCGTCGCGGCGTTTCAGGGCGGCCTCGAGGCGAGCGACTGATACTGCCGGACAGCACGCGTTGCCGATCGGTCGCGCGACTGCGGTCGTCGCCGTCGGAGCCGACCGCGAATTCGCGACCGACGGTGCACTGACTGCTGTCCGACAGTATGAACGGTAGTCGACGTCTCAGCGTCGGTTTTCGCTGACACCGATCGCGTCGGCTTCGGCGCCCGCGTCGACCAGCCGATAGATCCCATCGTCGACGTCGAGGACGCCCTCGTGCTCGAGGTGGTCGAGATGCGCGTAGGCCTCGCCCGGCCCGTGGACGATGTGGATCCCCTCGAGGTCGCCGAAGAGGTGGTCGCTGACCGTCCAGGCGTCGGCCGGGCCGTGCTCGCGGAGAATCTCGAGGATCTTCTCGCTGCGCTCGCGGTGGTGGGCGATGATCTCGCGCGCTCGCGCGGTCGGCTCCGCGATCGGCTCGCGGTGCCCCGGCCAGACCCGATCGTACTCGCGCTCGGCCAGTCGCTCGAGAGTCTCGTAGTAACGCTCGAGCGGCCGGTCGATGCGGACGTCTGCACCGCCCACGTTCGGCGTATACACCGGTAGCAGGGCGTCGCCGACGAACGCCTCGCCGCCGCTCCCGGCGACAGCACCCCCCTCCCGGTGTGTTCCCGACGCATCGCAGATTTCGAAACAACAGTGTCCCGCGGCGTGGCCGGGCGCGTGAATCGTCTCGAGGGTTCGACCGCCGACCTCGAGAACCGTTCCGCCCTCGATCGGCGTGGCGTCGGCCGGCTCGCCCTCGAGATGTTCGGCCAGTTCCATGAACTCGGCGAGTTCGGCCCGCGACTCCTCGGGAACACCCCACCGCTCGAGGAGGTCGCGACGCCGCCGTTCGATGGCGTCGTAGGCGTCGGCGTCGCCCTCGACGAGCGGGGCGTCGGCTTCGTGGACGTAGACCGTCGCGTCGCTTGCCGCCTGAATCTCGCCGGCCAGTCCCGCGTGGTCGACGTGGAAGTGCGTCAGGACGATATCGTCGACGTCGGCAAAGTCGTAGCCGCGTTCGGCCAGTCCGTCTCGCAGATCCTCGCGTACGTCGGGCGTCGCGAGACCGGTGTCGACGAGCGCGAGGCCGTCGCCGCCGTCCTCGGCGAGGACGTAGGCGTTGTTTCGGCCCTCGAACTCGTCGTTCCCGAGTCGTATTCGATCCATGTCGACACTGCACACGCCGTCCGATGGTAATTATATCGGTAGCGGAACACCGGTTCCTGAAACCGATCGGAGCCGATGCGGCGACCGACGGTTCGCCGTTCGTCGGTCGTCAGTCGATCGACCCGTGACCGTCGCGACCGGGACCGGAAGAACGGCTCGCCTCGAGTCGGTCGCAGCCCCTGGAAACGAAATTCGCAGCGATGGGCTCGAGACGGCTATCGGTCCCTCGAATCGCCCTCCGAACCCGCCGGGACTTCGACTTCGGTGGCCTCGCTTCGTTCGGTCGGTTCGTCGTCGGTGACTTTCTCCCGTGCCTCCGGTTCGTCGTCGGTTTCGCTCCGCGCCTCCGGTTCGTCGTCGGTTTCGCTCCGCGCCTCCGGTTCGTCGGCGGCGTCCGTTGCGTCCAGGGGCACGTCGGGACCGACGTACCGCGTCCACAACACCAGTAGCGACGGGAGGACGACGACGCTCGCGAGGAACGCGTACGCGATCGTCAATCCGGTAATGATTCCGAACTGTCGGAGGACGGGCATGAACGCGAGCGCGAGCGTCCCGAACCCGCCGACCGTCGTCACGGCGCTTCCGAGCAGCGCGCCGCCGGTCCCGGTGACGGTCGTCCGCATCGCATCCGCGACGGTTCCCTGCCGCTCGAGTTCGAGCATGTACCGGGAGCTGATGTGAATGCTGTAGGCGACGCCGAGCCCGATCGTCAGGCTGGTGATCATCCCCGTCAACACGTTGAACGGCATTCCGAGGAGCGACATCGTCCCCAGGATCCAGCTCACCGTAAACGCGACCGGCAGCAGGGTTACGGCCCCGAGCGTCGCGCTGGTTCCGGTCAGCCAGTAAGCCACCGTCAGGAAGGCGAAGACGGTAACGAGGGTGATCAACAGACTCTCGAGGACCGTATCGAGCAGGTCCTGTTCGACGGTGTGGTTGATGATCGGGTTCCCCGTCGCGATCGCGTGGACCTCCCCGTCGTCGACGTCGACGGTGCGCTGATCGCCGGCCCCGTCGACGTCGATCGATCCCGCGATCGTTTGCATCTCGTCGGCGGCGTCGTCGAACCCGGCGGTGCCGTGAATCGCGACAACCAGGCGGGCCGACTCGTACTCCCCGTCGTCGGTGCGGTAGATGACAGAACTCGCCGCCGATTCGTCGGCCTCGAACAGTTCGTCGTACAACTGCGCTATATTCTGAGCCGGAACGCCGTCGTCGTTCAGCGACGCCTGGTAGGTCTCGTTGAACGACTCGTTCTGGGCGGCCACCGATTCCATCACCGAAAGCGGCCCCTGTACGTCGGGCTCTCCCGTCGGATCTAGGTAGACGACGTCACTTTCGCCGGCCTCGCGTTCCGCGTCCGAGAGTCGCTGTACCGCGTCCGGATCCGTGATATTGCCCTCGACGAAGAGCTGTGCCTGCGAGTCCGGCCGGTGGAAGTTCTCGTTGACGTACTCGAGGTCATCTGCGGCCTGATACTCGCCCGGGGTCATCACTCCCGGGAGGTGCTCCGTCCAGGACGGCGGACTCTCGGCGAGGAAATCCTCCTCGTCGAAGCTCGTATCGACCTGCGTCGCCCCGTAGACGCCGCCCGCGGTGAGCAGCAACGCGACGATCAACACGACGGCCGGCGCCGTTCGCGCCGCGGTCGCGCCGCCCGAGAGAACGGTGGCAAACCCGCCGTCGCCGGTCCCGACCGCTCGTTTGCGGCGGCTCCAGCCGCGGGACTCGAGAACGGAGTCGATTTCGACCTTGAGCGCGGGGATAAGACCGCCGAAGACGATCAGCGCCGAGAGGATCCCGACGGCGCTGACGACGCCGAACTCCTGAATCGGGCGGATGGGGCTGACGAGGTTGGCGAGAAAGCCGATTGCGGTCGTCGCCGTCACCCAGACGAGGGCGACGCCGACGCCGGCCAGCGCGATCGACATCGAACCGCGAACCGTGCTGGTGACGCCTTCGGTCTCGCGTTGCTCGCGATGGCGCATGAAGACGTGGATCGCGTAGTCGATCGAGAGCCCGATCAACAGGACGGGCACCGCGATCATCATCTGGTTGAACGCGATCCCGGCCCAGCCCATGAAGCCGAACGTCCAGATCAACACGCCGATGATCCCGACGACGCCGAGCGCGACGTCGAGGGGATCCCGGTAAGCGATCGTCAGCGCGACGATGACGAACAGGAGTGCGAACGGTCCGACGATCGCGAGACTGTCGTCCATCGACCGATCGATCTCGTCGGTGATAATTCCGGCGCCGAAAACCACGTACTCCTGATCGGCGCCGGTCGCGAGTTCGCGGAGTTCGAGTTGCGCCTCGTCGATCCGTGCGTCCTCGTCGGCGGCGGACAACGTCCCGCCGTCCGTCTGCTGCGTAACGAGGGTCACGCGGGCGTCCGCCTCGGTCGATCCCGGTTCGTAGTCGGTCGGCATGAACGCGAGGGCGGTCCCGCCGTCGCCGTCCGCGTCGGCCGATAGCGTCTCGCGGAGCACCGCCTCGAACTCCTCGTCGGAGAGGTCCTCGAGGGCGTCGATCTGTTCGTCGAGCGACGGCCGCTCGTCGTCTGCTTCGAGTTGCCGTTGGTCCTCCTCGAACGCCTCGAAGTCGGCTTCGAGTCGCTCGTACTCCGACTCGAGGACGCCGAGCGTCGCGCCGGTCGAGACCGATTCGAGGGACTCTGTCAGCTCCTGGTACGCGGGATCGTCACCGGGAGCGTCGGTTTGCTGTTCGATCGCCCAGCGGTCGGATTCGATCGCTCGAGCCTGCCCGACGCGTTCCTCGTACTCGTTGGCCTGTTCGTCGTCGAGGTCGGCGGCGGCGACCGTTTCCGCGATCGCGGCGTCGATCTCGGATTCGATCTCGGCCGCTCCCGCTTCGTCGCCGGCCGCGCGCAGTTGCGCCTGCTCTCGCTGCAACGCGAGCGCGTCCTCGAGGCCCGCATCGAGCGTCGCCGTTCTGTTCTCGAGTTGCGCCTCGCGCTGCTCGAGTTCGGCGCCGCGTGCTTCCAGTTGCGACACCTGTTCTTCGGTGATCGCAGTGATCGCAACGACGTTCTCGACGCCGGTGATCGGGTCGTCTTCGACGAGCGTTCCTCCGATCGACTCAGTCGCATGTATCTCCTGTTGGAGCTCGAGGGAGTCGAGTAACGATTCTCGCGTCAGGACGTCGTCGTCCCTCGCGATCACCTGTACCGACGTCGTGTTCTCGTCGCCCTCGGCGACGAACCGGTCGTTGATATCGTCGAGCGCCTCCCGCTCCGTCGAATCGCTCTCGAACTGCTCGAGCGAGGTGTCTTCCTCGAGCATCGGCATGCCGGCGCCGACGAGCGCGGTCAACATCAGCAAGACGAGAATAACGGCTCGAGAGCGACTGGTTAGCGCGTTCGCGATCCGATCCGGGAGTGCCATCGGTTACACCTCCGAGACGGCCGGATTCGGGTCGCCTCTCGCGGCGAAGGCGTCTCCCGGCCGTTTTGGGACGCCATCGTCGACCGTCGATTCGGAGGGATGCGGGCAACGGCAAGTATCGAACGGGTCTTCCCGGCGAGTGTCGACCCGGGAGTGGAGAGCGGAGATGTCAGGTCGCGGCTGCAGTTCCATCAGCATTACTACAGTGGAATACTGACGGAATTCCGATGAGATTATATCTCGCACAGCAGGCAGTTTAAGTACGGAGGCAAATTCGACCGATGGGAATCATCACGGAATTTCGGGTGGCGTCGCTCGATCTTCCCCTGACGGACGCAGTTGCAGCGGTCACGGAGCCGACGGTGTACATCGAACGGGTCCTCCCCGTCGACCGCGATCGACCGGTGACGATCTGTCGGACCGTCGACGACGTCGACTACGAGTTTCGAGACGCGCTGGCGGACGATCCGACGGTCTCGGATGTTATGGTCCTCGACGAGTACGGGGAAAGCGCCCTCTACCGAACGACGATCCGCGACCCGCCGCTCCCGATCTATCAGAAGTACATGGATCTGGGCGGAACGCCGCTCAACGGGATCGTGACCGACGAGGGCTGGTGGCTCCGATCTCGGTTTCCCGACCGCGAAACGCTCGCGGAGTTTCGGACGTTCTGTCTGGACCGGGGAGCGACGTTTCACCTCGAGAAACTGACTCGGGAGTCTGCGGCCGACGAACCGCCGTTCGGCCTCACGCGCGAACAACACGAGGCGCTGGTCACGGCCCGCGATATGGGCTACTTCGAGGTTCCACGAGAAGCCTCGACGGACGAGATCGGGTCGGCGTTAGGGATTTCGGGCCAGTCGGCGTCCGAGCGACTGCGACGCGGCGTCGACCGCGTGCTGAAAAACGGCCTGTGAGCGGCTGCGGTCGGATTACTGCTCGAGTTCGGCCCGCAACAACTGGTTGACGTCACCGGGATCCGCGCTGCCGCCCGTCTTTTGCATGACCTGTCCCACGAGGAAGTTGATCGCGCCGTCATCGCCCGACTCGTAGTCGTCGACGGCGTCGGGGTTCTCGTCGATCGCCTCGACGACGGCCTGCTGGACCTCGTCCTCGTCGGTCTTGCCAAGCCCCTCTTCCTCGACGATCTCGTCTGGCGCCTCGCCGTCGTCGAGCATTCCGCGGAGCACGGTCTCGTGGGCGTTTTTCGCCGTGATCTCGTCCTCGGCGACGAGTTCGACGAGTCGTGTGACCTCCTCGAGACGCCCCTCGAGTTCCACGATGTCCATGTCGCGGTAGTTGAGTTCGCCGAGCAGGTTGTCCGCGACCCAGGTCGCGGCCAGATCGGGATCGAACTCGCCGGCGACGTCCTCGTAGAAGTCCGCGACCTGCTTCGTCGAGGTGAGCTTCGAGGCGGCCTCTTCGTTTAACCCGTACTCCGCCTGGAAGCGCTCGCGTCGCGCGGAGGGGAGTTCCGGAATCGCAATCTCCTCTTTCCAGCCCGAGACGCGAAGCGGCGGGAGATCGGCCTCCTCGAAGTAGCGGTAGTCTTTCTCCTCTTCTTTTGAGCGCATCGAGACCGTGATTCCGCGCGACTCGTCCCAGTGGCGGGTCTCCTGTTCGACCGCGCGGCCGCGCTGGATCGCGTTCTTCTGGCGGGTCTCCTCGTAGGCCAGGGCCTTTTCGGCGCCCTTGTGACTCGAGATGTTCTTCACTTCGGTGCGGTTTGCCGCCGCCAGCGCGTCCGCGCCGATGTCGGTCACGTCGCCGCTCTCGATCTCCGCCTCGGGGATGATCGAGAGGTTGGCGTCGATGCGCAGGCTGCCGTCGCGCTCGGCGTCGAAGACGCCCAGATACTCGAGGACTTCCTCGAGTTCGGCGAGGAAGGCCCGCACCTCGCTCGGGCTGCGAAAGTCCGGCGCCGTCACGATCTCCATCAGCGGCGTGCCGGCGCGGTTGTAGTCGACGCGGGTGTAGTCGGCCGAATCGATGCCGCCACCGCCGCCGACGTGCTGGAGGCTCCCCGGGTCCTCCTCTAAGTGGGCCCGCTCGATCGTCACCGTTCGGCGGTCGCCCTCGACGGCGACCTCGAGGTCACCGTCGGCACAGATCGGTTCGTCGTACTGGGTGATCTGGAAGTTTTTGGGCAGGTCGGGGTAGTAGTAGTTCTTCCGGTGGAACCGCGTCTCCTCGGGGATGTCGGCGTCGATCGCCTTCCCGATCTTGACGGCGGCCTCGACGGCGGCCTCGTTCAACACGGGCAGGGCACCGGGGAGGCCGAGACAGACCGGGCAGACGTTCTCGTTGGGTTCGTCGGTCTGTTCGGTCGAACAGCCACAGAAGATCTTCGTGTCGGTCTCCAGCTGGACGTGGACCTCGAGGCCGATGACGGTCACGAGGTCGCCCTGCTGGACGGTCTGGGCAGTCATTGGAGGCGATTCGAGCCCGTGGGGGTAAAACGTAACGGGACGGACCCGAAGCGACCGGCGACCGGCGAGCGGTCGCGTCGCTGATGCGGGCCACCCGACGGGACCTGATCGCCCACTCGCTACGCTCCGGCTCGAGCCCTCCCCATCACCGGCGAGAAACCGCAAAAAACGTGCAACGATCGGCGTCATAGGGGCTGTAGACTCTTTTTATCGGCCGAATACACCGACTACCGGGACCAGCATCGATTTCCCCTTACTGGTATGGCTCCGTTCTCTTTCGGGTTACCACCGAACGTCATACTGTAGACATGCATTCCGTTGACATACTGGCGGCGACCTCCCGGCAGGTCGTCCTCCAGACGCCAGAAACGCAGTCGGAGATCTTCGAGTACGTCTTCGACGACACGCTGCTCGCGCTGTCGTTCGTGACCAACATCGCGCTCGCAGGGTTGACGATCCTGTTTATCGTCGCGATGGGGCGGGGCGTAACGGATCCACGAGCCAACCTCATCCTCGTCGCGACGATGTTGATCTCGATCGTCTCGATTTCGAGCTACACGGCCCTCACATCCGGGCTTACGATAAGTTTCATCGAGATGCCTGCGGGCCACCCGCGAGCCGGCGAAGCGGTCCTGACCATGTGGGGGCGGTACCTTACCTGGACGTTCTCGACGCCGTTTATCCTCATCGTGCTCGGGTTGATCGCGGGGTCGAACCTGACGAAAATCATGACGACCTGCGCGTTCACGATCGCGATGTGCGTGACCGGCCTTGCCGCCGCGCTGACCACCTCCTCGGTCTTCATGCGCTGGTGGTGGTTCGTCATCAGTTCGACGTTCTTCCTCGTGATCGTCTACATCATCATGGTCGACTGGACGGCCGAAGCCGAGACGACGGGGACCGCCGACCTGTTCAACACGCTGAAACTCCTCACCGTCATCGGCTGGTTCGGCTATCCGATCCTGTGGGGACTCGGCGTCGAAGGAATCGCCGTGCTCGATGTCGCGATCACCTCGTGGGGCTACAGCGTCCTCGACATCGTCACGAAGTACATCGTCACTGGGCTGGTCGTCCTCTACGTCGTCAAAGAACCCGAGTCGATCACCGCTGGTACCAACTACGGTTCGACCCGGAAAGCCGTCGTGGCGCCGAGCGACGACTGAGACGGATTGCTGTACCAATGTTCCGGCGCAACCGTCGCCCGGGTCGCGGGTGCGCCGGACCTGCCGGACAGTAACCCGTATGACGCAGCGGGCAACACTCGGCCCCGTTCCGACCGGTCGCGTGTCGCTCTCGAGTGAGACACGGGTCATCGAGATCACGCTCGCGGAGCCCGCGATCAAAGACATCGCGAAGTGAACGACCGATCGCCAGGAGTCGATGGACCTCGAGTAGGGCGCTCGAGCGCTCGAGCTGTCGATGAGATCGCACGTCGGCCGTTGTCGGCCGTCGTCGCCGAACCCGGGACCTCGTTTCTACGGTCTCCTGTCGTCACTGCCCGTCGATCGCCAGGACGGGGGCGACGATCGGCGGGAACTCGGTACAGCAGTCCGCATCGACCGTGTCTATCGTCGCTCGGCGAGTGCCTCGGCGACGACCTCGATCGGTGTCGGGGGTTCCTCGGTCGCGCCGGGACGGTCCTCGAGTTGAGTGCGACAGGATGCGCCGGGGGCGACGACGCGCTCGGCCGCGCTGTCGTCGACCTGTTCGTAGAGGACCTCGCCGATCGCCTTGCTCATCGAGTAGTGTTCGACCTCGTAGCCGAAGGAGCCGGCCATCCCACAGCACGTCGAGTCGAGGGGATCGACCGCATAGCCCGCACGCCGGAGCACGCCGACGGCGTGGTGGTCTTTCGCGTGGGCCTTCTGGTGGCAGTGGCCGTGGTAGGCGAGGTGCTCGTCGGGGGCATCGAAGGCGATCTCGGCGTCGAGATCGAACTGATCGAGATACTCACAGACACCGTAGGTGCTCGAGGCAACTGCCTCGACCTCCGGGTGATCGAACAGATCGAGGTAGTCCGACTGCACCATGACGGCGTCGGAGGGCTCGATCAACACCACGTCGTAGCCCTCCTCGACGTACGGCAGGAGTTCGTGGACGGTTTCCGTCGCGTCCTCGGCGGCCTGATCGAGCAGCCCTTTCGAGTAGGCCGGGCGGCCCACGTCTCGCGGGTCGGCGACCTCGACGTGGACACCGGCGGCCTCGAGCACCTCGAGGGCTGCGTCGCCGGCCTCGGGATACTCGTGGTTGGTATAGATGTCGGGCACGAGGACGACCTTGTGATCGGCCTCGTGGGCCGCCACCGCGGGTCGACGGTCCGCGACGCGTTTCGCGAACGTGTTGCGCTCGAACGTCGGGAGGTCCCGCTCCCGGGAGATGCCGAGTACTTTCTCGGTGAGGACGCCGCTGCCGGGCAGCTTCGCCACCCAGTTCGAGACTGGGGCAGTCGCGGAACCGACCTTCGCGATCGTCTCGAAGTTCGTAAAGAACCGATCGCGAAGCGAGACGCCGTTTCGCTTGTGGTGTTCGTAGGTAAGTTCGGCTTTGAGCTTGGCCATGTCGACCCCGCTCGGACAGTCGTGTTTACAGCCCTTACAGCCGATACAGAGGTCGAGTACCTCTTCGACGAACTCGTCGTCGAACTGTTCGTCGGGATCGAGGTCGCCGCTCATCGCCTGCCGGAGCATGTTCGCCCGACCACGTGTCGAGAGGATCTCCTCGTCTTCGGCCCGGAAGGTCGGACACATCACGCCGCCGGTCGTGGACTGTTCGCCACGACAGCCGCCACAGCCGTGACAGAGTTCGGTCATTCCCTGAAAGCCCTGGTCGTTGTCCCACTCCAGGACCGGTTCGAAGCCGGCGTCGAACTCGTAGTCGGGGCCGAAGCGGTGGTTTTCGGTCATGTCGGTCGGGTCGTCGTCGCGGAAGACGACCTGGCCAGGGTTGAGCAGCCAGTCGGGGTCGAACGCCGTCTTCAGCTCCTGGAAGATCTCCCAGACCTCCTCGCCGTACAGTTTCCGGTTCCACTGGGTGCGGGCCCGTCCGTCGCCGTGTTCGCCCGAGACGGAGCCGTCGTATTCGACGACGAGGTCGGTGACGGCGTCGGTGATCGATTCCATCTCCTCGAGTCCCGTGTCGGTCTTCGTGTTCACCAGCGGCCGGATGTGTAAGACGCCCGGCCCGGCGTGGGCGTAGAAGCTGGCGTAGGTGTCGTGGTCCTCGAGGACCTCCTGGAAGTCGGCGACGAACGCTCGGAGGTTCTCCGGCGGGATACCGGTGTCCTCGATGAAGGCGACGTGTTTCTCGTCGGTCGTCCGCGAGAGCAGGATCGGGAGGCCGGATTTACGCAGTTTCCAGATCTTCGTGCGACTGTCGGCGTCGTAGGCCTCGACGGCGTCGAACGCCAGCGTCTCCGTCTCCGTGATCGTCCGCTCGTCTTCGTCGTCGGCTTCGCCGTCCGGATCGACGCTCGGACAGCGATCCGCGAGCAGATTTGCGACCTTCCGTTTGCCGTCGGCGACGTCGTCGGCGTAGAACTCGACGATCAAGACCGCGGCCGTTCCGTCGGGAAGGATCTCTGTCACGGGTGCGAACTCGGGTGTGTTCCGCGCGAGGTCGATCATTACGTCGTCGAGCACTTCGACTGCGGCCGGGTCGTGTTCGACGATCGGCTCGACGTCGTCCATCGCCTCGAGTACCGTGTCGTAGGCGAGCAACGCCATGCTCTTTTCCTCGGGAATCGGCTCGAGCGAGACGGTCGCCTCGGTGACGACCGCGAGGGTTCCCTCGCTGCCACAGAGGAGTTTCGCGAGGTTGATCGTCCCACCCTCGGCGTCGGGTTCGCCGACACCGCGTTCGCCGCCATAGGCGTCCTCGACGAGCCAGTCGAGATTGTATCCGGAGACGTTTCGCTTCAGGTCGGGATAGGCGTCATCGATGAGTTCGCCCTCCTCCTCGAGAATTCGGGCGACTGCCGCGTAGATCGCCGACTCGAGGTCGTCACCGTCGGCGAGTTCCGGAACCTCTTCGATGGTGACCTCGCCGAAGGTCGTGACAGTGCCGTCCGCGAGGACGACCTCGACCTCCTCGACGTAGGCGTCGGTCTTGCCGTACTGCAGGGAGTGTGCGCCCGTCGAGTTGTTCCCGATCGCGCCGCCGAGCGCGCTCTTGTCGCCCCACGCCGGGTCAGGTGCGAACTTCAGGTCGTGGGGCTCGAGTTCCTCGTTGAGCGACTCGAGGTAGATCCCCGGCTGGGTGGTCGCCAGTCGCTCGTCGGGGTCGATCTCTACGACGTCGTCCATGTACGTCGTGAAATCGAGAACGACGGCCTCGTTGACCGTCTGGCCGGCGAGGCTGGTGCCGCCGCCCCGCGGGAGGACGGGAATCTCGTTGTCAGCACAGTAGGAGACGACGCGAGCGACGTCGGCGGTCGATCGCGGGAAGACGACGCCGATCGGCGTCACCTCGTAGATACTCGCGTCGGTCGCGTACAGCTGTCGGGAGTAGGAGTCGAAGCGAACGTCACCTTCGACTCGCCGCTCGAGGTCGGCGACGAGGTCGGGTCGTTCGACGTCGTCGCTTCGGTAATCGTAGTTGGCGTTCGGATCGTTGGCTGGGTCACGTTCGGTGGGTGGTGTGATCGTCATTGGATTCGATGAGGGGGGAACGTTTGGGTGGCTAACTGATAGACGGTCAGTGGTCGATGCTTAGAAGATCGTCGGAAACAGCACGTAGACGGCGATTGTCGTTAGAATACCGCCCACGAGCAGATAGTACGCGACAGGGATAAGATTGAGCCGGACGACGCGTCCGGTCTTCCCAACGAGGCCGACCGTCGCGAGTGCGGCGATCACGTTGTGGATCGCGATGACGTTCCCGATCGCGCCACCGATAGACTGGGCACCGACCAGGATCTGCGTCGGCATGTCGAGTGTCTGGGCGACTTCGAACTGGAACGCGCTGAAGGTAATGTTACTGACCGTAATCGAACCGGCGATGAAGGCACCGAGCGCGCCGACAGCCGGGGCGATCATCGGGTATGCGGGCCCGATCACCGTCGCGGTCGCTTCCGCGAGCACGACGATCATGCTCCCGTCAGGGACCGAGGCGGCCGCCACGACGTCAGCTTCGACGTGGGCGTCGGTCTCGAGCATGATCTCGACCATCGCGATGACGAACACGAGCGCGATCAGCGGCGAGACGATTTTGCTGCCGGCGTCACGCCATGCGCCGACGACCTCGTCGGCGTCCATCCGAAACAGCGGAACGGCGATCAGCGCGCTGACCACGAGCCAGGTGCCGGGGACGTACGCCCAGCTGATCGCGCCGCCCAGTTCGGTCCCGAGAATCGCTGACCACTCGAGGACCGGACCGATCGAGAAGGTACCGAGGCCGGTTTCGATCGACACGACGGGATCTCCCTCTAGTCGCTCGGCGACCGCTTCGATAACCCGGGTACCGATCAGCAACACGACGAGGATCAGGTACGGCGACCACGCACGCAGCAACGACATCGAGTGCTCGCTACCGGTCGCAGCGCCCGTCCCATCACCGCCCGGTTCGATGGTCCCGACCCAGTGGTCGGGCCACTCGTCGCGGGGTGGGAACTCCCAGGTGTCGTCGGGCTCGAGGTAGCCGGCCCTGAGCAGGCCGACGACGACGGCGCCACCGACCATCGCGGCGAGCAGCGACGGAAGCTCGGGACCGATGAACCACGCCGTCAGTGCGTACGGGACGGCAAACGAGACGCCGGAGACCAGACAGAGCGGAACCACACCTCGAAGCGGGGCCAGCGACCGCTCGTCTGGGTCGCCGAAGAAGTAGACGACCATTCCGACGGCGAAAAGCGGCATCAACACGCCGAGGATACCGTTGAACACGGCAGCCCAGCCGGCCGCCGAGGCCGAATAGCTCGCGACCGACATCCCTTCGGTGGCTATCGTCGGCTCGACGCTCCCGAGCGGTTGCTCGTAGCCGACGATGATCGGCGTTCCGACCGCTCCGAACACCGTCGCGACGGCGTGACCGACGAGTGCCGCGACGACTGCGGCAAGCGCCGGGAAGCCGAGTGCGAGCAACAGCGGTGCGACGACGGCTGCGGGCGTCCCGAAGCCGGCGACGCCCTCGATGAAGGTCGCGAGAAAGAACCCGAGCAACACGACCTGGACGCGTCGATCCTCACTGATCGAGGCAAACGCATCGTTGATCGTATCGACCGCTCCGGAGCGCATCAGCGTGTACAACAACACGAGCGCACCGAAGACGATCCAGAGGATCTCGAGTGCGGCCAGTCCGCCACGGATACTCGCGGCGGCGATCCACTCGACTGGCATGTCCCAGATCGCAAAGCCGACGACCGCCGCGACGAGCCACGCGACCGGCATCGCTCGCTCGGCCGGCCACAGAAATCCGACCAACAGAACGGCGACGACGACGAGCGGTAAAAGCGCCAGCACTGCACTGCTAAGCACCGCCATCACCGGCATTCGTCCAGAGTGTTGCGATACCACGCTTCGTTTCATCGTGAATTCGGTCTGGCATCGTCAGAGGATGAGGATATCCATCATATATAACTATCGAACAGGCGAGTTCGGAACGGCGTCTGTAACGGTCGTTGACGCGTTATTCTCACTTTTCACGTCGAAAGGACTGTATAAAACGGCTGTAGACCGGTAGCGGCGGTGTCCGCGGCTGTCACGACGGTTTTGCCGATCGGTACCGATCGAAACGAGAGTCCAGTGTAGTTGTATGTAACGGCAAATATTCTGTTTGAGACGCTCTACACGGTATTACCGTCCGACGCCGTGACGGTCACAGCGACGATACATACGTGTGTATCGGCCAATTCAGTTGTCTGAATCAGTCGCCACAGTTGTGTGTAAAGGTTTATGCGGTCCCCGACGAGGTGTCTCGAGTATGGCGCGCGATCGGGAACGAAACGAGAACGGCCAGTACGTCGACCGGATTCCCGCGAGCGACGCCCTCGAAGTGTTCGAATCGCGGACGGACCGTGCACGACCGCTGACCGCCGGTGACGTGATGGAGGCGCTCGACTGCTCGCGTCGGACGGCCCACAACAAACTGAACGAACTCGTCGAAGACGGGGTTCTCGAGACGCGCAAAGTCGGCGCTCGAGGACGTGTCTGGTGGAAACCACTCGAGACGCCCACTCACGAACCATCCGGTCGGGACGACTCCGTTCCGACGGCCGTACGGTCTGCGATGAACGAGGTGGAGTTACCGGGTACCGGTGAGACTCTCGAGGACCGCCGAGAGGCACTGCATGCCTCCTACGAATATCTCACGGAGAATCCCAGTGCGAAGAAGTCGGACTTCCTGCAGGACGTGTTTCCCCAATACCCGGCCGGGTTCGAGACGGCAGAAGGATGGTGGAACGCGATCCAGCCCGCGCTGCGAGAACTTCCCGGCGTCGATCCACCCCAGGAACGGGGCCACATCTGGCACTACCTCGGCGGCTAATGGCGTTCCGTGCCCGATATATCGGACCGAATCCTCGAGGGTTCGATCGTCTGGCGGCTGTCGATGGACGACCGCTCGCGAACAATACGTTTACTACGATGGTACGCCAGGTTCGTGGCGTGAACCGACGTCGTCGACGGGCCGGGATCGGTTCGGGATGTCCGGCCGCTGACGGGCTATCGACGGAGGTGTCCACCCGTGACTGACCGATCGGCCCGGACCGCCGACGCCGATGACGACGACGTCTACGTCGACGACGAGGACGCCACGGGGTACCGCGCCTCGACGTACGTCCCCGTCGCCTACGACAACCTCGAGGTCGCGCCCGAAGACGAGACCGCGCCGGAGCGAGGGACCGGCGGACGCTTTCGCCTGCTCGATCTCCCGAAGGTGCCGAGAGTCGGACACCTCGTCGGGCCGAGTGCGATCATGCTCGGTGCCTCGCTCGGGAGCGGGGAGACGCTGTTCTGGCCCGGTCTGATCGCTCAGTACGGCTGGGCGCTGTACTGGGCGTTCTGGATCGGCGTCCTCACGCAGTTCGTGATCAACACGGAGATTCAGCGCTGGACGTTGCTCACCGGCGAGAGCGTCTTTCGCGCATTCGATCGCGTCCACCCCGTCTGGCCGCTCGTGTTCCTGGGGCTTGGTCTCGTCAGCCTCGGCTGGCCGGGGTGGGCGGCGAGTGCTGCCGAGGTCGGCGCAAGCGGTATCGGGATCGGCGGATACGACCTCACCGTCGGCAGATACGAACTCCCCGGCTGGCGGGCGTTCGGGATCGTCCTGATGATCGTCGTCTGGCTCACCTACCAGCTGACGCCGCTCATGTACAACATCGTCGAACGGATACAGCTCGCTCTCGTCGCGTTGACGTCCGTCCTCGCGCTCGTCCTCTTTCTCGTAGCCGGCGCATTCCCCGAACTCGGGTCGGTTCCCGGCGGTGCAGTGAGCTTCGGAAGCCTTCCACCCGAAACCGAGATCGCCGCGTTCCTCGGCGGGGTCGCGTTCGCCGGGGCTGGGGGCTATCTCAACCTCTCACAGAGTCTCTGGGTGCGCGAGAAGGGATACGGAATGGGGAAATACCAGGGGCGGGTCAAAAACCCTCTCATCGGCGACGAGCCAGAACCGGTCCAGCGTGACGGCTTTTTCCCACGACCGACGGAGCGGAACCGAAAGCGGTGGACGGCCTGGTGGCGGGTCGCACGACTCGAGCATTTCCTGACGTTCGTCGTCGGGCTCCTTGCGGTCTCGACCGCGATGATGGCGATCGCAGCACAGTACGCTGCGGGCACCGACCGCGACGCGGTGAGCATGTGGCTCTACGAGATTGTCCCCCAGTTGAGCGTGCTCGGCGGCGTGCTCGTCTATCTCGTCCTCTTCGTCGCCCTCTTTACGACACAGTATGCGATCATCGAATCGTTCGTCCGTAACAGCGCCGACGTCATCTACGAGGCCTACGGCCGGGAGGCCGGCTGGAACCTCTCGCGAATCTTCTGGGGGCTGCTCACTGTTTTCGTGCTGTGGGGGATCGCGATCCTCGCGTTGCCGATTCCGGTCGAGAACCCGTTCGGACTGCTCGTCGTTGGCGCTGCGATGTCCGGGCTGATGATGTGGCCGTACACGGCCCTGATCTTGCTGATCAACAGCCTGCGGCTCCCCGATCACGTCTCGCCGGGCTGGATACGGGTCGTCGCCATGTGGTGGGCATCTAGCTTCTTTGGCTATCTCAGCGTCCTCCTGCTGGGACTGACCCTCGAGCACGATTTCGGCCTCACGGCGTTCCGAACGGAGATCGGCGTGGTCGGCAGTGCGCCCGGCGGTTATCTCCTCTGGCTGGTCTTTCTCGGGGTCCAGGCGTACGTGATCTGGAAGAGCGCGGTCGCGACCTACCGACGCGATCCCTCGGCGGTCGTCGACGACGGGGAGCGACCGGACTGATCGCGGGAGTTATCCGCCCCCGGTGGCGAGTGGTCAGTGATGGCGTCCGTACTCGAGAGACTACAGTGGCTCGCTACACGGCGTATGGCGATCTACCTCGGCGGACTGGCTGTCATCGTCGCGACTCGAACTGGACCCGACGCGGTGGGTGTACCCGTCTCCGAGCCGGTCGAAACGGTGGTCGTCGTCCTCGTTCTCACGGTGATGGCGTGTACGTACGTTGCCGAGCGCGCGGTCCGAGACGACCGTGGCGCGGACGACGATGCTGCCGGACGCGTGGCCCGCGAGTACACGACCGGACAACGGGGCGCGATCGCGCTCGGACTCGGTGGGATCGCCGTCGGTGGCTTCTTCGCGTTTACCGGCCGTCTCGTCGTCGGCGTTCCGTTCGTTGTCGGTGCGGTGTTGCTCCTGAACTGGGCGTTCGAAAATAGACCGGCGGACGACCTCGAGCCACGTTCGGCCACCCCACTCGAGGATCGAGCGTCGGACGGCCGTGATGACGGAGGCCGTCGGTGAGCGACGACCGTCCCGGGGCCGAGCCGAGCGTCGGCGTCCACGTCCACTTCGGGATGACCGGAACGGTCCCGCTCCGACTTGCAGACCTGTATTTCACCACGGATTACCTGCTCGTCGCCGAGTACGGAACGATCACGCCGGTCGTCGGCCTGTTGACCGGTACGCCAAGGAGAGAAGCCACCAGGCTGGCCCGGACGTACCGCGAGCAGGGACTCGGGGGCGTTCGTGAGTCGGCCGACCGGACGATCGTCGTCCCCTACGACGAGATCGACCGGATCGTCTGTTACGACGGCCGGTCAGTCGCCCGCGAGAAGATCGCCGTCCACGTTACGGACGGACCGCCCTACGGCTATCGGATCCACGTACCGATCGATCTAGAGGCGTTTGCCGACGGGCTCGCGTCGTTTCCAGCGACGTCAACGCTTCCGGCCGAAATTCGGTCGGGGATCGGGTTCGATCCAGTCGAGAGCATCCGTCGGTTTCGTCGCGGTCGATAACATGATTTACCATCGAAAATACCGGAGAGGACGGCCCCGTGGAGCAGAACAGTGATGATGGTGGGACCGAACGCACGAGATATGAGCGCCGAGTCAGGGTCGATCCGCAACCGATTCGAGGAGGCACTGGCCGACCTCGACGTTGCACTGACCCGAACCACCCCGGCCGCGTTCGAGTCGACGCTACAGGAAGTCGTAACCGAACCAGTCGTCGGAACACCTCTTCCGTTCGAGGACGTCTCGCTCCCCGAGTGGGTCGACGACGAACCGACGCCGGCGACACTCGAGGCGGCGATGACGAGCGTTACGGCTGCCTCGTTTGGGATCGCCGACTACGGGAGCGTCGTCTTGCCCTCGACGTCCGAGGGAAGCGAACCGGTCAGTCTCTTTCCGGAACTGCACGTCCCGGTGCTCCACGAGCGCGACCTCGTGGCCGACATGCCGACGGCCATCGAGCGGCTCGGTCCGGAACTGCGAGACGGTGGCAGCGCCATCGTCGCGACCGGCCCCAGTGCAACCGCAGACATGGGCGCGCTGGTCGAGGGAGCCCACGGCCCGAACGCCGTTCACGTCGTCCTCCTCGAGACCGGCGGTGATGACGAATGAATACGAGCGGTGGCACACGCGAGCGAAAGTCCGACCACATCCGGTATCTCCTCGAGACGGAAGGTGACGCCATCGAGGCGAACACGCTCGGGTTCAACGAGGGCCGCTACGAGTCGGTCGCCGACCTCGAGGACTACGAGGCGTTGAAAAGCGAGGCCCGCGCGATCAAAGAAGACGCCATCGAGCGACTACCGGAGCTGATCGACGAACTCACCGAGACCGTCGAGGCCAACGGCGGGACGGTGTATCTCGCCGACGACGCGGCCGACGCCAACCGGTACATCCGCGAGATCGCAGACGAGAACGATGCCGAGCGACTCGTCAAATCGAAGTCGATGACCAGCGAGGAACTCGAGGTCAACGAGGCCCTCGAGGCCGACGGCGTCGACGTCGTCGAAACCGACCTCGGTGAGTGGGTCCTGCAGGTCGCCGACGAAGCGCCGTCACACCTCGTCGCCCCGGCGATTCACAAGTCCGAAGACGAGATCGCCCGGCTGTTCAACGAGCAGTTCGAGCCCGACGAACCGCTCGAGACCGCCGAGGAGTTGACGACGTTCGCCCGGGACCGGCTGGGAGAGCTGATCGTCGACGCCGATATCGGGATGACCGGTGCAAACGTCATCACGGCCGACTCGGGGTCGCTCATGCTCGTAACGAGCGAGGGCAACGCCCGGAAGACGGCCGTCGTTCCCGACACCCACGTCGCGGTTGCGGGCGTCGAGAAGATCGTTCCATCCGTCGAGGACCTCGCGCCCTTTATCGAGCTGATCGGTCGCTCGGGGACGGGTCAGGACATCACCTCGTACGTCTCCCTGTTGACGCCGCCGGTCGACTCCCCCGTCGTGGATTTCGACGAATCCGACGTGGCGCTCGCCGACCGTGACGACGACCGCGAGTTCCACCTCGTGTTGATCGACAACGGCCGCATGGCGATGCGCGAGGACGACCACCTTCGGGAGACGCTGTACTGTATCCGGTGTTCGGCGTGTGCAAACACCTGTGGAAACTTCCAGTCCGTCGGCGGCCACGCCTTCGGTGGTGAGACCTACACCGGCGGGATCGCGACCGGCTGGGAAGCCGGCGTCCACGGCCAGGAGAGTGCCGCCGCGTTCAACGACCTCTGTACTGGCTGCTCGCGCTGTGTCGAGGCCTGTCCGGTCGAGATCGACATCCCGTGGATCAATACCGTCGTCAGGGATCGGATCAACCGTGAGGGCGACGACGGCCGCTTCGAGTTCGTCTACGACGAACTGGTCCCCGACGAGGAAGATACCGGGAGCATCGACCCCCAGAAGCGACTGTTTGGCAACTACGAGACGCTGGCGAAACTTGGGAGTGCGACAGCACCCGTCTCGAACTGGCTGGCCGATCTCGGGCCCGTCAGGTCGGTTCTGGAACGGACCGTCGGGATCGATCGCCGCCGCTCGCTGCCCGCGTTCGAACGCGAGACGCTCGTCGACTGGTTCGAGTCGCGTGGCCCCCGCGTCTCCGCCGCCGACGCCGAGCGCGAGGCCGTCCTCTACCCCGACACCTACACGAACTACATCGACGTCGACCGCGGAAAAGCGGCCGTCCGCGTCCTCGAGGCCATGGACGTCCACGTTCGGGTTCCGGCGGTCGGGGAAAGCGGCCGGGCGCCGCTCTCACAGGGGATGATCGCGACCGCCGACACGAAGGCGAGTCGCGTCTACGCCGGGCTCGCTGAACACCTCGATGCCGGCCGCGACGTCGTCGTCATCGAACCGAGCGATCTGGCGATGTTCCACAGCGAGTACGAGAAGTTCCTTCCCGAGACCTCGTTCGAGCGACTCCGGGATGGCAGCTACGAGATCCTCGAGTACGTCTACGGTTGTCTCGAGAACGGGGCCAACGGGGCACGACTGCGAACCGGCGACGGCGGGCCGGACGTTGCCTACCACTCCCACTGTCAACAGCGCACGCTCGGCGTCGACCGCTACACTCGAGCCGTCTTCGAGACCCTCGACTACGACGTCGTCGAGAGCGACGTCGAGTGCTGTGGAATGGCCGGCTCCTTTGGCTACAAACAGGAGTACTACGAGTTGAGCATGGACGTCGGCGACCGACTCGCCGAGCAGTTCACCGCCCCCGAAGCACAGAACCGCCTGGTCGTCGCCAGCGGCACCTCGTGTGAGGACCAACTCGAGGACGTACTCGACCGTGACGCGGCCCATCCGGTCGAGGTACTCGATCCCCGCTCGCGGCTTCACTGATAGCCGTCGATAGCAACGATAAAAACGGGGCTGATCGGCGGACGAGTGGATCGACTCGCTACTCGTCCCGGGGCTCCTCGGACGGGGCAGGTTCGACCGTGATCTCTGCCGTCCCGAACGGCTCGAGTGGCTCCTCGTTGCATTCAGTGCTGTGTTCGGGAAGAACCCGATGACGTGGGCCGTTTCCTCGCCGACTATCGCGTCTTCGAGTGGCTCACGCAGCGTCAGTTAAATGCAGCCGCCACGAGCAGCGGGAACACGAGCGTTGCTTCCGCTTCGACCTGGGTGTAGTTCTTCTCGGCCTCCTTGATCTTCCCCCACGAGACGGCCTCGTTCGGCGGCGCACCGGACAGCGAGCCGTCGCCTTCCATCCCCGTCGAGATGTAGACGACGTAGTCGGCACCGCCCCGGAAGAGGTTCGTCATGATCGCGTGGTGTTTCGGAACGCCGCCGCCGACCGCGATGAGGCCGGTCGTATCGGCGAGCATTCCCTCCTCGATCAGCGAGTCGTAGTCGTCCAGAATCTCGATTCCCACGTCCGAGTCGTACCCCTGCCGGTAGTAGTAGAGGAAGTTCCCGACCTCGGCGTCGGTCAGCGCCGGACAGTACACCGTTACGTCGTTGTCGGCGGCCTGTTTCAGGATCGAGTCCTCGTCCTCGAGCGTCTCGCCGAGTTCGCGGGCGAAGGCCGTCGGCGTCCGAACCTTCTTCTCCGCGAAGAAGTCGTCGAAGAAGTCGTAGAGGTACTCCTCGAGCCAGACGTACCGATCGGAGGGGACGAAGATGTTACCCAGTCGGTTGATCCCGCGCTCGCGGAGTTCGGCCTCGTCGGCGTCCCATTCACCCATCTTGAACGGCTTCGCGGTCTTGATGACGTCCTCCGTAAGCGAGCCGGACGTCGTGATCAACACGTCGACGTACCCTTCGCGGACGAGCGCGGCGACGACCTCGCGCAGCCCCGACGAAACGATGTTCGAGGTGCAGGTCAGGTAGATCGTCGCGTCCTCATCTTGCATTCGCTCGGCGATGTCGATCGCCTCCGCGAGCTGGGTCGCCTGAAAGCCGGTCGTCTCGTAGGACTCGAGCAGTTGCTGAAAGTCGAACTCGCCGCGGAAGTCGTAGCCGCGAACGTCGGCCGTTGACAGCTCCTCATCGGTACCCGGCACGACCTCATCGTGGGACTCGTCGTCGGTCATATGCCTAGGTACGCGGGGAGCGTTTTGAATGGCTCGCGACGGGTCTCGGTCTGTGAGGCGGTACCGAACGACCCGGTACGACGTCGCTGGCCGGTTTGATCGCGTCGCTACCGCGCGTCCTCGAGTTCCTCGAGCGCCTCGGGGTTCTCGATGCTGCTCATGTCGCCGAGCTCCTCGCCCGTATACGTCGCCTCGATGGCCCGTCGGATGATCTTGCCCGACTGCGTTTTCGGCAGGTCGTCGACGAACAGGATCTCTCGCGGCCGGAACGGCTTGCCCAGTTCGTCACCGACCTGCGTACGGAGTTTCGCCTTGAGGTCGTCGGATTCCTCGAAGCCGCTCTCGAGAATGACGTACGTGACGACGGCGGTTCCCGTCGTCTCGTCGGGAGCCCCGATAGCTGCAGCTTGATTGACGGATTCGTGGTCGATGAGTGCCCCTTCGACCTCCGCGGGGCCGACTTTCCGGCCGGCCACGTTGAGTGCGTCGTCGGCCCGGCCGTGGAGGAACCAGAAGCCGTCCGCGTCTTTCTGGGCCCAGTCGCCGTGGTTCCACATGTCTTCGAACGTCGACCAGTACTCGTTCAGGTAGCGTTCGTCGCCGGACCAGAGCGATTTCGTCATCGAGGGACAGGAATCTCGAGCCACGAGGAAGCCTCGCTGGTTGTCCTCCCGGACCGAATTTCCACCACGATCCACGATATCGATATCCATGCCGAGCCCCGGTCCGCCCAGCGTACACGGCTTCAGCGGCTGGTTCGGCATCGGCATCAGGAAGCAGCCACAGATCTCGGTGCCGCCGGAGAAGTTGATGATCGGTGCGTCGCCGTTGCCGACGTTTTCGTAGAACCACTGCCACGATTCGGGATCCCACGGCTCGCCCGTCGAGCCCAGCAGCCGAAGCGAGGAGAGGTCGTGACCCTCGAGCCACTCGTCCCCGTGTTTTCGCAGCGCCCGAATCGCGGTCGGCGAGATGCCGAACTGGGTGAGCTCGTGTCGGTCGATCATCTCCCAGAAGCGATCCGGCTCGGGATGGTCGGGTGCACCCTCGTACATGAAGACCGTCCCGCCAAAGGTGTGGGTGCCGATCAGGGTCCACGGCCCCATCATCCAGCCGATGTCGGAGACCCAGAAAAAGCGGTCGGCCGGCTTGAGATCCATCCCGAAGTAGACCTCCTTGGCACACTGGACCTGCACGCCCGCGTGGGTGTGAACGATCCCCTTTGGCTCGCCCGTGGTGCCGGAGGAGTAGAGCAGCATCGACTCCTGACTCGAGTCGAGGGACTTCGAGTCATAGTCGTCGTCTTGCGTTTCGACGGCGTCGTCCCACCACTCGTCGCGTTCGTCGTTCCACGGGATTTCGTGCTCGCTCGAGGGATCACTCGATCCCAGCCGGTCGAACACGATCGTCTCCTCGACGTAGCCCGCCTCCTCGACCGCCTCGTCGGCCGCGGACTTGAGGAAGACCGGATCGCCGCGACGCGAGAAGCCGTCGCCGGTAAAGAGGACCGAACATTCCGAATCCGCGATCCGGGTCGCGGCGGCGTCGACGCCGAACCCCGAGAAGATCGGAACCGCGATCGCTCCAGCCTTGAAACAACCGTAGAGGATCGAGACGACTTCGGGCACCATCGGCATGTAGAGCCCCACCGTGTCACCCGTCTCGATCCCCCGTTCCTCGAGCGCGTTGGCGACCTGATTCGACTGCCGACGGAGTTCGTGGTAGGTGACTTCCCGGACCTGGCCGTCTTCGCCCTCCCAGATCGTCGCTACTTTGTTGCGCCGCTCCTCGTCGCGGGCGGCGTGGCGGTCGACGACGTTGTGGGCGACGTTGAGTTCGCCGCCGGGATACCACTCGGAAAACTGCGGCCCCTCGCTGTCGTCGCGCACCTCGTCGTAGGGCTCGTAGAACTCGATGTCGAGGTAGTCGACGAGTTCGTCCCAGAACCAGTCGACCCCGCTTTCGGGCTCGCCCTCGACCTCGCCGGTCGTTCGCGCGATGAGTTCGTCGTAGTCGTCGATCCCGTACGTTTCCATGAAGTCGTAGACGTTGGTCGACTCGACGAACGACCGACTGGGGTCGTGGACCACCTCGTCGACGTCCTCGAGGGCCGGATCCGTAGTGTTCTCGGACATCTTCGGGTTGCTGGTACGACACATACCACCATGAAACAACAGGTCGCCGTCGTTGACTGTCGGTCCGCGACGGATTCGTGGACCCTCAGACCGGGTACTGTAGTCACTTACCGCCGATCGGCGACCCGTTCTGGCGATCGGTGATACAGAGGTACAGCAAACCGTCTCAGGCCTCGAGGATCTCGTCGTCCGTCGACTCGGGGACGACCAGCGAGCCGTCGAGGACGGTCACGCCGCGGCCGCCGACCCGAACCCCGTCGTCGACGCGAACGCGGACGGTGCCAGGGCGGTCGACGTAGTGGCCCTGCTCGAGGCGAAGCTCGTCGGGAAAGTCGTCGTCGAACGCGCCGAAGCGATCGAGGTAGGCGCCGACGGCGCCGCTTGCGGTTCCCGTCACGGGATCTTCGGGGACGCCGGCGCCGGGCGCGAACATCCGCCCGTGAAGCGTCGATTCCCGGTCGAGCGCGTCGAACGTAAAGAGGTAGACCCCCGTCGCGTCGACGGCGTCGGTTAGCTCCTCGACCGCGTTCATATCAGGCTCGGCGCTGCCGAGATCCGAGAGGTACGTGATCGGGGCGATCAGAAACGGCAGACCTGTCGAGGAGACGGCGAGAGGAATGTCGTCGCTCGCCCCCTCGAGGGCAGCCTGATCGACGCCCAGGGCGTCGGCGACGCGGTCGTAGCCGACGTCAACCTCGCGAATCCGCGGCTCGTCTTGGGACATCCAGACCGAGCCGTCCGATTCGACGTCGATCTCGAGGACCCCAACGTTCGTCTCGAGCGTGTACGTTCCGGCCTCGAGGCCCTCGTCGTGGAGGTGGGCGAAGGAGCCGATGGTCGCGTGCCCGCAGAGGTCGACCTCCTGGGTCGGCGTAAAGTATCGGACCTCGTAGTCCGCGTCGTCGCTCGAGCGGAGGAAGGCCGTCTCGCTGACGGCCATCTCGGCGGCGATGCGTTGCAGCTGGTCGTCGGCGAGGCCGTCGGCCTCGGGAACGACGCCGGCAGGATTGCCGGCCAGCGGCTCGTCCGTGAACGCGTCGACCTGTAAGATACGAGTCGTGTCCATACGACGGTGGTGGGTCGAGAGGGGCATCAATCCTCGGTCCTCGACGCGGTCTCTCTCGAGTGAGGGTACCGCTCGGCGACCCAGTCGGCGAGGTCGTCGACGACCGCCCGCTCGACGTTGTTTCGAACCATGTACTCGCCGCTCACCGACGGTCCATCGCCCGACATGAACCGATGATCGAGCCCGTCGTAGGTTTCGAACGTCGTGTCCGGCCGCTCCGCGAGTTCGCGTTCCCACAGTTCGAAGTCGTCCTCGAGGGTGACCTGGTAATCCCGACTGCCCTGCAAGAAAAACAGCGGCTCGTCGACGGCGCGTGCAGTCTCGACCGGGTCGTACCCTTCGAGACTCGCCCAGAGTGCGCCGGGGTACTCGAGGAGGATTTCGTCGCGGTCGTACGCGCCAGTTTGGACGCGTTCGATCGCCGCCTGCGTCTGCTCGTACGCGGTTTCCATCTCCGGCCACTCGTAGTCGCCGACGGTGGCGAAGTGTTCGTACTGTTCCTCGAAGAGCGTAAACATCGGCCGCGCCGGTGCGGCGAGCACGGCGGCGCCGGCGAGTTCGCCGTCCCGGTCGAGGATCCGCGGCGCCGCTTTCCCGCCCATGCTGTGGCCGGCGACGACGATCCGGTCAGGGTCGACGCCGTCGAGAGCGCGGAGTTCGTCGATCGCGGCCAGCGCGTCGTCGACGGTAACGTGATCCAGCGTGTGGTCTTCGGGGTCGACCGCACAGACGGCGGTTCGTTTGTCGTACCGGAGCGTCGCGATGCCCCGACTCGCAAGGCCGGTTGCCAGATCGGCGAACATTCGCGTGCCGTAGCTCGCGTAGTCCATGTCCGCCGGGCCGGACCCGTGGACGAGAACGACGCCCGGTACCTCGTCGGCGTCGCGTGCCGTCGGCGTTGGTATGGTAGCGATCCCATCGAGTGGACAGTCGCCAGTCGAAACGGTTACCGACGATTCGGTGAACGAACCGCGATCGACGTAGTCGGGGCGTTCGTACTCGCTGTTGTAGTCGGCGAAGACGACGGCGCCACCGTCGACGGCGACGCGGAGTTCGTCCGTTCGATCGGCGAACGATATCGTAGCGTCGACGACGTCCAGCTGACCGATCTGTCGTTCCTGTTGGGGAGTAAGCTCGTCGGGCTCGGCCGTCCCGAGGAGTTCTTCGAACTCGCCGTGGACGGCCGTATACCCCATCCAGAACTGCTCGAGGTTCCCCGCGGCGATCCCGTCACTCAACTCGCTCGCCCGGGCGAACCGACGCTCGCCGAGTTCGTCGACGAAGGCAACCGTGAGTTCCGTCGCCGTTTCCGGTTCCGGCTCCGGTTCGCTTTCGTCTTCTCCGTCCCCGGCGTTTTCGTCGGTTCCGTTCTCGCCGTTCCCACCGTTTTCGCCGGTTCCGTTTCCGTCGGCGGACTCGTCGCCCGCGTCCGCCGAGTCGTCGCCCGCCAATTCGGTGCAGCCAGCCACGGAAGCGGCTGCCGCCGCAGAGACTGCCGCCAGTAGCCGTCGGCGTCTCGGAGAGTCCACAATAACGAACTGTCACGAGTAAACCACTATAAACCCACCCGCTCGCCGCCCGGGGCGGCAGTTCGACGGTGGTATCGCACCGAAACGAACGATCCACCGCGCGTCATTTTTGGGCAGCCGCGACCGATTGCAGTCACTCCGGTACTCGTCCCGGCGAATCGTCTCATACGGATTGCGGCCCCGATGTCCCGACGCACCCGCCGCCCGGGTCGCGATTGCGCTGGAGCTGACGGACGGGGAACCGTATCAATCGTCACCGAACTGTTCGACCGACCGCTCGTCGCTATCGTCGATGGCGGACGGCAGGTCGCCCGACTCGTGGGTCCCCACGGGCGGCCGGTTTACCTCCGCGGCCGGCGAGGACTCGAGGTCGGTGGCCTCTTCCTCGTTCGTCAGCGACTCCATCTCGCCTTCGTCTCGAGCGTCCTGATCGATCCGCATCGAGCAGAACTCGGCGCCGCACATCGAGCAAAAGCGGGCCTCCTTGTAGTTGTCCTCGGGCAATGTCTGGTCGTGGTACTCGCGCGCGCGGTCCGGATCGAGTGCGAGGCGGAACTGCTCGCGCCAGTCGAACGCGTACCTGGCCTCCGAGAGAGCGTCGTCCCAGTCGCGCGCGCCCGGCCGTTCGTTCGCCACGTCGCCGGCGTGGGCGGCGATCCGGTAGGCGGCCAGGCCGTCGCGGACGTCTTCCTCGTCGGGGAGGCCGAGGTGTTCTTTCGGGGTCACGTAACAGAGCATCGCCGCGCCGGCCTGGGCGGCCATCGCGGCGCCGATGGCGCTCGTGATGTGGTCGTAGCCGGGCGCGACGTCGGTCACGAGCGGACCGAGGACGTAAAACGGCGCGCCGTCGCAGACCTCCTGCTGGCGCTCGACGTTCTCGGCGACCCTGTGCATCGGGACGTGGCCCGGCCCCTCGACCATCACCTGCACGTCGTGGTCCCACGCGCGACGCGTGAGTTCCCCCAGCGTATCCAGCTCGGCGTACTGTGCGTCGTCGCAGGCGTCGGCCAGACAACCAGGTCGGAGGCTATCCCCGAGACTGAACGTGACGTCGTGTTCGGCGAAGATCTCGCAAATTTCGTCGTAAACCTGGAAGAACGGGTTCTGCTCGCCGTTTGCTTCCATCCACGAGGCCACGATCGACCCGCCGCGGGAGACGATCCCCGTCTTCCGGCCGTCGGTCAGCGGCAGGTGCTCGGCGAGGATGCCGGCGTGGATCGTCATGTAGTCGACCCCCTGTCTCGCCTGTTTCTCGACGATCTCGAGCAGCAGTTCCGTCGTGATCTCCGCCGGGCTGCCGGCCCGTTTGACCGCCTCGTACAGCGGCACCGTTCCGATCGGCACCGGCGAGTGGTCGACGTGCGTCTCGCGGATCGCGTCCAGATCGCTCCCAGTGCCGAGATCCATCACGGTATCCGCGCCGTAGTGGACCGCCGTGTGGAGCTTTTCGAGTTCCGCCTCGAGATCGCTCGTCGTCTCGCTGTTCCCGATGTTGGCGTTGACCTTGGTCGCGAACTCGCGCCCGATGATCATCGGGTCGAGCGCGTCGTGATTGGTGTTGGCCGGAATTACGGCCTGTCCCTCGGCGACCTGGTCGCGGACGAACTCGGGGTCGCGGTTCTCGCGTTCGGCGACTCGGTACATCGCGTCGGTGATCGTTCCCTCGCGGGCGGCTTCGATCTGTGTGTGCGCCATCGATAACTAGGTTATATTATAGAGTAATATATCAGTTGCGCTGCAATCGTGCCTATTGAGTGGGCTGCAAACGATGCTACCTGTCGAAGGGAAGAAAGAACACGGCTACCTGTGAAGTCGCCTATTGTCGCTTTTCTCCGGCCTCTGCCGGCAAGAAATCGCTATCAAATATTCGAGAGTGACTGTCAGATTCCGGTTGGGAAGGGAATAAACGATCGTGATAGTTGGATCGAGTTTAGGTGGTTTTTTATACTAGACTGTTGCCTACCTCGCAAGGCACGTCATGGCGATGAATCAGAACCACCTTTCAACTAGTTCGATGGGGACCAGTTCTATGGACGATCAGCGTTACACGTTCTCGGCGGAGAAGAGCCCGACGATGGCTGTCGTCGAGTCCGTTGCAGCCGTTTCCAACACCGAACCGACCGAACTGCCGCCGCTGTACGACGCGATCAATCCGGACGCGCTCGACTCGCTGTTCGAGTCGTCCGAAACGCGAGATCTATCGACCGTTCGCGTCTCGTTTCCGTACAACGGGTACGATATCGCTATTCAGGGCGGTTCGAATCTAACCGTCGAACTCGAGGCCCAAACAGAATAGTTCGGCGACTCAACGCCCGAAACTGGCGGGGGTGCGGTCGCTCGAACGGGGGTCGGGTCCGTCGGCGGGTGGGACCGACGGGCGCGGACTCGAGCGGCCGAAGACGCATCGTTTAAGCGCCGCAGTTCCGTGAATACGTTCTGAGCACGATGTCCGACCTACCGGACGATTTCGACTGTACGATCACCACCTGGGAGTACATCTACGGCCTCTGTCGCGACGTGAGCGACGACGTCCGCGACGACGCGTTCGAACCGGACGTCATCGTCGCCCTCGCTCGCGGTGGCTGGTTCGCGGGGCGCTGTCTCTGTGACTTCCTCGGACTGGACGACCTGACGAGTCTGAAGATGGAACACTACGTCGGCACCGCCGAGAAAAGCAGCGAACCGACCGTTCGCTACCCGATGCCGGAGGGGAGCGTCGAGGGGAAAGACGTCCTCATCATCGACGACATCGCCGACACCGGCGGCTCGATCGAACGCGCCTACGAGTACGTCACCGATCGAAACGCCGGCGAGGTCCGCACGGCGACGCTGCAGTTGCTCGGTACCAGCGAGTACGAGCCCGATTACGTCGGCGAACACCTGGCGGAGTGGACCTGGATCGTCTACCCGTGGAACTTCATCGAGGACATGATCGATCTGGTCTCGACCGTGATGGATCGAGCCGACCAGCGGACGTTTACGCAAGCGGAGATCCGTCACTACCTCGCCGAATTCCACGGCGTCGATCGCATCGAGATGGAGATCGCCCAGCCCGGTCGCGTCCCCGAAGTGCTGACCGAGATGGAACGACGCGACGTCCTCGAGTCGGCCGGTCCCGGTGAGTGGGCGCTGGCAGACGACGACTGAGACGGACCACTGTATCGAGTTCGCGCTGCCTCCCGTCCGGACGGGTCGCAGTTGTGGCGGCGCTGATCCGCGGTAGACGGTTCGACCGTTCGACGACCCCGTCCCGTGGTGCGTTCGAAGCTGCCGCCGCTCGAGTCCGAGCCGCCGGCTCGAGCGATCACCCGACGCCCGCTGCGAGCGCGAAGCCGAACGGTCGGGGCGATCCGCCGATCAGGATCGATCGAACGCCGGCGGCACCTCGAGGGCGACGACCTCGTGGCGGGTTTCCCGTTGATGATCGGAGCCGATCACCGCCGCTTCGTCGCGGTCCGCGACGGTGTGTTCGAACGCACAGCTCTCGCACTTGACGAGGAACCGCTTCGATTCGGTCGTGGTCTCGGCCGACTCCCTGTTCGTGAGCATATCACGTCGTTCACCGGCCGTTTGCTTGAGGGATGTTCCAAAAGGGTTTGGAAGTTTCACAGGCTGTGAGTCACGGCTCGTGGAACGTCTCGGGTTAGATACGGTGCCGTCTCCGGATTGGGAGCTACCCGCACGGTGATAGGTTGTCGGCGGCGACTCTCGTTACTCCGCGACGGAATCGGTCTCCTCCGTCGCCGTTCCGTCCGCTCCCGACTCGCCCTCGTCGGCCGCCGTTTCGCCGCCCGCGTCGTCCTGCTTCTTTTCGGCGTCGTCATCGACGATCGATTCCGTCCACGTCCCGCGCGTGAACCACGCGACGGCCGCGAGCGCGCCGACGATATCGCCGATCACGACGCCGGTCCAGATCCCCGTCGGCCCCCACTCGGCGACGAAGATCAGGTAAAGCGTTACGGGGACGCGGACGAGCCACAGTCCCAGCACGGAGAACGCGAGCGCCGTCTTCGTGTTCCCCGCGCCGCGGAACGCACCCAGGACGACCTGCATCACACCCATGAAGACGAACGCGAACGCGGCGAACTGGAGGTAGGTGACGCCGTAGTCGAGGGTCTCGGCGCGGCCCGCCTCCTCGGCCGTCAGAAACACCGCCACGAACGGCTCCGGGAAGAGAAAGGCGAGCGCCCCCGCGACGGCCATAATCGCGCCGACGACACCAGCACCGACCCAGGTCGCCGTCTTGGCCCGGTCTGGCCTGTCCGCACCGAGATTTTGGCCGACGATCGAGTCCATCGCCTGTCCCATCCCCAGCGCCGGCAGGAACGCGAGCGAGATCAGGCGGTTCCCCAGCCCGTAGGCCGCGACGACCGCCGGCGGAAAGGTGACGACGATCGCCGTCATCGCGACCAGCGCCATCGCCGTCATCGACTGCTCGATCGCCGTCGGCACGCCGAGTCTGACGATGTCGGTGACGTACTCGAGTCGCGGGCGGAGGTGGTCGAACTCGATCTCGGGGCCGACGTCGGTGTAGTAGAGCAGGTAGAAGCCGATCGCCGTCGCCAGCCCTCTCGAGACGACGGTCGCGACGGCGGCGCCGGCGACCTCGAGGCGGGGCAGCGGCCCGACGCCGAAGATGAGCAGCGGGTCGATCGCGAGGTTGAGAACGACGCTGACGACCATCACACGCATCGGCGCGCGGGTGTTGCCGTAGCCGCGCATCAACGCGGCGAAGACGAAGAAGCCGAAGACGAAGGGGACGCCGAGGAAGAAGATCTGCAGGTACTCGGCGGCCAACGGGAGAATCGCCTCCTCCGTGGCGCTGTCTGCGGGAAGCACCTCGAGCATCGGCTCCGTGATGAAAAAGCCGACGAGGCCGAGGAAAATCGCGATCAGCGAGATGAACGTGATCGTCTGGCCGGCGATCAGGCCGCCCTCGCCGCTCTCGGCGCCCGTGTGCTGGGCCAGCAGGATCGCCCCCGCCGTCGTGAAGCCGGCGCCGACCGCGATCACCAGAAACAACAGCGGAAAGGCGAGACTCACCGCGCCGACGGCGTCGGGCGAGAGCGCGCCGAGCCAGAACGTGTCGCCGACGTTGTAGGTGACCTGCAACAGCTGGATGACCACGAGCGGCCACGCCAGCTTGAACATCGGCCGGAGGAGCGACCCCTCGGTCAGTTCGCTCTCGTCCGGGCCGTCGCTGGCTGCCATATCCCTATCCTCACGCTCGAGTCACTTGGTCGCTCTTGACTCGTGGTAGCGCTGTGCAGTCTACGGATCGGGGTTCGAGACGCCGCGGTCACCGATCGTCGTCCGCGAACGCGCGCCTGACCTCGAGGGCCGTCGTCTCGTCCTCGAGCGTGACGCGGCGAGCGATCGTCGTACCGGGATCCTCGTCGACGGGAGGCGACGGCGACCCGCCGTCGCGTCCCGGCCCGTCAGCCGTCGCCGATCCACCGTTTCCGCCACCGCCACCCGACGTGTCGGTCGGCCGCTCCGTTGTCGACGTTTCCCGTGTGCGAGCGGCCGCCCGCTCGTCGCGCGACGCGTGCGGCGTTCCCAGACAGTCCCGACAGAAGTCGTTGCTCCCCCAGGCGAGCGTGTACACCGGCACGCCCAGAGCGACGACCTGACGCGCGTAGCGTCGGTGGACGCCGTCGCTCGTAACGGTGTCACAGCGAATACAGGGTCGTCGCTCCGACTCGAGAGGCTCGTCTTCGAACCGGTACTCGATGCCGAACGTGTGGGCCGGATACAACGGCAAGCCGTTGAGCGCCCAGAGAACGAACAGACACGCCGCGAACAGCGCCGCCGAGTACCACATAGCGATGCTCGGGTCGCCGACGGTACCGAGCGGCCCGACGAGCGCACCCGCGAGAATCGCGATCGGCAACACTCGACGCAGGAGCGCGAAGAGTTCGACGTGGAGGCGAAAGACGACGTCGTCGGGCCGTTCCATCGGCTCGAGGTTGGCAGGGGGCCGGGTAAACGTTTGTGGCGGACTCAGCGCTCGAGTCGCACTCGAAAGGTGGTCGCGGACGTCGAGGCATCGAAACTCGGACGACCGCCACTCAGTCGGCGATCGCTTCGTCCGCCTTCGCGTCCGCCGTCACCCGCTGGATCCAGAGGTCGCCGAACAGTTCGTCCTGCTCGAGGCGGACCTTCCCGCGGTGGGCGAGAAAGAGCAAGGCGAGATAGGTCATCACGCGCGTCCCGCCGAGTTCGTCGATCTCGGCGTACAGCACCTCCTCGCGGCCGCTCTCGTACTGCTCCTCGAGTTCGGCCTCGACGTCGTCGATGACGGCCTCGATGTCCTCTTCGTGGGTCGTGTGAGTGACGTCGTCGCTGGTTGGCTCGTCGTCGACACGGAAGTCGTCGCCGGCGTGGTAGTTCAGCTCCTGGACGCCGCGGTCGTACCCCTGGGGCGAGTCGCTGGTGTCGTAACTGCGCGATTCCTTCCACCACGAGCCGCGCTCGGCCGACCGGAGCTCTCGAACCAGTTCGTCGAGCGTCTCCGGCTTTCCGCGGACCTGCTTGCGCTCGAGGCGCCGCTCCATCTCCGCCTCGAGGCTTTCGACGGGGTCGAATCCCGGCGCCGGCTCGTCGGCGTCGCCGCCGTCCGTCGGCCCCTCGTCGGCGAAGGGGGCTTCCCACGGCGGTAGCTCCTCCTCGTCGGGCTCGTCGGGGGCGAACAGTTCGTCGCTTTTCATCCGCAACAGGACGCTCGCGTAGAACAGCGCCCGGCCCGAGGTCCGCAGGTCGGCGTCGTCCAGGGCCTCGAGGAACTTGTCGGTCACCCGGACGACGTCGATATCCCAGGGATCGATCTCGCCGTCTTTGGCGAGTTGCACGAGGAGTTCGACGGGTTCGACTTCGTCTTCGTCGTCTTCGTCGTCGCCGGCTCGCTCCTGGCCGTCCGGCGTTGCCGAACCGTTGCTCCCGTCGACCTCGTCTTCGGAAAACTCGAGGATCGAGTTGTCGGAGTCGGAGTCGGAGTCGGGGTCAGAATCGGAATCGGACGCACCCGGCCGCTCGCGGTCCTCGTGGCCCGCGATGTTCAGGGGGATGTCGTCTCTCCCGCCGTCCGTATAGAACCCGTCTCGATCGACTCGCTGATCGCTTTGCTCCTCGCTCACCGTTTTCGAGTCGCGTGGCGACTCACTGCTCACAGTTTCACCGTTCGCATTCTCCGAGTCGCGTGGCGACTCGCTCTCTCGCGGGTCGCTTCGCTCCCCGCTCGATTGTTCCGAGTCGCGTGGCGACTCGCTAGTCACTCACCGGCACCTCCTCACCCTCCGGCCCGGCGCCGTCGCTCAGGTCGATTCCGGTGACGGCGCTGACGTTGTTCTGTTGCATCGTCACCCCGATCGCGCGCTCGGAGCGGTCGAGCATCGCCGTGCGGTGGGAGACGACGACGAACTGGGCCTGGTCGGCGAGTTCGTCGACCATCTCGCCGATGCGCTCGGCGTTGACCGCGTCGAGGAAGGCGTCGACCTCGTCTAACGCGTAGAACGGCGCCGGGTTGTGTCGCTGGATCGCGAAAATAAACGCCAGCGCGGTCAGGGACTTCTCGCCGCCGGACATCGCATCGAGGCGCTGGATCGGCTTGTCGCCCGGTTGGGCCTTCATCGTCAGCCCGCCCTCGAACGGATCCGCCTCGTCTTCCAGGTGGAGCGTCCCGGTCCCCTCCGAAAGCTTCTCGAAGATTTCCGTAAACTGCGCGGCGATCTCGTCGTAGGAGTCCATGAACGTCTGTTTCTTCTGGGTTTCGTACTGCTCGATCCGGTCGCGGATCCCCTCCGCTTCCTCGACCAGCGTCGCCCGCGCATCCTCGAGTTCCTCGAGGTCGGTCCGGACGTCGTCGTACTCGTCGATCGCGAGCATGTTGACCGGCTCCATCGCGTCCATGTCGGCCTGCAGCAACTCGATCATCTCGAGGACGGTGTCGTGGTCTGGAACGTCCTCGGGGTCGTAGTCACCGACCTCGGCCTCGAGGCTCTCGATCTCCCACTCGAGGTCGCCGACCCGACTCCGGGTGTCCTCGAGTTTGCTCTCGACGGCGTTGACGCGGTCCTGTTGCTGGTCGCGTTTCGCCCGCGCGTCGGAGAGTTCCTCCTTGAGGTCGCTGCGATCCGCTTTGAGCTCCGCCAGTTCCTCTTCGAGGTCTTCGACCGCTTCGCGTTTCGCCTCGAGTTCCGTCTCCTTTTCCGCGATCGTCGCCTCGTACTCCTCGATCCGGTCTTCGTGTTCGGCCGTCCGGTTCTGGGCCGTTTCGACGTCGTCGTGGAGGTCGTCGATCGCGTCCTCGGCGTACTCCTTCTCGAGGCCGAGTTCGTTGAGCGTGCTGTCGATCTCGTCGATCCGGTCCTCCCGTTCGCCGATTTCGGCCTCGAGCTCCTCGATCTGGGCGGTCAGTTCGGGGATCTTCGAGTCGGCGAGTTCGGTCTCGAGCTCGTCGATGTCGGCCTCGATCTCCTCGATGTCGGCCGTCTGCGCTTCGATCTCGCTGGAGATTTCGGTCATCCGCTCGTCGACCTCCTCGCGTTCGTCTTCGAGTTCCTCGAGGTCTGCTTCGAGCGAATCGATCTCGTCTTCGATCTCCGCGCGTTTCTCGTCGATGCCCTCGAGTTCGGACTCGATCGAGCGAACCTCGTCGGCCGCGTCGGACTTTCGGTCGCGAGCGTCGTCGAGGCGACCCTCGACGTCCCGAAGCTCCTCGCGAAGGGACTCGCGGTCGTCCTGCAGCGCCGTGATCTGTTTTGCGACGCGCTCGAGTTGGCCCTCGCCGCCGCCAGTGAACGAATAGCGGGAGCCGCCGCCTGAACCGCCGGTCATCGCGCCGCTTTTCTCGACCAGGTCGCCGTCGAGGGTGACCATGCGGTAGTCGCCCATGTAGGAGCGAGCCGTCTCCAGATCCTCGACGACGAGGGTGTCCCCGAGGACGTACGAGAAGACGTCCGCGTACTGCTCGTCGAAGTCGACCAGATTGTACGCGAAGTCGACGACGCCCGGGTCGCTCGGCGCCGACGGCAGCCGTCGCTTGTGCATGTCCGTCATCGGGAGGAACGTCGCTCGTCCCGCGTTGCGCGACTTGAGGTGGTCGATACACTGCTGGCCGATCACGTCGTCGGAGACGACCACGTTCGCGAGTCGACCGCCGGCCGCGGTCTCGCAGGCGACGGCGTACTCGCCGGGGACGGTCCCGAGCTGGGCGACGGCGCCGTGGACGCCGTCGATGCCGGCGTTGAGGATCGTCGTCACCGCGCGGCCGAACGAGGAGTCGCCGCTCTCGCCCGCGTTGGCCTCGAGTTCGGCGTACTCCTGTTGTTTCGCCTGGATCTCGTCGTCCAGTTCGTCGACCTCGGATTGGATGCGGCGCTTTTCGGCCTTGAGGTCGTCGACGACCCCCGCGATGTTCTCGCGGTTCGTCCTCGCCTTCTCGAGTTCGCGCTCGAGCTCCGAACGCTTGTTCTCGAGTTCCGGCAGTTCGGCGCGTCGCTGTTCGATCGTCTCCTCTTTCTCGGCGCTCTCGTTCGAGCGGCGCCGCGCCTCGTCGAGCAGGCGGTCCTGCTCGCGCTGGAGGTCGTTTCGCTCGGTCTTGGCCTCCTCGAGATCCGATTTGCGCTCGGCGAGGTCGGCCTTCAGTTCGTCGAACTCGGTGTCGACGGCCTCGATCTCGGCCTCGAGTTCGTCGCGTTCGGCCTCGCGCTCTTGAATCTCGCTCTTGATCGAGGCCTTCTCGAGTTTGTGCTCGCGCATCTCGCTCTCGAGGTCGTCGATCTGCTCTTGCTTGCGATCGATCTGGACGAACGCCTCTCGACGGTTCGACTCGGCCTCTTCGATCGCCTCCTCGCTGGATTCGATCTTGTCCTCGAGCCGGGAGATCTCGCCTTTGATCTCCTCGATCTCGCTTTTGATCTTCAGCTGTTCGTCCTCGCCCTTGCGCTCGATTTCGGCGTTCAGATCCTCGAGGTCCTCCTCGAGGCGGACGACTTTGCCCTCGCGTTCGTCGAGTTCGCGCTGAAGGTCCGCGAGTTCGTCGGCGAGCTCCTCGGCTCTCGATTCGGCGCTCTCGAGCGCGTCGCGTTTCTCCTCGAGCTCGCTTGCTTTCTTGTAGCCCTCGTACTCCTCTTTTTCGCGTCGCAGGCGGCGGTAGCGCATCGCTTCCCGGCGTTCGTCCGCTAACTGTGTGAGCCGGTCGCGTTTCTCCTCGATGCGGAGTTCGGCCTCGTCGATTCGCTCCTCGACGACCTCGAGTTCCTCGAACGCGTCTTCTTTCTTGGCGTCGAACTCGGCGACGCCGGCGATCTCGTCGATAATCTCCCGGCGCGCGTGGGGCGTCATGTTGATAATCTCGGTCACGTCGCCCTGCATAACGACGTTGTACCCCTCCGGGGTGACGCCGGCCTGAGCGAGGAGATCCTGAATGTCCGAGAGGTTGACCGCCCGGTCGTTCAGGTAGTAGTAGGAGTAGTAGTTGTCCTCGGTTTCCTTGACTCGGCGGCGGATGCGAATCTCGTCGACGTCGCCGACGTCCTCGCTGCCCGCCGCGTTGACGACCTGCGAGCGCGTCAGCGTCTCGTCGGTGTTATCGAGAATAACCTCGACGGTCGCCTCGCGGGGGCCACTCGAGTCGTCGCCGCCTTCGTGACCGGGGTTGTAGATGAGGTCGGTGAGTTTCTCGGCGCGGATCCCGCGGGTGCGGGCCAGTCCGAGCGCGAAGAGCACGGCGTCGATGATGTTCGATTTGCCCGAGCCGTTCGGGCCCGTGATAACGGTAAAATCCTCGTAAAACGGGATCTTCGTCTTGCGACCGAAGCTCTTGAAATTGTCCAGAACGAGTGCTTTGATATACATACTGTGAGCGCGCCCTCCGTCGCTGCGGAACTCGTGGGTATCGCCGCGGCCGGAACCGAGCGGGCGGCCCCGACGACGCCACGCGGTTATGCGACAATAATGTCGTCGCTACCTGAGTCTTCCGCTTCGTCGGCGGCGTCGTCATCGTCCGCGTCGGCTGCGGCTTCCGCGACCTCGTCCGGCTCGGCTTCGGGGGTTTCCTCCTCGAGGGCCTCGCCCTGTTCCTGTTCTGCGGTAACGCGACGCTCCGGAACGCGCGTCGGCGTCTCGGCGTCCAGTTCGGCCTCGAGAACGCGAATTCGCTCCTTGGCTTCGATCAGTTCGTCGGTGAGTCCTTCGACCGTCGACTCGAGCTCTGCGACCGTCGACTCGAGTTTCTCGACGCGGTTGTTCGACATATCCACTAGCGGCCCGTCCGGATACATAAACGTACGTCAGACATTACTCATAAGTCTGGTAACTATCGCGGTAACGTGTGGTCCCCCAGAGGGGGGACCCAGCGGCGATTCGGACCGTTACGAAGCGGGGTCGTTCAACGGCGACGCCGCGGTCGACGCGACCGTCAGTTATCGTCTTCGCGCCACTTGTGTTCGCACTCGGTACAGATGAAAAACCGCGTCTCGGATTCGTCGGCCGCCCGGATCTGTTGCATGTACCAGTGTGCGCGGTCGTTGCCACACTCCGGACAGTGTGCGTCGGTTTCGGGTAGGGAGGTCTCTCCGGAGGACTCGATAATCTCGCTGGCCTCCTGGCTGTCGGTGACGATGTACTCGTCGGCGTCGCCTTTCGGCTTCGTAAAGCCACAGCTTCCGCACTCCCAGCGCCCGTCGTCGGCTTTCATCATCGAACCGCATTCGTCGCAGAATTCCATCGTTGTCCGGGCTACGACGGCCGAGTGACTTAAGCGGCCCGTTTGTCGAGGCAGCGACCGGTGGTGCTCCTGGCGCGGTCGTCCCGCGCCGCCGTCTACCGCCGTTTCGGCGATTCACGTCGACCGTTCGTCACGTCTCAAATCGCCGGAGGAAGTCCGATTTTTATATACCCGTTCGTGATACGACTCGCGTATGTTCGGAACGAGCGGTATCCGCGGGGAAGTCGGTGACGAAGTGACGGCGGAACTGGCCCTCTCCGTCGGCCGCGCGCTGGCGACCGAGGGCTACGAACGCGTCGTCGTCGGTCGTGACGTCCGCGAGAGCGGCGCGATGCTCGTCGACGCGCTGACCGCGGGGGTTCGCGAGTGCGGCGGCGACGTCGTCGACGTCGGCGTCGCCCCCACGCCGACCGTCGCCCGCGGCGTCGACTGGCTCGAGGCCGACGCGGGCGTCGTCGTCACGGCCTCGCACAACCCGGCCAGGGACAACGGGATCAAGCTCTGGTCGCCCTCGGGCCAGGCATTCGACGGCGAGCGCCGCGAGGCCATCGCCGACCGCGTCCGCGAAGAGCGCTACGACCTCGAGCCCTGGGACGGCCTCGGGACCCGCAGAGACCACGTGGGACTGCTCGAGCGCCACGTCGAGACGATCGCGGAGACCGTCGGAGACGACGAGGCGGACGACGCCCTCGAGGACCTCAACGTCGTCGTCGACGTCGGCAACGGCGCGGGCAGCGTGACGGCCGACGCGTTCGTCGAACTGGGCTGTTCCGTCCGTACGCTGAACGCCCAGCAGGACGGCCGGTTCCCCGGTCGGCCAAGCGAGCCGAACGCCGAGACGCTCGAGGATCTGCAGCGACTCGTCGGCGCGACCGACGCGGACCTGGGCGTCGCCCACGACGGCGACGGCGATCGGATGGTGGCCGTCGACGAGCGCGGCGAGTTCGTCCCGAAGGACCTCCTGTTGGCGCTGTTCGCCCGCGAAGCGGCCGGCGACGGCGAGCGAGTCGCGGCGCCCGTCGACACCAGCCTCGCGGTCGACGACGCCGTCGCGACCGTCGGTGCCTCGGTCACCCGCACCGCGGTCGGCGACGTCTACATCGCCGAGCGAGCGACCGAGGACGACGTCACTTTCGGCGGCGAACCCAGCGGCGCGTGGATCTGGCCCGCCGAGACGCTCTGCCCCGACGGTCCGCTCGCGGCCTGCAAACTCGCGGCGATGGCCGCCCGCGAGGGCTCGCTCGCCGCGCTCGTCGACGACCTCGAGACCTACCCCATCCGTCGGACCTCGATCGAGGTCGAAGACAAGGCCGCCGTCATGGACCGCGTCGAGGCGACGGTCCGCGAGCGCTACGACGAGGTCGACGCCCTGGACGGCGTCCGCGTCGAAGACGACGACGGCTGGACGCTCGTCCGCCCGAGCGGTACCGAACCCGTCGTCCGGATCACCGCCGAGGCCCGCGACGACGAGCGCGCCGATGCGCTGTTCGAAACCGCCCGCGAGATCGTCCTCGAAGCGGCGGAAGAAACCGGCGTCCCATCCGCCGAGTAATCAGCGATGGCGGGTGCTCCCGGGCTCGAATCAGATCCAACCCCAATCCTGACTATCGTTCGCCCGCGAGCGCCGAAAAGAGCCGCTCCTCGAGTTCGTCACGACTGATCCCCTCGGAGGGACCGATGCCGCTCATGTGGTCGACCGAGACCTGCCCGCCCCCCATCCGGGCGTGACCGCCGGCGTTGGCCATCGGAACGTCGCTCGTGGCGCGACGCAGCGCCTCGCCCATGTGGACGCGGTCGTCTCGCGAGCGTCCTGAGAGGTGGATCGTGCCGTCGTATTCGCCGTAGACGACGACCGCCGTGACGCCCTCCAGGTGCATCAACTCGTCTGCGGCCTGTGGAATCGCGTCGGCGTTTGGAATCTCGCCGACGTCGCAGATCGCGAACGGGCCCTCGACTCGCTTCTCAGTGATCGCGGTCGCTTTGACCTGCAACACGTCGTCGCTGACCTGCGGGTTGGCAATTCGCTCGAGCAGGTCCTCGTCGATCCCGGAAAACAGCGTCGCGCAGGCGTCGAACTCCGCGCGCGAGCAGCCGTTCGTCAGGTGGTTCGTATCGGACTGGATACCGTAGAGAAGTCCGGTCGCGAGCTCCGGCGAGACTGTCAGTCCGTTCCCGTTCTCGGCGCCCATCGTCGCGCCGAGGTCGTCGAGGTACTCGACGACGATGGTCGACGCCGCGCCGTAGTCGGTCCGGACGTCCGTAAACTCCGTCCCCGCGCCGTTGCCGGGGTGGTGATCGACGACCGCGATCGGCTCGACCGACTGCGAGCCGGCAAAGCCCCGCGGCGTGTTGTGATCGACGAGGACGACGGCGTCGGCCGCCAGTTGCGTGCTCGACTCGACCGACTCGAGATCGAGGTCGAGGACGGTCCGGAACGCGCGATTCTCCTGGTGGCGGATCTCGCCGGCGTACTGCAGCGTCGCGTCGGTTTCGACCGACTCGGCGATCCGTGCGATACCCATGGCACAGGACATCGCGTCCGGGTCCGGATTCGGGTGCATCAACACGGCGACCTCGTCGTGCTCGCCAAGCAGTCGTTTGAGCCGGACGCCGGGCGGTCGCCGAAACCAGCGGACGACCCACCAGCCGGCGACCGCGACCGCGACGGCCGCGACGACGAGCAAGGAAAGCACCAGCGGCTCGAGCGAGCGAAACCCGTCGACGGCGGACCCGATGACGAGCGCGTCCGGCCCGACGAACGCACTGCTGATCGAGTCGCTCCGGACGCACATACCACTGTATCAGATCGAACGGTCAAGAAATTTGTCCCTCTCGTGCTCGAGACGGGTAACTCAGTTACGGTGATTCAGTTGTTCGGTTCGAGCGCCGACGCCGCCACCATTTACGCCGCGAGATACGCCTCGATCGCGTCCCGATACCCCTCCCGGTAGGTCGGATACGCGAACTCGTAGCCCAGGTCCCGCAGTTTCTCGTTCGAACAGCGCTTGCTCGTCAGGATGCGCCGTCGCCCGGCTTCGGAGACGTCACCGTCCTCGAGTCGCTCGGCTTTCGTCTGCTTCGGTGGTTCGTCGACGCCGCAGCGGTCGGCGAGCCAGTCGGCGAACTCCCACTTGTGGGCCGGTTCGTCGTCGACGATCTGGACGACCTCGCCGCGGGCGAGCCCCTCTTCGAGGAGGAACCGGACCGCGCCGGCCGCGTCGTCGCGGTGGACCATGTTCAGGTAGCCTTCCGTAACCGGCCCCTCGAGGTAGCGCTCGAGGCGGTAGCGGCCGGGCCCATAAAGGCCAGCGTAGCGCGCCACGGTGCCTTCGAAACCGTACTCTGGAGGGCGCTCGAGGGCGATTCGCTCGGCCGCCGCGAGCACCTCGGTCTTCTCGGTCGTGGGCTCGATGGGCGTCTCCTCGTCGACCCAGTCGCCGTCGTGGTCGCCGTGGACGCCCGTCGAGGAGGTGTAGACCAGCCGCTCCGGTGGGGTCTCGCGCTCGCCGAAGTGCTCGATCGCCGTCTCCAGGCCCTCGACGTAGACCTCGCGGGCCGCCTCGGCGCCGCGACCGCCGCTGCTGGCCGCGAAGACGATCGCGTCGACGTCGGGGACTGCCTCGAGCGAGTCGGCGTCGGTGATGTCGGCCTGTACGGCCTCGAAGCCGGCGTCCTCGATCCGTTCGATACCTGCGTCGGACCGGCGAACCCCGATCGCGTCGTGGCCGCGGTCGGTGAGTTGGCGACCGAACTCGAGGCCGACGTAGCCACAGCCCAGAATTGCGACGTTCATACGCGACCTCGTGGACGCACGGACATAATTTCGGCGTTCGGAGCGAAAATCGTTCGCGTCTCGTCCGAACCGACGCCGCTTCGTCGTCTCCGACCGGAACCATCGGCCGCCCGCGGTCGAATCGCCGACTGATCCGACATACACCGGTACCAGCTATACGAACCCTGCGACTGTAGAAGATGGGCAGTTGCGATATAATCGCTAAGACTGGAGCTTCTCTCCCCGCAACTCACGAGGAAGAGAACTACAGACCGGCCCAGTATTGGTCGCGATCGCGGGATCGACGCCGAACCGATGGCTGCCCTCCCAGGGACGACGCCGCGGGAGTACGTTCGCTGCTATCACGAACTCGTCGCTGCCGACGCCGTGACCGGTCGGCTCGCAATCGGATCGCTGAAAGGGCACACGACCACGGAGACTGTCGACATTATCACGACGGTACGGGAGGCGATCAACCGGGACACGACCCACGTGAACGGCGAGATTGAGTTGCACGGCTTCAGCGTCGGGCCGGCGACGCACTCGCGAGCGACCGGCTGGCACTCGAGGGCGTGTCGGTGACGTGGCCCGACGACGAGTTCAGCGCAGGCGAAACGGTCCTGATCGATGTCGACGAGGATACCGTCCGGGTGCCGTTCGACGGCGACGAAATCGATACACTCGGGACGCAACAGAAGTTGGTAGGACAGTTCCTCTATTCAGAGCAGATTGTGAAAATAACGGTAAGTACTGTAGACGCACAAAATATTATTAATAGTTCTCAATCGGAAAATGTGTTTCAGATACATAACTTTAATAAACAGTCGGGATAAAATCCAGCTGGTTCAACATGAACCGAAGAAGCATCATAGCGGCTGTCGGCTCCCTCACAGCAATGGGAACGATTGGCACTGTCACCGCTCAAAACCGGAACGGAGAAAGGAGCAGAAGACAAATCGTGGAAAGCTTTCATGAAGATGGACTAGAAGGTGTGAAGGGCGAATTTGAAAAACAAAACTTAGACTATACTGTAACTTCGACTACGTTAGAGGAAAAACAGTCAGAGGAGTCGGAAGTCACACCAGAATACGGTTATGATGAGGACGAGTCTGAGGTGCAACTAATGCTGGCTGAAAATAGCAACCACCCGGATAGGATTTGGGCCACAGCATCAATGGCACTTGAGGAGGTAGACCCGTTTGCTGATAATTATGATGGCACAGATGATGCTATCGGCATTTCGTTTGACGACGATCATTGGTCAGTTGTTGGTTCAACATCTAAAACAGTTAATTACCCAGACGGTGTTGAAGAAGAAGGAGAAATATCGTTCTACTCTAATAGTTTGGAGGATGGAGGTTTGGCTGCAAACGTTGACTTGCCGGTTGATTTCTATATTAGGGGCGTCCCCTATCCACCAGAGACGACGAATGTGGCATTGATGACAGAGTTAAGGAATCTGGACGGCGTAGCAGGTAATATATTTGCCACCTACGTTCATAATGGTGGCTCAGGGTCTATCGATAGCATCTCTGGAGGTGCTGGACCAATTGACGTTGCGCTTTCCGGATGGGATAGCACTGAGAATTTTGACATAGCAGATGATGATAATCCAGACCCATATATGTAAATGTCAAACAAACACTTAACAGCATAAAGATTTAAACTCGAGAGAACAATAGTATTTTATATGGAAACTAGAGAGATTATAATCTCAGTTCTTGGATTACAGATAACAGTACTGTTTGGAATTTTGTCTTTGATAGGTCAAATAGGATCGGTCATATGGACAGAGGTTATGTACATGGGAATAGGTGTACTTGTGACGATCTTCGCGTTGGTCTCTAGTAGATCCGATCAGTAATGGGTAAGTTGTATTTCAATATAACCATAATTCGATCAATTATTTCTGTATGATGAATATTTCGACTGAGATTACCACAATCGAATAACGAAACCGCGCCTCGAGAGCTCCTAGGTGCCCGCACGCCGTAATGGAGCGCTAGATCGACGCGAACAGTCCCGAGAAAGTCGAGGATTCGAACGTCCTCGGCGTGGACTGCAACGTTGACGACCACATTGCACACATAGCACACATATCGCGTTCGAGAACTTGGAGCGGATTCGAGAGCGGATTAGCGATGGCAAGAAGTTCCAGCAGTGGGCGTTCCGCGAGCTCCAAGAACAAACCGAGAATAAAGCGGAACTGGCCGGCATCACGGTTGAGAAAGTCGAACCGGCGTACACGAGTCAGCAGTGTTCAAAATGCGGGTGTACGCTTGAAGAAAACCGCGACGGGCAACAGTTCGCTTGCTCGGAGTGTTCGTACACGGTGAACGCCGATGATAACGCCGCAAAGAACGGTGCTCGGAAACTCGCGCTCAAACTCCAGCGGGGGCAGAAGTCCCCTGCTGGAGGGGCGTTCTGTCAGTCCGCCCTGAAATCGGGGGTGATGACCGTGAACGCTACTGACGTGGCGTCCGACACACCCGTGTCGGCAGAACGAGAGTCCACTGACAAGCCCACCGCCTCAGCGGTGGGTAGCTGACTTCGATCGAATAGACGACGTAGACGTCGTCGACTGGCGCGAGTACTAGTTCAGGGCGCGCCGTCGGCGATCACGTACTGGACGTGAACGAACTCCTCGAGGCTCATCGGCGCGCGCCGTTCGATCTTCTGCTGGATCTCTTTGGCGTCCATGTCGATGGCGAGGTCCCCTTCGATCGCGTCGACGTCGAGGACGGCCGTCGTCATCCCCAGGAGCAGGTGTTCACAGGCGATTTCGACCATCTCGTCGGGTTCGGGTTCGCCCTCTTTGATCGACTGGATCTGGGCGGCCTCGGGGAGCGTGAGGCCGGGCGATTCCCCTCCGAGGAGCGCCTCGGCGGTCTCGCGGTCGACGTCGGTCTCGGCGGCGACCGCGTCGACGCCGTGCTGGGTGACGACGTCCCGGAGGTCGTCCTCGTACTCGGCGCGGAGGTCGGCGGGCGAGTCGGGGACGGTCGTCCGTTGCTCGTAGAACATGCGGGAAGGAACGGGCAGCGCGCTGAAAGGCGTTATTATTAGGTCGCGGCAGGATGCCGTTCGGTCCGGACGCCGGGGCGCCGGCACCTGTATTTGTTCACCGCAACGTTGAAATTCTCGCTCGCTCATGAAAGCACCATGAAAGTCGCCCTGATCGGTGTTGGTCAGGCCGGAGGCAAGATCACTGAACGGCTCGCCCGCTTCGACGCGGAGATGGGCTTCGGAGCCGTTCAGGGCGCCCTGGCCGTCAACTCCGCGAAACCGGACCTCCGCTCGCTCGAGTACGTCGACACGCAGTTGATCGGTGCCGACCGCGTCAACGGCCACGGCGTCGGTGGCGACAACGAACTCGGCACCGAAGTCATGCAGTCGGACATCCAGCAGGTCCTGAACGGCCTCGACGGCCGCGTCACCTCCCAGGCCGAGGCGATCTTCGTGGTCGCCGGCCTCGGTGGCGGGACGGGAAGCGGCGGCGCGCCGGTGCTGGTCCATCACCTCCAACAGGTCTACGACGTGCCCGTCTACGCGCTCGGCGTCCTCCCCGGACGCAACGAGGGCGCGCTCTACCAGGCCAACGCTGGTCGCTCGCTGAAGACGGTCGTCCGCGAGGCCGACTCGACGCTGCTCGTCGACAACGACGCCTGGCACGAACAGGGCGAGAGCGTCGAAGGCGCCTTCGAAACGATCAACGAACGCATCGCCCAGCGCGTCGGCCTGCTCTTTGCCTCCGGCGAGGCCGTCGAAGGCGTCGGGGAGAGCGTCGTCGACTCGAGCGAAGTGATCAACACGCTCCGCGCGGGCGGGATCGCCGCGCTGGGGTACGCGACCGAAGTCGCGAGCGAGGACAGCGGCGAGAACATCCGAACCGCGATGAGCGTCTCGCGACAGGCGCTGTTGACGGGAACCAGTCTCCCCGACGCGACGACGGCCGACTCGGCGCTGCTGGTCGTCGCCGGTCAGCCCGACCGCATCCCCCGCAAGGGCGTCGAGCGCGCCCGCCGCTGGCTCGAGGACGAAACCGGAAGCATGCAGGTTCGCGGCGGGGACTTCCCGCTCGACAGCGACCGACTCGGCGCGCTGGTCTTGCTCGGCGGCGCGGAGCGATCCGACCGCATTCAGGAGTTCATGGAACGCGCGCGCGAGGCGAAGCGGGCACAGGAACGCGAGGAGGAGAAAACCGATCCCGCCGAACAGTTCGCGGACGACCGCCTCGAGAACCTGTTCTAGTCGTTTCGTCTCGCCGGGGAATCGCGACGCCCCGATTTCGATTCCCGCTGCTGACCGAACGGCGGTCGTCGCTGACCTCGAGTGTGAAACTATCAGCTCGTGTGACGGTTGTGGCGCCTCTATGCGGCGTCTGCGGCCGACAGCTGCCACGTTCGTTTATAACCACACCTAGATCCATGTCATACCGCGACACAGTCCGAGGAGTCCCCTGCTAACGGTTTCCGGGGGTCTGGCGACCGTTACATTTAAATTGGAGGCACCAGTACGTACGGCTACCAGAACGCCACCGGGGCGCGTATCGCTCGACGATCGATGACAGGAAATCTTATTCACCGAGGTTTCGCAGATCGTGAGCGGACGCTGTGTGCGTCCGCGCCAGTCTCGCCGAAATACACTCGAGTGACGAGTGTCTCCAGCGAGACGAGCGAGCAGTGCCCGGTGCGGTATGGCACAGAGGTTTGAGTAACACATGGTAGACGAATCGAAAAACATCGAACTGACGGAAGACGACCTCGAGAACAAATCCAAAGGCGAGCTCATCAAGATGGCCGGTCAGCTGCGAGATCGGCGAAACGAGCTCAACCAGATGGCCTCCGAGCGCGCATCCAAGCGCGACGACCTGAACGCGAAGACACGCGAGAAGGTCGACGAAGCCCAGGAACACCGCGAGAAACGCGACGAGCTCAACGAGCAGGTTCAGGAGCACAAGGAGAGCCGCAACGAGCTCAACGCCGAGGCCAACGAGCTCTTCGACAAGGTCGAGAAGCTCAAGTCCGACATGGAGCTCGACGAGGGCAAGGACCTCGAAGAGCTCGAGGAGGAGATCGAACAGCTCGAGTTCAAACAGCAGACCGAGGTCCTCTCGAGCGAGGAGGAAAAAGAGCTCATCGAGAAGATCGAGTCCAAGCGCGAGGAGTACGAAGAGCGCAAGGGAAAACTCGAGCAGAACGAGGACCTCGAGGGTCTCGTCGAGGAAGCTGAAGAGGTTCGCTCTGAAGCCTCCCAGCACCACCAGAAGGTCACCGAGCTGGCGGACAAGGCCCAGGAACACCACAACCAGATGATCGAGGCCTACCGCGAGGCCGACGACATCCGCGACGAGGCCGACGAGATGCACGAGAAGTTCGTCGAGGCCCAGGAGGCCGCCGACCAGCACCACGAGGACTTCGTCCGCGTCCAGAAGCGCCTGCGCGAACTCGACAAGAAGGAAGAAAAGGAGCGCAAGTCCGAGCGCGACAAGAAGAAAGAAGAGGCCAAAGAGGAAGCCGAGGAGATCTATCAGAAGTTCAAGGAGGGCGAAACGCTCGACACCGAGGACCTGATGAAACTCCAGAAGACCGGACTGCTCTAGATCGGTTCCGTCTACCCGCGCGGATCTGCCGTTCGTTTTTCTCTCGATCTGTTTCGACGCCGTCTCGAGGAGTGCGCCCGATGCGATGTGACGGCCGTCGGTTCCCCGGCTAGCGATTTCTTCGAAGATGTAATTTTCGTATGTATTTTCACGTCCTGTGAACGACGTGAGCCCTTTTTGTCCGTTTGTGTGATCGGACAGACCTAGAAACGGGAATGAAATCAAATACGTGCCGATCGACTGCGGGTATGGCGCCTCGGGAACTCCTCGTAGAGTTCTACGCCGGATTCAACGCGTACGTGACCGGCGGTGACCCCGACGCAGTACGATCACTGCTGGCCGACGAGGTCGGTTTGACGGCGACCGGTAGCGATCCGGATCAGCCGGAGCGGACCGCGACCGGCGTCGATGCCGTCCTCGACGGTATCGGCGGCTCGATTCGCGACGAGACGGATCACCTCCAGGCGGTTCCCGACGAGTTCACCGCGATTGATGAAACCGTTGCCGTCTCGGGCGCGTACGTCGGAACGGTCGGCGACGAACACGTCGATATCCCGTTCGTTCACGTCTACGAACTGGAAGGCGAAACGATTCAGCACTGCTGGGCGTACATCGACACTACGCTCGACGGAGTCCGGGAGCGGATCACGCCGTGAGCGTGAGCCGTCTCTCCCCCAGCGGCGCATCCCACCACCGGCACATTGCGATATCCACCACCTACCGATGACGACCGAACACCACCCCTCGACTATGCAACACCAACACACCGAACCGGGCGTAGTCGTCCCTGGCATCGACGCACCGAGTACCGTCGCCTGTCTGCGCTCGCTTCACCCCCGCGGCGTTCGAACGATCGTCGCCTCCGAATCCGCCGAGACGCCGGCGTCGTGTTCAACCTACTGCGACGAGTTCGTCGAGGTCCCAGATCCGGACGCGGACCTGATGGCCTACGGCGACGCGCTGCTCGACCTCGCGCGGCGACCGGACGTCGAGACGCTCATTCCGGTCCGCGAGGAGGACGTCTACATCCTCGCCGACCGCAAGGACGAATTCGCCGAAGTCGTCCGGACGAACTGGCCCGACTTCGAGACGCTTCGACTCGTCCAGGATCGAGTCGAACTGTTCGCCGCGGCTGACGCCGCCGACGTCGCGGTTCCCGAGACCGCTCTCCTCGACCAGTGGACCGACTGGGACCGCGAGACGATCGTCAAACCGCGATACACCGTCTCCGCGCCCGCGTATCTCAGCGGCGACTCCGATGCGGTGACGATCGGCTCGACGGAGTATCAGCGACCGGGTTCGCCCCCGGACCCGCAGGCGGCCCGCGAGAAGCGCGGCCACATGCCCCTCGTTCAGGAACGGATCCCCGACTCGAGGGAGTTCGGCTTCTTCGCGATGTACGACCACGGGGAGCCGGTCGCGACGTTCCAGCACTGTCAGCGCCGGGGCTGGAAGTACTGCGGGGGCCCGAGCGCGTACCGCGAGACGGTCTACGACCCCGAACTCGAGGAGGCCGGCCGGGCGCTACTCGACGAACTCGAGTGGCACGGTCTCGCGATGGTCGAGTTCCTCCGCGACACCGACGCGGAGGAGTACAAGCTCATGGAGATCAACCCGCGGTTTTGGTCGTCGCTCCCGTTCTCGGTGCAGGCCGGCGCCGACTTTCCGTACTACTACTGGCAGCAGGCACGCGGCGAGCCGATCGATGTCGACGACAGCTACGAGGTCGGCATCGGGGGCCACCTCCTTCGCGGCGAGTTGAGCTACCTCCACAGCGTCGCGACCGAGGAGTACCCGATGGTCGAGCGACCCAACTTTGCCGACGCGGCTCGCGAGGTCGTCTCGTCGATCGTCCACCAGCCGCGGTTCGATTACGCGGTATCCGACGATCTGATGCCGTTCTTCCGGGATGGACTCAACCTCGTCCATGCGCTACGAGGAACCGAACAGGACCCATCATCGAGCGGCGACGACGCAGCCGGCGCTGTGGCCGCAGGCGACGAGGCGACGGCCGAGCAGTCGAACCCTTCAGCTTCCCAGCCACAGGGGGCGTCACCGTCGCAGGCGTCACAGCAACTCGACGACTGATACGGGTTCCTGTCCGTCAGTTCCGGCGCACCCGCGACCCGGGCGGCGGTTGCGCCGAGAAATCGGGACAGCAGTCCGTATGGTAGCCGTCCGGTAGTTGCGTCCGGCGAGAACGCGTTTCGTTCCGCAAACGCTCGCGAATCGGTAAACGGCGGTTTTGCCCGAAACCACCAGTGATTAACAGATGCCACGCACAGATACCCGTATGACTCGAGGTGACCGCAGTGGTCAGTAGTACGGGACTCGGCCGACTCCTGATCGTTCTCGTCGGCGGGATCGTCTTCGCCGCGATCGGCATCACGCTGTTCGTCGTCGTCCCGGAGACGACCACCGACTTGCTCGGCATACTGATCGCCGTCGCCGTCGCCCTCCTCGGGCTTCGGATCGCCGGCAACGTCGCGGGATCGCTGTTTCCCGGCTACGACGTTGCCGAAGTCGGCGTCGAGGGGCCGATCAGCCGCGACGGCGGTGGCGGGGGACTCCCGTCCGGGCCGCGGTCGACGCCGGCCGACGATATCGTCGAGCAGATCGACCGTGCGGACGCGGACGACAGCGTCGACGCGTTGCTGTTGAAGCTCAACACGCCCGGCGGCGAGGTCGTTCCCAGCGACGACATCCGCCTCGCGGCCGAGCGGTTCGACGGTCCGACCGTCGCCTACACGACCGACGTTTGTGCCAGCGGCGGCTACTGGATCGCCAGCGGCTGTGACGAACTCTGGGCTCGCGACGGGTCGATCGTCGGATCGATCGGCGTCATCGGTTCGCGGGTCAACGCCAGCGACTTCGCCGAGAAGGTCGGGCTCTCCTACGAGCGATTCGCCGCCGGCGAGTACAAAGACGCGGGGACGCCGCTGAAGGAACTCGAGGACGACGAGCGCGCGTACCTCCAGGGGCTGATCGACGACTACTACGAGACGTTCGTCGACCGCGTCAGCGACGGCCGCGACCTGGACGCCGAGTTCGTCCGCGACACCGAAGCCCGGATCTACCTCGGTGAGGAGGCCCACGAGCTAGGGCTTGTCGACGAACTCGGGACGCGCCGCGACCTCGAGGACGAACTGGCCGACCGACTCGAGCGCGAGGCGGTCAGCGTCGAGGAGTTCGAGCCCGAGCGGCCGCTGATGGCTCGCGTCGGGACGGGCGCCCAGCGGCTGGCCTACGCGTTCGGCGCCGGAATCGCCGGCCTCGCCGAGGAGCGGGAGTTCCGGCTTCGGCTCTGAGACGGGCTCCTGTACCGAGATACCGGCACAATCAGAGCCGGATCGCGATCCGTCGAACGAGTAAGTGGTTTTATCGTCACACGGAATGGAACGCCAACCGTGACAACGCTGGTCGTCTGTCTCGATCGGACCGACGACGTCGGTCGCAAGACCGGCCTTCGGTCGCCCATCGTCGGCTGGGAAGCCGTCCGCGCGCTGGTGACCGACGTCGGGCTGGCGGACCCGGAAGACTCGGGGGTCAACTCCCTGCTCGAGACCTTACGTGTCGCCCAGGACCTACGCGACGAAAACGAGGAGGTTGTCGTCGCGGTCGTCTCCGGGGACCGAGAGTCGATGGTCTCGGCGGATCGGGCGGTCGCCGCCCAGTTAGATGAACTGGTCGCCGACTACGACCCCGACTCCGCGGTCGTCGTCATCGACAGCGCGGAGGACGAGCGACTGGTTCCTATCGTTGAGAGCCGGATGCAGGTCGATTCAGTCGACCGGGTCGTCGTTCGCCAGGCCCGGGACATCGAGTCGACGTACTACCTCCTGAAGCAGTTTCTCGCCGACGAGGAACTGCGCCAGACCGTGCTCGTCCCGATCGGACTGACGCTGCTGGTCTTCCCGATGCTCGCGACGCTCGTCGGCCCCGCGGAGGGCGCGGCAGCGATCACCACCGTCATCGGCGTGTTTCTCCTCTACAAGGGATTCAACGTCGACGAACTGCTGACCAGAACGGCCCACCAGCTTCGGGAATCGCTGTACACCGGTCAGGTGTCGGTCGTCACCTACGTCGTGGCCGCCGGGCTCACGTTCGTTGGGCTTTTCATGGGCGCGCTCGGCGTTTCGAATCTGGACGATCCCCAGGGAGTCGTCATTCCGGCAGTGCAGTTCGCCTTCGACAGCGTTCCGTGGCTCGCGATGGCCGCGCTGACCGCGAGCGCCGGCCGACTGTTAGACGAGGCGATCGGCGACGAACCGATCCGTAGCTCGTATCTGAACCTACCGTTTATCGTCGTCGCCGTCGGGCTGGTCGTCCGCGGGTTCACCGCGTACTTCCTCGAGACTCAGGCCGTGATCGATCCGTTCGTCGTCCCGGCCTACGAGTTCGGCGTCGTCTCGAACGAGAGCTTCGTGCTGACCGCCGGCGAACGACTCGCGCTGTTCGTCGTCACCGCCATCGTCGTCAGTCTCGTCGGCGCGCGCGTCGCCTCACACTTCAGTCCGTCGGGAACTGACGACGACCCCGTCGCCGGAAGCGGAGACGACGACGTCTCGGGGCCGGGCCTCGAGTCGACCGTCGACACCGCATCCGAGGCGCCGGAGTCGTCCGACGCTTCGGGGTCGGGACTCACCGACGGCGGTCCCCCTCGAGACGCGACCGACCGCGACTCGAGTGCGCGAAGCGACCCCGACTCGGATCAAGACCTCGAGTAACGGCGCCGAAACCCGTCACGTCTTTACTGCTGTATCTCGACCGCTCTCTATGAGCGATGCAGAGGGTGCGTGGGTCGGTCTCTTTTCGGGCGGCAAGGACTCTTCGTGGGCCGTCTACCGAGCCCTCGAAGAGGGGCTCGACGTTTCTCACCTCGTCACGGTGCATCCGACCGGCGACTCGTACATGTATCACGTCCCCGCGACCGAGCTCGCGTCGCTGGCCGCACAGAGCATGAACATTCCGCTGATCGACGTCGAACCCGACGATTTCGGCGCCGCGGACGCGACCGATTCGAGCGCGCAGGGCGACGACGAACTCGAACCCCTCGAGGCGGCCCTGATCGAACTCGACGACGACCTCGAGGGCGGTATCGCCGGCGTCACCGCCGGCGCCGTCGAGAGCGAGTACCAGACGAGCCGGATCCAGGGGTTGTGCGACCGACTCGGCTGTGAGCTGTTCGCCCCGCTCTGGCAGAAAGAGCCCCGCGACCTCGCCGACGCGATGCTCGAGGCCGGCTTCGAGACGACGATCATTCAGGTCGCCGCCCACGGACTCGACGAGTCCTGGCTCGGCCGGACGCTCGATCGACAGGCGCTCGACGAACTCGAGGAGCTCAACGAGGAGTACGGCGTCCACATCCTCGGCGAGGGCGGCGAGTTCGAGACGTTCGTGGTGGACGGTCCGCACATGGATCGGCGGATCGACCTCGAGTACGAGTCGGAGTGGGAGGGAACGCGCGGGCGGTTGCGGATCACTGACGCGCGATTAGCGTCGTCGAACCGCGAGTGAGTGCGAGCGCGGTGCGACGCGCCGCGAGCGGCCGTTTTTGGACCAGATTCTTGCGCGAGCGGTAGCGAGCGACGCGAGCTACCCGAGCGGAAAAACGGTGGTTCCGAGACGTTCGTGGTGGACGGTCCGCACATGGCTCGGCGGATCGACCTCGAGTACGAACGGGAGTGGGAGGGGACGCGTGGCCGATTGCGGATAACGGACGCGCGACTCCAGTGAAGTGATCCACCGTCGGTGGGAGTGTGGCGAGCGAGCGGCGTTTCGATCGCGTCTCCTCGAGGGAGACCGCTGTGCCCTATCGACCCTCCGGATTCGTCGCGCGAGCGCCGACGAACGGCTATCGCTCGCTCCTCGAGCGTGCATCAGCGTCGATAACCGGAATTTATTATCGCGCATTTCAGTTTATCGACCGATGAGCGTCTATCTGGGTGTCGACGCGGGGACGAGGAACGTGAAGGCCGTCGCGTACGATCTCGCCGGTCGCCGGGTGGCGATGGCATCGGAACCACAATCGGTACTGAATCCGGCGTCGGGTCGCGCCGAACAGGACATGGCGGCGGTCTGGTCGACCGTCGCGGAAGCGATTCGCTCGGTGACCGACGACCTCGAAGCCCGCGGCTCCGGGGGCGAATCCGCACCGGCGATCGAGGCCGTCGGCCTCACGGGACAGGGCGACGGCTGCTGGCTCGTCGACGTCGACGGAGAGCCGGTTCGAAACGCCGTGCTCTGGTCTGACAGCCGCGCGGCCGGCGTCCTCGAGGAGTGGGCGGCCGACGGCACGCTCGAGGCGCTCGTCGAAACCTGCGGCTCGCGCCCGTATCCCGGCATGGGACTGCCGGTGTTGCGGTGGCTCGCCGACGAAGAGCCGGAGAGCCTCGAGGCGGCGACGACGGCGTTTTCGTGTACGGACTGGCTCGCGTTTCGGTTGACGGGCGACCGCGGGACCGACTACACGGAGGCGACGGTCCCGTTTCTGAATCGGGAGACGGAATCCGTCGAGCCGGCCGTCTTCGAGCGCGCCGGGCTTGCGGATTTCCGGTCGCTTCTCCCGCCGGTTCGGAAGCCGACGGACGTCGTCGGCCGCGTGACGGCTGCGGCGGCCGAGCACACCGGCCTTCCGGTCGGAACGCCGGTCGTGACCGGTGCGATCGACGTCGTCGCGTCGGCGATCGGAAACGGGGCGGTACGGCCGGGTGACGGCGCCGCCTCGATCGGAACCTCGATCTTCACGCAGGTCATCGGCGACCGCCCCGGCGAGAGCGAGACGAGCATCGGCATGGCGCTCGGTCTCGACGGCCGCTGGACGACCGCGATCGGGTCGAACGCGGGGACCCGGAGCCTCGAGTGGGTGCGATCCGAACTCGCCGACGGTGCCTCCTTCGACGCGCTCGAGGAGCGGGCGCGGGCGGTTCCCGCCGGGAGCGAGGGGCTGTTGTATCTCCCCTACCTCAGCGAAACCGGCGAGCGGGGTCCGTTTACCGATCCGAACGCGCGTGCCGGATTCGTCGGTCTATCGCCGGCCCACGGGCGGGCGCACCTCGTTCGAGCGACCTACGAGGGGCTCGCGCTCGCGCTGCGAGATTGCGTCGAACACCTGCCCGTCGAACCCGAACGGCTCGCGCTCGGCGGCGGCGGCGCGCGATCGACGTTTTTCCGCCAGCTCGTTGCCGACTGCGTCGGAACGGAGATCGTCGTGACGGCCGACGACGAACCCGGCGCGAACGGAGCGGCGATGCTCGCTGCGGTCGGGAACGGCGAGTTTTCGGACCTCGAGCGCGCGGCCGAGGCGATGACGGCAGTTCACACGCGATACCAGCCCGCGACCGACGCGTCGGCGACCTACGACGATCTGTACGAGACGTACGCGGCGGCCCGGGAGGGCCTGGAGCCGGTCTGGGACGCGCAGGCTGCGTTCCGCGAGGGGGTCGATTCGGACGACGTCGCGTCGAGATAGCCGCGTCCGTCCGACGCTCGCGCGCGTTCGCTTGAGACGGCCGTCTCTCTTTGCGCCTCGCCGGTGACGTCACCGACGGTATGATCGAATCCGAGCGCGACCTGTTCGTCCGGGAACTGCGCGAACTCTACCACCTCGAGCAGGAACTCGAGGAGCTCCGGTCGTCGTTGGCCGAGTCGGCGACCGACGAGGACGTCGTGGAGTACTACATGGCTCACAGCGAGTCGACGGGAGAGCAGATCGGCCGCCTCGAGACGCTGTTCGAGGCCGTCGAGGCCGAGCCCGGCGCGCTCGAGAGCGCCGCGCTCGAGGGGCTGTGCGAGGACCGCCAGGAACTCGTCGGCGACCTGGTCGAGACGGAATTCTGGCGAGCGATCGAACGCCTCGAGATCACGAAACTCGAGACGCTGTTGACGCTGGCGGATCGAATGGACCTGCCCGCCGAAGTCGTCGATCCGCTCGGGCAGACGAAAATCGAGGCGGCGGACGGACTCGAGCGAGTGCAGGCGTTGACGTCCTGAGAGGGCTCGGATCGACCGAATCGAGGCGACTACGGCGACCCGTTCGTAATCGTCGTGTGTGCGCCGATGAGCGCACCGGCCAGGTCCAGATCCTCGAGAGTGGTTCCTTCGTCGATGATCGAACGGCGGACGTCGGCGTTTCGCACCGTCGCGTCCGGGAAGATCACCGCGTGGTCGAGAGCGGTGCTCTCGAGGGTGACGTCGCCCATCACGTGGACGTTGTCGCCGATGGTGGCGTCCTCGAGCGTCGCGGAGTCGGCGACGATGGACTCGCCGTCCAGATGCCAGGCGACGGCGTCGAGGTAGCTTTCGGGGGTCCCGATGTCGTACCAGGCGCCCTCGAAGGTGTAGGCGTACGTCGACTCCCGGTTTTGCAGCCACTGGACGAACCAGCCGGGTTCGTCCGGGTTGTTCCCCTCCTCGAGGTAGGTCGGGAGCAAGGAAAGCGAATCCCGCGGAAACGCATAGCAGGCGATCGAAACCAGCGTACTGTTGGGTTCGTCGGGCTTCTCCTGGAAGTCGACGACGCGTTCGCCCTCGAGTTCGACGAGGCCGTAGGATTTGGCCTTCTCGCGGGAGCCAACGTCGTAGGCGGCCAGCGTCGGCGCGTCCTGCGCTTCGAAGTAGTCGAGAAAGTCCGCGACGTCGAAGCTGATCAGGTTGTCCCCGGCGATCACGAGCAGGTCGTCGTCGACGTTCTCGCGGTCGATCAACTGGGCGAGCGCGCCGACAACGCCGAACTTGTCGTCTTCTGCTGCGGTGTCCTCGACCGACAGCGTCGGCTTCGCAAACTCGCTGTCGGCGAGGTGGGCCTCGAAGTCGGCGGCGAACCGTTCGTTCGTGCTGACGAACACCTCGTCGATGCGGTCGTCGGCCTCGAGTTCGGCGAAGATCCGGTCGATGACGGTCGAGTCGCCGATCGGGAGGAACATCTTGGGCCGATGTTTCGTGATCGGCCACATCCGAGTCGCGTACCCGCCGGCAAGCACGACGGCTTTCATGGCCGCACGTTCACCAGCGCCGGGTAAGTGGTTTGCCCTTTCAACGAGTTGCCATCCCCGACGCCCGCAGGCGACTCGAGGCGGGCAGCGAAACCGTCAAATCCCGACGACCGCTTCATCCCGTATGCGCGAGGCCGACGAAACGACGCGCCAACGACTCGCCGACGCCCTCCGCGTCGAACCTGCAACGCCGAGCGAACTCGCCGTCGAACTCGATCTGACGCCACACGCGGTGGTTCGCCACGCGGAGCACGTCTCCCGTTCGATCGACGGGGCGACGACCGACGAACAACTTCTCGTCGCCCCACCGACGTGTCGCGACTGCGGGTTCGACGGGTTCGACGACCTGTTGAATCTCCCCTCTCGATGTCCCGACTGCAAGAGCGAGTCGGTGACGGAACCCACGCTAACGATCGAGTAAGTGTTACCTCATTGATCGGTCAAGTTTTGATATGAATCTGAAACGAATTCGATACTAATATTTAGCGGGGTGCCGAGAAATCGGTACGAACCCTCGAGCGAACGGGCGGTCGATCCTCGTTCCCGTCGATCACTGTCACCGTCTCTCGTCTTTCGAACGCAGGTTCCCGTCCGTTTCGAGAGGTCTCGAAGGATACGAATGACTACTACGCCCCATCAAGAGCCCGACTGTGTCGACTTCGTGTTGACGGTCCTCGACGAACTCGACGCGTGCGAGGCGTCAGCTCGAACGATCGACGACGCGTTCGGACTGCTCGCCGACCAGCGGCGACGGCTGCTGCTCGAGGTTATGCGCACCTACGGCGAGGAACTCACGCTCCCGGACGTGGCCGAAGAGGTCGCCGTTCGCGAAACCGGTCGGCAAGTGCCGAACATCTCCGCCGAACGCGTCCACGAGACGTATCTCTCGCTGTATCACGATCACCTGCCGCGACTGGTCGACGCCGGGTTGCTCGAGTATGACCAGGAAGGCGACCTCGTTATTCCGGTGGCAGTGCAGTGATCGTCGCCGCTGTGGCGGTCCAAGCCTGAACTGGTGGGGCGAACCCGGTCGTGCGGTGCGGTTCGCCCTATCAGTCGACGCTTGGGAGGGTACTAGATTTTGACGTTCGAACTCGAGGTCAGATCGTCGCCGTCGTCGATCGGTCCCGCGCCGACGTACTCGTAGTCGTCGTCGGTCAGGTAGACGTCGCCGTCGGCGACGGTCACCTCGAGGTCCGTGAGGTAGGCGCCTTCGCAGGGACCGAACGTACACTTGCCCGAATCGGCCGCGAAGTACGCGCCGTGGTTCGCACAGACGAGTTCGCCGTCGCGCATCGGCGCGCCGGAGCCCTTGTCGATCTTGATGTGAGTCATGTGCTGGCAGTAGTTGAGCCAGCAGGCGACCGCGGTCGGCGTGTCGTTGTCATCGTCGTCGCTACCGCCATCGTCGGTATCATCGACGCCGTCGGTCGCGACGAGAATCGCCTCCTGCTCGTCGTCGGCGTCGGTTCCGTTTCGCACGCGAAAGACGACCGTCGACTCCGTCGGCACCGACTCGAGCGACGTAATCCGTTGAGACGCGTCCATCGGGCGCCGGTTATCCATCGGCCACACTGAACGTTGTGGTTTCTCACCCGTCTGACGCAGCTTTAACATCCGTAATGCCGAACGACGGCTATGGGCGCTTTTCTCATCTACGGCTCCTACGGCTACACCGGGCGACTGATCGCTCGAGAGGCCGTCTCTCGCGGGATCCCGACGACCGTCGCCGGACGCGACGGCGCGGCCGTTACCGAACAGGCGGCCGAACTGGGCGTCGACGGTCGGACGTTCGACCTCGAAGACGGGGGCGACGTCGCCGCCGAACTTCGCGAGTTCGACGCCGTCTTGAACTGCGCGGGTCCGTTCGTCGAGACGGCCGAACCGATCGTCGAGGCCTGCCTCGAGGCCGAGACGGACTACCTCGATATCACCGGCGAGTTTCCGGTGTTCGAGCGCCTCCGCGGGCGCGACGACGCGGCCCGGAGCGCCGGCGTGACGCTGCTGCCTGGCGTCGGCTTCGACGTCGTCCCGACCGACTGTCTGGCGGCGTTTCTCCACGAACTCGTCCCGTCGGCGACCGCCCTTTCGCTGGGGATCAAAAGCGCCGGGCCGCTCTCTCGCGGGACCGCTCGCACGGCCGTCGAGCACCTCGGCGGCGACAGCGTCGTCCGTCGCAACGGCCGGCTTCTCAGGGTCCCCATGGGCTTTCGGACCCGCGAGATCGACTTCGGCGACGGCCCCGAACACGCCGTCACGATCCCCTGGGGAGACGTCGTCACCGCCGCCCACACCACGGGTATCGACTCGATCGAGGTGTACGCGGCCGCCCCGTCGTGGGCGAGCACCGCGATGCACATCGGCGACGCGCTCCCGATCGGGTGGGTGCTCGAGAGCGAGCCGGTCGAGGACGGGTTGAAGCGGTTGATCGACGCCGCGGTCGACGGCCCGGACGAGCGCGCTCTCGTAACCGACCGCGCGACGGTCTGGGGCGAGATCGTCGACGACTCGGACGGCCGTCGCGCTCGCGCCCGACTCGAGACGCCGAACCCCTACGCGCTGACCGTCGAAACCGCGGTGAACGCCGCCGAGCGCGTTCTCGGAGGACGAACCGATCGGGCCAGAGCCGATCGGATCCCCGCCGGCTTCCAGACGCCGGCGTCGGCTTTCGGCGCGGCGTTCGTCCTCGAGTGTTCGGCCGTCGAGCGCGAACTGCTCGAGTCCCCGTCGGACGTCGACGGGCCGACGCCGCCGGTACTCGAGTCGGACGCGAACGATTGAGGGGAGCTTCGACTTCGCTCTTGGGCTGACCCGTCTGTTCCGTTCGCTCGGTTCTGTCCGTTCCGTTTTGGTCTCAATTCTGGAGAGCGGTAGCCCTATCCGCGGAGACGTGTACGGTCCGCACAGATGGTCGGATGGATCGTCCGCGACGTAGTGCCCTGGATCGTCGTCTGGACCGCCTTCGCGTACGTCACGATCGTGGTCGTCGAATTCGTCGCCTTCGGACGCGTCGACTGGCTCGAGCCCTTCCCTGGTGTCCTCGGTGCGGGTATCGGAGTCGCGTTCGCGCAACGACTGCTCTCGTTTTCGCCGCTCGAGCGCGGCTCGTAACGGGGTCGCGGCCGAGCAGAATCAGTAACAGACGCGCTCGACGCGCTCGTCGTACAGCCTCGAGAGCCGGTTCGTGATCGGCCCGTCGCCGACCGCCTCCCCGTCGAGGGTCGCGATCGGTCGGAGCTCCCAGGTCCGATTCGTCAGGAACGCCTCGTCCGCGCCGCGGACCGCTTCGATGTCGTACCGTCCCGTCTCGAGCGGAATATCGTCCGCTCGAGCCGACTCGAGGACGAGTTCGCGCGTGATCCCCGGGAGCACGGGGCCGTCGGTCGTCGGCGTGTAGAGTGTGCCGTCGCGGACGAAAAACAGGTTGCTCGTCGCGCCCTCGGCGACGTTGCCTTCGCAGTCGCACATGAGCGCTTCGTCGGCTGCGACGGTCCCGTCGTCGCTTCGCAGCTCCGTCCGCGCCAGGATCCCGTTCAGGTAGTTGTGCGTCTTCGCTGCGGCCGGAATCGCTTCGTCGGGCGTCCGTCGGGTCTCGACCGTCCGAACCGTCGCGTGACGGTCCCAGACGGAGGCGCCCTCGAGGCCGCCTCGAGGCAGCGGCTTCGCGTAGATCACGACCGTGGGATCGACGTCCGGCCGTGGCGTGAGTTTGCCAGGTTGTACGCCGCGGGTAATCGAGAGGCGAACGTAGGCGTCCGCGAGCGCGTTCGCGTCGAGGACGTCGTCGATCCGCCCGCGAAGGTCGTCGGCCGACAGCCCGTGCTCGAGCGAGAGCGCCTCGCACGTCGACTCGAGTCGCTCGAGGTGGCTGTCCCACGCGAGGGGCGTCCCGCCGTAGACGCGAAGGGTCTCGAAGGCGGCGTCGCCGTAGCGAAAGCCGCGGTCGTCGACGCTGACGGTGGCCTCGTCGGCGGGGACAAGGTCGCCGTCGACGTGGTAGTAGCGGTCGGCGTCGCAGTCGTCAGCCATCCCGCCCCTCCGTCTCCGCGGCGAACCGACAGAAGTTCGCGATCATTCGCTTGCCCACCCGCAACGAGATCCCGTCGACGTCGGCCGCGTCGTCGTGCCCGCGCGTCAGGATGCTCTCGGGGTGAAACTGCACGCCGAACTGGGGCTTCTCGCGGTGACGGACGGCCATCAACACGCCGCGCTCGTCCGCCGTGCGGGCCGTCTCGACGAGCGTGTCGGGCAGGTCCGCGCGGTCGACCGCCAGCGAGTGGTAGCGTCCGACCTGGACGGTCTCCGGCAGCCCGTCGAAGAGGACGCCCCCGTCGTGATCGACCGTCGACGGCTTGCCGTGGACGACCGACTCGGCGTGGACGACGGGGGCGCCGTTTGCCGCACACAGCGCCTGGTGGCCCAGACAGACGCCGAGAATCGGGTAGTCGGTCTCGGCGAACAGCGGGATCGAAATACCCGCGTCTGCGGGCGTTCCGGGGCCCGGCGAAACGACGATCCCCGTGGGGTCGATCGACTCGAGGTCGTCAAGGTCGAGGTCGTCGTTGCGCCGGACGAGCACGTCGTCCGCAACCTCGCCGACGTACTGGACGAGGTTGTACGCGAAGGAGTCGTAGTTGTCCACGACGAGGATCCGCGCCCCCTCGGCCGCGGCGTGCTCACGCATCGGACTCACCGCCGTTTCCGCCCGTCCCGGACTCGAGGGCCATCTCGGCTCGGTCACCCAGCGCGTCGTCGACGGCGGTGATCAGCGCGCGAGCCTTGGCCAGCGTTTCGTCGTACTCCCGGCGCGGTTCGGAGTCGTGGACGATCCCCGCCCCCACGCGCAGGTGGTACTCGTCGGCGTGGCGAACGAGCGTTCGGATGACGATGTTCAGGGTCGCCCGGCCGTCGAACCCGAAGACGCCGACGCTGCCGGTGTAGGGTCCGCGACGGGTCGCCTCGAGGTCGTCGATGATCGCCATCGTCTTCGGCTTCGGCGCGCCCGTGATCGTGCCACCCGGGAAGACGGCCGCGATCGCGTCGGAGAGCGACCGATCGTCGCGCAATCGGCCGGTCACGTCCGAAACGAGGTGCATCACTTCCGCGTAGCGGTCGATCCGACGGTACTCCGCGACCTCGACGGAGCCGTACGCACAGACCTTCCCGAGGTCGTTTCGCTCCAGATCGACCAGCATGGCGTGTTCGGCCCGTTCCTTCTCGTCGGTCCGGAGGTCGTCCTCGAGTCGGGCGTCCTCGGTCGGGGTCTCGCCGCGCGGTCGCGTGCCGGCGATGGGCTCCGTTCGGACGAAGTCACCGTCTCGCTCCAGCAACAGCTCGGGGCTCGCGCTCACCAGCTCCGCCGTGCGAAACTCGAGCAGACCGGAGTACGGCGCCGGATTGACCCGTCGCAGGGCGTCGTAGGCCGCGACGGGATGGACCGCCGCCGGGGCGACCAACCGCTGGGAGACGTTCGCCTGGAACGTGTCGCCCTCGCGGATCGACTTCTTGACGTCGGCGACGCGTTCGGCGAACGCCTCGCGGCCGCAGTCGCTCTCGAAGGTGGCTTCCGTGGCCGCCACCGGCGCCTCACCGATGGACGCATCGCCCTCGAGCGCGGCGCCTGCGAGTTCGAGGGCGCGCTCGCGACCGCGGTCGTACGCGGCGTCGATCGCCTCGTCGGCCGGCGCAGTCTCGTCGCCGACGGTCAGCGTCGGGCACGCGGTCACGCGGAGTGTGGTGTCGCCGCCTCCACGTTCAATTTTCGTTTCGTTCTCGTCGTCACCGCCCTCGACAGCCGGCGCCTCCCAGGCTGCGAGCCGATCGTAGACGGCCACCTCGAGTCGCGGCAGTCCGCGGTCGTCGACGGCCGAGTCGGGGAGGGTCTCGAGTTCGCGGGCGATATCGTAGGAGAGCCAGCCGATCGCGCCGCAGGGGTAGGGAACGTCGCAGTCACCGCGGGCGAGCGCCTCGCCCTGGAGCAGCCCCTCGAGTGCGGCGAGCGTCGGCGAGTCACTGTCCGCGCCCGCGTCCGCATCTGCGTCCGATCCGGACCGAACGACGGCGTCGGCGCCGACCGTCAGCCGGTCGACCGGATCGACGCCAAAGTAGCCCCAACCGGGCTGCCCGCCGGTCGTCTCGAGGTAGGCGTTCCCCGCGGCGTCGGGCTCTCGTGCGCGTCGGTACGCCGAAAACGGATCGTCGACCGTCACGCGAACCTCGACCGGAACGCGGACGGTCTTCGCGTCGGTCCCGGTGAGAGTCGCGACGGCCGACCCGCGCGAGTCGAACCGATCACGGACGGCGGTTCGAAACGACTCGCGAGCGGTGACGACGCGCGGCTCGTTCATGTCGCTCGAGACGGGCGGCGCGACTAATCGTTTTGCGATTTCGAGAAAGCGGCGGCGAAAAACAGCGGTCGGCGTACGGGGACGGCGGCGTTTTGGATCGCGTCGAGTTACCGGACCTCGGCGCGGTCGATCCAGCCCTGAATGCGTTTCTCGGAGACGTCGGTCTGCTCGGCGAGGTCGGCCGCGTCGGCGGCGGCGAGGTCGGCCACGGTCTCGACGCCGGCGGCGGTGAGTCGGTCGGCGTAGGCGGGGCCGATTCCCTTGATCGAGTCGACCGGTTCCGGCGCCGGCTCGTCGGGCTCGGCGTCGGCTTCGTCGTCGGGAACCTCGCCCTCGGTGATGTCGGGCGTTTTCTCCGATTCGGGCGCCGCATCGTCGGTCGTCGGACCGGCGGCTTCGGCCGGCTCGGCCGCCGCTGCGGCTCCGTCTTCGGTGTCGGTCATC
>NZ_AOHZ01000013.1 GCF_000337215.1 Natronolimnohabitans innermongolicus JCM 12255 | reverse complement strand
ATGTGTATAAGAGACAGGGTTCGGCCTCCTCGATTGCCGGTTCGTCTTCGTCGGGTGTCTCGCCCTCGGTGTCCTCGGGTATTTTCTCCGACTCCGGAACCGCGTCCTCGCTCGAGGGGCCGGCGGCTTCGGCCGGCTCGGCCGCCTCGTGGGGCTCGTCGGTCGGCTCGGTCATCGAGTCGGTCGACGCCGACGCTTGCGCGCCGGCGGCCGCCGCGTCGTCGGAGACGGTCTCGGTCTCGGTCTCGGTCTCGGTCTCGGGTTCAGGTTCGGGTTCGCTCTCGGCCGCGTCCTCGCGCTCCCCGGCCGATGCACTCGCCGGCGCCGGTCGATCCGTTTCGGTCGATTCGGTATCGGCGTCGTCCTCCTGCGATCCTTCCCGTTCGACCGTTACGCCGACCTCTCGACTGCGTCCTCGCTCCGGGTCGGACTCGCCGAACCCGAGAAGCGATTTCAGCTTTTGGAGGATTGCCATTATCCCGATATAGTCGGTTCCATCACTTAAATTCGCCTGATACTCGCAAGTCGATTCGTGCCGGGCGGCTCGCGGTCGTCGAGAACGACCGGGGCCGTCGACGTTCAGCGGCCGCTATCGGCACACGGTTTACTGCCCGTCAGTTCCGGCGCAACCGCGACCCGGGCGGCGGTTGCGCCGGCACATCGGGACAGCCACCCGTATCAATCGACGCGCCGACGACGCCGCTCCGTCTCGCTGGCCACGATACAATACGCTGCGGTTCCAACGGCCGGTATGAACGTCGCAGTCGTTACGGTCGGAGACGAACTGCTCGCCGGACGGACGACGAACACGAACGCCACCTGGCTCTGCGAACGGCTCGTCGAGCGCGGCGTCTCGGTCGAACGCGTCACGACGGTCCCGGATCGGATCGGGGACATCGCCCGCGTCGTCAACGAGTACCGCGCCGAGTACGACGCGGTCATCGTCACCGGCGGCCTCGGCCCGACACACGACGACGTCACCATGGAGGGCGTCGCCGCCGCGCTCGGACGCGACCTCGTCGAACACGAGGAGGCGCTCGCCTGGCTCGAGGAGTCGGGCTACTCGCGGGCCGATCTGACCGAGGGGACGGCCGACCTCCCGGCGGGTTCGCGAGCGCTACACAACGAGAAGGGCGTCGCACCGGGTGCGGCAGTCGAGGGGATCTACGTCCTCCCGGGTGTGCCGACGGAGATGCGGACGATGTTCGAATCGATCGAGTCGGCGTTTACGGGCGCACAGACCTACCGTGTGGAGGTCGTCGCCAACGAGCCCGAGAGCGCGCTGCTGGATCGGATCGCCGACGTTCGCGAGCGCTTCGACGTCACGGTCGGGAGCTATCCGGGCGGGTCGGTACGGCTGGTCGTAGGGGGGACGGACGAGGCGACCGTCGAAGCGGCGGCCGCGTGGCTCCGCGAGCGCGTCGACCAACCGGAGTGAGTGACCTCTATCGGTAGAGGTAGGCGAGCCAGACGACCGTCACAAGGAGGCTCAAGACGAGCACGCCCCAGCCGGCGAGTTCCATCGGGAGCGCTGGTTCTTCCTCGAGAACGACCTGCGTGACCTGCGGGAGTGTTTCCATGGTCGGCGGTCTGTTCCGATCCCTCTTAATATTTCAGAAAGTCAGTAGCGGCGGCTGGCGCGGTCGGCGACCGTCGGCTCCGACCCGATATCGGCGTCGGATACTCGAGGCGCCGAGAGCGAACTCGTGCTTTCTCGCCCGCCGTCCGCGTTCGTCGCGCACACCACACGTCTTTTGCATCGGCTCTCCGTACAGCCGACATGGACTCGCTCGGCGTCGTCGTCAACCCGATCGCGGGGATGGGTGGTCGCGTCGGCTTGAAGGGAACCGACGGCAAACTCGAAGAGGCCCGCCGACGCGGCGCCGAGCCGCGAGCGCCGGATCGGGCGCGGGAGGCACTGCGGTCGCTCCACCGACGCGCACCCGAACTGACCGTCTACACTGCCGCGGCCGTGATGGGCGAACGAGCGGCCCGCGACGCCGGCTACGAACCGATCGTCGTCTACGAGCCGTCGGAAGCGGATGCGAACTCGAACACGAACACGAACGCGAGCGCGGCCGGAGGCGACACGACGAACGCGGCCCGGTCGCTCGATCCGACCACCGCCGGGACCGACGCGGCCGATACCCGCGCGGCCGTCCGCGCGTTCGTCGATCACGGCGTCGATCTCGTGCTCTTCGTCGGCGGCGACGGAACGGCCGTCGACGTCGCGGAAGTACTCGCGGAGAAAACCGAGGCCGGCGTCGAGCCGACGCCGATGCTCGGCGTTCCCGCGGGCGTCAAGATCTACTCCTCCGCGTTCGCCGTCACCCCCGCGGACGCGGGTCGAATCGCCGCCGAGTTCGATCGCGTCGCCGACCGCGAGGTAAACGACATCGACGAGCAGGCCTACCGCGAGGGCGAGGTCCGAACCGAACTGAAAGCCGTCGTCCCGGTCCCCGTCGCCCCGGACGTCCAGTCGAGCAAGCAGGTCTCGAGCGGCAGCGTCGGCTCGCTCGCCGCCGGATTCGCCCGCGAAATCGACGCCGACAGAACCTACATTTTCGGTCCGGGCGGCACCGTCGGCGCGATCGAGTCGGAACTGGAAATCGACCCTTCCCCCCTCGGCGTCGACGTCTGGCGCGACGGAACGATGCTCGCCCGCGACGCGTCCGAAGACGAAATTCTGGCGGTTCTCGAGGAGCCGGCGACGATCGTCGTGTCGCCGATCGGCGGTCAGGGATTCATTTTCGGCCGCGGCAACCACCAGATTTCGCCCGCCGTTATTCGACGCGCCGACGACGTCGTGGTTGTCGCCTCGGAGTCGAAACTCGAGGAAATCGACGCGTTGCGCGTCGATACCGACGACGAGGGCGTCGACGAATCGTTGCGCGGCTGGATGCGCGTCCGGACGGGGCGGTTTACGACGCGACTGGTAAACGTCGTGTGAGACTGGCTGGCGTGGCGGGTGACCGAACGAATCGCACCGCTCTGCGGTCTCACCGGAACTGACGGGCAGGAACCCCTGCACCACATCGTTGTTTAAGGAAACGGGCAGTTTTGCGCTGGCCACACAACGATATAACCATCCGTCGGAGATATAAGGCACATATAGTCAAGATTAAGGCGATGTCGTTCCATAGGGGGAATATGGAAACGCGGAAAGTGCAGCGATTGGGTCCATCGACCCTCGCCATGACCCTCCCCGCCGAGTGGGCGTCGGAACACGACGTCGAGAAGGGGGACGAAGTGTCTCTGCGAACCAGCGGCAAGGGAACCTTGACCGTCATGCCCGAGTCCGCCAGCTCGGAGGAGACGGAAGCGATCATCCACGCAGACGATCTCGACGCCGACGCCGTCGAACGCGCGATCGTCGCTCAGTACGTCCTCGGTCGGCGCGTCATCCGAATCGACACCGAAGACGGCGCGCTGGAGTCGGACCACATCAACGCGGTCTACCAGGCCGAAACCCAGCTCATGGGTCTCGGCGTCATCGAGGAGACCCCCGAGAGCATCTCCATTCGCTGCTCGGTCGACCCCGAGGACTTCACGCTCGACAACCTGCTCGAGCGACTCGAACGGACCGGCCAGACGATGCGCGGCGAGGCGATCAAGGCGCTGGCTCACGGAAACCCCGACCTCGCCCAGCGCGCTCTGAACCGGGAGCGACAGGCCAACAAGATCTTCGTCCTCCTGTTGCGCCTGATCTTTACGGCCTATCAGAATCCGAACCTCGCGCGTGCGGTCGGCCTGAACAGCGGCTTCCCGCTGATCGGCTACCGCTCGATCGCGAAAAACCTCGAGCTCACCGCCGACAACGCCGAGGACATCGCCGACATCGTCATCGAGACGGAAGGCCACAGCCTGAACGTCGACAGCTCCGTGATGCGCGACATCCGGGAACTGAACGACCTGGTCGACGAGATCATGTCCGAAGCCGTCGAGGCCGCCGTCGAGCGCGACTACGACAGGTGGACCGAGGTCCAGCAGCTGTTCCACGACATCTCGGACTACGAGCAGGAGATCCTCAACGAACTGCCCGAGATGGACAACGAGGACCTGCTTCGCGTCCGCGAAGTGCTCGTCAGCCTCCAGCAGACCGCCCAGTACGCGATGCGAAACGCCGAAATCGCCGCGAACCTCGCGCTCAACGAGGAGTCCGAACACACGACGATCAACTGAGACGGGCCGGTTCGCTCGCGCCCGCGTCTCGAGTCCGCTTTTTCGCGTCGAAACGATAATCCCTCGAGACGACACACGTACGTGCGATGCGGATCCCCGGGCGTCGGATCGCGGACCAGTTCGCCGTCGACCGACGGGTGCTCGCGCTGGCGTGTGCGCGGATGGCCGACGGGATCGGCAACTCGTTTCTGATCATCGTCATCCCGCTGTACGTCGCCAGCGACGTCGTCAGCGGCGCGACGTTCGGGCTGAGCGAGGCGATGATCATCGGGATCATCCTCTCGCTGTTCGGGTTCGTCAACAGCAGCGTTCAGCCGCTGACCGGCCGGTTCTCGGATCGGCTGGGGCGGCGAAAGTTATATGCGGAGCAGGCGCAATACCACGTCGTTTACGGCGTGGATACGCGCCGTCACGGGATGATGCGAGCCACCGAGAACAGCCCGGCTGGATATTCAACGCGCTCGCAAAAATGGGAGGTATTATATAATCTTGTCAACATAGGTTATGTATGGCGATAGAGGTCATGGACAGAACACTCGTTGCTTCCATTCGGAACCAGCGAGAGATTCAACCAGACCTCGATGCGCTCGGATTCGCCGCCAGTAAACTCTGGAACGTCGGTCGCTGGACCTGTGACCGCGTATGGAGCGAAACCGGCCTCATCCCCGACGAAGGCGACCTAAAATCCTACCTGAAAACCCACGAACGTTACGCCGACTTACATTCTCAATCGAGTCAGCGTGTTCTCGAAGAACTCGCTGAAGCGTTCGACTCATGGAAAGGCAAGCGCCGAAACGGGGACTCGAAAGCAAATCCGCCCAGCTACCGCAAACACACCGACGACCACCCGCGCTCAACGGTCACATTCAAGCAGAAAGGATTCAAAGTCGATACCAAATTCGGCAGGGTTCGCCTCTCGAAAGGCAAGAACCTCAAGGAATGCTGGTCCGACTTCATCCTCTGCGACATCGAGGCGCGACCGGACGTGGATTTGGAAGACGTGAAGAGCGTCCAGCAAGTCCGCGCCGTCTGGAACGCGTCCAGCAGCAAATGGGAACTCCACCTCGTCTGCAAAGTCGAAGTCGAGATTCCCGAAACGCCCGGCGAGAATACCGTTGGGGTAGACCTCGGCGTCACCAACTTCGCCGCACTCGCGTACGAGGGCGGTCACGCGGAGTTGTACCCGTTGAACTGTCTGAAGCAGGACGACTACTACCACAGCAAGCATATCGCCCGCTGTGATGATTCCGCTTCGGACCGAGCCACGCGGTTGAATGCGAAGAAGTCCAATCGTCGTACCCACTACTTCCACGTACTCTCGAAGCACATCGTCGAACGGTGTGTCGAAGAGGACGTTGGAACGATTGCTATTGGAGACCTCGGTGGAATTCGCGAGGACGAAGATGGCGACGTGAAGGACTGGGGTATACACGGCAACTTGGACTTGCACTCGTGGGCGTTCGACCGGTTTACCCGGATGTTAGCGTACAAGGCCAACGCTGAGGGAATCTCGGTTGAACGCGTCTCAGAGCGTAACACGTCTAAATCGTGTTCGTGCTGTGGGCGAAAGCGCAAGGCGAATCGCGTCAAGCGTGGGTTGTACGTGTGCGACGAGTGTGGGATGGTAGCCAACGCGGACGTGAATGGGGCGGAGAACATTCGGCAGAAAGTAACTCCGAGTCTCGCTACGGATGGCGGTGATAGGAGTAACGGCTGGTTGGCACAGCCATCGACCTACCTGTTCGATTCCGAGAGCGGATGCTTTGCACCGCAAGAACACGTAGGCTCGTAGACCATAAATATCCCAACCGAAGTCGGGATTCCCGCGTCTTCAGGCGCGGGAGGATGTCAATCATTCTGATCGGGCTCGCCGGCCTCGCGGCGACGAATCTGACGTACGTCTTCGCGGACTCGTATCTCTCGCTGGTCGCGATCCGAAGCCTGCAGGGGCTTAGCGTGGCCTTCATCGTCCCCACCTCGATCGCGCTGGTCAACGAACTCGCGACGAGCCAGGATCGAGGCGGCAACATGGGCGTTTACAACACGTTTCGGCTGGTCGGATTCGGTGCCGGCCCGGTCGCGGCCGGCGCCGTCGTCAATCTCGGCCCCTACTCGCTGCCCGGCGGACCGACGATCAGCGGCTTCGACGCGGTGTTCTACGTCGCCACCGCGGCGGCGTTGACCAGTTACGCGCTGGTGACGGTCCTCGTCTCCGATCCGGACGCGACGGTCGCCAACGCGGCCGCCGACCTCTCGATCCCGGTCTTCGATCGTCGCGGTCCGAACCTGCTCGATCCCGTCTTCACGCTCGGCGTCGCCACGCTGTTTCTGGCCGCGGCGATCGCGCTGTTCGCGACGATCCAGCCCCAGGTCAACGACCGCCTCTCGCAGGGATCGACCTGGTTTGGCGTGCAGTATGCGGCCTTCATCCTCGCGCAGGTCCTGTTACAGACGCCGGTCGGCCGCGCCTGCGACCGTTACGGTCGACGGCCGTTCATCGTCGTCGGCATGTTCCTGTTGATCCCGACGACGCTCGTCCAGGGGTTCGTTACGACCTCGGAACTCATGCTCGCCGCCCGCCTCGCACAGGGCATCGCCGGCGCGATGGTGTTCGCCCCATCGCTCGCGCTCGCGGGTGACCTCGCCGGCGAGGGTGAATCCGGTTCGAAGCTCTCCGTGCTCACGATGGCCTTCGGCTTCGGCATCGCCGTCGGTCCGCTCCTTTCCGGCGCGCTCGTCGGCTACGGCTTCGCGACGCCGTTCGTCTTCGGCACCGTCCTCGCCGCCCTCGGGACGGTCCTCGTCTACACGCAGATCGAGGAGACGCTCGAGGGGACACAGCCGGTGCCGGTGCTCGGCGACGACTGACCGGACGAGTCGCGACGGCCTCGACTCGAGCGGAGTCGAAACGACGCGAACCGAACCAAATCGGTTCCGGCGCAGCGACGGCGCACGGGGACGCAACGCAAAAGTACCGGATCCGCATAGGTTGCGACGATGACGCTCTCGGAGGAGGCCACGGACCGCCTGGCGGACGTAGTGGAGCTACAGCCGACGAAGAACTCGGAACTCCAGGACCGATGGGGGATGGAAAGCGGCAGCGAGGTCCACCAGTACCTAGAGAACGAACTGGGCGACTACTACTTTCGAGACGACAACAGTCTGATTCGCGCGACGGCCGAGGCGAACGACCTGGTCGACGTCGAACCCGGCGTCGAGAGCGACCCCGACGCCGAGGGCGCCCCCTCGAAGATTCGGGTCCCGGAACTTCAGGCACAGACCGTCGCCGTGCTGGCCGGCCCCGACGAGGAGTCGGAAAGCGTCGTCTCGGTCCTGCACAAACTCCGCGAGGAGTACGACGTCGATCCCGACGCCGAGGACGTCCGCTCGGGCCTCCAGAGCCTGCGCCGCAAGGACGTCGTCGAGGTCGAGTACCGCACCGTCCCCACGTTCCGGCTGGCCGTCGAGCGCGACGACCTCGAGGTTGCGGTCGCCGATTGAGACACAGTCTGATCCGCGTGACGCTCGTCGGCGTTCTGCGCTCCGCACGGCCGCTCTCGGCCTCCAGCCGTCGCTACAGTCCGGGCCTCCGACGGCGTCTGCGATCCGCGAGTAACTGTTGAATCCGTTTTCCGGGCCCGCCTTCGATCGGCCAGGCCCGGGTCCGCCAGGCCGGCGGCTCGGGTTCGTACTCGGCACAGTTCCCGGAACACTCCGCAGCCGTCGGACACCGCTCCTTTTCGGCGCAGTAGGGCTCGAGTTGCGTCCCGGCTCGAGCGCGTAACTCGAAGTGTCGGCAGTCGGGGCGCATCGTCTCGACGAACGAGCGCCAGCCGCGCTCGTAGGCGCGCTCGGCGATCCCCAGCCGCGTCTCGCGTTTGTTCTCGGGATCGACGTACTCGAAGCGGGCCGCCGAGTCGTCTCGCCGACCGCCCGTCGGTCGCTCCGTGATTCGGGTTCCCGGTTCGTCGACGGCCAGCGACCGCGGATACCACGCGACCTCGCCGGCGAGCGTCTCGGGCTCGAGTGCGAGGATTCCGGCTTCGACGGGGAGATCCTCGAACAGCGCGGGCTCGACGCGGTCGCCGGTCTTCCGGGTCGCGACCCAGACCTCGTCGGCCAGTCCGAGCGCGACGTCGTACTCGAGTTGCGTCCCGAGGGCGCGAGCGGCACTGGCGTCGAGGTCGGGCTTGTTCTCGATCGCGACGACGCGATCGACCCACTGCTCGGGATAGGGCCACTTGCGACGGATCTCGATGCGGTTGCCCGACTTGCGGACGTCGAGAACGCCGCGATCGTCCGCCTCGTGGATCGCCTCGCGAACGTAGCGCCACGAGTAGCCGGGGTGGGGGAGACAGTCGCGGTAGTAGGTCCACTCCGCGGGGGCGTTGCGGACGACGTGTCGGAGGTCGCCGTCGAGGCGTTTCGCCCCGAAGCGCGCCCGCTCGCGGAGGGCGTCGGCGTCGCACTCGAGGACGATCGTATCCCAGCGTCTACGTTTCGTGCCGAGCTGGCGGGCGACGACGATCGCGCGGTCGCCTCCGGCGGACTCGTCGACGTCGGGCGGCCAGTGTCGCTCGACCCAGCGACAGGTCCGGAGTTCGAAGGCGAACTCGCTCTGATACCGGTCCACGACTCGCGTTGGGGTCGATCGAGGAAAAGCGACGCGCTCTCGGTCGGCGCCGTCGATTCGGCGTCGAAGCGGCGGTACTACTTCCACCGTCGAGAACAGTTGACCAGTCGCTGGCCGGCTGTCATCGAGTCGACGACGGGATGGCTACTCCTCTTCTTCTTCCTCGTCCACTCGTTCGTCCAGGAACTCGTCGGCCTGTTCTAAGATCTCTCGAGGGCCGTCCTGCGTGACGGTGTTTACGGCCTGTTCGTAGTCGCGCCACTGGAGGTCGCGGTGTTCGTTCGAAAGTTCCGCGCTGGCCTCGAAGGACTTCGCGATAAAGAGGTGAACGGTCTTGTGGATCGTCTTGCCGTTCGCCTCGAACACGTAGTCGTAGTCCTCGCGAAAGCCGTCGAGGAGCCGGAACTGGTCGATACCTGCCTCTTCCTTTACTTCGCGGATCGCCGTCTGCTGTAGCTCTTCATCTCCTTCGACACCGCCCTTGGGAAACTCCCAGTCGCCTGGGCGGCTCTTGAGTAGAAGATACTCGCGCCGGCCCCGCGTATCGCGGAAGAGGATCGCGCCTGCGCTCGTAGCTTCGACTGCCATTAACAGGGCTAATAGGCGCGACGTTAAGAGAATATCGGACTGTTCGTCCAGCGTACACTGGCGACCCGTGTCGGTTTGCGAGGCGTCGCGGCGAAAACCTCGTCGTTCACCGGCGATCGGACCGGTTTTGGAATCGTTCGCCCAGCAGGAGGGCAAGCCAGCGCGAGCGCGATGGTGTGGCCATCTCAGCAAGCTTTTACGCACCGGCCGATGACGAATGGAGTAGCTATGACCTTCGTAACCCGGCTCACGCTCCAGAGCGGCGATCGAGCCGCACTCGATGGAATCGTCGAGGACATCAAATCGACCGCCGAGCGCAAGGGCGCCGCCCTGAAGGGCCCACACTCCCACCCCCCCGAGAAACACACCGTTCCACAGCACTGTCGGCTCCACGCCGACGACGAGCGGCAGTTTTCCTCGTGGGAGTACACCGTCTTCACCCGCGAACTCGAAATCCACGGTCACGACAATCTCGCGCGCAACATCGCCGAACAGAACTTCCCCGACTCGGTCCACATCGAGGCCAAAGTCGAACAGATCCACGGCGTCGGCCGCGGCAACTGACGGCTCTCTTTGACGGGCTCCGGTCCCGACGTACCGTGCAATCGCGACCCGTTGACGGGTGCTCCGGACCCGATTGAAAGCGGTCCGTTTCGGCCGTCCGGTCGGTCGGACGTTTCGAGTTGCGACCTCTCACTCGATCGGCGCACCCCCTGAGAGACGGGAACAGCGCTTTTCACCCCTCCCGACGAGATACCGGTATGAGCACGGACGATCTCGTCTCGCTGCGTCGCGATCTTCACCGCCGACCGGAGCCCGCCTGGCGCGAGTTCTATACCACCGCCCGACTCGTCGACGAACTCGAGTCCCGACTGGACGGCGACCTCGACGAACTGTACGTCGGCCCCGAGGCCATCGCCGGCGACCACCGACTCGCGGTCCCCGACGACGCCGAACTCACCCACTGGCTCGAGCGCGCCCGGGACGCGGGCGCCGACGAGGCGATCCTCGAGCGCCTCGAGGGCGGTTACACGGGCGCCGTCGCCGTGCTCGAGCGCGGCGAGGGGCCGACGGTCGGCCTGCGCGTCGACATCGACGGCCTGCCGCGCGAGGAGAGCGACGATTCGGCACACGTCCCGGCCGCCGAGGGGTTCCGCTCGGAACACGAGGGCGCGATGCACGCCTGCGGCCACGACGCCCACGCCGCGATCGGCGTCGGCGTCCTCGAGCGAATCGCCGACAGCGACGACTTCTCGGGCACGCTCAAAGTGTTCTTCCAGCCCGCCGAGGAGGTCGTCGGCGGCGGCAAGTCGATGGCCGAGAGCGCCCACCTCACGGACGTCGACCGCCTGCTGGCGCTTCACGTCGGCCTCGACCATCCGACCGGCGAGGTCGTCGCCGGCATCGACGGCTTCCTCGCCGTGCGCCACCTCGAGATCGAGTTCAGCGGCGAGTCGTCCCACGCGGGCGGCCACCCCGAGCAGGGCCGTAACGCCGTGCAGGCGATGGCGACGGCCGTCCAGAACTGCTACGGGATTCCGCGCCACAACGACGGCAAGACCCGGGTCAACGCGGGCGTCGTCGAGGGCGGGAGCGCGGCCAACATCGTCCCCGAATCGGCCCGCATCGTCGCCGAAGTCCGCGGCGAGACCACCGAACTGATGGAGTACATGGACCGCAAGGCGCGCCACGTCGTCCGCAGCGCCGCCGAAATGCACGAGTGCGAGGTCTCGATCGATATCGGCGCCGAGGCCCCGAGCGCGACCAGCGATCAGGACCTCGTCGATATCGTCGCCGACGTGGCGAGCGGGACCGAGGGCGTGACGACTGTCCTCGAGCGCGACGAACTCGGCGGCAGCGAGGACGCGACCTACCTGATGCAGACCGTCCAGGAAAACGGCGGGACGGCGTGTTACGTCGGCATCGGCACCGACCACCCCGGCGGCCACCACAGCGCGACGTTCGACGTCGACGAGGCGAGCATTCGCCACGGCGTCGACGTCGTCAGCGGCGCGATCGAACGGCTCGCGACGAATCGAGCCTGATCGAACGGCGGACGGCGGTTCCTTCACCTCGCTGAAACGAAAAGATAGATACGAACGGATTCGTTACCGTTCGGTACAGTGATACGGTACTATGGGTTGATGGTGGCCCGACAGCAGCCGTGTCCGAACGCGATGTGAGACCGATGCGACGCCGAACCCGATTTGCGCTCTGGACGCGGATGGCCGTCGCGAGTGTCGTCCTCGTCCTCTCGCTTCTCGCCGTGATGGCCGTCGAGTTCCTGCTCGTCGCGGCCGTCGCAGCCGTCCCCCACGTCGTCGCCGTCTACCTGAGCTCCCTCGCGTTCTCTTCGGCCCCGATGCTCGCGTTCTTCGTCGGCTTTCTCGCGTACGTCTGTCTACTCTGGTATCTGTATCACGCCGACCGGGCCCGCTCGAACGCCACTCGTTCCGGTGAGGAGAACGCTGACGATCGCCAGCGACGACGTCCGACTCGCACCGCAGTCGTCGACGAGATGAGAGCGACCTTCGAGGCGATCCGAACCCGATTCGGCGTCTTCGGCTCCATCCTCGGAATCGCGGCCGTCGTCGCCGTCTTCGGCGCCAGCCTCTGGCTCGGCGATCGATTCGGCGACGTGGCGTACTACGGGTTCCTCCCGGTGTTCGTCGGTCTCTACACCGTCGCGAGGCAGTTCCGCGAAAGCGTCTCGAGGGAGTTGTCCGACGACGCCGCCGTGTTGCGGACGCTCGACGACTCGCTGTACCGGACCGACGACGCGGCGTCCCACCCCGAACTCGTCGACCTCCGACGACGCGTCCGACGGCTGGCCCAGCAAGCCGACGTCCCCTCGCCGACGGTCGAACTCGCCATCGAGCGCACGCCGCTCGCGCTCACGGTCGGCTACCGGCCCGCGGCGTCGACGATCGTCGTCTCCCGCGGCCTCCTCGAGGATCTCGACGACCGCGAACTCGAGGCCGTGCTGGCACACGAACTGGCCCACGTGGCCAACCGCGACGCGGCCGTCATGTCGGCGATGTCGGTACCGGTTGTCGAGGCCGAGCGATTGGGGACCACGCACACGAACGGCTACATTCAACTGGTGGCGTTCACGCTGCGCGGGGTCTGTCGCTGGTGGCTCCACCTCGTCGGTCGCTCCCGCGAGTACGTCGCCGACGACGGCGCCGTCTCGATCACCGGCGATCCCGCAGGGCTCGCGAGCGCCCTCGAATCGCTCGACGACACGCTCGAGCGCCGGCCCGCGACCGACCTGCGGAGCCACAGATCGGCGGCGGCGCTCTCGATCGTCCCGCCGCCGTGGGACGAGCGGTCGTTCCTCGATCGACCGCGTCGGTTCGTCCACCGGCGACTGTTCGGGACGCATCCGGCGACAAAAAAGCGAATTAGGCGGCTTCGAGCGGCGCCAAGCGAGTCGGCGACCGTGACTGCTCAGTAGCCGTCGTCATCGTCGTCGTGGTGCTCACCGTCGTGATGACCGTTCGCGTCCGTCTCGTCGCCACGGTCGTCCATTTCGTCGTCTTCGTCAGCCTCGAGGTCCGCGACGACCTCGAGGTCGAACGCTTCGTCAGCGGGGGCCGCGTCGGGTTCGAGGTAGCCGACCGCAAAGGCCGAGTAGACGTTCCCGGCCGCCGGTTCGACGGGGAACGTCGCGACGGCGTCGCCGTCGGTGTCCTCGCTCGCGGGTCGGACCTCGAACTCGTAGGCGTCGGGGGCGACCTCGACGGCCGCGGCGTCGCCGAAGGCGGCGTTCTCGACCAGAACGGTCTCGCCGTCGCCGACCGTCACGTCGACGGCGGGTGCGTCGGGCGAGGCGTGGACCAGGCGAACGCGAGCGTCCTCGCCGGGGTCGCTCAGATCGTCCTCGAAGACGGCCACCTCGAAGGGC
>NZ_AOHZ01000012.1 GCF_000337215.1 Natronolimnohabitans innermongolicus JCM 12255 | reverse complement strand
TTGCCAGCCCGCTCAGAGATGTGTATAAGAGACAGGTAGGGGACGTCCTCGAGGGTGGGTTCGCCGTCGATCCAGACGTCGACGTTCGGCGCGTCGGGCGAGAGGTGGGCGACGCGAACGCCAGCCATATCGTCCATTCCGTTTCGGTCGTCATCGGCGTAGTCGTCGTACTCGCCGTTTTCGTCGTGCTCGTCGCCGTTTGGTTCGCTGACGGTATCGTCGTCACCGTCGTCGCCGCTCAAACAACCGGCGACCGTGATGACGCCCGCGGTTCCGATCAGTGACAGTGCATGTCTGCGTGAGTGTTTCTCTACCATCACGACACGATACCCGTTCGACAGGATTGACGAGACTCCCTAACCATGCAGCTCTCCCGCCGGTACAGGTGCTGACTCGAGCGTTTCCGGTTAGTTCGGCCCCAGTCGCGTTGGACGTGTCGGTGACGTCTCCCTCGTGTGCGACGAACGACCTCCAACGCGGTGTAAACGATACCGATACCGAGACTCGTGAGAGGGACGTACATCAAGGCCTGCACGAAACGGTTGCCGTCTTTGACCCGCGCCTGGATCATTCGCCCGAATGTCGTCAGTTCCACTCCCGCTACGAGGAACGCTCCCGAAACGAAGCCGGCTCCGACGACCCACGTTCGCTCTCCGATTACGGACGTGAATCCGGTGTATCCGCCGGAAAACGAGATCGACACGACGACACCGAACGCTCCAACGAGGAGCCACTCAACCTAATTCCGAGCCGTAGTCGCCATCGTCGAATCCAATCGGCGGCGATCGCTCGCTCGCAAGTTGATTCGGTGCGGTGTCGACGTTCCGTCGGGAACGCTCGATCAGTACTTCGGCTCCGCGCCGGTCGTCTCGTAGACCGACTCCATTACCTCGTCGCGGCGCTCCTGCCAGTGCTCGAGCGCGCCGGGGTGGTGGGGGTAGGCCTCGTATAGCTCGAGCAGTTCGTCGGCGCGGCGTTTGGTCTGGTAGAGGTTCCAGATGGTGTCCCAGTGGCCGCGGCTGTTGAGCAGGCTCTCGGCGGCGAGTTTCGGACCGACGCTCGTGCTGCCGGAGTACAGCGCCTCAGCGAGTTTCTCGCCGGGCATCGCGGCGAGCAGCCCCATCAGGTCGTCGACGTCGACGGCCGTCGACAGGATGTTGTAGACGTCTAAGGCGGCGTAGCGCGCGCCGAAGTGATCCATGACGCGCTCGTTGTACTCCCAGAGGGTCTTCTCGCTGACGTCGCCGGTCTCGAGGCCCTCGACGGCGGCCTCGGCGGCGTACTTGCCGGCGTAGGCGGCGCCCGCGATGCCGCCGCCGGTGGTCGGGTTGACGTGGCCCGCGGCGTCGCCGACGGCCATGTAGCCGGGGTGGACGGCCGAGTCGTAGGGTCGCCGGGTCGGGAGGGCCGCGCCGAGTTTGTCATCGACCTCGGCACCGGCGAACTCCGCGCGGTTCTCGAGGTCGCGTTTGAGGTCCTCGACGAGCTGCATCGGCTCCTCGGTCATCTGGAAGCCCAGGCCGGCGTTGATCTCGGTGTCGGTCCGCGGGAAGTACCAGAGGTAGCCCGCGGCGCGCTCGGTCGGCTTGAAGACGAGGGCATCGTCCCACTCGACGGGCTCCTCGACGTGGACGATTTCGCGGTAGGCCGAACAGAAGTGGGTGTAGTTGACGTTCGTGTCGAACGTCGACCCCGAGAAGTCGACGTGGTCCTGCAGCACCGACAGCGAGCCGGCGGCGTCGATGACGAGGTCGGCGTCGTAGCGCCGGGGGTCGCCCCGTCGGATCGCCTCGACGCCTGTAACGCGGCCGTCGTCGTCCTGAGTGACGTTCTGGACGACGGTGTCGTAGTGAATTTCGGCGCCCGCGTTTTCCGCGCCCTCGATGATCAGTTGGCCGTACTCGTGGCGGTCGATGACGGCCAGTTCGCCGGGAACGGGGATCTCGAGGACGGTGTCCTCCTGGGGGATCTCGAAGCGACCGTGGTCGACGCCCGTGTTCGTAAACGCGGGTTCGATCTGCGCTTTCGGGATCGAATCGGGGAAGGCGTCGGCGCCTTTCAGCGCGTCTCCGCAGGCGATGTGGCCCGCTTCTTCCTCGGACTTGCGCTCGATGATGACGACGTCGTAGCCCTCGCGGGCGACGGTCGCTGCGGCGTAACATCCGGCGGTGCCGGCGCCGACGACGACCACGTCCGGTGAGTGAGTCTCGGACGCGGCGGCCGCCGACTGCTCCTGCGTACTCATACGAAGACAGTCCACACCACGGGAAGAAAACGTTTTTCGTGTTATCTGTCGGACGTGCAGGGCGACGATCGGGATCTGCCAGCGCGACACCGACGGGAAGCGCGCTCGAGACGGTCACGATCGGGATGATAGGTTTCCCCGACCGAGTTTCGTCGCCGCTGTCAGGACAGATAGGCATAAAGAGTTTTGGTGGGGTCGTCCGTAGCGAGCCCTATGACGGAGTACACGGTCGAATTCGTCGGTACGGGTGAGACGATCACCTGCACCGACAAGGAGACGATCCTCAGCCGGTGTCTCGAGGAGGGTATCGCCCAGGAGTACTCGTGTCGCGTGGGGATGTGTCTGGCCTGCTCGGCGGAGATTCTCGAGGGCGAGGTCACCCAGCCCGCGGCGCGGGGCTTCACCGAGGAAGAAGCCGAGAACTACGCGCTGACCTGCATGGCGCGGCCCCAGTCGGATCTCAAACTCGACCGCGGCAAGTACCCGCCGAGCATCGAGGGCGACGCGGCGGCCGGCGAACCGGGCGGCGCGGCGACGGCCGACGACTGAGGACGCAGACTCGAGCGACCGCTCACTCGAAATACCTATCTTACAGGACGAACGGCCCGCGCTGGCGGATCGGTTCGCCGTGCGGGCGGCCGGAAACGGAGACGACGCGGAGCCCGTCGGCGGTTCGGACGTCGACGGAACGGGCGTCCGTGACCGACAGCACGTCACCCTCGCCGAACGCTGCGCCGTCGACGGTTCCCGATCCCGAGACACCGTAACAGAAGCCCGACCAGCCCTCGGGGATCGGCCACGTCCACGAGCCGTCGACCTCGGCGTCCAGATACTCCATCGTCGCGTGGGTCTCGAGCGGCGATCCCTCGCCGACGACGGTCGTGATCGTCGCGCCCTCCCGGTCGGTCGTCGGCAGTTCGTCGGCGGCCGCGTCGGCGTAGTCCGGTTCGATCTCCTTCTCGTCGCGCGCGAGGTTCACCCAGAGCTGGAGACCGCTACAGCCCGCGCCGTCGGCGGGGAACTCCGAGTGGCGGATCCCCTCGCCGGCCGTAACGTGCATCGCACTCCCCTCGGTTGCGGTGTGGGAGACGCCCAGCGAGTCCTCGTGGGCCATCCCGCCCTCGAGCATGTAGGAGACGATCTCGAAGCCGCGGTGGGCGTGCATCGGAAAGCCGTCGTCGGGCTCGATGTAGAACCGCTCGAAGAGGACGAACGGGTCGAGATGCGAGGGATGGGCGTTCGTCGGGAACGCGCGAGTCGAGGTGACGCCGGTTCCGTGGCGGACTGGTTCGCCCGCGACCGGGCCGCTCGAGTCGCCCGCCGAGTCGGTCGGGTGCATACGGTGACTCGGGACGCCGGTCCCAAAAGGGTCGCGCACGCGGCGCGTTCGCGCCGATCCGGACTTCGAGAGCGCCGCCGGCGACTCTGTCGACGGTGCCGCGGCTCCGCGGGTGACAGTAACTGGTGAAAACGATGGACTCCTCCCGATCCGCCCCCCTCCGACGGATCCCGCGGTCGACCGCGATCAGTCGACGAAGTCGATGTCGTCGCCCTGCCCCGGCGTCTCGGGCTGGACGGCGGCTTCGCCGTCCGGGCGGCCGTAGATCTGCGGTGACTCGACGCCAGTGACGACGATCATGGTCCGCATGCTGCCCTCGAGGGACTCGTCGATGGAGGTCCCCCAGATGATGCGCGCGTCGGGATCGATCCGGTCGTAGATCTCCTCGACGACGCCTTCGGCCTCCTCGATGGCCATGTCGTTGCCGCCGGTGACGTTGACGAGGGCGGAACTCGCCCCGGAGATGTCGACGTCGAGCAGCGGCGACCGCAGCGCGGTCTTGACCGAGTCTTCGGCTTTCGCTTCGGAGTCGGACTCGCCAAGGCCGATCATGGCGACGCCGCCCCGTTCCATGACGGTTCGGACGTCGGCGAAGTCCAGGTTGACGAGGCCGGGTTTCGTGATCAGTTCCGTGATTCCCTTGACCGAACGCATCAACACCTCGTCGCTGACCTTGAACGCCTGGCGGACGGGCAGTTTGCCCACGGAGTCGAGCAGGCGGTCGTTGGGAACGACGATGACGGTGTCGGAGACGTCGCGAAGACGCTCGAGACCGGCCTCGGCGTTCGTCCGTCGGACCTCACCCTCCGCGGTAAAGGGCGTCGTGACGATCGAAATCGTCAGCGCGCCGGCCTCGCGGGCGGCCTTCGCGACGACGGGTGCCGAACCGGTGCCGGTACCGCCGCCGAGACCCGCCGTGACGAAGACCATATCGGAGCCGTCGATGGCGTCGTAGATGTCCTGCTGGCTCTCGAGGGCGGCTTCTTCGCCGACCTGCGGGAGCGAGCCGGCGCCGCGGCCGCCGGTCTTCTCCTCGCCCATGAGGATCTTGGTGTCGGCTTCGATCTCGACGAGGTGCTGGACGTCGGTGTTGGCGGCGACGAGTTTCGCGCCGTGGATTCCCTCCTCGTGCATGCGGTTGACGGTGTTGCCGCCGGCGCCGCCGCAGCCGACGACGGTGATGTCGGTCTGGAGGTCCTGAAGAACGTCCTCCAGTTCGTCGTCGGTCATCGTGCCGGTTCGGTTGCTCGAGTCGGCGTCGGTTACCTCTCCGCCGTTCTGTGGCGGGGCGTCGTCGGGGGCCTCCGAGGCGTCCCCGTTTTCGGCCTCGTCGATTGCGTCGTCGATAATGGAGTCCATTCTTGACCATGCCTAAAAGATGGAGCATAATTACCTTTCCCCTACACGTCAGCCGGGCGTCTGACGTCTCGTCGAGACGACCGTTTCTGCACTCGAGCAACCTGCATCTGTTTCGACGCGCGTAACGGTCGCTTGGGCCGCGACGATCGACTGCGACCGCGACGCGTTCTCACGACGTGTTACCGGCGCGACACGCGGTCACCGCGGGAACCGATCGACCTGCTGGCGGCGAACCTGCTCGGGACCGATCCGGTCGCCGTCGACCGTGACCGACTCGCCGCCGGCCAGCGCACCGAACTTCGGCCCCTCCGGAACGCCGGCCTCGCGGGCGAGCGCCGGATCGAACGCCGTTCGTTCGGCGACGATCGCGTCCGCCTCGAGGGAGACCGCGTCGTACTTCGTCTCGAGGACGGCCGCCAGATCGGCGACGATCGTTTCGCGGATCGAAGCGGCGCCGTCGCAGTCGCCGGCGGATCCGTCGGCTTCGTCGGCCTCGTCAGCCGTGCCGTCGCCGTCCGGAACGGCGACTCGCGCGCCGACGCGGCTCCCGCCGTTTTCGGTCGCGAACGCGACGCTGTGGGACGCGACGATCTCGCGGACGCGCTCGGGGTCGATCCCCTCTGCGGTATCGACCAACTCGCCCGGCAGATCGACGACGACGACCGACTCGGGGCTCGCGCTTCGGTCGCCGAACCGGACGCCGTCGTCGACGGCCCCGAGCTCGGACTCGACGGCGCCGACCAGCTCGAGCGGCCGATCGCCGACCTCGCGCAGCCAGGTCTCGCTGACGAGCCGGTAGCCGAGGTCCGCGAGCGTCTCCTCGAGAACGGGCCACTCGCCGTCGACGAGGGCGATATCGGCGTCGCTGGCCGCGAAAGCGGCCTCGAGGACGTCGCGGTGGGCCGACGGGTGGCCCATCGCCTCGAGCGCCCAGTCGGCCGCGACGTGGCCGACGGCCCACGGGGTCTCGCGGACGACGCGCTCGAAGCGCGGGGCGTAGTGGTTGCCCCCGAAGCCGACGACGTGCCGTCTCGGAATCGCCTCGCGATTCCGACGGCTCGCGGGAGCGTCGCGCTCGAGTTGTTGGCGGTGGGCCGCGACGCCTCGAAGCTCGAGGATCGCTCGGGCGACCGCCGTCGCGCCGTCCGGGTCGTCCCACTGCTCGTCGCCGCTGCCGAGTTCGGCGAACAGCGACGGGCAGCCGACGTCGGTCGGCCCGTGGTGGGTACACTCCATCCCGACGTCGTAGCCCTCGGGCGCGTGCTCGTCGAAGGCCTCGAGCAGCGCCGCGAGCGCGTTCGGACAGGCCTCGGCGACGGCGTCGTCCTCGCCGCCGAACTCGGCGGGGCCGAAGTTCCCGGTGAAGTGGCCCGTCAGGAGCGCGCCTGTGTCGCCGGAGTGTCGCGAGGCGAAGACGAGCAGATCTGGCTCGCAGTCGAAGGCCGCGACGGGCCGCTCGAGTTCGAGGTGGAACGCCTCGAACGACCGGAGTTCGACGCGGCTCGAGTCGCCCTCGAGTCGGTAGTAGGTGCCGCCGCCGTCGGCTTCGGAGCGAGCGTCGTCCTCGCAGCGGTCCCAGTCGGCGAGCTCGCGGAGCCGGTCGCAGACGTGAACCGACGCGCGGTCGGCCCGGCTCTCGACGATCGCGAGGTCGTGCATATCCGATCGAGTGTGGCGTACACCGGTAACGTCGTCGGTTTCGGGCGGCCGTCGTGAATCGGCACCCCTTTGCAGCCCCGCGGTTCTCGTTCGAACTCGAACCGGAGACTCGATTTCGATTTCGATCGAGTTGCTGGAGTGGGACATCATCGGTATAAATACGTGGCGTTGGCTACGGTCGGCTTTTCAATCCTTGTCGATTAATAGTTATCAGCCGATGGCCGCCGAGATATACGTGTCACCTGTGCAGTAATAAACAATAAGTAATAGGTGAGGCCGTCAATATATCGGAACATAAGCAAACAGATATGAACGATCCTTCGGTGGGTGAAAACGGTGGGTCGGACGCCGCGGACGTGACGAGCATCGACGAGTCGTCGACGCTTCGCCTCGATGCCGGACGGCTCGACGATTTCGTCAGCGATCAGGTGGTCTGGCTGCTCGATCGGGACGGGCTCGTTAGCATGTGGAACGACGGCGCCGCGGACCTGCTCGGCTACTCGAGCGACGAAATCGTCGGAACGCACGTACGTAAACTCTACCCGCCCGCCCGTCGTGAGACAGATCGGGCGAAACAACTCCTCGAGCGGGCCCGGAGGGAGGGGCAGGTCCAGGTCGACGGCTGGCGCTGTCGACGCGACGGGTCACGGCTCTGGGGGCGAGAAACGATCGTGCCGATCCGCGAGGACGAGATCGACGGCGGTGCCGAAGAACGCGACGTCGACCGCGACGAGCCGTCCGTCGTCGGCTACGCGTGTCTGCTCGCCGATCGGACCGACGAGTACGAGCGCAAGCTGGAACTCGACGAGGAAAAACGCCTCACCGAGAGCGTTTTCGAGTCACAGCCTGACGTCGTCTACGCGTTCGATGCGGACGGCAACTTCCTGCGGTGGAACGATCGCGTCCCCGAAGTGACCGGGTACGACGATGACGAACTCGCCGAGATGGAGCCGCTCGAGTTTATCAGCCCCGACGACCGTGACCGCGTCGCCGACGCGATCGCCTCTCTTCTCGAACGATCGGATTCGGGTGCAGGTGCGGACGCGGACGCGTACGCAACTCTCGAAGCGGATCTACTCACGAAAGACGGCGAACGGATCCCACACGAGTTCAGCAGCGGGCGACTCACCGACGACGACGGGACCGTCCTCGGCTTTACCGGCATCGCTCGCGACGTCCGCGAGCGCAGGGCTCGAGAGCGCGAACTCCGCGAGGAGAAAGCGCTCACGGAGAGCATCTTCGAGGCCCAGCCGGACATCCTGTACGCGTACACCGCCGACGGGAACCTGATCCAGTGGAACGATCGGTTCGAAGAGTTGACGACCTACGACAGCGACGACCTCGAGGGGCTGAACCCGCTCGAGTTCATCGCGCCGGGCGACCGACCGCAGATCGGCGACGCGATCGACCGCATCCTCCACGAGCGCGAACACGTCACCGCCGAAGCGCGGATCATCGCGAGCGACGGTCAGCAGATCCCCTACGAGTTCAACAGTGCTCCGATGACCGACGACGACGGGACCGTACTGGGGTTTACCGGCGTCGGCCGCGACATCAGCGATCGAAAGGCTCGAGAGCGAGAGCTCGAGCGTCTCGAGCGGCTCAACGCGACGATCAGGCGGGTCGACGAGACGATCGTCGCGGCCGAGAGCCGCGAGGAGATCGAAACGGCGATCGTCGAGGCGTTCGCGGACGCCGATCCGGCTCGCTTTGCCGCGATCGGCCGCGTCGAACCGGCGGCGGACGACGATTCCTGGGAGCTACGGGCGTCTGCGGATCTCGACGCCGAGAGCGACCCAGCGGCTGAAGCCCTGCTGGCGACGTACGTCGATCCGCCGACCGACGACGGCCGCTCGCTGCTCGAGACGGGGACCGTCGAGCGGTATCGCGACCTCCAGGAGAGCGACGTCGACGTCTGGCGCGAAGACGCCCGCGAGCGCGACTACGGCGCGGTAGCCGCCGTGCCGATCGTCGCGAGCGGCCGGACCTACGGTGCGTTCATCCTCGGCGCCGCGGAGTCGTCGGCGTTTACGGACCGCGAGGCGGAGGTCCTCCAGGAGTTCGGCGGCACGATCGGGCACGCGATCAACGCGATGGCCGTCCGTCGACTCCTCTATCAGGATACCGTCGTCGAACTCGAGTTCGAATCAACCGGGCGTCCCGGCGTCTGCGTCGACCTCTCTCGAGACGTCGACTGTCGGGTCGCACTCGAACACGTGCTCCCGCTGACCGACGAGATGTTCGTCTACTACGTCACCGTCGACGGTGCCGAACCGACGGCCGTTCGGTCGTTCGCCGCCGAATACGACTCGATCGACGAATACCGCCACATCGATAGCGACGGCGAGGAGAGCAACTGGGAGTTCGTCGTCGAAGGACCAACTATGACGGGGCTGCTCGCCGACTACGGCGCACGCCTTCGGGCACAGACCGTCGACGACGGCGTCTCGAGTACCGTCGTGCAGGCCAGTCCCGACGTCGACGTTCGCGAACTCGTCGATGCGGTTACCGCCGCATACCCCGGAACGGAACTGGCGTCGAAGCGGACCGTCGAGCGGCCGGTCGAAACCTCCGGCGACTTCCGGCAACGGGTCCAGGCGGAACTAACCGACAAGCAACAGGCCGCTCTCGAGGCCGCCTACTACGCCGGCTACTTCGACTGGCCGACGCGACGAAGCGACGCGAGCGACGTCGCCGACCGGCTCGGGATCGCCCGCCAGACGTTTCACCAGCACCTCCGGGTCGCACAGGAGAAACTCCTCACCGCGTACTTCGAATCCGGGATCGACGAGCGCCGATCGTAGCTCGTGACTGTCAGTATTCCGTCGAGGTATTCGACAGTCATACCAGAGCACGCTGGTACAGTCCTTTCGACCGCTGCGTTCGTTTAGCGGATAATGAGTTCACCCCCTGCCACTGATCGGTTAACGACGATATTCGACGTTCTCTCCGCATCGCAACGACGGTACGCACTCTCTGCGCTTCTCGATCAGGCCTCATCTCTCTCCCTGGAATCGCTCGCCACCGAAGTCGCCGTCTGGGAACATCAATCCCCGATTGTCACCGATCAACAGGCGTCTACGACGACGACGCAACTCGTCCATCGCCACCTCCCGCGACTACTCGAGGCCGACGTCGTCGAGAAATGCGACGACGAAACCGCGGACGGAGCCGACGACGGTACGCCCCGGTTTACGCTCGCCGACGACCCGCTCCTCCAGAGCGACTGGGTTCGACTGCTGCTCGAGAACCCCCGCGGCGGGGCCGGCTTCGACGCCGACACGCTCGACCGAACGCTCGAAGGACTGCGACCGGCGCGTCGGCGAGCGCTGCTTCGGATCCTCTCGAGACGGTCCGACCGAATCGCCGTCGCCGATCTCGCCGCGCTTCTGGTCGCCGAGACGACCGCCGACTGTCGACTCGTCGACGTCACCGACGAGCAGCGAACGCGAGTCCAGTGTCGACTCGTCCACGACGATCTGCCCGCGCTGGCCGACGTCGGCTTCGTCGAACACGACCGCTCGAGCGAAACGGTGTCGCTCGTTCGCGATGCACCCCAGTGGCGCATGGAGTGGCTCGCCGCGAGCCCGGTCGCCGCCGATCTCGACGTGCTCGAGCAGCGACCGCGAGGACGCGGGATCGAACGCGGGAACGAACGATGTGGCGGTTCCGACGCGGCCGCCGGGTCGTGCCGAACGATCGCGGGCGGCGAGGACGTCGTCGCCAGGGGACACGACCTCGCCGACAGCGCGACGGAAGAGCTGTTCGTCACGGTGCCGGACACGGGGATGCTCCAGCGACGCTGTCTCGAGCGCTGGCGCGCCGCCGCCGATCGCGGCGTCGACATCTACGTCGGCTCGCGGTCCGCGGAGGTTCGCGACCTCGTCGGGCAGGCGATCCCCGAGGCGACGATCTGCGAGCCCCAGTACGACTGGTTGAACTTCCCGACGGACGACGTTCACCACGGACGCGTCGTACTGGCCGATCGCGAGCGGGTGATGCTCGTCACGGTCGACGAGGGCGACGACGGACCGAACACGACGGCGATCACGGGTGCCGGCCCGACGAACGCGCTGGTCAAACTCGTCTGCGAGCACGTCGGCCCCAGATTGGATCGACTGCAGTCGCAGTACGATGACGAGCGGATCGGCGGTCAGCAGACCTCGCCGCTGCCGTTATAAGTGGCCGGTCGTTCGACCGTTCCGCCGACGACCGATTCGCTGCTTCTGCCGTGTCCGACGCACGCGAACTGGGACCGACAGCACCAGCACCGACGAGCGACTGCGACAGCACCGACGCCGCCGTCTTCGAACACCGTCTGTCGATCCGTCGGCATCGGCGAATCCGCGGACGGGTCGCGAGACTCGCCGTCGCGTCGGAACGGGCGGTCGATCACTGCACGAGAAGATAGAGAAACGCGCCGTAGCCGGCGACGAGCGCGACTCCGTCGAGGCGCGTCAGGCGCCGTCCGTACCCCATCATCGCGACGAGCGCGAGCGTGGCGACGACGAGGATCGGGAACTCGAGTCGGATCGTGCTCGGATCGATTTCGATCGGCGTGATCAGCGCGACGATTCCCAACACGGCCAGAATGTTATAGATGTTCGACCCGACGACGTTGCCGATGACGAACCCGGTCTCGCCGCGGAGCGCGCCGACGACCGACGCCGCCAGTTCGGGCAACGAGGTGCCGAACGCGAGCACCGTGAGTCCGATGAAGAGATCGGAGAAACCGAGTTCGGAGAGCAAGCCGGTACCGCCCGAGACCAGCCATCGGGAGCCGATCACCAGCGCGATCAGTCCCCCGAGCACGTACGCGACGTCTCGCGGCTGGACCCCGTCGCCCGCTCCCGGTTTCTCGACGTCCGGCGCCGGATCGACGTTGGCGTAATAGACCAGGTAAGCCGTGAAGCCGGCGAGGACGAGGAGAAAGATCGCTCCCTCGAGGCGACCGATTCGACCGTCGGCACCGAGGACGACCAGCAGGAGGGCTGCGAACACCATAAACGGGACGTGGCGTCGCATAACCGTCGAACTCACCCGGACCGGCTTGACGAGCGCGGTGAGTCCGAGCACCAGCCCGATGTTGGCAATGTTCGATCCGAGCACCGCGCCGAGGCCGACGTCGGTCGAGACGTCGAGCGCGCCGATCGTGGCGACGAACAGTTCGGGCGCCGTCGTCGCGAACGCGACCACCGTTACGCCGACGGTCACCGCGCGCAAGCCGAAACCCAGCGCGAGACGACCCGCGCCGGCGACGAGCAACTCGGCGCCGACGTAGAGCGCGCCGATGCCGGCCGCCAGCAAGGCGAGATAGAGGCCGAATCCGGAGAGCATAGCGGCGCGTACTCCGGAACGGGGTAAAAGGCGTCCGGAACCGGTCGACGAGTGCGTCGCAGGCGCTCAGCGGTCGATCGGGGGACGCGTCGCAGGCGCTCAGCGGTCGATCGGGGGACGCGTCGCAGGCGCTCAGCGAGCGGTCACCGAACGATCGTTACCGGCACGGTCGCCCGACGGGTTACCCGCTCGGCGACGCTGCCGAGCAGAATCCGCCCCGCTCCCGATCGGCCGTGGCTCCCGATGACGATGTGATCGGAGCCGTGCTCGTCCGCGAAGTCGACGATCTCGCGGGCCGGATGGCCGACGACGATCTCCGCGTTGAGTTCGCCGTCGTGATCGCTTGCGGTCTCTCCGACCTCTTCGAACAGCTCTTCGGCCGCGTTTTCGCGGATCTCGATCATGGACTCGTAGGCGTAGACGCCGCCGTCGCCGTAGGTCGCCATGTTCGGATCGATGACGTGCAACACCGTGATCGACGCGTCGGGATACTCGCTGACGGCGTGTTCGACCGCTGCTCGAGCCGGGTCCGAGTCGTCGAGTGGAACGAGAACGTTCATACCCGGACGTTCGACGGCCGCTATGATAAGTCCGGGAGGAATTCCCAGTCGACGACGACGGCCGTCGGCGTCCGACGCCGAAGTCGGAACCGATTATATCCCTCCCGCCTCGAGCGTACGGTATGGCTATGGACGTCTTCGGCCTGATCGGCAACCCCGTCGGCCACTCGCTGTCGCCGCCGATGCACGAAGCGGCCTACGACGCGCTCGAGATGGACGCGCGATACGTCACCTTCGAACCGGATCCCGACGCGATCGAGGACGCGATCGACGGCGCCGCGGCGCTCGGCGTCACCGGGCTGAACGTGACGATTCCGTTCAAGCAGGACGCCCTCGAGTGCGTCGAGGCCGACCCCCTCGCGAGCCGGATCGGCGCGGTGAACACGATCGACTTCACGGGCGAGCGACCGACGGGTCACAACACCGACGCGGGCGGCGCGTTGCGCTCCCTGCGGGACCACGACGTGGCCGTCGACGGCGAACGCGCGGTCGTCGTCGGCGCCGGCGGCGCGGGCCGGGCCATCGCGTTCGGTCTCGCGGACGCGGATGCGACGGTCGAAATCGCCAACCGAACCGAATCGACGGCACACGAACTCGCCGACGATGTTCCGGGGGCGACGGGCCACGGGCTCGAGTCCGGAACGCTCGCGGACCTGCTCGCCGACGCCGATATCCTCGTCAACGCCACGAGCGTCGGCATGGACGACGGCGACGAGACCCCGGTTCCGGCCGCGGCGCTCCACGGTGAGCTCGCCGTCCTCGACGCGGTTTACAGCCCGCTCGAGACGCGACTGCTCCGCGAGGCGGCCGACGCCGGGGCGACGACGATCGACGGGGCGTGGATGTTGCTCTACCAGGGCGTCGAGGCCTTCGAGCACTGGACGGGACGGGACGCGCCGGTCGACGCGATGAACGACGCGTTGCGCTCGAGGCTGTAGACGCCGCCGGCCGCCCGCAAAGAGCGTTCACCGGACACGGACGGCTGCACTCTCGACCGTTTTCTCGAGTTTCTCGATTTTCGAGAGAACGGGGCACTTCGCGCTCGTGACTGATTTCGACCGGGGCGAAAACGACGGACAGTGAGACGCCTCAGTTCCGCTCGTGATCGAACTCGGCGCGCGGCGTCGCGGATAGTCTTTCCTCGCCGAATTGGTATATGACAATACCAACCAATCAACCAAAAGATTCAATCCTGATAATTCAGTATAGAGTGAACGATGTCTCAGAGTCGGACGGACGGAACTGAGTCGGACCCGACGAGGGTCCTCTCAGCACTCGGAAACAAGTACAGCGCAGAGATCCTCTGTGCTGCGGGCACACCGAAATCAGCACAGGCGTTGAGCGAGGATATCGAGATCCCGATCGCGACGTGTTATCGACGGATCGAGGAACTCGTCGACGCCGGCCTCTTGACCTGCGAGGGCCGCCAGCTCTCAGCCGAGGGTCGACGCACTAACATCTACCGGCGAACCCTCGACGAACTCGACGTCGACTTCTCGAGCGAGCAGCCGACCCTCTCCCGAAAGCGTCGCACGGAGGCGAAGAACAAACTACAGGACCAACTTACGGAGTAACGGCGGTCGGTCGACCGCAGGTGGGCCGCGACCGTGGCGATCGCGGACCCGAGTCGGTCGGCCGAAAACGCGTGGCAAGCGAGCGGTGTTCGTCCTCGAGGCAGTTCACGGCGTTTTGGGAGTAGTGTCGCTTTTTGGGGGAGCTTCGAATCCGAGCAAACGATCTCTCGACCGTCGCGACGCTCCCGTATCGTCTCGCGGGTCCCGGTTCCGTAAGCCCGGTCGGCCATCCTTAAGTATTACTGGGAGAATACTCGAGTATGGTTGACTCTACCGGCAGCGCCGACGGGACGGTCGCGACCGAGCGCGACGCGGACGCCGATTCGATCGTCGGCACCGAGCGCGTCCTTCGCGTCGGTCACGACCGCCCGATTCGGATCAGCGCCGGACATCGACTTCTTCATCACGACGGCAAGTGCGCTCGGCCGCACGGGCACAACTACGAGGTCGCCGTGACGGTGGTCGGCGAACTGACAGCGGAGGGATGGGTCGCGGATAAAGGTGATATTACCTCGGTAATAGACGAGTGGGATCACATGTTCCTCCTCGAGGCGGGCGATCCGCTGATCGAGGCCTTCGAAGCCGCCGGCGACGACGACGGCGTCGTCGTCCTCGAGGAGCCGCCGACGGCGGAGGTGATGAGCGTCATCCTCGAGCGGAAACTCGAGGCCGCGCTGGGCGAGAACGTCGCGGAGGTCGTCGCCGAGGTCAACGAGACGAGCGAGCTCTGTGGCGGGGGCCGGTTCTGATGCCCGTCTCGGATCGCGTCGACGAGACGACCGTGGCGGACGCGGCCGCCGGCGGGGACGACCGACCGAGCGACGCCCTCCCGATTAACGAGCTGTTCTGCTCCCTGCAGGGCGAGGGAACGCTCGCCGGCGTGCCGTCGGTGTTCGTCCGCACCAGCGGCTGCAACCTTCGGTGCTGGTTCTGTGACTCCTATCACACCTCCTGGGAGCCGACCCACGCCCGGGTGGGTCTCGAGGAACTCCTCGAGGAGATCGACGCCTTCGACGCCGACCACGTCGTCCTCACCGGCGGCGAGCCGCTGCTCCACGAGGAGAGCGCGACGCTGCTCGAGGCCCTGGACGAGCGAGGCTATCACACCACCGTCGAGACCAACGGCACCATCGTCCGCGACGCGCAGATCGACCTGGCCTCGATCAGTCCGAAACTCGCGAGCAGCACGCCGACGCCCGAGCGCGCGCCGGACGGGGCAGACGCCGACGCCGAGATCGACGCAGGCCAGTGGGCGGAACGTCACGAGCGCGAGCGCATCGACCTCGAGGCGCTCGCCGAACTGGTCGAGCGCCACGACTACCAGCTGAAGTTCGTCGTCACCGACGGCGACGACATGCCGGAGATCCTGGAACTGCTCGCCGACCTTCGCGAGGCGGCCGCCGTTTCGATCCCCGACGAGAACGTCCTCCTGATGCCCGAGGGCGCGACCCGCGACCGACTCGCCGAGACGCGCGAGCGCGTGGCCGACCTGGCGATCGATCACGGATTTCGATACACGCCGCGGCTGCACGTCGACCTCTGGAACGACGCGCCCGAAACGTAACGGGCCGGCCGGCGTTTGACTCCGAAGTACCGACGATAACCGCACGACACCGACGATAACGCACGATTCCGACCATGACCGACGACACCACTTCGACCGACCAGTCCGCGACCGACGAACAGCCGCCGACCGCGTCCGCGACCGACGAACGCGCCGTCGTGCTCCTCTCCGGCGGGATGGACAGTGCAACCGCCGCGTACCTGGCTCGCGAGCGCGGATACGAGATCTACGCCCTCCACACCTCCTACGGCCAGCGCACCGAGGACCGCGAACTCGAGTGCGCCCGCCGGCTGGCCGACGAACTCGACGCCGCGGACTTCCTGCGGATCGAAACGGGCCACCTCTCGGCGATCGGCGCCTCGAGTCTCACCGACGACGAGTTGGCCGTCGCGGACGCCGACGTGGACAGTGACGAGATCCCGAACTCGTACGTCCCGTTCCGGAACGCGAACCTGCTCGCGATGGCGGTCTCCTACGCGGAGGCCAACGACTGCGGGGCCGTCTTCATCGGCGCCCACAGCGAGGACTTCTCGGGCTATCCCGACTGTCGACCCGCGTTCTTCGAGGCCTTCGAGCGGGTGGTCGACGTCGGCACGAAACCCGAGACCGAGATCGCGATCGAGGCGCCGTTCGTCGAGTTCTCGAAGACCGAGATCGCCGAACGCGGTGTGGACCTCGAGGTCCCCTACGAACACACCTGGAGCTGTTATCGCGACGACGAACCAGCCTGTGGCACCTGCGACGCGTGTGCGTTCCGACTGCAGGCGTTCCAGAATATCGGCGTTCGCGATCCGATCGAGTACGCCGAGCGGCCGTCGTACGCCGACGCCGAGTAGGGGCCGCTTCGGTCGCCGGTCCCCGAAACTCACGACGCCGAGCGAAGACGACGCCGTACTCGAGGCCGGTTTTTCGGCCCTACCACGCTACCACGCCGCCTCGAGGATCGCCTCGATCTCCTCGACGGTCGGATCCAGCCCCGGCGGCGCGTTCGCCATGAAGGCGTCGGCGAGGACCGCCTCCGCGACCGCTTCGAACGCCTCGGGTTGGGGGCCGTCGACGTTTCGCAGCTTCGACGGGAGACCGAGTCCATCCCGGATCTCCGTGACCGCGTCGATGACTGCCGCGTCGTGATCCGCAGCGTCGTCGACGCCGAGCGCGTTCGCGAGCATCCCCGAGCGCGCATCGACGGCCGGCTCGTCGAAGAGGTACTCGAGGACGTGGGGGACGACGACGGCGTGGGCCGCGCCCTGCTGAACGTCGTCGGTCCGGGTCAGGGCGTGACCGAAGGCGTGGACGATCGAGAGCGTCGTCTCGCCCGGGCGCGTGATACCGTACTGGACCAGCACGATCCCCTCGAGAATCGTCTCGAGAGTCTCGACGCCGCGGTCGCCGTCGCCGAACGCCCGGAGGCCGTCCTCGAGTTTCTCGAGGCCGTGTCTGGCCGTCGCGTCGGTGATCGGCGTCGCGTTAGCCGCGTACAGCGTCTCGATACCCTTGTCGAAGCCGTTCATCGCCGAGCCGGCGAGGATCGAGTCGGGCGTCGTCGCCACGAGTTCGGGGTCGTAGACCGCCGCCGCGGGCGTCAGCGCCGGGTCGGAGATGCCGCCGCTGACAGCCTCGTCGACGGGACAGCAGTTTGGGTGGGCGGTGAGGCCGGCGACGTGCGAGAGTTCGGCGCCCGCGAGCGTCGTCGGGATCGTGACGATCGGAACCAGTTCTCCGTCGTCGTCCTTACCCTCATCCTCGCCCCCGCCGGGAACGGGCAGCGTCCCCGTCTCCTCGAACTCGCGGCCGGCGGCCGCCGAGCCGAGATCGCTCGCCGCGAGCACGCTGGCAGCCGTCGCCACGTCGAGGCTGCTGCCGCCGCCGAGTGCGACGATTGCATCGGCGTCCGTCGCGTGGAGTCGATCCCGCGCCTCGAGCGCCGTCGAGAGCCGCTTGTTCGGCGTCGTCTCGTCGAAGACCCCGGCCAGCCGATCGCCGAGCCCTGCCTTCACCGGTTCGATCACCGTGGGCGTGCTCCCGACGGTCGAGCCACAGACGACCAGCGCCGACTCGAGCCCCCGCGTCTCGAGTTCGGCCGCGAGGTCGTCGACGCTCCCGGTCCCGAAACGAATCGTCGCCGGATGGTAATCGAAGCGAAACGACGGGTCGCGGCCGCTCGGGTGCGTCTCGGTCATGGTCGGTCGTACGCGAGTAGCGGTGTTAAAATCGGGCCTCGCGGCGATCGATTCGTCGCGAACGGTCGCTAATTGTGATAGCTAACGTCCGGATACGGTTGACAGTGGTCTGACGTGACAGCTACCATATGGCTTGATGGGTATTGGCACACAAGAGAGACGTATGCAGCGGCGCACGGTCATCACGGCGGTGGGATCGGCACTCGGAGCCGTCGGGTACGGCGGAACGGCAGCGGCACAGGACCCCGCGCTGTTCGAGGTGACGTTCGTCGGCACCAACTCGCCCGTCGGCCCCGGAGAGCTACTCGAAGTCGACGCGACGATTCAGAACGTCGGCGGCGAAACGGGAACGACCGATATCGACTTCATCGTCGGCTACGACCCGCAACTCGAGGGGAGTCAGACGCTGACGCTCGTCCCGAACGAGCAGTACCCGGTCGTCTTCACCTTCCGGGCGGGCCAGCCGTCGGGCGGTCACGAGGAGTTCCCGATTCGGGTCGACACCGGCGCACACACCGTGACCGAGATGGTCACCGTCACCGAAGACGCGGGGAACGGTACCGGCGATCCCGCGGTGTTCGAGGTGGCGAACGTCTCGACGAACTCGCCCGTCGGCGCCGAGGAACTCCTCGCGGTCGACGCGACGATCGAAAACGTCGGCGGCGAGACGGGGACGACCGATATCGAACTCGAGGTCGGCTACGATCCGCAGATCGAGGACAGCGAAACGTTGACGCTCGGCGCCGGCGATCGGGAGGCGATCACGCTCCTGTTTCGCGCGGGGGATCCGTCGGGCGGCTCGGAGTCGTTCCCCGTCCGGGTCCACACGGGAGCGCATACCGTCACCGAGATGGTAACGGTGATCGACTGAGGCGGTCCGCCATCGGCGTGGCGTCGGCGGCGGACGTCCGCCAGCGCCGACACGACCGCGACCCCCTTTCGGCGCCCTCGAGTCCCGTCTCCGATCAGTTTTCGACGCTCGGCCCGTCGAACTCGGGGAGCCGAGCCTCGATCCGCTCGCGTTCGGCCTCGAGTCGGTCGGGCAACACGAGGCTCGAGCCCAGTTCCTCGCGGTCCTCGTCCTCGGTGAAGCCGGGCGCCATCGTCGCCATCTCGAAGAGGACGCCGCCGGGTTCGCGCGCGTAGATCGACCGGAAGTACTTGCGGTCGATGACCTCGGAGGGCGAGAGCCCGTGGTCCGCGTAGGCCTCGCGCCACCGTTCTTGCTCCTCGAGGTCGCGGGCCTTGAACGCGACGTGGTGGACCGTCCCGACGCCCGTTCGGCCGCGGTTCGCGTCGGTCTCGACGAGGTCGACGATCGATGCCGGTCCGCCTGTCGCGCTTCGGAAGCGGTGGCGGCCGTCGACCTCGTTCTCGCGCTCGTAGCCGAGGACATCGGTCAGGACCGCTGCGGTCGGCTGGATCCCGCTGACGGCCAGCGTGACGTTGTGAAAGCCCCGGAGCTGGTGTTCGGCGGGGACCGGGCTCGCCGACCACGTCGTCGCAATCGAGTCGCCGTGGTCGATCGTGCCGTCGCCGACGTCGATCTCCGTTCCCACCTCGTCGGGGTCACCGTGGGCCGTCTCGTCGTCGGCCGCAACGAGTTCGAGGCCGATCCCGTCCGGATCCGCGAACGCGAGGACCGTCTCGCCGAAGCGTTCCGTCTCGGTGACGTCGACGTCGCGGTCCTCGAGGCGGTCGCGCCAGTAGTCGACCGATTCGGTCGGGATGCGGTAGGCGGTCGCCTGTGCCTGTCCGGCGCCGAACTCGCCCTGTCGGCCGTCGTCGGTCCACGGGAAGAACGTGATGGTCGTCCCCGGCATCCCACCCTCGTCGCCGAAGTAGAAGTGGTAGGAGCCGGTGTCGTCGTGGTTGACCGTCCGCTTGACGAAGCGCAGGCCGAGCGTGTCGACGTAGAAGTCGGCGTTGCGCTGGGGATCGCCAGCGATCGCCGTCACGTGGTGGAGTCCGGGGGTGTCCGGTGTCATACTCGATCGTAGGGACTCGAGCATCACGAGCGTTTGCTCTCCGTCGTGTCACCGGGTGACACAGCTGTTACCGCCACGTCGGCTCGATCCGCTCGAGCGACTCCCGTGATCGTGGCTCGAGAGTTCACGCCGTGTAACGCCGTCGCTCGAGTTCCGACGCACGACTCTCGGCGTCGGGCGCAGAAAAATCGCAGTGTCGGCCGTCGAAACGTCGCCGTTAGTCGTCGCCCGTCGCGACGTCTTCCTCGTCGACATCGACCGCGGTCGCCTCCTCCTCGGCGACTTCTTCGGGGTGGGCCTCGAGCGTTGCCTTCTGGATCTCGACGCGGCGAAGCGGGTAGATCGTCTTGGCTTCGCCGTAGATTCCCGAGGAGAGTCGCCCCTCGACGACGCCGTCGATGAGTTCCTCGAAGGATCGGTCGGCGGCGGCCTCTTCGACCATCTCGACCATCCGTTCGCGGATGGCCTTCTCCTGGCTCGCGTCGGCCTTCTTGGTCGTGAAGGCGACGGGCTGGATCTGGACGCGATAGTCGTCCGTCGTGAGGACGGTGACGTAGGCCTCGATCTTGGAGGCGCCGCGACGGACCAGCGAGCGCAGGTAGTCCCGCGTCAGCGAGTGCTCGACGAACTCGGTGTACGCCGCGTCGCTGCCGACGTCGGTGATCTTGAAGGTCAGCTTGGTGTTGTTCTCGCTGGCGTTGTTGTTGAGTTCGCCGAGCGTCGTTTCGATGGTTCGGTCGTAGACTTTCTCCGGTTCGTCAGCGGGGGTCTCGCCGAGTTCCTGGCGGTCGAACTGCTCGGGTGCCAGAACGGTGTACCACCGCTTCTCCTGTTTCGCGCGTGAAACTGATCGTTCACTCATGATGTATCGTGTGTTGTGTCTGTCTCGGACGCAGTACCCGCGTCCGTCGGGTCGTCGGACTGTTCGTCTCCGCAGCGTGTCGCGTCGGCCACGTCGGTCGCAACCTCGAGGTTCACCACGTAGTCGTCGATGTTCGAGTGGAGTCCGCTGGTCGTCTCGCGTTCGATGCGCGTGACGACGGTGCCGTCGTCGACGACGGTCTCCATCTCGTCGGTGTTATCCGGGCGAAGCGCCCGGGCGACGAGCTCCGGATCCTCGTGGCTCGTTCGGACGGTCGCGCGCCGACTCATCGTCGATCCCTCACGATCTGGACGATCGTCGCTCGGTCCACGCTCGCGTCGTACCGCAGGTAGCCCCGGCGGCGGCCGCCGTCGTAGGCGACGCCGTCGATGCCGACCTCCGCGAGTTCGCGGGCGACGGCCTCGACGGTCGCGCCGAGTGCGCCCTCGCCGCGGGTCGCGATCGCCGCCTCACCGTCGGCCGTCACCAGGACGGTCGGCTCGGGCGACCGCGTCGCCGCGGCGAGTCGCGCCACCGCCTCGACCGGGCCGTCGTCGATCCCGATCGCGAACAGGCCGTCGTAGCGGCTCGTCGACGCGCTCGAGAGCGCGCCGTGAGCGCGACGGCCGTGCTCGCGCCAGGCGTCGAGCGCCGGGTCGCGGGCGTCGTGGCCCATCGCGAGGGCGGCGCCGGTGCCGGGCTCCTCGCGGGCGGTCGCCTCGAGGACGTCCGCGTAGCCGCCGATCGTCGCGAACGGCCCCTCGGGCGTCGCGTACGGTCGGAGCGCGCGCTGGATCGTCTCCGCGGCGATCGGTTCGGCGGCGTCGTCCCCGACGGCGTCGAGGGCGACGAGCGAGCCGATCGCCCGGTGGTCGTCCGACGTGAACGTCTCGAGGTCGTCCTCGAGGGCGACGTCCAGCGTCGTGAGCGCGTCGCGGGTCGCGTCGACGTCGCCCGACCACGGCGCCCGAAGGCGCGTGGTGTGAGCGAGGCCGTCGACCGGACCGTCGGTCGGAATCGCGACGCCGGGTCGACGCTCGACGAGTCCGCGTTCCGCGGCGGCCTCGAGAACCCACTCGCTCTCGCCGGCGCCGGGTTCGACGCCGGCGGCCACGAGCCCCGCGAGCGCGAGGCCGTGATCCGGCGTCGCGTCGAGTTCGCGGACGGTCTCGAGCGCCGCGAGCGTCGCGGGTCGGTCGTCCGCGTCGAGGCGGGTGTAGCTCTCGATGTCTGGGGCGTCGACCGCGCCGATCGCGACCGTCGCGTCGTCGGCCGCGAGTTCGCGGTCGGCGATGCGGGCCGTTCGGTCGGCGACGGTTCGGGCGACGCTCACCTGGTAGGCCGTCCCGCGCGCCGCGAGCGCCCTCGCGAGGAGGCCACTCGCCGCGAGCGCGTCGCCGTCGGCTCGCGCGACGACGTGGACGAAGCCGGTGCCCTCGAGTGCCGCCGCTGGCGCGGGGGCGGACGCCGACCGTGGGGAACGACCGTCTGTGGCCATGCGTTACTGGGTTACTCGTCGACGATCTGCTTCGCGACGTCGTAGGAGTACTTGAAGTCGGGCTCGAGGGCGTCGCCGCGGTAGTAGTCGACGAGGCGGCGAACCTTCGATTCCGTGTTCTGCAGGGCGCGCTTGTTCTGGTAGTCCTGCGGGTTCGAACGGACGTGCTCGCGCAGGCGAACGGCGCGTTCCATCAGGTTGTAGAGGTCCTCGGGGAACTCCGAGTCGGCGTCGTTCTCCTCGAGAATCTCGGTGACTTTCTTGCCGGTCGCCAGCTTGACGTCCGGAATCGGGGTGCCGGTGACGCCTTCGTCACGCAGCTTCATGCCGATCTGGCTCGGCTCGTAGCCCTGCTCTGCCAGTTCGACGACGCGGTCTTCGATCTGGTCCGCGTCGACGTCGCTCCACTCCGGGGGTTCGTCTGCCGCCGGCTTGTCCGAACCGGACGAGCCGCGACGGCGGGTGTGCATTCGTGCCATTGTTGAGGATAGGAACCGCACTGACCGCTCCGAAACGAGCGTCCGAGCGCCGATCGGTCGGCTCTCGGTGCACTTCCGCAATCCCAAGCCGTCCCGAATAGTGGACGGCGCAGTCAGATTTGCGGCCGTGCGCTTCCCACCGATGTCTTCTTTCGGACGGACTAAAGAGTTTCTAGACTGGGCTCCTCGAGTCGTATCGGGTGGGTGCTCGAGAGCGGACAGTGTCGGTGGTAGCCAGTACTCGAGGGCGGACGCCCTCGTCGGTACCACCACGAAAGCCCCTGACGCGCTCGACCCCCCGGGGCTCGCTGTGCGCGCTCCCTTCGGTCGCGTGCTTACGTCGCCCGGGAGGGACCCAGCGCGTCAGCCCCTTTCAGTCCCACCCGCCGTGGCTTGACCGGTCAGCCGGCACGGGTGGGACTGAAAGGGGCTCCCGCTCTCGAGGAAGGTCGACGACGCAAGCACTACAGCGAACGAAGTGAGCGAAACGCGCAGCGGGGCTCCCGACTCGAGAGCGGGAGGGGCTTTCGTGGTGTTCTCGAGCGAGCCAGTCCTGAAAGGGTTGGAACCGAGCGGTACCGATCTCTCGACTGATTCTGTCCCACGCGCGTCTCTTCTGTACACGGTCCCGTCGTGGGTGACGATCCCCGTCACGTCGCCGTAGTCGTCGACTGCGCTCGAGGAAGTCCATGGTGCGCATCTCCCGTTTTACTGTGTGTCTCGATACCACTGACCACGCCCTGCGTGAAATGGTTACGCCCGAGTAGCGGCGCTCGAGGCCGACGAAACCGACCCCAACGGGGCTACCGCAGCGACCGAACCTGCCCCGTGGTCAACAGACAGCCACACGGCTGCCCGCGATGGGTGTACTGTCCCTTCGAGACGACCACCACGAGCGGCTGTTCGCAGTTCGGGCAGCTGAGCGGCTCGGTTGATTCGACCTAGTCGCTCGAGCGAGGCTCGTCCTCGCTCATCGGCGCCCTCCGCCGGTTTTCGTGGTCGAGACGGGGATGCGTGTGACTCGAGTGCGATACCGCTGGCTTGCGAGACGTTTATATCGCCCCAGTAGGAACGTAATCATGGCTTCAAACCGGTCGTTTGGAAGCCACGTCTCGGGTGTTCCAGCACCCGGGGCATTTCAGCGCATGCCCCCTGCGACGGATCGGACTCGTAGCTTCCACTCGTGTGGTGTCTGTATATTAACTTATAACTACTGGAACGGCGCTGGTTTGCTCGGGGCGTGTGCGATACCGGCAGGGCCGACTCGAGGGTCAGGGACAGTGGTGTGGTAAGGCGTGGGAGGGCTCGAGAATTTCGAGGGGTTTATCTATTCCCGGGGGAAACTGGTGAATGCGAACGAGGGCTCGTAGATCAGAGGTAGATCACTCCCTTGGCATGGGAGAGGCCCCGGGTTCAAATCCCGGCGAGTCCATAGAATTTTGACGCTTCAGGTCTTCTAACGGCCGAATTCCGTATTTGACCTATTGCAATAGCAGCAAAAATTTGATCTCGATTCTCCTAGAGTTCTTCGATATACTCACGTCGTTGTTCCATCATCTCGCGATCCGTCCGCCGATCGTAGTGGTGCTCGAGGCCGTCCGGTGACACGTCACAGCGATCGCTGACGATTCGCTCCGGGATTCCCTCGCGGAGCTGGTATGTGATTGCACCGCGTCTGATCGTGTGCGGCGAGAGGCTGCTGGGACACTCCGAGTAGCGGTCGTACTCGCGTGCGTCGCACTCCATCGGATCGCGGTCGTGCGGACAGTCTCCGACCAGGCAGGGCTGCGTGAGTCGGTAGACCTCCGTCCGGATCTGGCCGGCACTCAATCGGCCGAGTTCGCTCGTAACGAGCGGCTCTCGCCCGTAGTCGTCGGTGACATCGTGGCGATGGAACCGGATATACTCGTCGAGGACGTCACAGTAGTAGTCGTCGAGCGCGATTGCTCGTTCGGCCGGCTCCTTGTTCTTGAGCGGTGTCCCCGTCTCCGGACGGTGTCGAAGCCAGAAACACCGATCGTCGGAATCGTAGTCGCGGAGGTCGATCGCGCGGAGGCTCCCGAGACGAATTCCCGTATGCCAGAGGATCGCGACGAGAACGTGCTGCCGACTGGCGCGTTTGTACCGCTCGAGATAGCCGAGGATGTTCTTGGCGCGGTCGAGCTCGAGCAGTTCGTCACGTGCGTCTTCGCCGCGATCGAGCTCCGGAAGCTTCACACGTTCGCGCATACCCGACTCGACGGCGTCGATCGACGCACAGAACTCGAGGAAGACGCGCATCGTTGCGAGTTGGCCGCGGAGCGTGACGAGGGAGATGTCCTGCTGTCGCCAGACGCGGTAGCGGTGCAAGTCACGCCCGGAGAGCTCGTTAAGGTTCTCGAGGCCGACCTTCTCACACCATTCGACGAACGAATCGAGTCGGTATTTGTGGTTCTGGAGCGTCTTCTCGCTCAGTTCCGGCTCTCGATGCGCGACGTAGAGTTCGACCGCCTCTCGAGGCGTGATCGGCTCGAGGTCGCTCACGTGGTCTCGACCTCCGTTGTACCGGTGAGGGACTGGTTTAAGCCAGTACACCGTGTGCTGTCGCCGTCGCAGCGAACGTCAGATCTATTGGCGGGTGATTCTTCTTGCCGTGCGTGGGATTTCGATCCCACGGGAGTTCCGTCGTTCATAGGTTGACCTACGGAGCTACCGTCCGGGTGGCGTCCCAGCGCCACCCGTTTTCACACACCGACGAGAGTCGTCTTCGCCCGTCTTGATAGCTCCTTGTCAGCTACTTCTGGCCAGCGTTGCATAAATGCAACGGTATTGCAAATGCGCACCAGACGGGTTAAATAGGGGCCAGTGTGGTATACTCGATACGTGAATGCGAAAATCTGGATCCTGGATGACGATCTGGGACGATCGAATACTCGAGTACATTCGAGCGGAGGGTTCGGGATCGCCGACCGAACTCGAGGAGAGCGGTTACGTGCGGGTCTCGAAGTCACAAATCTCGCGGCGGCTCCGTAAACTCGCGGACCACGAGTTGCTCACTCATCTCGGAAACGGTGTGTACGTGATCACGGAGAGCGGCGAGGAATATCTCGAGGGTGAATTGGATACCGGTGAGGACAGCGCTGAGACTTCGGAATAGGGTCTCGAACGGAAATGATAACGACAAGGACTGTCTGCACTCGATAATTGAAGCCGAGGTTCGCTCACTGACTTCTCCGTTACAGTGACGTTTTACCGAAACGGAAACAGAGCATGCTCGAGACCGAGTTGGGTGAGATGAGTGCGTTCCCGATTTTCCAGAAAGGTCTCCTTCCAGATAGCGAGTGAACCTATCGATTGATCCTCTTCGATACCACCATCTCGGCCGAGTCTCGCGAGGGTTCCATCTCGACACCACCCACAAACGACCGATCGGGTAATAGACTCTGCACGCTCCTCAGTTCGCTTCGATAGTCGGACGGACTCCCCACTCTTCTCTGGAATCAGTTTGATAAGCTGTCTAGGTAGCGGTTTTCGGGAGAGATAATGGACCAATGGGAACTGATCAACACACTCTGCCGAAAACACATTTTATCCGAGTTTCGACAGGCACCCATATTGCGTAAGCGCCGGCGAGTCCACTCAAAATTTTCTACACTGATCGTGCAGTCACCGAACTGCTGCTTACCGACGGCGGAGAAATCACCCCGAAGGACGCAGCCGAGATGATCGGCTACTCCTACCGGACGATCCGGCAAGTGGTCGACTGGCTCGAGGGCTTCGTCCGGCACACCTACGGGAAGCTCGAGGTCGAAAGCGACTTCGCTGACTCCGTACTCGAGAACGACGAGCGAACATTCACACCCAACTCCTCGCCAAGATTACCGGCGTTCAGCCGAAAGATATCCCGATCGTCGTCCTGACATTCGAGCATCGAGATCGGGAATTGACGGTCTTACCCATCGATACCGACTCCGCTGCGTTTACTCCAGCCGAGTACAATCTCTCGAAACTCGCTCTCGAGTACGTCGATTGACGGTCCCACCGTCGGGCCGCTCGAGACCGGAGGCGCAACAATCACATATTCTATTTGACTAGTTCTGTCATTTAAATGCGATACCGGAGCAACGACGCCCTATGGACTGGGATGCCGTTTCGGTACCATCGCGCCTCGAGCACGCTGCAGACGGACACGTCACTAGTGGCCGTACACCCATCGAAACCAGTGCTGCGAAGCGGCCCGTGTCACTCGAGTGTGGACCCGCCGATCGCCTCGACAGCCCGGCTCGAATCGGGGTGTGGTCGTCGTGAGACCCACGCACGCAATCGATACAGCTCCCGACGTTGCGCTGGCCCTGTTGGTTGCGATATCGTCGCTCGATCGAACTAATACCCGCGCCAACGACGCCATCGAGATCCAGAGTGGTGCACTCACCGAAGCGACCGCGGACGGGCCCATTCAGACCCGCATCCTATGACCGGAGGACGACCACAGACACTCTCCGTCTCGCTCGACGACCGCGCTCGGATCCCGTTCGCGGTGATCGGCGCCTTGCTCCTGGTCACCAGTGTCATGGTCGTCGGTATTCTCGAGTCGCGAGAGATGCCCGACGTCGACGCGGATCGGGCGGCCGCGATGGATCGAACCGAAACGGCCGCCCAGAGCGAGCTCCGGAGTATCGTCGTCGACGCGACCCAGCAGGCGGCGGCACAGCCGATGACGTCCTCGAGCGTCGACGGTCTCGAGGAGTTATCCGAAGACGAGGTGTTCGAACGCTACCTCGAACTGCTGATCTACCTCGGCGCACAGGAGTCGCTCTCGACGGCCGGCCAGTCCGTCGGCGACGCCGAAACCACGGTCTCGCTCGAGGGTGAGGTCCCCGACAACCCCGCAGCGGCGTTCGACAACGCTGACGACCTGGTCACGGTGACCGAACGCGACGATGGCGACGGCCTGCTCGACGTAACTCTCGAGCAGGTCACGATCACCCTCGAGGACGGCGACACTGTCGTCGACGAGCGGACGCTACCCGAACTGACGGTCACCGTCGGCACGCCGATCCTCGAATTACAGCAGGCAGCCCGGGAGTACGAGAACGCGCTCGATGAGGACTTCTTCGACGGCAGCCCCACTCAACTCGAGAATCTCGCCCACCAGACGGCCCTGCGGCTCTATCCGATGGCGTACTTCAAATCCCTGCGCAACCGGATGGACGANCCCACTCAACTCGAGAATCTCGCCCACCAGACGGCCCTGCGGCTCTATCCGATGGCGTACTTCAAATCCCTGCGCAACCGGATGGACGAGGGGACCGGGACGGACCAACAGCCGTGGACGTTCGACGAAATCCTCGACAACGAACAGACGGAAGTGATGGTCAACGATGCGATTTTCGGCGTTCAGGAGGACGTGTTCGGCGAGGACGCCGTCGATCCGCACGCCGATCGGGTGATGCGCCCGGCGTGGGCGTGTCTCGTCGCAGATACGCTCGAGGCGATGGCCGACAGTGACGATGCCGAAAACGGAGACAAAGACGCGTACGAGGCGTCGGTTTCGGTGCCAGGCGACGTCGGCGATGCGACCGTGTTCGTCGGCGGTGAAAAACGCGGCACGACGGGCGCCGACGCTGAAGTGACGTTCGAACTGACGGCAAACGAGACGCAGCGAGTCGTCGTCGTCGCTGACGGCTACGACCGAATCGATACCGATCGGTATTTCTCCGAACAGGACGCNCTGACGGCAAACGAGACGCAGCGAGTCGTCGTCGTCGCTGACGGCTACGACCGAATCGATACCGATCGGTATTTCTCCGAACAGGACGCCGACCACCACGTGTCGCTGGCGCCGACAACCGACCGAACGATCGGCGTCTACGACTCCGGCGGAGACCCGCTCGCAGACGCGGAGGTTAACATCTGGGACGACGATGGGCTCGTCTATGCGGAGACCGACGCCGACGGAACGGTCGATCTCGAGAGCCTCGAGGGCCTCGAGATGGACGACGACACCGATCTGACTGTCGAGGTCTTTGCAGAGGGATACGGTAGCTCGTCGGAATCGCTCGAGGCCGACGGCTCGGCCGCCGTCGTCCTCTCGTCGGAAGACGACCGAGCGGCCGACGACCTCGAGGAGGAAGCGGGACTCACGGAGTACTTCGACGACCCGGACGTCGCCGAGACGGTCTGTGAGGAGGTCCGTGNCCGTCGGTGGCCGACATCACCGGCGGGTTGTTCGGCGAGATTGACCCGCTCTCGCAACCGGAACCGATCGAACCGAACGAACTCGCGGAGATCGTCTACTACCAGATGACCGGCGTCGACGAACTCGCGGCCGTGCTGGACGACTTGCCCGACCAGATGAACCCCGACGAAATTACCGACCCGATCGGCTACACGGAGGGATTCGAGTCGGCGATCGCAGAGGAGGAGTTCATCGACGAGAGCTACGACGTGACCGTCGAACGGACGACCGACGTCGCGTTCGATTCGCTCCCCGAAAACGAGAGTCACTCCTTCGAGAACCACACCTACTCCCACTCGACGTACGACTCCGGCGGCGTCACCAACGTCGACGTCTTGCACTCCCAGCCGTGGCAGCGATCCGGGGGCGCGTACACCGATCGCCCGCTCCATCGGCTGACCGTCGACACAGAGGTAGACATCCAGGAAACGTCCGTCTTCGAGTACTCGAGGGAGGAGTCAAACGCCAGCCGAGAGATGCCGGGTTTCGAGAACCCACACGANGGTAGACATCCAGGAAACGTCCGTCTTCGAGTACTCGAGGGAGGAGTCAAACGCCAGCCGAGAGATGCCGGGTTTCGAGAACCCACACGAACAAGCCAACGAGACGAAGACGCTCGAGCGGCCCGCAGAGACGCTTACGGTCTCACTCGAGATCGAACTCGACGGCGAGTTCGCGGCCGACCTCTCGGTCCCGCAAGGCGAGATCGACGCCGCCCTCGAGTCGGGNACGGTCTCACTCGAGATCGAACTCGACGGCGAGTTCGCGGCCGACCTCTCGGTCCCGCAAGGCGAGATCGACGCCGCCCTCGAGTCGGGTGTCGGCTACCCCGCACGCGGAGAACTCAGCGGACTCGCCGACCCCGACAACTACCAGCACGTCGTTCTCGACGCTCTCGAGACGACTCTCGAGGTGGGTGCGCTCGACCCGAACCGTGACCTCGCCTCACAGATCGAAGCCGACCTCGCCAATTCGATCACCATCTCGAGGCTGGCGTCGACGCCCGATCCCGACGCCGAATCGACCGTCGCTCGAGACGTCTACGACGGCATCACCGCCGCGGAGTCGGCGACCTACGGCTTCGACGACCTCGAGGGCGATTCCGAACTGACGAGACCAGCCCTCGAAACCTGGCTCGAGGACGACCTTCGGGCGGTGACAGCCCACGTCAAAACGGAGACCGACACGATCGAGAAACCGCGCGTCGACTTCCTGCAAACGCCGTCGCCGTTCCGGGCGCTGACGGACGAGGTCGAAGCCGTCGA
>NZ_AOHZ01000011.1 GCF_000337215.1 Natronolimnohabitans innermongolicus JCM 12255 | reverse complement strand
CTACGTCCGAGATCGCATGACCGTCGAGGTCGCCCTCGGCGACGGCGACACGCACGAAATCGGCGACGTCGAACCGATCGCGTTCGACAGTTCTCTCGAGGTGTTCATCGCTATGCCCGGACTCATGCCGATGAAGGCTGGGGCGCCGCCGAACGTTGGAGACCCGCCGTTTGACGGCGATCCAGATTTTGGTGATATACTGGATGATCTCGGAGAACAGGATCTAACACAAGGATACAGTGGTGAGACGGAATGGTACGATGATGTTGGACCCCAGTAGCGTTACATGACCATTCCAACTACTCCATAGTTCCCATCTATAGAGTATATGATTTTGTCCTCGAGAATAGTGTACCCTTGTACTGTTCCTCGAACCATGTCTTGATGATCACGAACATCAAAAGACCACCTGGATTCGCCCGACTTTGGATCGAGCGCGTTTATATCCACATATCCGATACCGCGCCACACGTAGAGCGTATCCGCCGACACGAACGGCCGAAGTCCGGTCGGCCCGGTCTCGAGTGCACTCGAGTCCCACGTCTCGGGTTCGTTTCCGGTGTCTAACTCGACGGCGTGGACGGCGGGGTATCGACTCGGGGCCGCGGAGTAGGCGATTCCGTCGGCGATCGTCGGAGCGCGCCCTCGCGTCGGAACGAGCGTGTTCGTCTGTTCGAACTCGGTACGCACCTCGGCGTCGCCGGTGTGGCCGTCGATCGCCAGCAGTTTCTCCATCTCGTGGAGGTAGACGGTTCCGTCGCGGACCATCAGCCCGAACCCGGAACTGACGTTCCCCGGCGGGGAGTACGTCCAGTCCGTGCCGGCGGACGAGATATCGATCCCCAGCACTTCGTAATCGTGGTCGTTGTTCGTTCGCCGGACCACGTAGAACATTCCGTCGGCTCCGATGGCGATGTCCTCCGTCGAGTCGGCGTTTCCCTCCCAGACGATCTCTCGCGTCTCGGTATCGATCGCATAGAGATCCCCATCGGTGTGAACGTAGACGACGCCGTCGTACACCCGCATATCGCTGGCTTCCCGCGACCTCGAGCCGAGATCGACCGACCAGCGTCGATCGCCGTCGTCGGGGTCGATCGCCTCGAGTTCGTCAGTCAGGAAGTAGATTGTATCGTCGCTTATCGCGGGCGTCGTTGGCGGGTAGTCGGCACCCGGTGGTGCGTCCGGGTACGTTCTATCGATCTCCCATTCGACGTCACCAGTTACGGCGTCGAGTGCGTACAGCACCGAGTCTTCGGCGGCGACGTACACCAACCCGTTATCGACGACGGGTCCGGAGACGGCCACGCCGTCGTCGGTTTCGAACGTCCACCCCTCCTCGAGCGGGCCGTCGGGACCGCTCCAGTCGTCGGTCACCATCCGATTACCGGCGGTAAACCGCGACATCGGCCACCTGGCGTTGCTTACGGTGGTGTGACTATCGTTTTCGGTGGATGGATCACCGTCGTTGGCACCGTTCGGCGCCGAACCGTCGGAGTCGTCAGCCGTTTCGTCGTCGCTTCCCGTACAACCCGCGAGTGTCGTGGCGCCGACCGCCGTTCCGCAGGCGGCGAGCCACTGGCGGCGCGTCCGGATCGATCGCCCGTCCATTGTATACGGCCACGTCCACATATCAACTAAATAAATTTCTAGGATATACTATCGAATTTCGGATCGAACTCCGGCGAAACCGACCGAGCGAACTGTCGAACGGAGTGGGAGAATCGTGCGTCTCCAGTCCGTTTCGCACTCACTCTCGAGCGCGCTCCGCTTTCGCCCTCGCAGTCTCGATTTTCTCGTCGAGTTGCTTCGCCACGACGTACTTGAACTCGTCTGGCATCTGGCCGTACTGGACGTCGACGGTAAGCATCGCGTCGCAGTCGTCGACGATTTCGGGCGCCCACTTGCCCTGGGCCAGTTTCGACTCCTCCGTGACCACGGCGTCGCCGTCTTCGATATCGATGAAGGCCGTGACGGTGTTCCAGATGTTCGGATTGCTCGTCGTCGCCTCGTCGAACAGCCCCTCGAGTCGGGAGTCGGGGATCGGTTCAGTTGCGACTTCGTCGCGGAGGTCCTCGAGCGCGTCCGCGAGAGTTTCGTACGTCTCGGCGGGGCGGTCAGTATCGTCGAGGATCATCGGCGCCACCTCCCGTCGCTGTCGAGATCGAATCGCATCGGTACGGTACCTTGTAACTGGATCCCTAAGACAGCCACGTTACGGGAACCCGTATCCGTTTTCGCTGCCGGTTGCCGAAGGCGATTCATGATTGGGCACTCGCCCGCCCCATATAGCGAACACATAACACCAAACGGCCGCATCGACCACCTAATCACTGCCACTCTACCCGCCGTGGGCTAACGCGAACAGTTTCACTGTATCCGACGGTTTCCAATCGGTCACTAACGCCGGCGAACCGTCTCCAGGTTGGCAATACGGCCCATGTCCGTCGACGGTCACGCTAGAGTGATTGTGTACAGACACTACCATTCTCGACGAAAGCACGGTGACGGTGATGACTATCTCAGATTCGTTGACCCGGTCAGGAGGGCCGTACAACACGACAGAAAGCGTTCCTGTTCGATTTAGCGGCACTCTATTTATTAGTGGGCCGCTGGTTCACACGACCGTGACGATGATCGACCAGCACTGGGGTTTCAGGCGGGTGGCAGACCGAGCACCGGCCGCCAGCGCGTTTTGCGTGGCGAGGAGACGCCTATCGGGGGGCTCGAGCGATGGCTAACGAACGTGTGCGGTCGACGTCGACGCGGGGGGAACGAGACGAGATCATCGTCGACGTCGTGCAAGCGCTCGCCGAGGCCGACCGCCTCGAGCTCGAGGAGGTCGAGTACACCCTCTACGAGTACATCAATCCTGCCGTGTTGACGGAACTGGCCGACCACGACGGAGGGAACTGGCAGTTCACCTTCGAGATCGCCGACCACGACGTGACGATCACGAGCGACGGGCGGCTGTTCGTCGACGGCGTCCTCTGTCGAACGGACCTGGCGCTGTGTCGATCCACGACCCAGCCTGCACACGGCTGAAGGGGTCGCGGATCGGCGTCTCGGACGGCCGTGTCTCGAGTCGACGGTGATAGCGTGCACTCAAGAAGGACGGCAGCACGGCTCACCGTCGGTGGTCGTGACACAACGAAACGCCGGTGAGCGCGTCGGTCGGAGTGCTCACCTGCCGTCGACCGTGACGTCGCTCGCTACAGCAGCAGCGAGACGATCGCCAGGACGACGAAGATTAGCACGAGCCACTTCGCAACGGCCATCGACATGCCAGCGACGCCGCCTGCGCCCAGTGCGCCCGCGATGATCGCGATCACGAAGAACAGCAGTGCCAGTTCTAACATATCCGTACCAATGGGAGCACGGCGCATGTGAATTCGGCCTTCATACGCCGTCTGGACGCAACCCCCAGTCGTTCGAAGCTTGAAGTGTCGTGGACAGTGAGCGTTTGACCGGACGAGCGGTTTCGAACGAGTTGCGGTCGGTCGTACCAGTTGGTGTTGCAACTGCGACAGCTACGGCGAGAACACGGACGGAATCAGTTCGGGACTGTCGTATCGAATTCGTCAGCAGCCGTCGAATACGTCGGGTGTCACTCGTTGAGGTGTGATCGATACCCTTTCGGCTCGAAGCCGCGCCGACAGATGACGCGTTTTCGGCCGACGGTAATCGCGCTGATCTGGCCTTCCTCTTCCATCCGCGAAATGACCGTCTCGAGATGGTCCTCGGGCCAGTCGGTCTCTTGCTGGATGGTCGACCAATCGACGCGTCCGCCGCGCTTGACGAGCAGTCGAAGAATCTTGTCGTCGTCGGGAAGCTCCTGTTCGTCGACGCCGTATTCGATCTCCTCGGCGTAGCTCAGTGTTTCGTCCTCGTCGTCGGTCGGTTCCTCTGTCGTTGGCTCTTCACCCGTCGATTCGTCCGTCGAACTACTCGACCACAGCGACGTGAGGCGGGTCCAGAGCGTGTTGAATACCATTTCGTTTCACCCTCCGTGGAGTGTTTCGGCTGTTGTCCGTATCGAACCGTCTATCGGTTGTTCGTCTCTCATTTGGAATCTATTCGTGTAACTGTAGCGGCTGGTATGGCTGTCGTAACACTTCCGCCGGCGAATAGCCCCATCCTTGCGATCCGCAAGCCGGTTATCACATCATCGAGCAGACATTCCGGTCCAGCAGGGGCGGCGATCACGGTCGATCACGTCGAGAACGCACGTCGGCGTCGTAGTTTCTCTTGTCGGTTGGAGTGTCGTCGATACGTATCGTGGCGAGAGTCGCACGCGTAGCGCCGTTCAGAAGCGATGTCGGCGCGCGTACCGACTCGGTCTCAGATGGGAGCGACCGACGACCGATGGCGGTTCGCTCGAGTCTGGGAAGCGACATGCAAGGGGTGCAGTCGACGCTCGCCATACCCAACCGTTCATCATCCCGATACAAATCAGTTCGGTCGGAACGGGGCGCTCGATGGATCGCGTTCAACCGGGGCATTCGTCAGTTCGACGTGATTGTTTCCGTATACGTCTCCGCGAGCGCGGAGAGAGCGTCGTGGTGATTCGTCGAGTGTGGTGCCGTCAACGGGGAGACGCTGATTCGGCCCTCGACGACCGCACGTCGGTCCGTCCCGTTGGGGTCGGGCAGCGTTTCGGGGTCCATCGACTCCCAGACGCGGTCTCTGAGGTGGACGCTGTCGCCGTTGCGTTCGGCGTCCATCTCGTAGCGTTTCGAGGGGCGGGTGACCTCGACCGGCGCGGGTTCGCCGTCGGCGACGGGGACGTTGACGTTGAGGTACGCCGCGTGGTCGAAGACGCCGGCTTCGAGGGCGCGCTCGACGAGAAAACTCGTTACGCGGGTCGCTTCGGCGTAGTCCTCGCTGCTGAGATCGAGTTGCGAAAGCGGCGTGTCGCCGGCGGGGACGTACATCGAGGTCGCGATTGCGGGCACGTCGAAGAACGCGGCCTCGACGGCGGCGCTGATGGTTCCCGAGCGACCGAGGACGTACTCGCCGAGGTTGGCGCCCTTGTTACAGCCTGCGACGACGATGTCGGGGAACGGACCGAGTTCGGCCAGCCCGGCGACGACGCAGTCGGCGGGCGTGCCGTAGACGGCATAGCCCAGGTCGCGCTCTTCGACGTCGACCTCGTGGGAGATCGAACGGCCACAGGCGCTCTGGTCGGTCGCGGGGGCGACGACGGTGACGTTACCGTACGCCGAGAGGGCGTCGTACAACGCACGAAGGCCCGTGCTGTGGATCCCGTCGTCGTTGGTCAACAGTATCTCGAGATCGTCCGGATCGCTCATCGCTATCACTGGGGTTGGAGGCCGGCGCGAAAAGCCCTCCGCTTCGGAGAGCGAGAGAAACGACAACGCGCGTGATAGAGCCGAGAGGAAGGGAGCGTCACACCGACTCCATCCGGCGATCAGCCGATTCGGTCGACGATCGTCTCCTCGTCGACGACGAGATTGTAGGCTTCTTCGTCGTCGTTCCACAGCGCCAGTAGCTGCTCGAACGAACAGACCTCGCCGTAGTCGGCCTCGAGCAGCGGTCGGTTGAGCGAGGTTTCTTTCGTGAGAACCGCGTAGTGGTCGATCCGCTCGCTGCCGTCGCTGATTTTGAAGAGGGGGTTCGAGCGGCCACCTCCGCCGCCATCTCCGCCCTCGCCGTCACTGAGCGATCTGCTGAGCTTCGCCGCGACGAGGTCGATCCGGTTGGGGACGTGGCGCTCCATGTCGGCCATCCGCGCCCAGTCGCCGGTGTCGAGCGCGAGATCGATCCGGCGTCGGCCGTCGAGGCGCAGCTGCGAGTAGGAAAACTGGACGTCGACGTTGACGAACTCGCCGGGGGCGTGGTCCGCGTCGTGTTCGGGTGTCGCCTCGTCGAGTTTCCGCTGGAAGGTAGGGACCTCGAGATCGGGTCTGGCGTCGAACGTCCAGCCGCGGTCGTCGGGGCGCTGGCCGGGCCAGAGACGGACCGCGGGGCCGTAGACGGTGACGCGTCCGTGGCGGTCGGTGCGGTCGTCGCCACCGTTAGCGTCCTCACTGCCGTCGTCGTCTCCGCCGGCGTCAGTTTCGTTCGTCGCGTCCCGATTCGCATCGGCGTTCACGTTCGCGTCCGTCGTCTCGAGTCCCATCTCCGCGGCCGGCCACACGCGTTCGTCCTCGAGTTCGCGCTCGATCTCGCGGAGGCCGACGCTGGTGTTCTTGTCGGCCGGCGCCATCGCGAGCAGCGTGCCGTCGGGCGCGAGCCACTCGAGGGCCGAGCGCAGGACGGTCACGGGATCGTCGAGTTCGCTGGCGACGTTGGCGGCGACGATCAGGTCGAAGCCGTCGTCTGGTGCGGCGGGATCGAAGCCGTCGGCCGTCGACGTCGCCTCGGGATCGAACGACTCCACGGTCGTCCGGTGGACCGTCGGGTGGACGTTCCGACCGGTTTCCTCGAGCAGCGCCTCGAGCACGTCGGCGGCGGCACTGGGTTCGATCGCGTGATAATCGAGTAGGGCGTCCTCGGGGAGGTACTCACAGAGACCGAGCGCGGGGCCGCCGACGCCGGCACCGATATCGAGGACGCGAAGCGACCGCCCGAGCAGGCCGCGCGCGGCGAGGTCGTCGAGCGCGTACTGGATCGCCGCGTAGTAGCCCGGCAGGTGATAGATCGCGTAGCCGGCGGCGACGTCATCGTCGTACTCGACTGGGCGACGCTCAAGATAGCGCGTCTTGAACCGGCGGACGGTCGAGCGCAGGAGGTCGCCGGTGGCGTCCTCGTGCCAGTTGACGCCGTATCGATCGACCAGCAGATCTTCGAGTCGCTGCTCGTAGGCGGTCGGTACCCGCTCGACGGGGCCGCGGTTCGGGGCGACCGGATCGTCCTCGACGGGGACGAACGTGCCGTCGTCGGTCTCGAGCAACTCGAGGTCGGGCGCCATCTCGCGGAGGTGCTGGCGGACGACGGCCGGATGAGGGTTGCCCTCGACGTACTCACAGATTTCGTCGGGGTCGATTGGTCTAACCTGTCGCAGGTACTTCGCGTTCGAGCGGACGGCCTCGCGCTGGTCGCTCATTCCGTGGGTCCTCCGTTCGGGTCCATGTTTGTCTTTGTCTCCGACTCCGACTCCGTTTTCGTCTTCGTCTTCCTCGCCGCCGCTGCGTTCGTCGGTTCTCGATCGGCGTCCCCGTCGACGCCTGCGGCGTCGTCCGGCTGCCACTGCGCGGCGGCGTCTCGATACAACGCCTCGAGTTCGTCGGCATCGGCGTCGGCGATCGCCGCGGCGGCGTCGGCGACCCGGTCGGCGCCGTCGAAGACGCCCTGGATGTCCGCGTAAACGCGCGGGGTCCCCTCGGTCATCTGCTCGACCAGCGTCTCGAGTCCCTCGTAGATCGGCGTCTCGAAGCCGTCGGGGACGGGTTCGGTCGCGAGGGCAAAGGAAAGGACGGCCGCGTGGGTCGCCGCCTGCACCGTCTCCATCGCCTCGTCGTGTTCGGTCGTCGTGGTCTCGATCGGGTCGTTGCCCCGTTCGGTGAGGTCCGCGAGCAGCGATTCGATCGTCGGTCCGGCGTCGTCGCGGACGACGGCGATCGAACCGGGCGCCCGTTCGGGAGCGAAAAGCGGGTGGAGACTCGCGCGCTCGAGGTCGGGTGCGTGGGTCGCCATCGCCTCGAGGGGCGCGTCCATCACGCCGGAGACGTCGACGATCGCCCGTCGGGCGCGGTGGGCGTGGTCGCCGACCGCGTCGACGACGTGGGTCATCGGCACCGCGAGACAGACGACATCGTACTCGCCGTCGTCCTCGAGTCCCGTCGTCTCGGCGCCGTCGCCGACGGCTTCGGCGGCCGCGGTCGCAGCGGCCGGGTCGACGTCGGCGAACGTCACGGTCGCGTCGATCGCTCGGCCGAACCACGTTCCCATCGACCCCGCGCCGACGATCAGTACGTCCATCGGTGCCTGCTACCGGCCCGCGTCGCAAAAGCCGTTCGATCGATCGGCTCGGGTGACGGTCCTGTGAGCGGGCAATTCGAGTCAGCCGACACGAGTGGTGTATGGTATCTGTACACAAGATCTAAACCGAGAGTTTCCGTACTGGTCGTATGGGCGTCACCGAGCGACCGACCTTTTCGTCGGAGGCGAGCAAGCAAATCTACGAGTACGTCGAGCGACACGGCACGGTCAAGCGACATCGGTTGCTCGACGTGCTGTCGTTGCCGGCCGAGGAGTTCCAGACCCACCTCGAGGCGCTGAAAGCTAACGGCTACCTGCAGGAAGACGGCGGGACCCTGCAGATCGACTTCGAGTTCGGCGCCGTCACCGAGTACGAGTCCGGCGACCTCGAGTTCGTCATCCGGCCGGGCCGGCAGAACGACTTCGACGGCCTCATCGAGACGATCCGGGACGTGACCGCCGAGGAAACGTACGTCGTCGCCGAGACCATCGCCGAGGAACTGCTCTACGAGGACGCGGTAACCAGACACAACAGCGTCAAATCTCGGATGTTCTTCGTCGCGACGGTCGACGGGGAAGTCGTCGGCTGGACCCACCTCGACCTCCCGCAGATCGACCAGTTGCAGGGCACGGCCCAGCAGACCGTCGGCGTCCGCGAGGAGTACCGGAGCCACGGCATCGGGAGCAAACTCCTCCAGCGCGGCATCGAGTGGGGCGAAGCTAACGGCTTCCGGAAGGTGTACAACAGCATCCCGATCACCAACGACCGCGCCCTCGAGTTCCTGACCGAACACGGCTGGGACACCGAGGCGATCCGCCGGGACCACTACGAGATCGACGGCGAGGGCGTCGACGAGGTGATGATGGCCCGGGAGCTCTAAGCTCTAGTCGCTGAAGATTCCGTCGGAAAGCGACCGGGCCGCGAAATCGCCGCTCAGCGCTCCCTCGCTTTCGGCCTCGTCGGGATCCTCGAAGCGCGCCGTCCAGTCGTCGTGGTACTCCTCGGCCGAGCGGTGCCCACCGGTCACCGCTTCGGTTTCCGCGACGAAGGCCTCCGCTCGAGCGGCGAAGTAGGCGCCGATGAGCGCTTCTGCGTCGGGGTCGTCGTCCGCGTCGTCGACGTCGATGGTCGGTGCGCCCTCACCGGCGGTTTCGTCCGGTACCGAACCGTCGGCGACCGCCTCGGGCGTGTGTCGAGCCTGTTCGACGCCGTCGTTCCACCCGCCCTCGGCGGCCTCGTCGACGCTGTCGAGGGTGCCCGTCCAGTCGTCGTGGAACTCGTCGGTCACCCGATGTTCGTCGGCCATCACCTCGCTCTCGCCGAGGAACGACTCGGCCCGCGCCTCGTAGTAGGCGTCGATGAGCGCGTCGGCCTCCGCGTCCGCAGCTTCGTCCTCGTCGTCGGATTCCTCGAGACCCACCTCGACCGTCTCCTCGTCTGACGCCGTCTCGACCGTCACCGCAACGGACGTCGCGTCGACGTCCTCCGCGACGTCGAACGCGATCCGCTCGGTGATCGACTCCTCGCCGTCGACCGTCTCGTAGTCGCGTTCGGCGACGGGCTCGTCGGCGTAATCGACGGTTACCAGAAACTTGCCGTCCTCGGCCGCCGATCCGTCGACCCGAATCTCCACCTCGAGGTCGACCGTCTCGCCCGGTGCGACGGTGTCGGGATGCTCGAGGATCGAAACGGTGTGCTCGCCGGCGTCGTTCGCTTCGTCTTCGTCGTCCGTTTCCTCGTCGCCTTCGTCGTCTGTTTCGTCCGCGTCGCCTTCGTCATCTTCGCTTTCGCCGTCCGTCTCCTCTACATCTTCGTCGTCCTCGTCCGCGTCGCCGTCGTCATCCATTTCGTCGGTCCCGTCGTCGGTTCCGTCCGTGCCATCGTCGCCGTTCGACTGTTCCTCGCCGGTCGATTCGCCGTCGCCTTCGCCGTTGTCGTCCGTCTCGCCGGCGTCGTCCGTACCGTCTTCTTCCCCGTTCGGTCCGCCGACGTCGCTGCACCCAGCGATGACCGCAGACAGTGCGCCGACCGTCGCCCCCGCCAAATAGTTTCGTCTTCGCATGGGTCTGGCTTTAGACAGGGAGTTCAAGAAACAACCTAAAAATATGCTACTAATACGTTCATAGTAATACGATCGTTCAGTTTTCGAATTAGTTCGGAGAGACGAGGCCGCCGGCGGATCGCGGACGGTCGAGGCTCGCCTACTTATCCACGCGGGTCGCAGTACCACCGTGATCCGAATCGGAATCGTCGGCGCCGGCGCCGGCGCCGCCGCAGCGGCGTATCGACTCGAGCGAGCCGACCGCGAGACCGCGTGTACCGTCCTCGAGAAGTCGAGCGGGCTCTGCGGGCGCGCCGCGACCCGTCGCCGAAACGGGGCGACCTACGACTACGGCGCGAACTACGTCAAATCGGCCGACGACCGTGTCGCCGAGTTGCTCACCGAACGCCTCGAGACCGACGGGCTGGTCGACGTCGCGGAGCCGATCTGGACCTTCGACGAGGCGGGCGACGTTTCGGAGGGTCGCGACGCCGACGAACACAAGTGGACCTACGAGTCGGGGCTGACCCAGCTCGCAAAACGACTCTTCGCGCGGACCGACGCGACGGTCCATCGCGAGACGCGCGTCGAGACGCTCCGCCGCGACGAGGCTTCGGAGACCAACGCGTGGCACCTCGAGGACGCGGACGGCACTGAGTGGGGCCCGTTCGACGTATTGGTTCTGAACCCGCCGGCGCCACAGACGGCCGAGTTAGTCCGAACGGTGGAGTGGGACCACGCCGCTCGGACGCCGCTCCTCGAGGCCGTCGACGACGTCCCCTACCGAACGATCTGGACCGGCGTCCTCCACTACCCCTTCGAACTCGAGGTCCCCTACTACGCGCTGGTTAACACCGACAAGGACCACGAGATCGGCTGGATCTCACGCGAGGAGTGTAAGTCGGACCACGTCCCCGACGGCGAGTCGCTGCTGATCGTCCAGGCGAACCACGACTGGTCGGTCGAGCGCTACGACGACGACCCCGAAACCAATCTCGAGACGCTGGCTGATCTCGCGGCCGACGTGATCGGCGACGACCGACTGCGCGATCCCGACTGGACCGACCATCAGGGCTGGCGTTACGCCCAGCCCGAAGCCGAGGTGGCGACCGAACCCCTCGAGCGAGCCGAGCGCGAGGGGCTGTACTGTCTGGGCGACTGGGTCGCCGGCGAGGGGCGAGTCCACGCCGCGTTGCGCTGCGGGCTCGAGGTCGGCGACCGGATCGCGCTCGAGTCGGTCTGAAGCGCTGTTCGTCGCGCCCCGGAATACAACCGATGCCATCCGCAGCCTCGAGTCGTCGCCGTCCCTCGATTATTTGTAAGCAGGTGGTGACCGTGTGCTGTACGCCGACCGGAACCACGCATGTTCGTCCTCCTGTGGCTGGTGGCGCTCGCAGCCGTCGCGACGGCCCTCGTCTGGGCGGGAAGCCTCTCCCTCGAGCGGTCCGCGGAGCGGTTGGCACGCTACTACGGACTCCCGCCGATCGTTCAGGGCGCGGTGATCGCGGCCGTCGGCTCGAGTTTCCCGGAACTCTCGAGCGTCGTGATCGCGACGGTTCGGTACGGCGAGTTCGAACTCGGCGTCGCGGCGATCGTCGGCTCGGCGGTCTTTAACGTGCTGGTGATTCCGGCGCTGGCGACGCTCTTCCACCGCGATACCATGGAGTCGAATCGCGCGATCGTTTACCGCGAGGCGCAGTTCTACATCATCGCCGTCGCGACGCTGCTGTTGACGTTCTCGCTCGCGGTCATCTACTTCCCGACGGGGACGGGCCTGTTCGGCGAGGTCACACGGCCGCTCGCGCTCTTCCCGCTCGGACTGTACGGGCTCTACCTGTTCATCCAGTACCAGGAGTCCGCCGAGTTCCAGGCCGCCGAGAACGCGGGGGACGTACACGGCCCCAAACAGTGGGCGCTTCTCGCGGTCGGACTCGCCGTGATCCTCGTCGGCGTCGAGGTGCTGGTCCACGCCGCCGTCGAACTCGGAGCCTACTTCGACACGCCGTCGTTCCTCTGGGGCCTGACCGTGATCGCGGCCGGGACCAGCCTCCCGGATACGATCATCAGCGTTCGGGCCGCCCAGCGCGGTCAGTCGTCGGTCAGCCTGGCCAACGTCTTCGGGAGCAACGTCTTCGATCTGCTGGTCGCCGTCCCCGTCGGCGTGTTGATCGCCGGTTCGACGCCGATCGATTTCGGCGTCGCCGCGCCGCTGATGGGATTTCTCGTCGTCGCGACGATCGTCGTCTTCGCCACTGCGCGCACCGACTTCGCGCTGACCGATCGCGAGGCGTGGCTGTTGCTCGCGGTCTACGCGGCGTTCGTCGGCTGGATGCTGCTCGAGAGCACGGGGGTCACCGGCGTCGTCCTGTAGCGTCGCCCGTCGTCCGACCTCGCTTGCACGCCCGCGGCGAGCGCGATCACTCCGCCGTCGGCTCGAGGCCCACGCGATAGTCGGTCAGATTCTCGTAGCCGTCCTCGGTGACGACGATCAGATCTTCGATGCGGACGCCGCCGATCTCGGGATCGTAGAGGCCGGGTTCGATCGAGATCACGTGGCCGGCCAGGAGTTCGCCGCCGGCCGGGGAGACGCTCGGCTGTTCGTGGATGTCGAGGCCGACGCCGTGGCCCGTGCTGTGGATGAAGCCGGTCTCCGTGCTGGGGTCGCTGCGCAGGGTGGCGTAGCCGGCGTCCTCGAGTACGTCGCACGCGGCACCGTGGACGTCGGCGCCGGTCACGCCCGCTTCGACGGCCTCGAGGGCGGCCTCGTAGGCGTCCTCGGTGACCGCGTACCGCCGGCGGGCCTCCTCGCCGGGGTCGCCGCGGGCGAAGGTGCGGGTCATGTCCGCGAAGTAGCCCGTCTCCTTGTCCCGGGGGAAGATGTCGACGACGATCAGTTCGTCCGCCTTCAGGGGGCCGCTGCCGCGGTCGTGGGGGTCCGCGCCGTCGGCGCCGCAAGCGACGATGGTGTCGTCGAGCCCGCAGCCGTGGCGCAGGAGGGTAATTTCGATCTCCTCCGTGACGCGCTCGCTCGTCAGCGCCTCGCCGCCGTGGACGAGGGTGCCGTCGTCGCGAACCTCGGCTGTCGCGAGCAGCTCCTCGGCGGCCGCCATCGCGGCCTCGTTTGCCCGCTGGGTCGCGCGAATCTGCTCGAGTTCCCACGCCGTCTTCGTCGCGCGGATATCCTCGACGATGCCCTCCGATTCGACGGCGACGTCGACGCCGCGCTCGCGGAGACCGTCCGCAGTTCCCGTCGGGAAGGTGCGCGGGACGGCGATCGACTCGACGCCGTGATCCTCGAGGAAGGCGGCGAGCATCCGACTCTTGGCCTCGTGGCCGCCGTGTTCGGCGACCAGTTTCTGGTAGTCGTAAGTCGACCGACGGGTCACCGTGTCGGCGCTCGACTCCGTGACCGCGCGGCCGTACTCGAGCCCGGAGACGAGCAGGTGGACGCCGTCCGCCGTCACGAGCGTCTGGTAGGGGTCCGGCGCCGTGAAGCCGGAGACGTACCGCTGGTCGGCGTCCGACGCGTCGTCGTCGATCAGGTAGCCGTCCCGGTCGTCCGCCTCGAGGGCGCTCCGGAGCGCCGAGAGGTCGACGTCGAGTTCCATACCGGTAGTCGAACGGGTGGACACATAACGACGGCTGTTTCGACGGTAACTCGAGGCGCGTCTCTTCACCGCCGAGGGGACATCGGTATCGGTAAGGCCCGGCCAACCCACGAGGCGAGCATGAACGTCACGATCACGCCCTCGAGCGTCGCCGGCACGGCGCGGGCACCGCCCTCGAAGAGCTACACGCACCGGGCGATCCTCGCCGCGGGTTACGCCGACGAGGCCACGGTTCGAGACGCGCTCTGGAGCGCCGATACGAAGGCCACGGCCGGCGCCGTCGACCTGTTCGGCGGCGACGTCGACCGAGCGGACGACGGGACCCTCGAGATCGGCGGCTTCGACGGCCGCCCCAACGTTCCGGCGGACGTCATCGACTGCGAGAACAGCGGCACGACGATGCGACTCGTCACGGCCGCTGCCGCGCTGGCCGACGGCACCACGGTTCTCACCGGCGACGAGTCGCTTCGCTCGCGGCCCCAGGGCCCGCTGCTCGAGGCCATCGCGGACCTCGGCGGCGAGGCGAACAGCACGCGCGGAAACGGCCAGGCGCCGCTGGTCGTCACCGGTCCTCTCTCGGGTGGCGAGGTCTCCATCCCGGGCGACGTCTCCTCGCAGTACATCACCGCCCTGCTGATGGCCGGCGCGGTCACCGACGAGGGAATCGAGATCGATCTCGAGACCGAACTCAAGTCCGCGCCGTACGTCGACATCACGCTCGAGGTCCTCGAGGCGTTCGGCGTCGAGGCACGCCAGACGGACGACGGCTTCGCGGTCGAGGGCGGTCAGTCCTACCGGCCCGCGGGCGGCGACTACGCCGTCCCGGGCGACTTTTCGTCGATCTCCTACCCGCTCGCGGCGGGCGCGATCGCCGCCGGAGACGACGGCGAGGGCGTCCGGATCGAGGGTGCCAACCCGAGCGCGCAGGGCGACACCGCCATCGTCGAGATCGTCGAGCGCATGGGCGCCGACGTCGAGTGGGACCGCGAAGCCGGCGTCATCGACGTCTCGAGCGCCCCGCTGTCGGGAGTCGAGGTCGACGTCGAGGACACGCCCGATTTGCTGCCGACGATCGCGACCCTTGGCGCCGTCGCCGACGGCGACACGCGGATTACGAACGCCGAGCACGTCCGCTACAAGGAGACCGATCGCGTGAGCGCGATGGCCGACGAACTCGGAAAGATGGGCGTCGAGACGACCGAAACGCAGGACTCGCTGACGATCCACGGCGACGAGTCGACCCTCGAGGGCGCGACCGTCGACGGCTGCGACGACCACCGGATCATCATGTCGCTCGCGCTGGCCGGCCTCGCGGCCGACGGCGAGACGACCGTCGAGGGCGCCGACCACGTCGACGTCTCCTTCCCCGGTTTCTTCGGACTGCTCGAGGATCTCGGCGTCGCGCTCGAGCGAAGCGACTGAGCCCGGGCCCTGTGGCCGTTTCGCCGCTGTTTTTCCACTCGAGTAGCCTCGAGCCAGCTCGCTTACCGGTTCGACTAGCTATTTATGGTGCCGAACGATCATTACATACAATGTCAGTCAACACGCCGGTGATCGTTAGCGCTGTAAGAACTGCACAGGGGAAAGAAGACGGCGCCCTCGCCGACATTCGGAGCGAGGACCTCTCGATTCCACTGGTCGACGAGATGCTCGCGGAGACGGGGCTCTCCGGAGAGGACGTCGACGACCTGATGTGGGGATGCGCTCAGCAACGCGAGGAGCAACGGACCAACATCGCCCGCCAGATCGCGCTCTTCTCGGATCTCGGCGAGGGAGTCCCGGCGACGACGGTCGATCGGCAGTGTGCCTCCTCCGCGCAGGCGATCATCAGCGCCGCGGACTCGATCGCGGCGGGTCGTCACGACGCCGTGATCGCCGGCGGCGTCGAGAGCATGAGTCGCGTGCAGATGGGCGCCGCCGAGAGCGGGTCGATGCACCCCAAACTCGACGAGGTCTACGGCATGGAGAACCTCCAGATGGGGATGACCGCCGAGAAGGTCGCCGAGGAGTACGGCGTCAGCCGTGAGGAGCAGGACGAGTACGGCGCCCGCAGCCAGCAACGCGCCGTCGAGGCCACCGAGGAAGGCAAGTTCGACGACGAGATCGTCCCGATCGAAACGGCCGAGGGCACGCACGAGGAAGACGAGGGACTCCGCCCCGGCACGACCGCGGAGAAACTCGCCGAGTTGCCGACCGTCTTCAAGGAGGACGGTTCGGTCACGCCCGGCAACGCCTCCCAGATCGCCGACGGCGCCGCCGGCGTCATGCTGACCAGCCGCGAACTCGCCGAGGAACGGGACCTCGAGATTCTCGCCGAGGTCGGTACCAGCTACGTCGCGGGCGTCGATCCGACGATCATGGGCGTCGGCCCCGTGCCGGCGACGGAGGGCCTGCTCGAGCGCGCCGGTCGCGACATCGACGACTACGGCCTCGTCGAGATCAACGAGGCCTTCGCCAGCCAGACGATCTACTCCGCTCGCGAGTTGGGGATCCCGATGGAGCAACTCAACGTCAACGGCGGCGCCATCGCCATCGGCCACCCGCTGGGGGCCTCCGGCGCGCGCCTCCCCGTAACCCTCGTCCACGAGATGAATCGCCAGGGCGTCGAGCGCGGCATCGCGACGGAGTGTGTCGGCTTCGGCCAGGGAGCGGCGATCGAGTTCGAACTCCCCTGAGGCAGTTGTTCTGGGCTTTTTGGTCCAGGTTTTGCGAGGGAGGAACGGAGTGACGACCGAGACAAAAGGTGGTCGCGCCAGGGAGCGGCGATCGNGTCCAGGTTTTGCGAGGGAGGAACGGAGTGACGACCGAGACAAAAGGTGGTCGCGCCAGGGAGCGGCGATCGAGTTCGAACTGCCCTGAGCGGGTATCGTTGTCTCGCCGACCTCGAGACGCGGTCCCGCGGTCAGTCGAGCCCCCTCGAGTGACGCCCGAGTTTCGGCGTCCGCTTCGAGACGGCGGCGCGACCGTTCGTATCGGCCCTGTACCTCGAACCGAGTGGGTGACCGTACCGCCGATCCGCGTCAGGTGCTGCACGCTGTGCAGTCCGTGACGAATTGTCGTCAGATGAGTCTATGGTTCGACCACACATACCATACCACTGAGTGTCACCCAATGGCTGATTCGACGCAACCGGAGACGGACGAGGGAGGAACTGTACACCGGGCCGTCTCGGACGACGGCACCGAGATAGCCGGCCGCGTACACGGGACTGGACCTCCAGTGGTTCTCGTCCACGGCGCGATGGCCGACGGTGAATTCATCTGGGAGTCGTTGGTACCACATCTCGCAGACAGGTTCACCTGCTACGCGATGAGCGTCCGGAGTCGGGGACTGAGCGAGCACAGCACCGACCTCTCGCCCGAGCGGCGACTCGAGGACGTGACGGCGTTCGTCGAGAGCATCGGCGAACCCGTGGGTCTGCTCGGGTGGTCCCAGGGCGGTCGACTGGCGCTCGGGGCGGCCGCACAAACCGACGCGGTGTCCGCGGTCGCCGCCTACGAGCCGGCCGTGTTCGAGGTGCTCGAGGAAGACGAGTACGCGCGCTTCGTCGAGCGGATCGGTCGCGTGAGCGAACTGGCCGCCGAGGATCGGCCGGTCGACGCGGCGCGTACGTTCCTCGAGTGGGTCGCCACCGAGGACGAACTGAACGACGCGCAGACGGCGGGCATCGTCGAGAACTGTGCGGCGAACGTTCCGGTCTTCCTCCAGGAGGTGCAGGGTCTCGACGACTACGACGGACCCAGCCCGACGGGGCCGTCCGCCCTCGCCGAGATCGAAGCGCCGGTCTTGCTCCTACACGGATCCAGTTCGATTCCGGATCCGTGGTTCGTCGACGGCGTCCACCACGTCGCCGAACACGCGACTGACTCCCGGGTGCGCGAAATCGAGGAGACCGGTCACTTCGGTCCCGTTCACAGATCCGACGCCGTCGCCGAGGAACTCGCCCGGTTCTTCGCCGCGACGCCGGACCCGCTCCGGTCCTGAACCGGTCCTCGCGAGCGAGCGCTCGCCGCCTCCACCGATTTCGTCTCCGACGGTCGGCGAACGCCCCGACTATCGAACCTATGCACTCGAGCGTCGACAGGAGGTCTCGATCCCGGTGTGATACCACCCCACGACACTTATTCGATCGAGCCCGTAGGCCACGCCATGCGCACCGACCTCGAGGCACGCCTCCGTGATCGGCAGACCGAGGACGGCTACCTGTTCCCCGACTACGCGGACTACTGCTTCGCTAACGTCCCGGGAACGATCGGCGGGGTTCTCGGAGCCGAAGACGTTTCGCGACGCTCGCTTCCTCCGGACGTCCTCGAGGGCGTCGGCGACGACTACGATCGGGTCCTCGCCGTCGTCGTCGACGGCTTCGGCCTCGCGTTCTGGAAGCGACACGGGCGCGAGCACCCGCTGCTCGAGCGACTCGAGACGGCGGGGACGGTCTCGCCGTTGACGGCGACTTACCCCTCGGAGACGGCGGCGGCGATGACGACCTTTCACACGGGACGGCTGCCGGCGTCCCACGGCGCCATCGGCTGGGACATCTACGATCCGATCGACGACGCCTCCTACGAGGCGTTCACGGGCAACGTCAAGGCCGGCGACGAGTCCGTCGACCGCGAGCTGCAGGACGTCTTCGCCGGCGAGCCAATCTATCCTGCACTCGAGGCGACCGGAATCGACTGTCATCACGTCGTGCCGTTCGCCGAAACCTACGACGGTGCGGTCGCGCACACGTATCGGTGGAACCGGGACGACGGCGGACCCGGGAACGGCGCCGCGGACGGGGGCGACTCCGGGAACCACCACGAGCCGGGTCGAGACCACGAAATCGAGGGCTTCGCCGACGCCCTCGAGAAGGCGTTCGCGGACGCCGACGACCCCGCGTACCTGTACGCCTACCTCCCGCAGATCGACGCCGCGGCCCACGCCGCGGGAACCGAGAGCGCGGCCTACCGCGAGACGGTTCGGACGACCATCGACACCCTCGAGCGCGCGCTGGGACGACTCGAGTCCCGGGACGGTGCCGACGACACGCTGCTGGTCGTCACCGCTGATCACGGCCACGTGAACACGACCCCCGAGACGAACGTCGACCTCGAGCGCTGCGACGAGCTCATGATTCGCCTCGATCACCACGCGACGGGCGAGCCGGTCCGGTACGCCGGGAGCCCGCGAAACCTCCACCTCCATCTTCGCGAGCCCGAGCGCACCCGCGATCACGCTCGGGCGTTCCTCGCGGAGCGACTGGACGCGCGAATCTTCACCCGCGAGGACGCCCTCGAGCGCGACCTGTTCGGCGACGGACCGACGAGCGAGACCTTCCGACGCCGACTTGGCGATCTGATCGTCTGTCACCGCGACCGTTCGGTCTGGTTCGGCAGCGACCGCGCCCACCTCGAGCTGGTCGGAGTCCACGGCGGGCTCCACCCCGACGAGATGTTGGTGCCGTTCGCGGCGGCCGAACTCGGCGCGGCCCTCGAGTAACGGTTCGACGATCGGTCAGCAGTGGTCGGCGTCGGATTCGGTCGTCACCTCGAGGTCGCCGTCGTCTTCGACGAACAGCTCCGTGGCCGGACAGGGGTCGTCGAACGACGCTTCCTCGAGCGTGGTCGTGTCGGCAGCCCCTCCGTCGACGGCGACGTCGACATCGTACGTCGCGCGGTCGGAGAGGAAGACGACGACGTGGGCGTCGGACGCCAGATCGTACGCTCCTTCGAAGTGGCTCGCCTCGGATTCGATCTCGAGGTCGACCGAGCGAGTTTCCGCGGTGCGGTTCCAGAGGCGGACCCGATGGGACGGTGCGTCGCCGTCGGTGGAGCCGAGTCTCACTTCGGCGACCGGCTCGTCGGGATCCGACGGCGTCTCGGTCGACCTCGACTCCTGGCTGGTTCCCGACTCGAGGTCGACCGTCGTTTCTCGTGTCTGCTCCTGCTCGACCGTCGCCCCCTCCTCGACCGAGCCGTCGACTGAGAGACAGCCCGCGAACGCGACGCTCGAGGCGCCGAGGACGGCCAGCAACGAACGACGCTTCATGATGTGAACGCGGTTACACCACGCGGAACAAAGACGCTTTGGGTGACCGTCGGGTCCGATCGGTCGCCGAGCGTCGAGAACCCTGCACCGCTAAGTGTCCCCGTCCCCGAACAAGACCCAATGAACGGCAACCGCTTCGGTCGCCTCTTTCAGGTGACCACGTTCGGCGAGAGCCACGGCGAGGCGATGGGCTGTACCGTTTCGGGCGTCCCCGCCGGCCTCGAGCTCTCGGAGGAGGACATTCAGGAAGACCTAGACCGCCGAAAACCCGGCCAGTCGATGATCACGACCAGCCGCGGCGAACCCGACGACGTCTCGATCAAGTCGGGCATTCAGGACGGCTACACGACGGGAACGCCGATCGGGCTGGTCATCCAGAACAAGGACGCTCGTTCGGGCAAGTACGAACCCTTCATCACCGCTCCGCGGCCCTCCCACGGGGACTTCACGTACTCCGCCAAGTTCGGCACGCGAAACTGGGGCGGCGGCGGTCGGTCCTCGGCCCGCGAGACCGTCAACTGGGTTGCGGCCGGCGCCATCGCGAAGAAACTCCTCGCACGCGAGGGGATCGAACTCAAAGCCCACGTGAACCAGATCGGCGATATCGAGGCGCCCGACGTGAGCTTCGAGGAGATCAAAGCGCACTCCGAGGAGAACGACGTCCGCTGTGCCCATCCCGAGACCGCCGCGGAGATGCAGGACCTGATCGAGGACTACCAGGACGAGGGCGACTCCATCGGCGGGAGCATCTACTTCGAGGCCCAGGGCGTTCCCGTCGGCCTCGGCGCGCCGCGTTTCGACTCGCTGTCGGCGCGACTCGGCCAGGCCATGATGGCGGTTCCCGCGACGACGGCCTTCGAGTTCGGCCTCGGAACCGAGGCCGCCGAGTGGACCGGCAAGGATCGCAACGACGACTGGGAGTTCGACGACAGCGAGGCGCATCGCGCCTCGGAGGAGAACGGCGACGAGCCGCGAACGTGGGGACGTCCGACGCCCGTCGAGAACGACCACGGCGGCATTCAGGGCGGCATCTCGAGCGGCGAGCCGATCTACGGCGAGGTCACCCTCCACGCGCCGACGTCGATCCCGAAGACCCAACAGACCGCAGACTGGGAGACGGGCGAACTCAAAGAGGAGCAGGTCATCGGTCGCCACGATCCGGTGCTTCCGCCACGCGGCGTGCCGGTCGTCGAGGCGATGCTCGCGCTGACGCTCGTCGACTTCATGTTGCTGTCGGGCCGAATGAACCCCGACCGAGTCGACGACCAGCCCGGCAAGTACGACACGGAGTACCACCCGAGTAACCCGCGAAACGAGTAGCGACGGTTCGATCGGCACCGTTCGCGTTCGTTTCGTGACCCGGTCGTTCGGTTCCCGACGCCGTTTTGCGCCACCAGATATCGATTTTCGCTCGAGCGAATACGCTGAAGTGTAAACCGTTCAACACCGACCATTTCGTCACAAATACAAGCTATATCCCGATTTTCCCTCAACGTTCACGGTCGATAATGCGATATATTGTGTGGTTGTTCATTCCTCACGATAGATCTATGATAATGTATAGCAAAGGCTTTAGGTTGCGTAGGGCAAATTCCAGGTACGGTTGGCCCACCGGCCACTGATTTACCTATGAGCGACGATGAACTCATCTGGCGAATCGCAGGCGGTTCCGGAGACGGAATCGACTCGACGAGTCAGAACTTCGCGAAGGCACTGATGCGCTCGGGGCTCAACGTGTTCACCCATCGACACTATCCGTCGCGGATCCGTGGCGGCCACACGTACGTCGAGATCCGAGCCGCAGAACAGAAGGTACAGTCCCGCGGTGACGGCTACAACTTCCTGCTGGCGCTCGGCGACTCGTTCGCCCGTAACCCACAGGAGGAGGCCTACTACGGCAACGAAGAGATCAAGCCGCTGTCGGAGAACTTAGACGAACTTCGCGAAGGCGGGGTCATCATCTACGACGAGGGCCTGATCAGCGAGGAGGACGTCGAGGAACTCGACCTCGAGGAACGTGCCGAGGAGAACGACTGGCACGTCTTCCCGCTCGACCTGCGCGGCCTCGCCAAGGACCACGGCCGCGAGGTCATGCGCAACACCGCCGGCGTGGGTGCCACGGCGGCGCTGCTCGACATGGAGCTCGAGCACATCGAGGATCTGATGTCCGACGCGATGGGCGGAGACATCCTCGAGGCGAACCTCGATATTCTCCACGAGGCCTACGAGACGGTCAACGACGAGTACGACTTCGAGCACGACCTGCGCGCCCCGACGGGCGAACACGACGCCGAGCAGGCGCTGCTGTCGGGCTCGAACGCGATCGCCTACGGTGCCATCGACGCCGGCTGTCGCTTCATCGCCGGCTACCCGATGACGCCGTGGACGGACGTCTTCACCATCCTCAGCCAGAACTTCCCCGACATGGGCGGCGTCTCCGAGCAGGTCGAAGACGAGATCGCGGCGGCCGCACTCGCAGTCGGTGCGAGCCACGCCGGCGTGAAGGCCATGTCCGGTTCCTCGGGCGGCGGCTTCGCGCTGATGTCCGAGCCGCTCGGCCTCGCGGAGATGACCGAGACGCCGGTCGTCCTCGTCGAGTCGATGCGCGCCGGTCCCTCGACCGGGATGCCGACCAAGCCCGAACAGGCCGACCTCGAACACGTCCTCTACACGAGCCAGGGCGACTCCCAGCGCGTCGTCTTCGCGCCGGGTAACATCGAGGAAGCCTACGAACAGACGCGACTGGCCTTCGACATCGCCTGGGACTACCAGATCCCGGCGATCGTCATCTACGACCAGAAGCTCTCCGGCGAAAACCAGAACGTCGACGTCGACTTCTTCGACCGCGAACCCTCGCCGGATCTCGGTTCGACGCTGACCGAAGACGAACTGAAGGAGGCCGCACACGACGCCTCCGGGAAGTTCAAGCGCTTCAACTACGAGGACGCCGAGGACGGCGTCGCGCCGCGGTCGATCCCCGGCCAGAAGGGCGGACGCTACCTCGCGACCGGCAACGAGCACTCGCCAGTCGGACACATCGAGGAAGACCCCGACAACCGCGTCTTCCAGATGGAACGCCGCCTCGAGAAACTCGAGAAGATCCGCGAAGAACTCGACGAAGAGCGCGACTCCACGCAGACGTACTTCGGCCCCGACGAGGCCGACTACGGCATCATCACGTGGGGCTCCTCGCAGGGCGCCGTCGCCGAAGCGGTCGACCGCCTGAACGAGCAAGGCCACTCGGTAAAGGCCATCAGCGTCTCCGACATGATGCCCTTCGCCGAGACGGAGGTCACGGAGTTCCTGGAGAGCGTCGACGAGGCGATGGTCGTCGAGATGAACGCCACCGCGCAGTTCCGCGGCCTGATCCAGAAGGAACTGGGCCGCTTTGGCGACAAGATGACCAGCCTCCTCAAGTTCAACGGCAACCCCTTCGAGCCCGCCGAGATTGTCGAAGGCTACGAGGTCAACCTGGCCGACGAGGACCGCCAGCCAGACGCACAGGTACGAATCGAACCCGCTGCAGGTGACTGAACAATGAGTGCATTCAACGCGATCGGTGAGGAGCGAGAGATCGACCGGGACGAGTTTACGCCCGGTGTCGAACCGCAGCCGACCTGGTGTCCGGGCTGTGGCGACTTCGGCGTGCTGAAGTCGCTGAAACAGGCGCTGCCGGAGCTCGGGAAGAACCCCGAGGAAGTGCTGACCGTCACCGGAATCGGCTGTTCCGGCAAACTGAACAGCTATCTCGACACGTACGGTTTCCACACGATCCACGGCCGTTCGCTGCCCGTGGCTCGCGCCGCCAAACTCGCGAACCCGGAACTCGAGGTCATCGCCGCCGGCGGTGACGGCGACGGCTACGGGATCGGCGGCAACCACTGGATCCACTCGGCCCGCGAGAACCACGACATCACGTACATCGTCTTCAACAACGAGATCTTCGGCCTCACGAAAGGCCAGACCTCGCCGACGAGCCCGAAGGGCCACAAGTCCAAGACGCAGCCGTCGGGGAGCGCGAAGACGCCGCTGCGACCGCTGTCGACGTCGTTGAACGCCGGCGCGAGCTACATCGCCCGCACGGCCGCGGTCAACCCGAACCAGGCAAAGGAGATCATCAAGGAAGCCATCGAACACGACGGCTTCGCCCACGTCGACTTCCTGACCCAGTGTCCGACCTGGAACAAGGACGCCCGACAGTACGTCCCCTACATCGACATTCAGGAGTCCGACGACTACGAACACGACGTCAACGACCGCGCGGAGGCCGCCGAGATCATGCGCGAGACCGAGGACGTCCTGAACGAGGGCACCGTCCTGACGGGACGGTACTACGTCGACGACGAGCGACCGTCCTACTCCCAGGAGAAACACGCCGTCGGCGAGATGCCCGACCAGCCGCTCGCGGAGCGGTACTTCGACGACGACGCCGAGTGGGAGCGCAGCTACGACCTGCTCGAGCGACACAAGTAGCGACGGCGACCGTTCGGTCGTCCGTATTCGTTCGACGATTTTTCGCGGTTCGCTCTCGACTCGAGCGACGGCCGTCTTCGCCGCCGATCAGTTCTCCGAACCGCCGTCGGCGCCCCAACCCTGCGCGAAGCGCTTCGTCAGTTGGCTCAAGATCAGCAGCGAGACGATGAGGCCGCCGAACACCGTCGGCGAGAAGCCGTACAGGATCTGGTAGCCGCCGTAGGCGATGACGAACAGGCCCATGAGGAGCGCGGTCGTGCCGGCCCGACGCGAGACGTAAGCCGGATCGACGTCATCGTCGTAGTGAATGTGGAGATCCGCCCGACCGCGAAACGCGATCATGATCGCGGGAGCCAGAATAACGAGTCCACAGCAGATCCAGAAGAGCCCGATCAACACGTCGGCGTCGACCATCGGCGACCATCGGTCGGGAACGCGAATAAATCCGGCGATCGATCGGCTGATTCGGCTCTCGATGGCCCGCAATCGCCGCCGCTACGGCCAGGAGACGTCTTCGCGAGCCAGCCAACTCGTTGTTTTCGTATACAAAAGATATTTTTCCGTCGGAGCAAAAGCAACTCCCATGAGTACACAGGCGACGGAAGACCGCATCCTCGAGGTACTCGAGGAGGATGCGCAGGCGTCCTACGCCGAGATCGCCGAGCGAGCGGACGTCTCGAAACCGACGGTGCGCAAGTACATCAACCAGCTCGAAGAGGAGGGGGTGATCGTCGGCTACTCGGCCGACGTCGATCCGAAGAAGCTCTCGAGCAAGACCATCGCGATGGTGGGGATCGACGTGGCGAGCGAACGCTACGTCGAGGCGACGAAGGCGCTGAAATCCCTCGACGAGATCGAGGCGCTCTACAGCTCCAGCGGCGACCACATGCTGATGGCCGAAGTTCGCGCCGAAGACGGCGACGCGCTCGGCGAGATCATCTCGGATCAGCTCCTCGAGATCGAGGGCGTTACCGCTGCTCATCCGTCCTTCCTGCAGGAGCGTCTGAAGTAACTGCACGTCGCGATACCGGCACGTATCTGGCCGTCTCGGAATCGTTTGGCCGTTCCGTTTTCACGCGCGGCGTCGTACTTTCGGTCGATGGCAGTCTACGAGCGTCAGACGACGATCGACGCACCGCTCGAGTCGGTCTGGCAGTTCTACTCGCGAGTCGAGGGTCTCGAGGCCGTCACGCCCGACTGGATGGGGCTTCGAATCGAGTCGGTGATCGGTCCCGACGGCGAGGCGAACCCCGACCCGCTGGTCGCCGGAAGCGAGGTGGCGCTGTCGATGCGGCCGTTCGGCGTGGGGCCGCGCCAGTACGTAACGTCGCGGATCACCGTCCGCGAGCGAACCGACGGCGGAGCCGTCTTCCGCGACGAGATGATCCACGGACCGTTCGCTCACTGGCTTCACACCCACGCCTTCTACCCCGACGGCGAGCGGACGATCCTCCGGGATCGCGTCGAGTACGAACTGCCGGGCGGTGAGTCTCCCGGAATCGGGCGCCTGGTCGGCGTCGCCGCGTCGTTCGCCTGGCTGGGATTCGAACCGATGTTCCGGGTTCGCCACCGGCGGACGAAGGTGCGACTCGAATCGGTGTAGCTGCGTGTCGTACCGGCCGAGTGCTGCACTGCTGTGTACACGAACGACGACAGTTTCGATTCGGAAACCGAACCACGCTCGTTTTGCCCGTTGGATCGTTAGACGAACGTATGAATACGAGTGAACGCGATCGAGGGATGCTCGACCGGCGCGGGCTGCTCGCGGTGCTCGGAGCGGGCGCGGCGGTCGGTCTCGCCGGCTGTGCCGGCGGGAATGACGAGGAGGAAGACGAGGCGACGACGTACGAGCCGAACGTCGACGACCATCCGGGCGACGAACCGATCGAGTTCACCAGCGACCAGAACTGTGTCGTCTGTAACATGACGCCGACCGACTACTCGGATCGGATGAGTCAACTCGCTCACGAGGACGGCCGGGGCGCAGTCACCTGTTCGCCGGGCTGTCTGTTCGCGTACTACGCGGCGACCGCATCCGATTCGGACGTGGTCGGTGCGTGGGCCGTCGAGATCACGACGGGCGAGCTAGCCGACGTGACCGACGGCTACTTCGTCCTCGTCACGGACGAGCAGGCCGCGGACGATCCGATGGGGATCGATCCGCGCCCGTTCGGTGACCGAGAGGACGCCCTCGAGTTCATCGACGAGTGGGACGCAGAAGCGCTCGGCGAGGACGATATCATCACACTCGAGGACGTCGATCGCGACGTGGCGCGACCGTATCGCAACCGCGTCTGAGCCGATCTGAGCCGACACGCGGCGTCACCGGCGACGCCCCTCAACGTTTGGGCTAGATCGCGACCGGAGCCGAGAACCAATCCGACGCCGACCGTCCGTTCGTCCGTACTCGAGTCACGCTTTCTCGAGCCGATAGCGTCGGTGATCTTCGACCCACGCGGCGACGGGTTTCGGAACCGGTTTGGAACAGGCCGCACATCGTGACGACGTGCGCGCCGCCGACCTCGAGGTGACGCCGGCTGTCGCCCTCGCGTTCGCCGTCTTCGCGGCCAGCACCAGCGCCATTCTGGTCCGCTGGAGCGCGGCGCCGAGTTCGGTCGCGGCCTTCTACCGGGTGTTGTTCACGACGGCGATCGTCGCGCCCATCGCGGTCGTGTGGTACCGCGAGGAGTTCGCCCGTCTCTCTCGACGGGATCTCGGATTCGCGGTCGTCGCGGGCGTCGCCCTCGCCGTCCACTTCGCGTCCTGGTTCGAGAGCCTGAACCACACGAGCGTAGCGGCGAGCGTGACGATCGTCCAGACCCAGCCGATCTTCGTGGCCGCCGGCGCCGCGCTCGTCCTCGGGGAGCGAGTCAGTCGCGAGACCGTCGCGGGGATCGCGATCGCGATCGTCGGCGCGATGGCGATGTCGCTCGGCGACGCCGGCGAGGCGCCGGTCTCGGACGCGACGCTGTTCGGAAACGCGCTCGCCGCCCTCGGCGCGATCACCGTCGCGGCCTACGTTCTCGCGGGACGGTCGATTCGCCAGCGCGTGTCGCTGTTTCCCTACGTCACCGTCGTCTACGCCGCCTGTGCGGCGACCCTGTTCGTCCTCGTCGGCGTGCAGGGCCACGACTACGTCGCCTATCCGGGTCGCGAGTGGCTGCTCTTTCTGGGGATGGCCGTCGGCCCCGGCGTCTTCGGCCACACCGTCGTCAACTGGGTCCTGAAACACCTCGAGTCGGTCGTCGTCAGCGTCGCCTGGCTGGGCGAACCGATCGGAGCGACGCTGCTCGCGCTCGTCTTCCTCGCCGAGGTTCCGGACGCGCTCACGGTACTCGGCGGGCTGATCGTCCTCGCGGGAATCTACGCGACGACGGTCGAGCGCGAACGGCGGCGAACGCCGTCGGCCGACGGATCGTAAGTCGATCGATGGTCGGTCGCTCACTCGGACTGCGCTCGAAGCTGCTGTCGACCGTCCTCGGTGATCCTGTAAACGCCCCCCGAGATCTGGCGAACGAGTCCGTCGGACTGCAGGTCCCGACACTCGGAGGTCACCGTCATCGGATGGGCCTCGAGCGACGCCGCGAGCGACGTTACCTCCGTCGGCCCCCGCTCGTCGAGGAGCACGAGCAGTCCTCGACTCGAGCAGTTGGTCATTCTCGTACACACACCACGGCAAAATATGCCATAACCGTTGCGGGACGGACTCGATCCGAGAGAAAGTCAGTTTCGGTGACTACAGCGCGTTTCGCCGGGAAGTCGTCGTGTTCCTCGAGGCCGTTCAGAACCCCGAATCGGCCGCACTCCTCCGGGTGCTGCCACCGGCCGGGTCTGTGAGACGCGATCCTACCGTCGAGACGATGGAGACGCCTCGAGCCGATCACGGTCGTCGCGGCCGTTCGAGCCTCGATCCCGGATTCGCCGATCGAACCACCGAACCCTTCTTGTTCGAGCCCGTACGGACGCGTATGCAACGGTCCTCGAGCCGACGCGGCCGACGGCTTGGACGCCGAGCGGCGACGGGGGTGGCGCCGTGAAGCGACGCGAGATCGTCGCCGGCGCGGGAAGCCTCGGCATCCTCGCCGGCGGCGTCGGACTCTTCCGGAACGGGCCGCCGTCGTTTCTGACCGACGAACCCGAGTCCGAAACGGACGACGACGATGGCGGGCCGCCGACCGCGCAACTCATCGACGCGGACGGCAGTTCGGCCGGCACGGTCTCGGTTCCCGAGGCGGGGACGGTCACCGTCGCGATGTTTTTCGTCCCGGCGTGTGGCAACTGTCAGTCGCAGGTGTCGAGACTCACCGCCGCTCGCGAGGACCTCGTCGACGAGTACGGCGACGCGGTTCGGGTTCTCGCGCTCACCTACCTCTCGCCCGACTCGCTTTCGGACTCCGAACTCCGGGAGTGGTGGTCGACTCACGGCGGAAACGGTGGCGTCGGCTACGACGACGGCGTCGCCGGCACGTACGGTGCCGCCGGCTATCCCATCACCCTCGTCATCGGCCCCGACGGCGAGGAACACTGGCGCGACGTCGCGATCCTCGAGCCCTCACAGATCGTCCGCGAGGTCGAACCCGTCCTCGAAGAAGCCGGGCTCGACGACGTCGACGAAGAGGTTGACGACGACGACGATGGCGGCGCTACCGAGGGCGAAGACACCGGCGCAGACGAACGCGAGAACGCCGACGAAAACGCGACCGCAGGTGCGGAGACGGAAACCGAAACGGGCGCGGACGCTGACACGAACGACTCGTCGGCGTGACCCCGCCGCTCCCGCCGCTCAGGAATCGTTCCCTCCGAGCCGCGTGAACAGTCCCGAGAGCGAATCAGTCAGCGACGAGCCGCCGGCTCCGAGCACCGCGAGGCCGTCGTCGACGACGCAGAGCGTCTCGCCGTCGACGGCGAGGGCTGTCGTGGCTACCTCTCGAGACACCCGCCAGCGACGGGTGCCGTCCGCCGCCGACAGCGACAGCAACCGGCCGTCCTCGAGGCCCAGATACGCGACGTCGCCGAGCAGCGCAGGCCCCGTCGCGGCGACGCCGACGGCGGCCCGCCAGCGCTCCGTCCACGTGGACGTCTCGACCGCGTAGAGGCTGCCGTCGGTACTCGCGACGTAGACGGTGTCGTCGGCCACGGCCGGCGGCGTCTCGATGCGCGCGCCCGTCTCGAATCGGAACCGGCTCGAGCCGTCGCTCGAGACGGCGAGCAGCGCCGCCCCGTCGGGGACGTACACCGTTCCGTCGGCGACGGCGGGCGCCACGTCGGTCGGCGACTCGAGGGTTCGACTCCAGCGCTGGCTCCCGTCGGCCGTCGACAGCGCGCGCAGTCGGTCGCCGGCGACGACGTAGACGGTCTCGTCAGCGACGGTCGGGCCGATGGGGTCGTCCTCGAGCGTGGCCATCCAGCGCGGGTCGCCGCTCTTGGCGTCGATCGCGTGCAACGCGTCGCTGCCGATGTAGACGGTGCCGTCGGCGACGATCGGAGCCGTGCGAACGCGGCCGTCGGTCTGGTAGCGCCAGCGTCGGTCGCCGCGCTCGGCGTCGACGGCGTAGACGGCGCCGTCGGCACTGCCGACGTAGACGGTCCCGTCGACGACCGCCGGCGCGGTCCGAACGGGGCCGCCGGTCTCGAACCGCCAGCGTTCGCGGCCGTCGGCGAGCGCCAGCGCGACGACGCTGCCGTCGTCGCAGCCCGCGTAGACGGTGCCGTCGACGATCGCCGGCGCGGCTTCGAATGCCGCCGTCGCGTCCCCGGCATCGGTCCGCCACAGTTCGGTCGGTCGACGACCGACGACCGGCCCCGACGGCGCGCATCCGGTCCGGCCCGGTCCGACGCGCGCCATCGTCCAGCCGTCGGCCGTCGACGGACCGTCGTCCGCTCGGTCCGCCGCGTCCTCGAGTGCCACCGTCGCGTGCTCGGCCGCTCGGGAGACGGCCGGGACGGGATCGTCGGTGAGCGCGTCGATCGCCGGTCGGCTCTCGGTCGCCTCGAGGGCGGCGAGCGCGCGGATCGACCGGGTCCGGACGCGACCGTCCGGATCGCCGAGCCGGCGGCGAAGGACCGCGGTCGGATCGCGGTCCGCCGCCGCGAGCGCCGACCCGTCGTCGACACTCGTACACGCGATGATCGCGTCGGCGGCCGCTGCGCGGACGTCGGCGTCCGCGTCCTCGAGCGCCCCGAGGAGCGCGGGGACGGCGTCCTCGAATCCGGTCGCGTCGTCGCGAGCCATCTCCGCGAGAACGCGACCGGTAACGACGCGGACGAGCGCGTTCTCGACTTCGAGTCCGGCCGCGAGCTTGGAGATGCCGGTCGGGCGGAGCGCTTCGGACTCCTCGGCGAGCACCGAGAGCGCGAGGGCGGCGAAGCCGGCCGCCCAGGGGTCGCCGTCCAGTCGACTGCCCATACCCGTCAGCTGGTTGTTGAGCCCGTCGGTGTGCGACGGGGTCTCCCCGCCGGTCGCGAGCGACGCGGCGTCGATCAGCCGGTCGTCGACGCGCTCGAGGGTCGAGCCGAGCGTCGAGCCGTCGTCGTGGCCGGTCACCGAGAGCGTTCCGAGCGCGAGCGCGACGTCGCCGCGGACGGCCTCGTCGTCGTCCTCGAGGTGATCGACCAATCGCTCGCGCTCGGCCGCAACGTCTTCGGGGCTCGTCGCCGCCAGTCGGGCGATATCGAACGCACAACGGCGCCGCTTGGCGCTGTCGCCGTCCTCGAGTTGCTCGAGCAACGTTCCGGTGGCGGTGCCGGCGCCGTCGCCGGCATCGGCCCCCGCTGCGGTGCGAATCGTGGCGAACGCGTCGAGCAACGCCCGGCGCTCGGCGTCGGCCGGCTCCTCGAGCCCGTCGAACAGCGCGCTCACGGCACCGGTGGCGAGCCGCGGTTCGTCTCGGGCGATATCCGCGAGCGCCGCGGCGACGGCGGCCGTGCGCTCCTCGCCCGCAGACAGCGCGTCGACGAGGGCGTCGGTCAGCTTCGTTTCGCTCTCGAGGTTTCGGTCGCCGTCCGAATCCAGGAACGACTCGAGGGTCGTGAGCACGCTGGCGCGCTCGGCCGGCGTCGGCTCGACCAGCCGCGCACAGATCGCATCGACGCCGGCTGTGACTTCGGCGGCCGACTCGAGGCCAAGCGTCTCGAGAGCCGACCAGGCGGCGATTCGAAGTCGCTCCTCGCTCGCCCCCGTCTCGGCGACGGCGAGGGTAAACGCCGATCGGCAGTCGACGGCCGCGTCGGGTTCGCCGGCGTTGTCTGCGGACTCGTCGACGAGCGTTTCGAGGGCGCGTCGAACGTTCGTTCTGACGGTCCGATCCGCGTCGTCGAGCGACTCGAACAGCGCCGCGAGCACGTCGCTCTCGCGGACCGCGGCCGGCGCCGCCGCCGCGATTCTCGAGAGCGCGATCGCCGCGTTGTTCCGCACCGTCGCGTCCTCGTCGTCGAGTCGTTCGGCGAGCGGCGAGACGGCGTCGCGGACCTCGAGTGGCTTCTCGGCGGCGACGGTAAGGAGGTCTCGCGTGGCGGCTCGCCGAACGGCCGCCGTCTCGTCGCCGAGTCGCCGGTGCAGAGAGCGAACCGCGGGGTGGGCGTCGGCGACCTCTGAGCGCGCGACGGTCGCGATCTCGCGGGCGGCGTCCCCTCGGAGCCACTCGTCGTCCGCCTCGAGTCGGGCGACGAGCGCCGGAACGTCCGTCCCGTCGTCGGGTGCCTCGAGGGCGAGCGCAGCGAGCGCGTCGGCCGCACGATGTCGAACCGGCTCGTGCGAATCGGTGAGCCGCGCCGTCAGCGCCGGGACGATCGAGCGAATCGCGTTCGGCGACTCCTCGGCGACGGCGGCGATCGCCCGAGTCGCCTCGAGGCGGACGGTCTCGTCGTCCGCGTCGACGATGGCCGCGAGATCGACGACGACGGGTTCGACGGCGGTCGGCGACTCCTCGGCGACGGCGGCGATCGCGGCGACGCCGTGGCGTCGCATCGCAGCTCCGTCGCCCGAGAGCCGCCGCGCCAGCGGGCGAACGCTTTCGGCGGCCGCGGCGGGTCGTTCGGCGGCGACCGCTGCCAGCGCCGCGGCCGCGTCGGTACGAACGGCCGCGAGGGCGTCCTCGAGTCGATCGATGAGCGCCGGAACCGCGGGTACGACGGCCGTGGGCTCGACCGCGGCGACGGCCCGAAGCGCCGCCGTACACTCCGTTCGGACGTCGTCGACGTCGTCGAGTCGAGCGGCGAGTAAGTCGACGACGGTCGGTACCGCGTGGGGGTTCTCCCGGGCGACCGACGCGACGGCAACCGCGGCGGCGGTTCTGATCGTCTCCCGTTCGTCGTCGAGGACCGTCGCGATCGTCTCGACGTCGGCCTCGAGACGGGACGGCTCCTCGAGAGCGATCGCGCGAATCGCCGTCGCTGCGTTCGTCCGGATCGCCGGTTCGTCCTCGAGTCGGGCGAGCAGCGAGTCCGTCGCGGCGAGTGCGTCGGCCGGCGAGTCGTCCGCGACTGCGGCGAGGATCGCCGTCGCGTTCTCCCGGACGGCGACCGTTTCGTCGGCCGTTCCCGCGGCGACCTCGTCGACGATCGACGCGACGCGGTGGGGATCGGCGGCGGCGATCGAGGCCAGCGCGTCCGTGACCCGTCGGCGAACGCGCTCTCGCTCGTCGGTGACGTGACGACCGAGTGCGTCGACGGCCGCGGCGACGGCGGTGGGTTCGGCCGCCGCGACCGACGCAAGCGCGTCGGCGGCGTCCTCGCGGATCGCCGACGAATCTTCGAGTCGCTCGGTCAGTTCGGGAACCGACTCGCGGACGGCGCCGGGATGGTCGGCTGCGACCGCGGCGAGCGCCGCCGCCGCGTGCGATCGGATCGACGGCTCGTCCGCGAGGCGAGCGGTCAGGTCGTCGACGGCCGAGCGGACGTCCGCCGGGCGGTCGGCGGCCTCGGTCGCGAGCGTTCGGGCCGCGTAGGCTCTGACCTCCGGATCGCCCGCGTCGAGAAACGACTCCAGCCGGTCGATTCCGACGGTGACTTCGACGCGGTCACCAGCTTGTTCTTCCGTTTCCGTTCCCGTTCCCTCTCTCTGGTCGTCGAGCGGCGGTTCTGTCGACGTAGCGTTCCGTTCCGTCATAGTGAGCACCCGTTCGAGACGCGTCCGTCTCCCCCACGCATCGTCAGATGGTTGTACATATCTGTACCGTCAGTTAATTCTACCCCTGCTGACAGGGGTGTAATCCGAACTAATTGGGGTGACGACGGCAGGGATGGAGACGAAGACGAAGCGTGCTATTCGTGGATACGCGATGATAGTTCGTCGTTCGCGCCGAAGGGAAGATTTTCTCAGGCTTTCGCCTGCCAGGTCCGTACTCGATCGGCGCTGACGCCGTCGACGTCTTCGGCCACGGTGTCCGGGTCGGCCTCGGTGAGATCCTCGAGGTTCTCGATGCCCGCGCCGGCGAGCTTTTCGACCGTCTTGGCGCCGATGCCGTCGATCGACTCGAGGTCGGAGCCGCTCTCGGATTCGCGGGCCTGGAACTCCTGGTAGTTACAGATCGGGCAGCCGAGTTCCCAGGGCTCGTCGCCGCTGTGGACGACGAGTTCGGGGAGGTCGTGTTCCTCGCAGTGTTCGTCCGTGACCTCGATGTCGCCGCGACGGGGCAGCGGCAGCGAGTACTCGCAGTCTGGGTAGCGCGTACAGCCGACGAGCCGGGAGCCGCTCTGGAGGGTCTTGACCGCTAGCTCGCCGCCGTGTTCGTCGCCGCAGTCGGGACAGTCGCCCAGAATCGGCCCTTCACCCGCGTCTTCGGCCTTGCAGAGCGGACAGCCGTGAACGAACGTCTGCCGGCCGGCGAGCATCTTGACCTCGTTCAGGCCGTGTTTGTCGCACTCGTCGTCGAGGATGAGCGGCTTGCCCGTCGAGGGCAGCGGGAGCGTGTTCTCACAGTCGGGGTAGCCGTCGCAGCCGACGAAGTACGAGCCGTGGCGACTACGCCGGACGAGCAGGTCTTCGCCACACTCCGGGCAGGGACCAAGCCGCTTGTCGTCTTTGAGCGACTTGCGAAGGTGGTCGCCGATCTCCTCTCGAGAGTCCGCGAGGCTCGCGAAAATCTCCTCGAGCATCTCTCGAGACTCGTCGGTGACGTCCTCGAGGGACGCCTCGCCGGAGGCGATGGCGTCCATGTCGGCCTCGAGTTGGGCCGTCATCTCCTCGCTGACGACGCGGTCGGCGTAGTTCTCGGCCGCGTCGACGACGGCCATCGCGAGCTTGGTGGGACGGGGTGGATCGCTCTCGATGTACCCCCGATCGTACAGTTTTTCCAGCGTGTTGTGGCGGGTACTCTTCGTTCCCAGCCCCTGGTCCTCCATGGTCTCGATGAGCCGCGACTGGCCGTATCGACGCGGCGGCTGCGTTTCCTTTTCCTCGAGTTCCACGTCGGTGAGCGCGAGTTCCTCGCCCTCGTCGACGTCCGGAACGTAGTTCTCGCTGGTGTTGAAGTACGGGTAGACGTCGTGATAGCCGGCCTCGACGAGCCGTTTGCCGTTGGACTTGAGTCGGGAGTCGTCGACCTCGGTGACGACCTTGAGGTGTTCCCAGACGGCGGCCTCGGCGACCGTCGCGTAGAACCGGCGGACGACGAGTTCGTAGACTTCCCACTCGTCGTCGCTTACGTCGCCGCCCCGCGAGGGAATCTCGCCGGTCGGATGGATCGGGGGGTGGTCGGTGGTCTCCTCGTCGCCCTCAGTTGCGACGATCTCGTCGGCCTCGAGGAGGGATTCGGCGGACTCGCCGAGCGTCGGATGGCCGACGAAGTCGTCGAGGAGTTCCTCGAGGTCGAGGTCGTCCGAGTAGACGGTGTTGTCGGTTCGCGGGTAGGTGATGTAGCCCGCCGTGTAGAGGTCTTCGGCGATCGACATGGCGCGTTTGGCCGAGTAGCCGATGGCGCCGGCCGCGCGGATGAACTGGGTCGTGTTAAAGGGCGTCGGCGGCGTGTCGGTCCGGGTACGGCGGTTGACGTCGACGACAGTCGCGGCGTCGCTGTCGTCGAGCGTTTCGTAGACCTCGGTCGCGGCGGCCTCTTCCCAGACGCGTTCGGCCTCGTTGTCGTCCTCGTCGCGGTAGAAGTACTGGGCCTCGAACGTCGTCTCGTCTTTCGTCAGGTCGGCGAACAGCTCCCAGTAGGTCTCCGGATCGAACGCCTGAATCTCGCGCTCGCGGTCGACGATCAGTTTCAGCGTCGGCGACTGCACGCGTCCGACCGAGATGAAGTCGTTGCCGAGTTGGCCCGCCGACAGCGAGAGGAATCGCGTGAGCGCGGCACCCCAGACCAGGTCGATGATCTGGCGCGCCTCGCCAGCCGCGGCGAGGTCGAAGTCGAGGTCTTCGGGCTCGTCGAAGGCGCTTTGGACCTCGTTTTCGGTGATCGAGGAGAACCGAACCCGTCGGATCGGGACGTCCTCGTTGACGTCGCGGACGATCTCGTAGGCCTCCTTCCCGATCAGTTCCCCCTCGCGGTCGTAGTCAGTGGCGATCGTGACGCGTTCCGCCTTGCGCGCGAGGATGCGAAGCGTCGCGACGATGTTCTCCTTCGTCGCCGTCTTCTCGACCTCGGCGTCGATCAGTTCGACCGGCTCGACGTCCCGCCAGTCCGAGTACTCGGACGGGAAATCGACGCCGACGACGTGACCCGACAGCCCGACACAGCGCTTCCCGCCCCACTCGTAGACGTTGACGCCGTTTTCGCGACTCGAGTCGTGCGTGCCGCCGGAGAGGATGTCGGCGATCCGGCGCGCGGCGTTGTCCTTCTCGGTGATTATCAGTTCCACGGCGGATCACCTCCGGAGACGGTCGGCTTCGAAATCAGGGGGCGAGTCGTCTGCATTGTCGCTCGCTACGACTGAGGATTTGATAACGCTTTCGCAGAAAAACGGACGACAGCGCGGATGTGCGTGCGTTGCGCGCGCCGGGCGGTCGCGCGCGAGGACAGTTTCGACTATCCATCAGTAGATGGGATACCCATTCCCTTCCGTCGTGACGCCGGGCCCCGTTCGAGGTAATTCAACTATATTTATGATTCTGCATCGGCGACTCTTTCATCGAATGCCAGTCGGGCGCATATTTGGAGATCTCTCCGTTTTTGATCTTCTAGGAAATTTCATCCCTGGAATCGTGTTAACTGGGGCAATCACGCTACTTCTCCCGCGCTCCCAACTGAACCAGTTAGCCGAGGCACCAGTAATCGCTGTGCTTCTCCTGGGAGTCATCGCGTTCGCGTTCGGCCATTTAATTCAAAGTTATGCTGCTCAGGCAGTCGGTCAGCGAGAAACGTTTCGAAATTCGATCTTCCTCCATCAGAGCCTCGGTACGTCGCCAATTCTCGACTTCGAAACGTACCCAACGGTTCACCCCCGACTGTATTCGGTCTACAGTCGATTATACCCCGACGAACCGGACGACTGGAGCCTCGAGGATACCGTATCCAGCCGTTCTTCCGAGACTGAAAACGACTCGTCGATCGAAGAACAGATACCGAGTACCGATCCGATTCTCGAGAAAGTAACGCGAATTCCCGCCCGTTTCTATCGATCACTGATCGAGGCGATTGCGATGGTCCGGATAAAACGCGATCGTCCACTTTCGGAACTCACAATAGCGGGAAAGGCGTGGAACGTTTGTCGTAAAACGCTCTTCTGTAGGAGATTGTTGATACTGGTCAGCTGTCGCTGTGAAATCGAAGAGAGCAAGGACACCGCGTCAGCGGTGTCCGTNCGCTCTTCTGTAGGAGATTGTTGATACTGGTCAGCTGTCGCTGTGAAATCGAAGAGAGCAAGGACACCGCGTCAGCGGTGTCCGTTAGGCATGATTCCGCTAGATGTGTTTGGCTCGGAATCGGTCGCAGCGGACCTGTTGGCGCAGGTTCGCTGGCGTAACGGTGTTACTTGCCCTCGCTGCCGTTCTGACCTAACGGTCAAGAACGGCAGCTATGGTCACTTTCAGCGCTATCTCTGTAAGAATTGCGACCGCACGTTCAACGACAAGACTGGCACAATCTTCGCCCATTCGAAAGTCGCACTCAGAAAGTGGCTGTTCTCGATTTACGCGTTTCTCCGGTTTAACACGAGTCTTCGCCAGCTTCAGCTAGAAATCGACGTTCAGTACAAAACGATCTACCAGCGCGTCGAGCGCTTCACGAAGGCGCTCGCCGCGCCGTCGCTCGATCTCGTTGGTCCCGTCGAAATCGACGAAGTCTACGTTTCTGCAGGGCTGAAAGGCCGCGAGCGCGACCAAGAGTCGCGCTCGCGTGGCCTGTCCACGCGTGGGCGAGGATCGTACGATCAAGACAAACCGCCGGTGTTCACGATCGTCGATCGTGGCACCGGCGATCGATACGTGATCCCAGCGAAATCAGCCGACGAATCGACGATTCGGCTCCTTCTCACAAACCGCGAGAAGGAGCCACTAACCGTCTACACTGACGGATTTCGCGCCTACGATCCATTGGCCGAGGACGACGCATTCGACCGCGAATACGTCGTCCACGGCGACGGCGAATACGCCGACGAAGACGTTCACGTCAACACCTGCGAGAGCCACGGATCGCTGCTGCGACCGTGGCTCTCGCCTCATCGAGGCATCTCAAAAGATAAACTCACACAGTATCTCCGAGCGTTCCAACTTCGACGAAAGTTACTGCGAAAACCAGGGAGAGAAGCGCTCAAACACGCTGTCAAAGCAACGCTGTGAAATCAACAAAGTGCTACACAAGAGCGNAGTTACTGCGAAAACCAGGGAGAGAAGCGCTCAAACACGCTGTCAAAGCAACGCTGTGAAATCAACAAAGTGCTACACAAGAGCGGTCGTAAAAAATACGATCTCGATTCGCATTACAACGAATACGGAGATCTACTACATCTGATGTCCAGCGACATTGAAAAGGAGATGCAGAGCTCTAGAGCATTTCGTTTCCAGGCCCTCCGTAATTTTCAACGCGGAATGTGGATCGCATGCTACTTTTCGCTTGTCGTGATGATGTTCGTCGGGATCGTCTCCGCCTACCCGGAGCCGTTTCTGTGGGCGTCCTCGGTTTTAGGGTTTGAACCGTGGCGCCCAGTGGTACTCGACTCTCAGCTCCCCGTTTGGATTATCTGTCTCGGGTACGCCATCTTGACGTACTCGTTCTGGGAATTAAAGGAGGACTACGAGGAAGAGTTCGTCGAATACCTCTTAGCGGACTTCTTAGTTGCGAACATCGAAATAACTCACGAGGGGAGCGATGGTACAGTTGATCCGCAGCGTCGGTTACAGGAGTACGGATAGTTCACACAGTCGCTCTGTTCCGTTCTCCTTCCCGATCGAGGTCGATTTTATCGAAAACCCAGATCGTTCGTAGCCGATTTTGGCTCCGTAGTTCAGCGTTGATCGTCTCCCCGGTGGAGAGAGACTGAATTTGGCGATCGAGGGTCGAAGAATAGTGTGGACTGGATGCTTCGACTGCGACAGTGAGACCGCGGTTTAGGTCTTTGAGCCAAATATCATCGTTCACGACGTCTTGAACGGTGAATCGGGACTCAACGGTCTCTTCCATGGCCGAAAGTGTACTGCCAATCTACTTGAAAGTTGTTGTACAAGTATGTACACACTCCGTTGCCCTATCGGTGGATAGCAGCTCCCACCGTCCATTTCCACCTGACACTTCGACCGCATACTCACGAGCAGATCACGATCCGATCGGGAGCCACTTGCGAAGCGTCGGGCTGAACTCTGCGGCCATCTGCGCGTCGGCTTCGGTGAACGCGTCGGTGGCGATCAGCGTCCCCGCGTAGACGCCGACGACGACGATCGGCAACAGGGCGGCGATCAGGAGATCCGTCTCGAGCAAGAGGGGAATCGGTGCGCCGGCGATCGTCGCGGGGACGCCGGCGGCGACGATTTTCGCGAAGTCCCGCGTAAACGGGTGGATGCCGTCGAGGTAGTAGACCTCGACGAGCGTGAGCGCGCCGACGAGAAAGAGCGCCGTCGCGGAGCCGATCGCGGCGCCTTCCATGCCGAGAATCGGGACGAGTGCGAACGAGACGACCAGATTGACGCCGAAGAGGACGAGCGTGTTAGCGAAGACGAACCGGGAGTATCCGAGTCCCTGTAACAGCGAGCCGTCGGGGCCGCCGAAGGTGACGTTGAAGAGGAACGCGGCGGCGAGCAAGGCGACGATGGCGGCGGCCTCCGAGTACTGCGGCGTGTAGAGGACGGCGAGGTAGGAGCTCGCGCCCAGCGAGAGGAAGATCGCGACCGGGAGCGTGATGCCGGCGATCCAGCGGGCCATGATCCGGAACCGCTGCTCGACGAGGTCGATGTCGTCGCGCGTCTCGGCGATCAGGGGCTTGAACACCGGCGAGAGGGAGTTGAAAATGATCATCAGTCCCGAGCCGAGCATGTAGCCGACGCGGTAGATGCCGACGTCGTCGGAATCGAGGAAGAAGCCGAGCACGAAGTAGTCGACGTGACCCATCAGGACGAAGACGACGCTGGTCATCGCCAGCGGCACCGAGTACTTCACCATCGGCCCCGGCGCGACGAGTTCGATCTCGGTCGTCAGCAGATCCCAGGCCTTGTAGGTGAAGACGGCTGCGCCGATCGTGATCGCGACGAACAGCCCGACGACGTAGCCGGCGATGAGCCCGAGTAACCCGTAGCCGACCAGCAGGAGGCCCGCGGTGGCGGCGAACCGAACGGTCGGTCGCACGAGGTCGCGCATGATGACCCGATACTGGAGCTTCTTGATGCTGTAGAACGAGGTCAGCAGGACGTTGTAAATCGCCAGCATCGGGATCGTCACCGACAGGAACAGCAAGGCGACCTGCATCGCCGGCTCGTCGAACAGCGCGCCGACCTGCGAGGCGGTGATCGCGAGCGCGAACGCGACCAGCGACGACGTGACGAGCACCGTCGCCGTCACCTGAACGATCACGCCCTTCGCCTTCCCGCGCTCGCCTTCGTCCAGGTACTGCGGGACGAAGTAGTCGATCGCCAGCGGCAGGCCGAGGTTCGCAAACACCTGCATGAACAGGATGACGCTCGTCGCCAGCACGAACAACCCGTAGATACCCGGGCTGACGAACCGCGTCATCAACATCACGATCGCGAAGCCGAACGCGCCGTTGACGACGTTGCCGACGAACGTGATGCTCCCCTGCTTGGCCAGCGTCGAGACGCCTTCGTCTCGGTCGTCGGTGGCGTTCGCAGCGTTCGATCCGGGACCCGGATTCGAACTCGAACCCGCTTCGTCGCTCGGATCCGATTCAGTCATGCGCTCGTCCCCCCTGTACGTATCCGCCGTCCGCTTTCGCTCCTGTTCCCGGTCGCGCGTTTCTCGTCCTCTCGCGACGGATCGGATCGAGCCGCCGTCTCGAGCGAACCACATCCGTCCGCCGGTCGAGTGTTCGCGGCCATCAGACTCCCGTTGCGGGCTCGAGTTCGTACGCGACGACCTCGGCGGCGTCCTCGCCGAAGCGCGGGAATTCGACGTCGAAGGGCCACTCGTCGGCGTCGCTCAGGTCCGCGTCGACGTTCTCGATGACGCTCTCGAGTTCTTCGCCCTCCTCGTCGAAAAACGTCGCTCGAATCTCGAGATAGGAGAGCGTCCGGTCACCGACGTTTCTGGCGACGCCCCAGACGGAGACGCGCTCGTCTTCGGTGCCGGGATCGTCGCGCACGAGATCGCTCCAGACGATTTCGACGTCGCCCGGCTCGGTGATCTCCTCGCCGTTGTCGTCGAGAAACTCGAGGCAGCCCGCAAGCGGCGCGACGGCGGCGACCGCGAGGAAGCCACGACGATACATCTGCCCGAGATAGACCGGCCCGAGCCTTCAGCGTTCGGGTCCCGACCGCAGGCGAGCATCAGATCGATCCATCACGATTAATTTCGAAAATCGGGGAGTAACACGTCTGAAAACTAGCTATTCAGCGGTGTCCGTCACGACAGATTTTTCACCACGTAGTGCTACCACCAAGTTGTATGAGCGAATTCGAACAGTTCAGCGATGTCGGCGAAGCGGACGTCACCCGAGCGATCGGACAGGAGTGGACCGAGGAGTTCATGGACTTCTCGGACAGCGACGTGATCATCGTCGGCGGCGGTCCCTCGGGGCTCACCGCGGCGAAGGAACTCTCCGAGCGCGGCGTCAAGACGATGGTCGTCGAGAAGAACAACTACCTCGGCGGCGGCTTCTGGCTCGGTGGCTTCCTGATGAACAAGGTCACCGTCCGCGACCCAGCCCAGCAGGTACTCGACGAACTCGACGTCTCCTACAAGGAGTCCCAGGACAGCGAGGACCTCTACGTCGCCAACGGCCCCGAGGCCTGTTCCGGCCTCATCAAGGCCGCTTGCGACGCGGGCGCGAAGATGCAGAACATGACCGAGTTCACGGACATCGTCATCCGCGAGGACCACAAGGTTTCGGGGATCGTGATGAACTGGACGCCAGTCCACGCCCTGCCCCGCGAGATCACCTGCGTCGACCCCATCGCCGTCGAGGCTGACCTGGTCATCGACGCGACGGGCCACGACGCGATGGCGATCACGAAACTCGACGAGCGCGGCGTCCTCGACGCGCCCGGCATTCAGGACGCCAAAGAGCGCGGCAAGGTCATGGACCAGACCGACGACGACACCTACGGCGCCCCCGGCCACGACTCGCCCGGCCACGACTCGATGTGGGTCGGCAAGTCCGAGGACGCCGTCGTCGAACACACGGGCCTCGTCCACGACGGCCTGATCGCCACCGGCATGGCCACCGCGACGACCTACGGCCTGCCGCGGATGGGTCCGACCTTCGGCGCCATGCTCGTCTCCGGAAAGCGCGCCGCACAGGTCGCCCTCGACGAACTCGAGGTCGACGCCCCCGAAGTCGAACTCACCTCGAGAGCGGCTCCCGCCGACGACTGATCGACACACTCCTCGATCAACCCCCATAGCCTCAGCCATTTTGGACGCGAGCGCACCGAGCTCCCGTGTTCGCGTCCGTTTCTCACCCTGTTCCAGCAACAGCACACCTCACCACGAGGTACCGGCGATCGTCCCGGTCGAGCGTGGTCGACCGCAAGTGTTTCACCGAGTGGTACGACTAGGTCGTACATGGTCGACACCGTCGTTCTCTACCGCGCACCATCGACCGTCGCCGACGTCGAGGCCGTCCGCGACTGGCTCGAGCCCCGAATCGACGCCGCGGTCTCGGTCCGCGGTCGGTTCCTGGACGCCCACCGAACCGACGACCTCGCCGAACGGTTCGCCGAGGCCCGCGTTCCCTCGCCGTACGATCGCGAGACCGGGAACACGATGCTCGGAACGATCCGCTACGAGGAACGGGCCCTCGAGAACCCCGAACGCGAGGGCGGCGTGCTCTACGACGGCGTCCAAGTACAGCGGGCGTTGAACAGCGCGCTGCCGGCCGACGAACGGCGCCTCGAGACGCTCCACGTCCCGGTTCTGGACCGTGCGATCGGCACCTGGGGGGACCACGACGGCCGCTGGCACAAACGCGTGAACGTCCTCGGTCAGCCCGCGCTGGTGTCGGTGCCGGGGCTGTACGAGGCGCCCGCGAAGCCCGAGGCGTATTACAAGGAAAAGCAGCGCCACGCGCTGCTGTCGGGTGACGCTCCACCGCGGGAGGTCCTCGAGAATCAGGTCGAGGGCGACTTCCTGATCGAGGACGACCCGCGGACGACGGACGCCCTCTACGGCTACGCTCTGCAGGCGGTCCACTACCTCGAGACCGGCGAGGCGTTCTGCGACCGGGAGGAGTGTCGGCTCTTCAACGCCCACTACCACGAGGACCTGTTCGACGCGCAGTTGCGCGAGCCCGCGTTCTGCGACGACCACGCGGCGCTGTACGCGACCGACTGAGCGAAGCGACGCGCGGCGAAACCGGCTGATAACACGTGTCAATCGACTGCCCGAACCGGAGCCCTCTTTTAGCGCAACCGACTCCGACAACGTACAATGAGTGATTCGTTTACCGTCACGGTTCCCGTCCGCTATCGCGACCTCGATCCGCTGGATCACGTCAATCACGCCGTCTACGCGAGCTATCTCGAGACCGCCCGCACCGATTATCTCGAGGAAGTCGTCGACGTCGAAGCCGCAGACATCAACTTCGTCATTGCCAACCTCGAGATCGACTACCGACGACCGATCATAAGCGGCGACGAACCCGAGGTCGCCCTCTGGGTCAGCCGGCTGGGCGACTCGAGTTGCACCATGGAGTACGAGATCCGCGTCGACGAGACGGTCGCGGCGACCGCAGAGACGACGATGGTACACGTCGATCCCGACTCGAAGGGTTCGTCGTCGATTCCCGACGAGATCCGAGACGCCATCGCGGTCTACGAGGGGCTCGAAGCGGAAACGCCGCCGACGGCGTAGCACGCCCGAGTCGACCTTGCTGTCCCCACCCGCCCCTCTTGCTCACTCGAGTCGACCGCCGGTCAGTCGCACGACGCCGAAGACGTGCGTCTCGTCGGCGACGGCGCGCGAGCGCTCGCGGAGGCGTCGGTGGGCGGCGTCGATTTTTCTGTCGAGTCGCAGATGCGGCGCGTTTTCGTAGCGAAGCTTCGTCGTCGGCGGCGTCGAGAGGACGACGATCGCCCGAAAGACGGCGTTGACCGGCGGTGCGTACCACTCGTCGCTGCGGGCCGCGTTCGCGAGGACGACGGTGCCGTCCGGCCCGACGAGGTCGCACCAGTCGTCGACCGCATCCGGCGCGTCCTCGAGCATCCCGACGACGAACGTCGCGAGGAGGGCGTCGACGTCCGACCAGTCCGCGAGCGGCGGCTGCGTCGCGTCGCCGCGAACCACGTGGACGTTGTCGTACTCGGCCGTAAACTCCCGCGCCCGCTCGAGGACGGGCCCCGTAAAGTCGATCCCGATAACCGTCCCTTCAGGGCCGACTTGCTCGCTGAGGTAGGGGAGGTTCGCCCCCGTTCCACAGCCCATTTCGACGACGGTATCGCCGCGCTCGAGTTCGCAGGCCGCGGCGACTCGCCGCCGAAGCGCCGGGATGCCGGGCGTTCGCCGCGCGATGACGTCGTAGAGCGCCGCCCAGCGGCCGTAGAACTCCTGTGCGTTCTCGGGCTTCGTGCTCGGAAGCCGCGATCGGAGATCGCTCATCTCCACCTCAGAGCAGCGAACGCGTGGTGTCCGCGACCGACTCCGCGTCCGGACCCAGGACGTAGATCAGCGGCTCGATTCCCATCCCGCCCGTCTGGTAGAACACCGTCGCCTCCGGGTTCTCCTCGATCGCGGCGCCGACGCTCGAGGCGACGTCGCTCTCCTCGTCGAACTCGACGGTGACGTGGCCCTGCTCGGTTAGCTCGCCGAGCAGGTCGGGATCGTAGGCGATGTTGATCGCCGCCGAGGCGTCCGACCCGTGATCGCGCGCGGCGAGGAGGACCGTCGCGACGTGTTCGGAGACGCCGAACTCGGGTCCCGAGGGAACCGTCGTCTGGCCCTTGACGTCGAAGATTCGGCCCGGAACGCCGGCGACGTCGTCGACGTCGGTCGCATCGGGCGTGCAGGCGACGAGGTTCGAGCCGACCGCCGGGATCAGCGTCGCGAAGCCGCTCGTGTTCTCGAGGATGCGCAGTCCGCGCCGAAGCGACGAGAGGACGCGCTCGCTGGTTCGCAGATCGCTCTCGGGGTCGTGGACGCGAAAGCTCGTGCCGTGGTCGGCGAGTTCGGGAACAGCCTCCTCGTGGAGTTGCGCGAGGAGGTCGCCGCCGGTCTCGAGTTCGCGGATCAGGACTTCGATCTCGATCAAGGCCTGGACGGGCGTCATGTCGCCCGACGCGAGGCCGTCGGCCAGTTCGGCGACGAGCGTTTCGACGCGCTCGTCGTCGACGATGCGATCGTTCGTGGTGACGTCGCCGTGAGCGTACTTCGAGACGGCGCTCTGGCTGATTCCGAGGACGTCCGCGACCTCGCTCTGGGTGAGTCCGCGGTCGCGGAGTTCCCCGGCCAGCAGCGACCGAACCGTCGGGAGGAACTCGTCGACGACGATCTCTTCGACGAATTGCATTACGTTCGCCTACGACCGCCGACGGAATAACTTGTGGGCTCTCGACGTCGTGTCGTGGAGCGTACCCGCAGGGGACCTGGTGGATACCTCGAGCACGCTGTCGGCGCGCTGGGACGCGATTCGCGAGGTCCGCGTGAACGAAGTGAACGCGGGCTCGGAAGGCGCGCGCCTTCCGGTGAACGAGTGAGCGACCGAACGGAGCGAGCGAATCGGTTGCGGAGGACGTGGAATCTCGTGGCGCCACGAGAAGTAGCGGGTGCGCTGTCTCCGTCGGCTATTCACGAGCACACGGCGGTAAGCACCCGTCCGCGACGCCCGGAGTTCGACGCAGTCGATCCCCGGTTCGGAACCGATTGGATTTCGCTCCTACTCGTCCTCGAGTTGGTCGCCGCCGAACTCGTGATCGCTCTGGATTCGGGAGGCTTGCGGGCCGGCCTGATCCTGGTACTTCGAGCCGCGCTCGCTGCCGTAGGGACGTTCGGCCTCGGTTTTGAGCTCCGTGAAAGTCAGCTGCGAGATCCGCATGCCGGGCGTCAACGCGACGGGAGCGGTGCCGAGATTCGACAGCTCGAGGGTAATCTGGCCTCTGTATCCGGGATCGCAAAGACCTGCTGTGGCATGGACTACCACGGCAAGACGCCCCAAAGAAGAGCGGCCCTCAACGTGAGCGATCAGGTCCGCCGGAATCTCGACGCGCTCGTGAGTCGTTCCGAGGACGAAGTCTCCCGGATGCAAGATGAAGTCGTCGTCTCCGTCGACTATCGTCTCGGTGACGTAGTCGTCGACCTCCTGTTCCGAGTTCGGATGGATGCAGGGAATGTTCGTTCGCTGGAACTCGAGGAACTCCCGGCCCAGCCGGAGATCGACGCTCGCGGGCTGGATCTGTAGCTCCGGTTCGTCCAAAGGATCGACGACGAGGTCGCCGTCCTCGAGGCGTGCGAGGATGTCCGCGTCGGAGAGGATCATATCGAAGACGAGCGCGCCACGGGGTCCTAAATCGTCCGATCCGGATTCGGAGTTCGGACTCGAGCCACGACGGATCCGGACGGCAGATGAGGGTCACCGGGATGACGGCGAATTTCGCGTCCGGCCCGAACCGATTTGTACGCTGTCGGTCGAAAGGCATTGTATGGCACGGCAGCAGGAACGGTTCCACGGCGATGCGGGCGTGTTGCACCAGCGGGCGGTCAGAATTCCGCTGCCCGACGAGGACGCCGAGCGGCTCTTCCACAAGAACGTCACGACGATCGTGGCATCACAGGAACGGAAGGCGGACCTGCTTGCCGATCCCGACGTCCCGCTGTTGACGGCCTACGAAGAAGGGCTCGACTACGCAGTCGAGAGCTTCGAACGGCGTCTCAGACAGATCGCGGGCGAAGACTACGAGGAGGTCGCGATGGCGTACTTCCGCGGCGAACGAGAGGACTCGATCGCCGAGGTCACCGCGTACTTCCTCGAGGGGATCTGGCGCATCCAGCAGTGGGCCACCGTCACGGAGATGGTGTACGCACCGTTGTTGGTTCGCTACCCCGACAGCTTCACGCTGAACATTCGCTTCGCGAGCGGGTTCACCGCACCCGGAGCCGTCCACTACGAGTCGCCCGAACACTGCGACGAGGAACTCCCCGACGCGTACCTCGAGCGGTATCACCAGGAGAGCCAGTACTCACAGCGCCGCGCAGCGGAGTATCTGCGATCGGAGACGGAACTCGCTCGCGAGGAGTTTCCCCACCCCGACGAAACGACCTTCGAGGAGCGCAAGTACGGCGGCATACTCACGGCGGGCGGACGGCGCGGCTCGACGTTTTCGGCCCTGTTCGAATCCGTCGACCCCGATCCGGATCGGTTCTCGGAGCCGGCAACCGAGCCGACCCTCGTCGAGGCGGGGCCGGAGGCCAGGCGAACGGAGCGACGGCTCGGACTCGAGAGCGAGATCGTCCACTGAAGCTGTTGTGGCGGTATGACGGCGATACGGCGTCTGACGTGCCGTCGCGCCTCGATCGAATCGACCCCTTCCGTCCCGTTACTCGAGGGCGTCCTCGATCGGCGCGGCGACCTGCTCGAAGGAGAGTTCCTGGAGGGTCACCTGTTCGCCGTCGACGAAAACGGTCGGTGTCCCCTCGACGCCTTCCGACTCCGCGTAGGACCGGTCGTCTTCGATCGTCGACTCGTGTGCCTCGTCTTCGGCGGCCTCGCGAACTGCCGAGCCGTCCGCGCCGACGTCGTCGGCCACCTGCTCGATTACGTCGTAGGAGTAGGCATCGAGGTGTTCGTAGATCTCGGTGGTGAACGTCCAGAAGTCGTCGCTACCCGACTCTTCGAAGACGTCGCGGGCCGCGTTGGCGACCGGCAGCGACCAGTTATCGACCGGAACCGGAAAGTTCCGGTGTTCGTAGCGGATCGTCTCCGGTTCGAGGTACGCCTCCTCGAGTTGCGGCACGATGTCGAGTTTAAAGTCACGACAGTACGGACAGGAGAAGTCTTCGTAGACGGTGACAGTCACGTCCGCGTCCGGATCGCCGGCGACCGGGGCCTCCGGGGGATCGCCACTGCCAAGACAGCCAGCGACGGTACCGAGTCCGGCGACTGCCGCCGTTCCCAGTACCGCGCGTCGCGTGTATCGCATACCGTCGGCTAACGACGCCCGATGCAAATACGTATCGTCCGCGGAACGCGGGCCGATTCATACGGTCTGCTGTAACGATTTACCGGAGCGACCACGCGCCCTCCTGCGGTCGCTCCGTCAATGACTTACAGCAGTCCGTATCAGACGGCGGCGAACACCGGCTGTGTAACTCGCTCTGACGGATCGCCGCCGCTTTATCGATCGGACTCGAGTGTCGGCGTATGAAACAGGCCATCGTCGCGCGAACCGACGTCGGAATGGGACAGGGGAAACTCGCCGCACAGGTCGCACACGCCTCGCTATCGGCCTACGAGAAGGCCGACGACCAGCTCCGCAGCCAGTGGAAACAGGGCGGCCAGAAGAAGGTCGTCCTCAAAGGTGAGAGCGAGCGCCAACTCCACGAACTCTCGGCGATCGCCGACAGCAAGGGAATCCCGAACGCGGTCGTCAAAGACGCCGGTCACACGCAACTCGAGCCCGGCACGGTTACCGCGCTGGCTGTCGGACCAGCGAGCGACGACCGGGTGGACAGCGTAACGGGCGAACTCTCCCTGTTCTGAGACGTACCGGGCCGAACGTCGACAGTCAGCCGACGGTCCCGGATCGCCGGAGTATCGCAAACAGTTATTTGTCTGTGATATCCTACAGTAGAATACAATGACCGTACTCTCCGAGACCGACGAAGGGAAGTTTCTGATGGACGTCCGCGGCGAACAGATCGGAATCGTCACCGAAATCGATCCCATCGAGCAGGTCGCGTACGTTGACCCCGAGCCGAGTCTCACAAACGCGTGGCTCCAGAGCCTCGGCCGCGGCAGCGCGGGCGAAGACGACCTCGAGATTCCGAGCGAGAACGTCGTGACGGTGACGGATTCGGAACTGCGCGTCGACGCCGACCTGAGCAGCGAGGCCGACGAGGACGAAAGCGAGGACCGCTCAGACGAGTAAGAGCGCCGCGCCGACGAGAACGGCCGAGACGACGATCGCACCGACTTTTCCAGCCCGTTCGTTCAGCGGCCCGTCGATACGCGAGAGCGCGAGCACCACGAGCGGCGCGAGGAGGAGTCCGAAGAGGAAACTCGAGTCCGGCAGGTCGCCGGTAGCGAGCGCGACGAGCGCGAGACCGACGGTGAAGCCGATCGCGAGACCGATGGCCTGTCGGATCGCTGTGACGTCCATACCTGACCGTTCGCACGATGCTCAATACGGATTTCGGTAGCGGTTCCGCTCGGACGATCCGAAGCCGACGATCAGCGCCGCCGAACCCGAATCTCCCGATCCGTCACCGCCTCGACGTCGTCGGTATCGAGGACGTACGTCTCCTCGTCCGCATCTCCCCAGCCGAGCGCCGTTTTGATACTATCCGTCACGTCGGGGTTGGGGTTGACGTAGGGCGTCCCCGCATCGACCGATTCAACGATACCGATCCGCTCGCCGTTGGCGTTGACGACCTGTTTTCCCTCGTCGTCGTCCGTGAAGCGCGCGCACATGGACTGACACCGACTGGACAAACGGTCTGAATCACCGTAACTTCGACACATGCGCCTGCGTGCCGCGGGGCTCGCTCGAGTGGCGTCTGTGTCGCGTTCGCCCCTCCGTCGCGTCTGCGTCCCTCTCGTCTCTCGGTCGCACCAGCCTCGAGTCGCCCGGTCGCCCGCGAGAACGAACCGATTTATTCCCGGCGGTCCAACCGCCGGTATCTACATGCGCCCGGCACACCCCACCGAGCAGGCCGTCGGCATGGACCACTACGTCACCGACGCCGACGGCGTCGGCGGCCACCTGCGCGAGGACGACGAGCACTTCCGCGTGCGCGAACTCGAGCGCTTCGACACCGAACCCGTCGACGCGACCACGGACGCCTACCCACATCTCGTCTTTCGGGCGACGCTGTCGGGCTGGGACACGAACGACTTCGCGAGTCGGCTTTCGGACGCGCTCGGCTGCTCTCGAGAGCGGGTCAACTGGGCCGGTACGAAGGACAAGTACGCGGTGACGACGCAGCTGTTCTCGGTCTACGGCGCCGATCCCGGAGACCTGCCGGACGTCGACGGCGCCGACCTCGAGGTGCTCGGTCGCGCCGGCCGATCCCTCGAGTTCGGCGATCTGGCGGGCAACGAGTTCGAACTGGTCGTCAGCGACCCCGACGCGCCCGAAAACGCCCGCGAGATCACGGACGAACTGCACGCGTTCGGCGGGCTCGACTCCGATTCGGACTCGGATGGAGTCTCCGTCGGCGTCCCCAACTTCTTCGGTCAGCAGCGCTTCGGCAGCCGTCGCCCGGTCACTCACGAGGTCGGCCTCGAGATCGTCCGCGGCGACTGGAAGGGCGCGGTGATGGCCTACCTCGGCAACCCGACCGACGCGGAACCCGAGAGCACGCAGGACGCCCGCGAGTTCGTCGAGGAGACCGAAGACTGGCAGGAAGCCATCGAGCGTTTCCCCAACCGGCTCCGGTACGAGCGCTCGCTCTGTCACGGGATGGCCGAAGTCGACGGCGAGCCCGAGCCCGCGGACTTCCGGGCCGCGCTCGAGCGACTCCCCTCGAACCTCCAGCGGCTGTTCGTCCACGCCGCCCAGTCGTACGCGTTCAACCTGATGCTCTCCCGGCGCCTCGAACGGGGGCTGCCGTTCGACGAACCCGTCGAGGGCGACGTCGCCTGTTTTTCCGACACCGACGCACCGGGCGACCTCGAGTTGCCCGACACCGACCGTCTCCAGCGGGTCGACGAGCGCCGGGTGCGGTCGGTCCGGCGCCACTGCGAGCGCGGCCGGGCGTTCGTCACCGCGCCGCTCGTCGGCACCGAGACCGATCTCGCCGACGGCGAACAGGGCGAGATCGAGCGCGAAGTACTCGAGGAACTGGGACTCGAGCAGTCGGACTTCGACCTGCCCGGCGAGTTCCACTCGACCGGCACGCGACGCGCGATCCTCGTCCGGACGCATCTCGGCCTCGAGACGGAGCCGTTGACGCTCGAGTTCGCGCTTCCGAAGGGGTCGTACGCGACGGTGCTCCTGCGAGAGTATCTGAAAGTCGATCCGGTCGACCTTGGCTAACGAGGTATGCGTTTCGCGTGCGATACGTTCACAATAGCTCGTCGAATAGGGGCTGTCGAATGGGGGCCGCGATGAATGGACGCACGACGACTCGTCCACAACGATGATCGGCACGAACGACGACCGCAGTCTCGTCGACTGGCGAAAACGCACGGTCGACGGCGAGACGGTGTACGAACTCGAGTACGACGAACCGATTTCGGAGCCGGCGGGACCCTCCCCGTGGCTGTTCGGCGCCAGCTCCGGCGGGACCGTTCCGGAACGGGAACAGGAGATCTGCCTCCCCGACGGCGAGCGTATTCCGGCGAGCGACGCCGTCTTCGAGGCCGACGGGACGACGCTTCGGATCCGTCGCGAGTCGTCGCTACGGGCTCGAGTGGGGCGGTATCTGCCGTTTTTCTAGCTGTGTTACCGGTTGTCCGAGTCGAGACTCTCATACGGTTTGCTGTCCGTCAGTTCCGGCGCACCCGCGACCCGGGCGGCGGTTGCGCCGATACATCGGGACAGCAATCCGTATCAGCCGGCGTAGTCCCGGATCACCGCACCGAAGCCCGCGGCGCCGATACACAGCGAGAGCAGGCCGCCGATCCCGGTCAGCGCGAGCGCGCCGCTGATCGTGGCGGCGACGAGCAGTGCCGGGAGCCAGCTGCCCGTCCGACCGATCAGCCGGTCGGCGATCGCGAGGTACGCGATTGCAGCGCCGATCGCCCACAACAGGTACGCCAGCAACATCAGCGGTAGGACGACCAGAATGCCGACGATCGTGATGACGAGCGCGAGGATCAAGAGGCCGAGGCCGAACAGCGAGACGATCCCGTAACCGAAAGACTCGACGGGCTCGGCAGCGATAGCCGCCATCAGCCGCTCGACGTAGTCGGGCGCGAGCGCGATCATGATGGCACCGACGACCAGCACGGTCGCGAACGAGCCGATAGCACCGCCGAAAAGGCCATCGCCGGTACTGACGTCGATATCCACGCCGGGATCAGTCTGTGCGACCGCTGTCAGCAGGCCGAACGATGCCGGGTCGACAGCGGTTGCGAGTTCGAGCACTGGCGGGCGGTACACCACCGGGAGCCAAACCGCTATCTCCGGGGAGCGACGCTCCGAAGTGAACCGGGTGCCCCGATCGTCGCGGTGGTGTTCGGTGATTGAGTCGATCGCTTCCGGGCGGATCGTCTCGAGTCAGACAGTTTAAGCGGCCTGACTGCTGACTTTTGGTCTCTCGAGTACTAATCGCCGCATGCGAAGTACGGATCTGCAACGACGAATCGACGACCTCGTGGCCGAGGGCTGGACGATCGAAGACGAGGACCGCGACCGCGTAGTGATGGTCGACCGCGAGTTCGGCTCCGTCGGATCGCACGTCCTCGTCGCGCTACTTACGATCTGGTGGACGATGGGGATCGGCAACCTCCTCTGGGCCGCCTACAACTACGTCTCGAACTCGCGGCGGACGGTGCTCTGGGAGGACCTGGCCGTCTGTCCGTCCTGTGGCGCCGACGTCAACGACGCGGCCGACTACTGTCACGTTTGTGGCGACGACCTCGAGGGGACGTCTCGAGGGACGTCGGTCGGCACCGGGAGCGACGCGATCGCCTGTCCCGAGTGCGAGGCCGTCGTCTCCGAGGGGTCGCGGTACTGTCGCGCCTGTGGAGCGAAACTGGCCGAAGCGATACCGACGTGAGCGAGTAAGCGTCATGCAGAATACATTCAGAATAGATACTCGTATCCACCGCGAGCCCTAACCCTGCTGGTATGCACGCGGACGATCAGCCAGAAATCCTCCTGACGAACGACGACGGGATCGACGCGCCGGGCATTCGGGCGCTGTACGACGCGCTCACCGAGGTCGCTTCGGTCACCGTTATCGCCCCCGACAGCAATCAGAGCGCGGTCGGGCGCTCGCTCTCTTACGGGCGCACGGTCTCGGAGGGCGACGACCTCGAACTGACGACCAGCATGGCCGACGGGATGTTCACCTCGCCGGTTCCCCACGTCGACCACGAACTGGGCTACGCCGTCCGCGGCACCCCCTGTGACTGCGCCATCGTCGGCGTCAACGCCCTCGAGACCGATCCCGACCTCGTCGTCTCGGGCTGTAACGCCGGCGCGAACCTCGGCGCCTACGTCTTCTCGCGCTCGGGGACCGTCAGCGCCGCCATGGAGGCCGCCTTCCTCGACACGCCGTCGATCGCCGTTTCGATGGACACGCTCGGCCTCGAGGGCGACCTCGAGCCGGCAGACTTCGAGCGCGCGGGCGAGGTCGCCGCCGAACTCGTCCGGGAGACGCCAGACACCGGCCTCTTCGATCGGATCGACTACCTGAACGTCAACGTCCCTCGACCGGACGTCGAGGCCGTCGGCTACGAGCTCACCCGCCCGACGGAGGTCTACGAGATGGACGCCGCGATGGAAGACGGCGGCTTCCAGCTGACCAACCGCCTCTGGCAGCAGATGGCCAACCGGGACATCCCCGACCCCGAGGATACGGACCGTCACGCCCTGCTCGAGGGCAACGTCTCGATTTCGCCGATGCGCGTGCCCTACGAGGTCGTCCAGACCGAGGCCGTCGAGACGATTCTCGAGAAGGTTTTCTGACGGACTCGAGGGTTTCGACGCCGAGTCCGACGACGCGAACGACCTCGAGGGTCCGAGGAGCGGTCGCGGTTCGCAACTCGGGGCGCCACCCACCGTCCGAAAACGCGCGGGTTTTACACCTCCCCCGACAATCACGGTCTAGGCTATGGAGTGTCGTCACTGCGCCTCGCCGCTCGAGAAACCCGGCGACTTCTGTCTCGTCTGCCGGGAGTCGAACACGGCGGCGATCGTCCTCGAGGCGGGGCGCGAGCGGGCGACGATTACGATGCTCGCGCCCGAGCCGGAAGACGGCGAGGCGCCCGCGGCGGCCGCCCGAGACGACGACCCCGTGCTCGGGCGGACGACGATCACGACGACGCCCGAGGAGGGTGAGAACGAACCCGTCGAACTCCGGAACTTTGCGGGGCTGATCGGCGACGAGATCCGACGCAAGCGCCCCGAGGAAGTCTACGCCGGCGGCGAGCGCGTCGTCATTCAGGCCGTCCGCGACGACGTCCACCACCCCTTCTACCGCGTCGCCGACGAGGAGCCCGTCGAGGACGTCCTCGAGCGCCGCGGCAACCGCGCTCTCGAGGTGGTCGAGACGCCGCCCGCGGAGAAGATCGGCGGCAGCCACACCACCCTCATCGGCGGCCGAACGGGAATGCGGGCGATCCACACCGTCGCGGACCACCCTCACGTCAAGAAGGTCATTCCGGGCCCCATCGACGCCGGCGGCAAGGGATCCCAATCCGGCCTCCGGGCGAAGGTCACCCGTGCCGACGACGGCGGCAACGTTCGCATGCTCCTCCGGGACGGCTCGAGCGTCCAGGAGAACCGCGTCGTGACGACGGCCTACGATCGCGAGATGGGCGAGCGCATCCGTGAGGACCTGAACGACGTATTGTCCAACGCGGAGTTCCAGTAACGGTCGGTTCGCCGGATCGGATCGCCGTCGCTCTCGACCACTTCCCCGCAAGTATTGTCTCCGACCGATGGAAGTGACACTGCCTGCTGGTTGTCAGCCCCTTATCCGACCGGAGGTAATGAGATATAATTAGCCATGCTCGAGCGAGCCGACGCCGTCCTGGCTGCGATTCCGATGCTCGCGCTCAGTGGGCTCGTCCTCCGAACGGCCATCGCAGCGACGGGAATCGGCACGGGGCTACTCGCCGCTCCGCTGGCTCCCGCCGGCCCGGTCGCTGCGCTCGCGTTCGTCTTCCGAGAACTCCTGACCGGCCCGGTCGCCGAACGGGCCGAGCGGGTCGACGACGAAGCGACGTAACTCAACAGGTTTAAGAATCCGCTAGCGATAGTTAGCCCTACTATGGCCGATAAAGGAAAAGTCGGTAGCGCGGGCCGCTTCGGCGCTCGCTACGGTCGCGTTGCCCGACGCCGCGTCAGTGAGATCGAAGACGACATGCAAAACGCCGAGGTCGACGGCGACTCCGTCACCCGCGTCGGCACCGGCATCTGGAAGAACGAAGAGACCGGCGAGGTCTTCACCGGCGGCGCCTACCGCCCACAGACTCCCGCCGGCCGCACCGTCACGCGCTCGATTCGCGCCGCCCTCTCCGAGGACGAGGACGAATAACACCCCTTTCGATCCAGTATGAGTTACAAGTGCTCTCGCTGTAAACGCGACGTCCAGCTCGACGAGTACGGTGGCGTCCGCTGTCCCTACTGCGGCCACCGCGTCCTCCTGAAAGAGCGCAGCCGCGACGTCAAGGAAGTCGGCGTCAACTAAGCCCGCGCGTGTCTTCTCACGACGCGACTCTCGAGTTCGACTACGAGACGCCGTCTCGAGCTCGACTCGTCGCCGACAGCGTCACCCGCGAGATCGGCGAGATCGACGACGAGCGCTCGCGGACGACGATCGACCGCGAGGGTGCGTCCGTCCGGATCGAGATCGACGCCGCGGACGTGATCGCGCTGCGAGCGGCACTGAACACGTGGGTTACGCTGATCGACGTCGCCGAACGAACGGCCGAGGCTGGCGACGCAACACTCGAGTTTTGAGGGCGCCGGTGCAGTCGCCGGTTCGTGACTTTTGACGCTCGCCGTCTTCGAATCCGTATGGCGACGAGGACCGACGCGCGGAACCGACTCCTGCTCGCGGCCGGGACGATCGGCTTCGGCTTCGGCGCGGTCATCGACACCGTGATCTTTCACCTGACGCTCCAGACGCATCACCTCTTGTCGGGATTCTACGATCCCTACAGCCTCGATGGACACCAGACGAACGTCATGTTCGACGGGCTGTTTCTGCTGGCCATGCTCACCGTCATGGCCGTCGGCTTCGGGCTGCTCTGGCGGCTCGTCAACGGCACCGACCGTCGGTTCTCGACGACGTATCTCGTCGGCGCCATCGTCGTCGGAATGGGCGTCTTCAACGTCATCGACGGCGTCGTCAGCCACTACGTGCTCGACCTGCACAACGTGGTCCACGGCACCGAGGCGTGGAATCCACACTGGCTCGTCGTGAGCGTCCTCATGCTCGCTCTGGGGCTGTGGATCCTGCGCGCAGCCGACGGATACACGTCGATGTGAGACGTCGCCGACTGTCGACTACCACCTGCCACCCGCCGACCGTCGAGCGATCCGACTCAGAACGCTTCGAGTCCGATCGTCACGCTATCCGCCTCGAGAAAGGCCGTCTCGTACCCCTCGTGACGCGAGAGCTGTGGCGGCGTCTCGAGGTCGATTCGCAGTTCGTCGCCGCGCTCGAGGAGGGTCGGCTCGACGGGGGTTCGGTAGTGGTGACCGACCCGGGGACCGACCGTCTCGGAGAGCGATCCGCCGGCGATTCGCTCACCCGCTCGAGAGACCGTCGCTGAGAGGGAGGCGAACGGAAGCGGATACCGATTGTAGGCGGTGCGCGCCGTCACGACGAGCGCAGGGTCGGAGTCGTCGCCAATTTCGGCCGTTTCGGCGTTGCCGTCGGTCGCTTCGAAACGCACCGCGGTGTAGTCGACGTCGCCGCTCGTCGCGGATCCGACTCGAGTCGCGGCGTCGTGCTCGTGGTCCGACTCGTTCGATTCGGGGCCGTGGTCGTCGTGCTCGCCGTGGTCGTCGTGCTCGCCGTGGTCTCCGTGCTCGTACCCCATCGGCTCGAGCGCCCTACGTTCGCCGCGACCCTCGTCTTCGTCGAACAGCCGCCGCCCGAGCCCCTCGATTTCGGCGGCTTCGAACTCGAACTCGAGTTCGACGGTCGCCGATTCCGAGAGTTCGCCAGCGCTCGGGCCGCGTACGTCCGCGCTCGCCGCGCCGACGTCGATCGTCGCTCCGTACGTGCCGTCGCCGTCGAGCGGGACGTTGTCGCCGTAGTGGGCGCCCATCGGCTGCGAGAGCATCGGCCAGAGCGTCCGCTCGTCGGCCCAGTCGCCCTCGCGAACCTCGAGCGTCGTCGTGACCGGTGCCGGGAGAAACGCCCCCGTTTCGGCGTCGCGGACGTCGACCATCAGATGGACCGCGTGTGGCGATCGGACGCCCGCTCGCGTTCGCTCGCCGTCGGCGACGACCCAGAAGGAGTGCGGACGCGTCGCCATCAGCGACAGTTCGCGGCCGGCTGCGGTCGCCGTTCCGTACGCCACCATCTCGTCGGCGTGAGACGGGATGTAGACGCCGCCGGGTGGGTCGACGACGAGTTCGCGCCAGGCGTCGTCCCGGCGAAGGCTCTCGAGGTCGAGACAGCCGGCCGACAATCCCGCGAGCGCCGAGCCGCCGACGGCCAGCGCCGTCCGCCGTCGCATACCCCTGCCCACGCGGTCGGCGTCGAAAGCCGTCCGGGCTGCGCTCGCCGGCCGCCTGATCGACGACAAAGCTTGGCTTTATCAGTCCGGAGGGCGACGGTCGAGATATGCAGGGTAATCTGCCGCCGGAAGCACAAGAGAAAATCGAACAGCTTCAGGATCTTCAGGAGACGGCCCAGCAGGTCGCCGTCCAGAAACAGGAGGCCGAATCGAGCCTGACCGAAGCCGAGAACGCCCTCGAGGAACTCGAGGAGATCGACGAGGACACCCAGATGTACCGCAAGGTCGGCGAACTTCTCGTCGAGACCGGGTACGATCAGGCCGAGGAAGACCTAGACGACAAGGTCGACTCGCTCGAGATCCGACTCGAGACGCTCGAGAAGCAGGAAGACCGCGTGCAGGATCAGTTCGAGAGCCTGCAGGGCGAACTCGAGGACCTGCTCGGCGGCGGTGGCGGCATGGGCGGTCCAGCCGGCCCAGGCGGTCCGGGCGCCGGCGGCGCGTAAATGCCGACCGACGAACCGACTGACGACGAGGTCGTACAGACGGCCTCGGACGCCGCGGAAGGGCTGATCTTCTCGCGGTACAAGCAGTCGGACGTTCGCGACTGCGACGTTACCGTCACCTTCGAGGAGGGCGTCCTCGAGGTCGACGTCTATCTGAACGTCCCCGACGCCGAGGACGGTCCCGGCCCCGGTCCGGAGGAGGTCGCCGACGCCGCCGCGCGAACCGCACGCGAGGCGGTCGACGAACTGTTCGAGGAGCGGGCGTAGTCACCACGGATCCACGGGACGGATCCCACGGCGGACGGTTCTTCACGTCGTTTCCGCGTCGAACAGCCGGCAGCTCGCCGACCGAGACGACGGCCGCCTCCTCCGCTTGCTCTTCTTTTCCCACCTCGCTTCGTCGTCGGAGTCAACGACGCCACGTACGCTTCTGTCAGTCGGAGTTGCCTCCCTCGAGAGTGATCGTCGCCAGATAGGCGTCGAGTTGGTCCCGAACCGCGGCCATCCACTCGCGATCGGCCGACGTCCTTCCGAGCAGCGACGCTCCCTCGAGGACGACGTACAGCGTCGCGGCGACGGCGGCGGGGTCGACGTCCCTGAACGTGCCCTCGTCGATCCCCTCGCGGACCAGCGCTGCGAGGCGCTCTCTGATCATCGCGTCGAGTTGCTGGAAGCGGGTCCGATACCGCGGGTCGGTGAGGGCCCGCGACCGCATCTCGAGGTAGACACGATCGACGTCGGTCGCGTCGTCGCCGTCCGAATCCGATCGTTCGCCGTCGACGTCGCCGAACAACGCGAGGTCGAGGAGCCGTTCGACCGCCGTTAGCGCGTCGTCGGTCTCGCCACCGACGAGCGAAACGTACCGCTCGAGGTAGGCAATCGTCAGTTCCGAGGCGAACTCGAGTGCGAGTTCGTCTTTGTTCTCGAAGTGGTGGTAGATGGTCGACTTGCTCAGGTCGGCCTCGTCGGCGATCCGCTTGATCGACAACGCGGCGTAGCCGTCCTCGTAAACGACGCGATACGTTGCCCGGAAAATGGCGTCTCGGCCGTCAGCCGACCCGTCGAACGGCGTTGCGGGCGCGTCCATACCGACCGAACGTTCGATCGGTCCGTATAGCTGCTGCCGGCGATTGCGTCCGTCGTTCGGGCGGTCCGACTCGTCCCGTCTCGAGCGAGTTCATCCACTTACCGCTCGGGTGCTATCATCTCGATCGGGTGAGGAACGTCTCGCTCGAGCAGACCCTCGAGCTGGTCGCCACAGGAGGTTCCGGAGGCGACGACCGTCTCGGCGTCTTCGAACTCCGTCGCCAGGCGCTCGCCGACGTCGACGCTCAACTCGTAGTACTCGCGCTTGTAGCCGAACGAGCCCGCCATGCCACAGCACTCGGCGGTCGACGTCCGCAGTTCGTAGCCACAGCGCTCGAGAAGGGCCGTCGTCGGCGCCTCGAGGCCGAGCGTGCGCTGCTGGCAGTGTGAGTGGTAGGCGATGGGATCGCCGCGATCGCCGCGGTCGTCGCTCTCAGCCAGCGCGGCGGACGTCGACAGCGCGGTCGGATCGCCGCCGTTCTCGAGCAGTCCGTAGACGTACTCGCAGACCTCGTAGCTGTGCTCTCGCAGTCGTTCGAAGGAGCGTTCGGGCAGGAACCGTTCGTACTCCCGCTGGAACGCCGCCAGATCGGAGGGCTCGATCACGACCAGATCGCGGCCGGCGTCGAGATCCTCCGCGACGGCGCCGTAGAGCGCGCTCGCGCGCTCGTCGGCCGTCGCGACCATCCCCTGGGACAGCGGCGCCCGACCGCTCTCGGGGAGGTCGGGAACGCGAACCGGGATTCCGAGGGCCTCGAGCGTCCGGACAGCGGCTTTCCCGCGGTCCGTATCGACGTAGTTCGTGTAGACGTCCGGGTAGAGAACGGCCTCGCGGTCGACGTCGGCGGCGTCGCCGCGACTCGCGGCCCGGTCGGCTCGGCGTCTCGAAGCAGCCTCGCCGCCTCGCTTCTCGAACCAGTCGACGAGGCACTCGCGCTGGAAGGTCGGCAGGTCGCGGCGGCGGTCGATGCCGAGAGTGCGCTCGAGCAGGTCGCGCACGGGGCCGGCGTCGGCGAGCCAGTTCGAGACGGGCGCCGTCGCGCTGCCGAGCTTTGCGACGGTGCCGATGTTGCCGAAGAACCGCTTTCCGGGGTCGAGGCCGCCGGTTTCGGCGTTCGGCGTGAGCCCGTCGACGAGGGCGTCGTACGCTTCTGGTTCGGCGTCGCGGTTGATGCGATCCCTGACGACGGTGTTGATCCACGGAATGTCGATCTTTACCGGACAGGCGTCGACGCAGCGGCTACAGCCGGTACAGAGGTCGTTAAACTCGGCCGCGGAATCCTGTCCGTGGACGCCGGCCTCCCAGCCCGTGGCGATACCCCCGGAGTAGGTTTCGCCGCCGAACCCGTGGCCGCCGACGGACTGGAAGTTCGCACACGAGTTCGAGCACGCGCCACAGCGGATGCAGTACAGCGTCTCACGTAACTGGTCGTCCTCGCGCATCGCCGTTCGACCGTTGTCGAGCAAGACGAGGTGGAACTCGCGGTCGTCCCCGTCCTCGTCTTCGTCCTCGAGTTCGGCGATCGGCTCGTCGGACGCAAAGTCGAGCGTCGGCGACTCGACGGGCGGCGTCAGCAGTGTCACGTACTGCGAGATCGGTTGGCCCGTTGCGCTCTTGGCGATGAGGTCGACGAACGGCTCGAGGTCCCGGACGGTCGGGAGCAACTTCTCGACGCCGGCGACCGTGACGTGGGTGTCAGGGGTCACCGCGCACTTGCGGGCGTTCCCCTCGTTCGTGATCAGCGTGAGCGTCCCGCTCTCGGCGACGACGAAGTTCGCGCCGGTGATCCCGATGTCGGCCTCGCGGATGCGCTCGCCGAGGTAGTCGCGGGCGAAGCGGGTCAACTCCTCGGCCGTCTCGAACGGCTCGTCGGGGTCGAATCGCTCGGTGAACAGGTCCGCGATCTCCGCCCGGCTCAGGTGCATCGCCGGGCCGACGATGTGGGAGGGGGTGTCGTCGGCGACCTGCAGAACCCACTCGCCGAGGTCGGTCTCGTAGACGTCGGCGCCCTCGCGTTCCAGAGTGTCGTTGAGATCGATCTCCTCCGTAGTCATCGACTTCGATTTGACGACCGTCGGCCCGCTCGCGCCGGTTGCGTCGGTCGCGTCGCTCGTGGCCTCGGTGGTTCCGCCGGCGCTTTCGCCGCCAGCATCCTCGACCACGTTCGCGACGTACTCGTTTGCGTCCGCAGCGTCCTCGGCGACGTAGACCGTCCCGCCGTTTGCCTCGACCGCCTCGCGGACGGTCTCGATCAGCTCCGGAAGCCGTTCGATCGCGTCCTCCTTGATCGCCCGCGCTTTCGTTCGCAGTTCCTCGAGGTCGTCGGTCTCCTCGTAGACCTGCGCCCGTCGGACGTTCGAGACGCTCGCCTGGGCGTGAACGGCTTCGCCCTCGGTCTCGAGGAGGTGTCGGATGCGCGCGGCAGCCTCCTCGCGGTCGCGGTCCCGGGTGCGCGGTTGCGTTCGCGATGCGTGTGGATCTGAGTGTGAGTTGGCTCGCTCTGCCATCGCGATCACCGGTCCTCCAGAACGATCACGTGTACCGCTCCGGGGCCGTGGACGCCGTGTACGAGGTCGCCCATGTCCGCGGTCGCGCTGCGGCCGGTTGCGAAGACGAGGCTCTTCGCGCCGCGGAGGTGACCCTCGAGGCGTTCGAATGCAGCCCCGAGATCCGGGACGACGTCGCTGGCGGCGACGACGGCGACGTGGAAGTCCGGATAGAGCGCGACCGGTTCGTCGCCGTCGGGTCGGGATTCGATCGCGACGGTTCCGTACTCGGCGATGCCGAAACTGGCCGGCGTGACGCCCGTTTCCGCGGCCGCGAGTTCGGCCGCCGTCGGCTCGGTGGTCACCCCATCGGGCTGTGAGACGCCGTCGTAGGGAAGTTCGGTGCCGACGGCGGGCGCTTCGAGTATCGATGCGATCCGCTCGCTCGCATCGGCCGCAGCGACGCGCTCGAATCCGACCTCGAGGTCGGAGAGCGCGCGTTCGAATCGGCCGACCGTATCGGTTGCCATTGACACACGCATCTATGTGGACGGTGAATACTCTGGTGGTCAGACGTGACGGTGAGACCGCGGCGTGGCCGAGTCGGCAGCCGAACGTTGCGGCGAAAGATAACGATTGGCGGTGCGCGTCTCTGTCGCGAGACCTACTGTTCGCAGATCTCGAGGAAGTTCTCGAAGATCTCCTCGCCTTCCTCGGTGTGGGCGACCTCGGGGTGCCACTGGACGCCGTAGAGGTCGCGGTCGGTGTCGCTCATCGCCTCGACGTCGCAGACGTCGCTGCTGGCCGTCAACTCGAAGCCCTCGGGGAGCTCTTTGACCTCGTCGGCGTGGCTCGCCCAGACGCGGGTTTCCGGGTGGAGCGAGCCGGTCAGCGGGTCGTTTTCGTCTTCGATTTCGACCGTCACGTCGGCGTAGCCGCCGTAGTCGCCGCCGCCGACGCGCCCGCCCAGTTCGTCGGCGATCAGTTGCATCCCGAGGCAGATGCCGAGGACCGGAACGCCGGCCTCGAGGTAGTCGGCGGAGTGTCCAATTCGGTCCATGTCGGGGCCGCCGGAGAGGACGACGCCGTCCGCGTCGACCTCCTCGGGCGGTGTCTCGTTGTCGATCAACTCGGTGTCGACGCCGAGGTCGCGAAGCGCCCGGCGTTCGAGGTGGGTGAACTGTCCGTGGTTGTCCACCACGACGATTTTCGTCATTGACGGTGCCTAGCCAGTCACTCGGTAAAAACGGTCCGGAAACCGTACTCCAGGCGAGTCGCCTCGAGTCCCGTACAGACCGATGGGTCTCGTCGAGCGACAGACCTGTCTCAGGAGAACGTTTACATTCTGGAAGAAAAACGAGTTTAACTCCAATATGTAGAAGACATGGGCGAATAGTACCAAGTGTTCAATTACGGGATTGGGTAGAAACGAAACGTTCATACATGCGGCGAATCTATCGACAAATATGACACTCGAGGCCAATGCGGTCGGGAGTCAGTTGGCGGCCGACGCCGACGTCGTCGCGGCCGTCGACGAGATCGACGGGCAGTCACACCTCGTCATCGCCGATATCGGGCGAGACGACGTCTGGCTCTCGATGCCCGAGCGGGACGCGATCTCACTCGAGGCGTGGCAGTAACGGCCCACTTTGGCGGTGATGCCGCCGGTTGCGTTTGGCACGGGACGGTAACCGTCCACTCCGACTCGAGTAATTTTGGGTCCGGTCATCTGTCACACGTTCCGGTACGTTTATACTCGTCTCACCGGACGGTACGCGTATGGCAGTTGATCTCAGCGAGTTCGACCATCCGTCGTGGATCACCGCGGCCGGCACCGGCATCGGGTACCTGTTGATTCTGGCCGTCTTGACGGTCGCGCTCTTTATCGTGCCGTGGCTGATCTTCGCGGCGCTGTAACGTACGGCCCGTCACACGCGAATCCGAACTCGTTTCTCGAGCGATGCGATACTGACGCTGCGGTAGTTCGTCGGTTCGGCTTGCCCATTCCAACTGACGCTGGGGACGACCGACCGCTGCGTCGCCGCTATCGTGAGTTGCCACTATCGTGTGTTCACTGCTGTCAGTCGGTGCGTTCCGTGTGACCTCGAGTGAGTTGGCTTGCGTTCCTCGCAAATCGTAATCGAAACTCGTAACTCAAAACTCGTAACTCGTAACTCGAAGTGTCTTCTCGAGTGAAAGATCGAAGAGAACGAAAACGGCAGGAAAGACGTTGCTGCGACTCAGGCGAAGGTCTTCGAGACCTCGTCGGTCTCGTCGGAGTCGGCCTGAACCTTGTCCCAGGCGCTGCGGAAGTCCTCCGTCTTGATCTCCGTGCGGTCGTCGCGAATCGCGAACATGCCGGCCTCGGTACAGATCGCCTTGACGTCGGCGCCGGAGGCCGCCTCGGCTTCCTCGGCCAGTTCGGCGAAATCGACCTCGTCGGCGACGTTCATGTCGCGGGTGTGGATCTGGAAGATGAGCTCCCGGCCCTCGGCGTCGGGTTTCGGGACCTCGATGAGGCGGTCGAACCGGCCCGGGCGCAAGATCGCGCGATCGAGCATGTCGAAGCGGTTCGTCGCCGCGATGATGCGGATCTCGCCTCGTTCTTCGAAGCCGTCCATCTCGGAGAGCAGCTGCATCATCGTCCGCTGAACCTCGGCGTCGCCGGAGGTCTTCGACTCCGTTCGCTTGGCGGCGATGGCGTCGATCTCGTCGATGAAGATGACGGCGGGTTCGTGTTCGCGGGCGACGTCGAAGAGGTCGCGGACGAGTTTCGCTCCTTCACCGATGAACTTGTGGACCAGCTCGGAGCCGGCCATCTTGATGAAGGTAGCGTTGGTCTCGTTGGCGACGGCCTTCGCGAGCATCGTCTTGCCCGTTCCTGGCGGTCCGTAGAGGAGGACGCCGCTTGGCGGATCGATCCCGACGTCGTCGAACATGTCGGGCTTCTCGAGGGGCATCTCGACCGTCTCGCGGACTTCCTGCATCTGTTCTTCGAGGCCGCCGATATCCTCGTAGCTGACCTCGGGGCTTTCGGTGACCTCCATCACGCGGGCGCGAACGTCAGTCTCGTTCGAGAGCGATTTGACGATCGACAGCGAGTTGTTGACCGCGACGCGGTCGTCGGGGTCGAGTTCCTCGCGCATCTCCTCGGTGACTTCGGTGAGGGCCTCCTGATTGTTCCCGTGTTGCTTGATGATGACGCCCTCGTCCGTGACTTCCTGGACCGTGGCGACGAACAGCGGGGACTGCTTGAGCTTCTTGTTCTCGTGGGTCAGCCGCTCGAGTTTCTGCTGGTACTTGTTGTTCTCGGCGTTGGCATCGAGGAGCTTGTCACGCATCTCCTCGTTTTGCGTCTCGAGGACCTCCAGCCGTTCCTCGAGCGCCTGGATCTTCTCCTGTTGGGACGCCTCGTCCTCGTCGTATGGGAGGTCGACGTCGTCCACAGTGTCGCTCATCACCCGTTCTTTGGGTGTTGCCTCTTAAGAGACTTCGGGTAGGTGCATCCGTCACACGGTATAACTGGGAGGCATTTTAGCAAACAGAAAATATTATCACCCCGTATTCGGAATGGTGGGGTAATGAGTGCTCCAGAAGCGGTCCACCGAGAGTCAGAATCGCGGGGAACGTGGGACGACGTCCGCGACCTCCCGCCAAGCGCCAAACTCGTCGCGAAGGTCCTCGAGTACAACGACACGATGACCCAACAGCAGATCGCCGACGAGACGCTGCTGCCCGCCCGCACCGTCCGCTACGGACTGAACCGACTCGAAGAAGAGAACGTGATCGACTCGCGATTTTCCTTCTCCGACGCCCGGAAGCGACTCTACAGCCTCGAGATCGCCGACTGATCGCCGGTCCGTTTCGAGCCGCACCGATCTTCCGACGCGACTATCGATTCGACGCATTCTGTCGGCTGGGTCGGCGTCAGTTCGAGCCCCTCGAGCGCGTCGTGTGCTCCGCGTTTCGACCGTGATCTCCGCGTCTCGAGTCGAACACGCTGGTTTTCACCTAGTTGGTCAAGCCATCCGTATCCGCGACCGCCAGGGTAGTTTGCCGCGGCTCGAGCCGTCGAAGACGTGTTTTGCCGAGGAACACGGCGGCCAGTGTGACGGCCTGTGCCGGAAACGCGAGACCGGCGACGAACCGGTCGACCACCGTCGCTGTCGCGTCACTCGAGGCCAGTACGCCGCTCGAGTGTGAGCGATCGTTGAATCAACAATATCTGGCAGCCGACATTCACGCGGTGGCGCGCGCTGAGCCGCGGCGAGCGCCCAGCGAGTCGCGGGTCGACACCGTGCGAGGGATGAGCGAACGACTGAAGGGAGTGAGTGAGTCGGCTGGGGAGGACGTGGAAACCCTAGTTGCCAGTGTGAGTCGCTGTCGACGGCCTCGAGGTCGAGCCGTTCGAGGATCACCGATTCTCGTGAACCGATTCTCGTGATCACGGAGATCGGAGATTTCCAGACGACCCTCTGGTATCCGCCTCGAGTAGCGTAAAGTACCGCGGGCACGGTAGCCCGAGGCTCTCTGCCTGCTACTAACGTAGACGAGCGTCTTGCTCCCGTGGACACTATAGTAGCCACTGAAAGTCAATGCACACCTGATCGCAGTATGGCGTTGCGATCAGTGTGTAAATCGTTTCAGTGGCTACTATAGGACTTCCACGTCCTCCCCAACCGATTCGTTCAGTCGCTTCGCTTCTTCACTCATCCCTCGCACGGTGGATCGGCCTCCCTCACTATCGTTCGGACGGCCGATGGCGCGCGCCACCGCACGAGAAACGCTCACGCTACCAGCTGAACGCTACCGGGCGATCGACGCTATCCGCTGCTCCTGTGTCCGCTACCGTATAGCCGGCAACTATCGCGACCCGTCGTTTCACTTTCACGTCGCTCACGGAACCCCTTTAGGGAGCGCTTCCCAACGGGGTGACAATGACGCGGGTTATCCACACGGGCGATACCCACATCGGGTATCAACAATACAACTCCCCCGAGCGACGCCGGGACTTCCTCGAGGCGTTTCGCTCGGTCGTCGCGGACGCGGTCGAAGACGACGTCGACGCCGTCGTCCACGCCGGCGACCTCTTTCACGACCGCCGGCCGGGGCTGATCGACCTCCAGGGAACCGTCGAGATCCTCCGAACGCTGTCCGACGCCGACATCCCCTTCCTGGCCGTCGTCGGCAATCACGAATCCAAACGCGACGCCCAGTGGCTCGACCTCTTCGCCGACCTCGGGCTCGCGACGCGACTCGGCGCCGACCCCGTTCTCGTCGGCGACGCGGCCTTCTACGGACTCGACTTCGTCCCCCGCTCGAGACGCGACGACCTCGAGTACGACTTCGCCCCCCTGCCGGACGACGCCGACCGCGCGGCGCTCGTGACACACGGTCTCTTCGAGCCCTTCGCCCACGCCGACTGGGACACCGAACGCCTGCTCGAGGAGTCGACGGTCGAGTTCGACGCCGTCCTGCTCGGCGACAACCACAAGCCCGACACCGCCGAGGTGCTCGACACCTGGGTCACCTACTGCGGGTCGACCGAGCGGGCGAGCGCCAGCGAGCGCGAGGACCGCGGCTACAACCTCGTCGATTTCGGCGACGACGCGGTCGGGATCAGCCGCCGCGGACTTCCCGACACCCGCGAGTTCGTCTTCGTCGACGTCGACCTCGAGGAGGGCGAAGGCGTCGACCGCATCCAGGAACGTGTCCGACAGCACGACCTCGAGGACGCGGTCGTCATCGTCACGATCGAAGGCGACGGAAAGCCGATCACGCCCGCGACGATCGAGGAGGCGGCCATCGACCGCGGCGCGCTCGTCGCGCGCGTCAACGACCGTCGTGAGCTCCCCGACGAGGCCGAGGAGGTCTCCGTCAGTTTCGCCGACCCCGACGCTGCGGTCCGCGAACGCGTCCGTGACCTGGGGCTGAGCGACGCCGCCCGAAGCATCGACGAGACCGTTCGCAACGGCGACCTGCCGGACTCGAACGTCCGCGAAAGCGTCGAGAATCGGGTTCGTGACCTGCTCGAGGACGACGCCGACGCGTTCGCCCCCGCGCCGGAGCGCAGTCCCGACGACGAGGACGTGACGACGGTGGCCGACGAACTCGCCGTCGACGCCGACGAAGCCGACGGCGCAGACGGTACCGACGAGACGAACGCCGAAGCCGACGCTGCGGTTGCAAACGGCGGCGACGCTGCATCGACTGCCTCGAGCGCCGACCGAACCGAGACGGCCGCCTCGAGCGACGGCGACGATCCGGAGCCACCGATCGCCACGGCCGAAGACGACGACGGCGGGACGGGTGGAACGAACGGAGACGACGACTCCGCGGAGAGCGACGACGACCCCGCAGAACCCGACGATGACCCCGCAGAACCCGACGACGACCACGCAGAATCGGACGACGAACCCGCAGAGACCGACACCGCCTCGCTGGGTGATTTCGCGTGAAAGTCGACCGACTCCGCCTGCTGAACTTCAAGTGCTACGGCGAGAGCGAACTGGGACTCGAGCGCGGCGTGACCGTCGTCCACGGCGTCAACGGTAGCGGAAAGTCGACGCTGCTCGAGGCCGTCTTCTTCGCACTGTACGGCTCGAAGGCTCTCGACGACCGCACGCTCGACGACGTGATCACGACCGGCGAGGAAGACTGCGAGGTCGAACTCCGGTTCACCCACGACGGCCGGAGCTACCGCGTCGAGCGCCACCTCAAACTTCGCGGCGACCGCGCGACGACGACGAAGTGCGTCCTCGAGACGCCGACGGAGACGATCGAGGGCGCTCGCGACGTCCGCCGTGAGATTACGGAGCTCCTGCGGATGGACGCCGAGGCGTTCGTCAACTGCGCCTACGTCCGCCAGGGCGAGGTCAACAAGCTCATCCACGCCTCGCCGAGCGACCGCCAGGACATGATCGACGACCTCCTGCAACTGGGTGCCCTCGAGGAGTACCGCGAGCGAGCTAGCGACGCCCGCCTCGGCGTCAAAACGGTCCTCGACGGCCAGCGCGAGGTCGTCGAGAACGTTCGAGAGCAGGTCGAACAGAAGGAAGAAAAAGACCTCCACGAACGGCTCAACGGCCTCGAGTCCCGCCGCGCCGACGTCGTAGAGAAGATCGATCACTACGAAACCCAGCGCGAGCAGGCCCGGGAGACGCTCCAGGCTGCGGAAGACGTCCTCGAGCGCCACGAGGAGACCCGCGAGGAGATCGACCGACTCGAGGGGGAGATCGACGACCTGCGCTCGAAAATCTCCGAGACCGAGGCCGATCGCGAGGACGCGAAAGCGCGAATCAGAGAACTCGAGGAGCGACGGGCGGAACTCGCGACCGAGCGCGACGAACTCGTCGCCGAAGTCGACCTCGAGGGCGACGCGGATGAGCCGGGCAGCGCAGGCGACGAAACCGACGCGGACGCCATCGCGGAACGGATCGAGACCCTCGAGGCCCGCAAGGAGGAGCTTCGCGACGAACTGGAGGCGGTCAAGGTCGCGATCACCGAGAGCAATGGCGAAATCGAGCGCCTGCGAGAGGAGGCCGACGACCTCGAGGGGCAGGCCGAGCAGGCTCGGGCCGACGCCGACGAGCTCGCGTCCGCGCTCGAGGCCGACGAAGAGTCCATCGAGAACCGGGAGACGAACCTCGAGGAACTCGACTCCGAGATCGAATCGGAGCGAGAGCGATTCGTCGACGCACCGATCGAGTTCGGTGACGCGGCCGCTCACCTCGAGGAACTCGAGGCCGAGCGCGACGAACTCACGGACGAGATCGGCGACGTCACCGCCGACATCAGGGCCGTCGAGAACGCGATCGAGGAGGGCGAACGGCTGCTCGAGGAGGGGAAGTGTCCGGAGTGTGGCCAGCCCGTCGCGGACTCCCCTCACGTCGACGCTCTCGAGGAGAAACGCGAGGAACGCGACGCCCTCGAGGCGACGCGCGAAACCCTCGAAGCGGACCGCGCGGAACTCGACGAACGCATCGAACGCGCCGAGGCGTTGCGCGAGGCCGAGCGGCGCGTCGAGCAACTCGAGGGGAACCGCGACAACGTCGAACAGCTACTCGAGGAAAAGCGCGAGACGCTCGCGGAGCGACGCGAGCAACGCGAGCAGTTGCTCGAGGACGCCGACGAGTACGAGGCCGAGGCCGCCGAAAAGCGCGAGACGGCCGCCGATCTCGAGGACGAACTCGGCGAGAAGCGGGCCGAACTCGGCCGGATCAACACCGAGCGCGGCGAGGTGAGAGACGCCCTCGAGACGCTACGCCGGATCGCCGAGATCGACGACGAGCGCGCGGATCTCGAATCGAAGATCGAAACCCACCGCGACCGCCGTCAGGACTGGCAGACGATGAACGACGAGCGCCGCGAGACGCTCTCGAGCAAGCGCGAGCGCAAACGCGACCTCGAGTCGGAGTTCGACGACGAACGCGTCGAAACGGCCCGCGACGACAGGGAAAACGCCCAGGCGTACATCGGTCAGGTCGACGACAAACTCGAGGAACTCGAGGAAAACCGGACGAACCTCCAGAACGCCATCGGCGCGGTCGAACGCGAACTCGAAGAACTCGAGGAGCTTCGCGAGCGCCTCGAGGCCGTCGAGGAACGCTGTGCCCACCTCGAGTCGCTGTACGACGAGGCGGAGACGCTGCAGGCGACCTACGCCGACCTCCGCTCGGAGCTGCGCCAGCGCAACGTCGAGACCTTAGAACGGCTGCTCAACGAGACGTTCGATCTGGTCTACCAGAACGACTCCTACGCCGGGATCGATCTCGACGGCGAGTACCGGCTGACGGTCTACCAGAAAGACGGCGAAGCCCTCGAGCCCGAACAGCTCTCCGGCGGCGAACGGGCGCTGTTCAACCTCAGCCTGCGGTGTGCGATCTACCGCTTGCTCGCCGAGGGCGTCGAGGGGGCGGCGCCGATGCCGCCGCTGATTCTCGACGAGCCGACGGTCTTCCTGGACTCGGGGCACGTCACCCAGCTCGTGTCGCTGATCGAGTCGATGCGAGACCAGGGCGTCGAACAGATCGTCGTCGTCAGCCACGACGAAGAACTCGTCGGGGCGGCGGATTCGCTCGTTCGCGTCGAGAAGGATACGGTCTCGAACCGGTCGCGACTCGAAGCCGGAGAGCCGCCGGAAATCGAACTGCTCGCGTCTGACTGACCGACTTGATCAGGAGCGCTTTTCCGCCGATTCGCCCGCCGTTTCGGGGCCGATGCTCGAGACGAGTTCGTCGTCCGGGACGTCGGTTCGAATCGCCTCGAGCGCGCGCTCGCAGTCACCGGTAATTCGGTAGCCGCGCTCGCCGGCGACCTCGGTCTCCTCGAGCAGTCCGGCGGCCGAAAGCACCGTGAGTCGGCCGTGGAGGTCGCTCTCGCAGACGTCGTAGCTGTCGAGCAGCGTTCGAACGCCGAGCGGGCCGCGGTCGGCGAGTTCGAGCAGGAGTCCGAGCGTCGTCTCGTCGTGGACGTTCGTCAGCAGCGTCCGGACCGGATCGGCGACGGTCCGGGCCGCGGTCTCGAGCGGCGATTCGTCGACGTCCTCGAGGCGGTCGTTCTGGACGTAACACTCGTTGCCGCTGTCCGGGTCGCGGACGAGACTCGCGTGTTCGGACCGCTTGAGAAGCAGATACCGTTTTCCGGTGTCGTCTTGAACGGTTTTCATGATCGGGCTGGATCGTCCGATATCTGGTGTTGAACGAGCGCCACTGAAGTAGTTTCGGCTGCGACAATCAGCTTACGGTTCGGAATCGCGTTCGTCGGGTCCCTCGGTGTGTTCGTCAGAACCCCCCGCACGTTCGTCGGATCTCTCGGCCCGTTCGGCACATTCGTCGTCTGCTGCGTCCTCCTCCGCCGGGAAATCGTGTCGCTTGACGTATCGATACCGCCTGATCAGGAATCCGGTGAGAGCGAAGCCGGCGGCGAGAAGGTAGGCGGCGTAGGTGGGCTCGCCCTCGATGAACAGAAACATCGCGGCGAGCGCGTAGGCGAGGACCGCGAAGTTGAGCACGAGCACCAGCGCCCAGAACTGCTTTGCGAGTTCGGGATGGACATCGGTTCCCGGCGTCGGAACCTCCGACGACGACGTCGAATCGTCCTCCTCATCCGAATCCATCTCCGAGCGGATGTCCTCTCGGAGCGTCGAACCCGCCTTCTCGGTCGGGACCTCGGGAATCGTGAGGGTGTCGCTATCGGGGTCGCGAAACTCCGCTTCAGGGTCGTACTCGCCGAGTTCGGATTGCGGCTCGTCCTCGACCTCGTCGTCGGACCGATCGTCTCCCACGTCTCGAGGGAGGGTGAGCCACCAAAAAAAGCGTTCGCGTTCGAGGCGGTCGGAGGGCGATTCGGGGCCGCGCCGCGGGTCGATAGCTCAGGCCAGTTCGGTAAGCGTGAGAGTGCGGGAGGTCTCCACCCACGCGAGCGGATTCTCGGCGTCATAGAAGACGACGCCGTCGTCCGTTTCGTAGGATTCGATCGTTTCGGTGCCCTCGCGTTCGCTGCGCGGTTCACTTCGATCCGTCGCGTCGTCGGCTGCGTCGATGGACACTTCGATCACCTGACTGCATGGTATGTGTTACCACATTATATGTCTTGTTGCTCTCGCAATACTGCCTGGTTTCTCGCGAGCGGAACCGGTCGAAGTGTGTGGGTTTTTATCCGGTCACTCCCAAGCCCGATATCATGACTGAGTCGGGCCAGAGCGGACTCGCGGATTTCGGCGCCGAGTCCGACGACGCGGACGAGCGACCGGAGGCGGAGGCGGCCCACATCGCGGGCAACGGCGGCTCGAGCGCCGCCGAGGTAATCGACGTCATCGAGGAGACGCTGCCGGAGCCCGAGGGCGACCTCGAGCTCGCCGTGATGCAGGTCGATTACACCATCGCCGGCTACGGCGACGAGGAGCGACCGATCATGCACGTCTTCGGCCGGACGCCCGATGGCGAGCTAGAACACGTCCAGGTCGTCGGCTTCAAGCCGTACTTCTACGCGCCGACGGAGAGCCTCGAGCGACCGCCCGAAGAGCAGTACGATCGCCTGACGGGCAGCCGCGAGGTCGACGAAGACGGCGAGCCATACGAGAGCATCCGAGGCGAGAAGCTCACAAAGATTTTCGGCCAGACCCCCCGCGACGTCGGGCAGATTCGAGACGATTTCGAACATTACGAGGCCGACATCCTCTTTCCGAATCGGTTTCTGATCGACAAGGACATCCGCAGCGGGATGCGCGTCCCCGAACGACGCGCCGAAGACGACTCGCTGGTCGTTCCCCACGACGAGGTCGAGGCCGCCGACGTCGACGCCGAACCGCGCGTGCTGACGTTCGACATCGAGGTCGAGGACCGCCACGGTTTCCCGGAAGATGGCGAGGAACCCATCGTCTGTCTCACGAGCCACGACTCCTACCGCGATGAGTACATCATGTGGGTCTGTGCAGCCGACGAGGGTCACGGCAACATTCCCGACGAGATCACCGAGTACGAACCGATCGAAGGCGAAATCGATCACGAGGTGCGGGCCTTCGAGGCGGAGGAAGCGATGCTCGAGGCGTTCGTCGACTACGTCCGTGAAACCGACGGAGACGTCATGACCGGGTGGAATTTCGAGGATTTCGACGCCCCGTACTTCCTCGACCGCCTCGAGGAACTGCAGGGTCCTCACCACGACTACGACCTCGAGATCGACCGGCTCTCGCGGGTCGACGAGGTCTGGCGCAGCAACTGGGGCGGCCCCGACATCAAGGGACGAGTCGTCTTCGACCTGCTCTACGGCTACCAGCGGATGGTCTTCTCCGAACTCGACTCCTACCGGCTGGACGCCGTTGGAGAGGCCGAGTTGGGAGTCGGGAAAGAACGGTACGCCGGCGACATCGGCGACCTCTGGGAGGACGATCCGACGCAACTCCTCGAGTACAACCTGCGTGACGTCGAACTCTGCGTGGAACTCGACCGCCAACAGCAGATTATCCCCTTCTGGGACGAAGTGCGATCCTTCGTCGGCTGTAAACTCGAGGACGCCCCCACGCCGGGCGACGCGGTCGACATGTACGTCCTCCATCAGGCCCACGGCGAGTTCGCGCTGCCCTCGAAGGGCCAACAGGAGGCCGGCGAGGAGTACGAAGGTGGTGCCGTCTTCGATCCGATCACGGGCGTCAAAGAGAACGTTACCGTACTGGACTTGAAGTGTTTCAGTGGGGACACGGAGGTGATGACACCAGGTGGTCCGAAAAATATCAAAGATCTCGAAATCGGCGACGATATGTTTACGCTCGACCCGGACACATTCGAGTGCGAGATCACGCCGGTAGCCGAAACACACGAGTACGAAAATCGATACGGTGAGTTACACCACGTGAGCGGGAACACGCACGATCTGAAGGTGACTGAAAATCACCAGTTCCTGGTCTCGAACACGCGTGGCTGGGACGACCTCGGGCCGGACGATTTCGAACTCACTGAATACCGAAACATCCCCGAGACCGATCGGTTCGCATTCCCGAATCACGAACCGATGGCGGGAGCGACGCCTGACACGTTCGAACTCCACGAAGAGGTCGCAAGTGGGCACGTCGTCGTCTACACCGATAACGATCTTCGATCGTTCCGCCATTCGATGCCAGAACCCGTCGAATCGACCCTCGATCTCGTTCACGGATCGTCTGCAGCGATGGGCATCCAGAAGACGGTCGGAAAATACCTGATTCCGCTCTCGACGTTCCACGATTACGAATCGATAATTCGGGAACACGCTGGCGATCTCTTCTTGCAGTACGGGAGACAACACCGCGAGACGCCACTCTCGTTCGAAATGGACGACTGGCTCGAGTTCCTCGGCTGGTTCGTCACCGAGGGTAGTCTCGATCAGGCTGCCGGTCGGTTCACGATTCATCAGTCGAACGGTGCTCATCGTGAGCGGATCTGTTCGCTTCTCGATCGGATGGGAGTCAATTACAACGTCGACGATCGAGGGATCAACGTCTCGAACCGATATCTCATCGAGTGGCTCGAGGACCATTGCGGCGACGGGTACGCCGAGAAGTGTCTCCCCGAGTGGGTATTCAGTCTCGACGCCGAGTATCTCTCGATACTCCTCGAGACGATGATCGACGGTGACGGAGACCGCGCGGACTCCGGTCTCGGGAAGTTCTGGACGAAAAGTGACGAGCTTATGCGAGCCATTTCCAGAATCGCCGTTCAGTGTGGGCACAAGCCGACGGTGTCGAAACAGAACGACGGTACCTGGTACGTGTCTGTCGGGAAACGGGGATCGTTTACGAAGTCGAACGAGACCGTCGAGCAACACGATGGGAACGTCTACTGTGTCACTGCAGCCGAAAACCACGTCATCCTCGCCGGACGAAAGGGGAACTTCCAGTGGGTCGGTCAGTCGCTGTACCCGATGTGCATGACGACGATCAACGCCAGCCCGGAGACGAAGGTCGACCCCGAGACGTACAACGACGAGACCTACAAGGCGCCGACGGGGACCCACTTCCGGAAGAAACCCGACGGCGTCAACCGGGAGATGATCACCGAACTCCTCGCCGAGCGCGAGGAGAAAAAGGAACTGCGCAACCAGCACGAACCCGGCACGCCCGAGTACGAGCAGTACGACCGCCAGCAGGGTGCGGTAAAGGTTATCATGAATTCGCTGTACGGTGTATCGGGATGGGATCAATTCCGACTATATGACAAAGAAGCAGCATCGGCAATCACTGCTACTGGGCGCGAAGTGATAGAGTTCACCGAAACTGCTGCAACAGAACTGAATTATCAGGTTGCCTATGGAGACACCGATTCGGTTATGCTCGAGCTCGGTCCCGACGTTTCGACCGACGACGCGATCGAGCACTCTTTCGATATCGAGGACCACATCAACGGACGGTACGACGACTTCGCGCGCGAGGATCTGAACGCCGAGTCTCACCGGTTCCAGATCGAGTTCGAGAAGCTCTACCGGCGATTCTTCCAGGCCGGCAAGAAGAAACGCTACGCTGGCCACATCGTCTGGAAGGAAGGTAAGGACGTCGACACCGTCGACATCGTCGGCTTCGAGTACCAGCGCTCGGATATCGCACCCATCACCAAGGAAGTCCAACACCGGGTCATCGAGATGATCGTCAAGGAAGGCGACATCGAGGGAACAAAGGAGTACGTCAACGGCGTCATCGAGGACGTACAGTCGGGCGACGTCTCCCTCGAGGAGATCGCCATTCCGGGCGGCATCGGCAAGCGGCTGGACAACTACGACACCGACACGGCCCAGGTTCGGGGCGCAAAGTACGCGAATCTCTTGCTCGGGACGAACTTCCAGCGCGGGAGCAAACCCAAACGGCTCTACCTCGATCGCGTGGATCCCGCCTTCTTCCGCCGAATGGAAAGCGAAGAGGGCCACGACCCGCAGCGCGATCCGCTCTACGGGGCGTTCAAGCGCGACCCCGACGTCATCTGTTTCGAGTACGAAGACCAGATTCCAGACGAGTTCGAAGTCGACTACGACACGATGCTCGAGAAGACCCTGAAAGGGCCGATCGAGCGCATCCTCGAGGCACTGGATGTCTCGTGGGATGAAGTCAAAAGTGGTCAGGAACAGCAAGGTCTCGATCAATACTGGTAGGTCCGTACGACGGGGAGTCAGTTCCCCCAACCTCAAAAGAAAGGTTTTGGTTCAATAACTGCTGTATAAGGGGAGGATATAACACTGAACTGACTATTATACTACAGCAATAAGTGGTCGTATGGACAACCAATCGGTGCAGGTGATGGAGAGACGCTCTTCTGTAGCGTAGCGGAACCTGCCCACGAGTATTACCACCTACGCTCTTCCGTAGGAGATTATCAGTCGATCACATTGGTTTGAGTGAAAGTGTCTGCTTGTAGAAGATGTGCAACCAACACAAGCAGACAGCGAGATAGAAGAAGAGCACCTGCTTAATTTTGTCGTCAACAGCCTCGGTGATGACCTTCCAATTGACCTCGGAGAGAACGTCGAGGTAACGACGGAGACGTTGTACGAGGCCCTCGCCGGCGCCAGCGCCGGCGGGACCTCGATCAATCACGTCTGTGAGACGACCGAGGACTCGCCACACGCCAATACCGTTCGAGGACACCTTACCGATCAGTTTGATCTTGAGACCGTCGAGACGGTCGGAAACACACTACTTCAACGGGATGTCCTTGAGACGCTCCCAGATCGACCGGTGGAGGTCGTCGCCGACCTCCACCTCGATCCCTACTACGGTGAGGAAGACGAGACAGAGGCGTTGTACTTCTCGCAGGCGAAACGAGGTACCACTGCGTTCCATGCTTACGTCACGCTGTATGCGCGGGTGCGCAACAAGCGGTACACGCTGGCGGTTCGCCAGCTGGTCGCTGGCGAAACCACCAGCGATGCCCTCGGTGAGTTCCTCGAACTCCTCGACGGCCTTGACCTGCGCGTCAAGGCCGTCTATCTCGATCGCGGATTCTACAACAGCACTTGCCTCGAACTACTGTACACGCACAACTACGCCTACGTCATGCCGATCGTCAAGTGGGGCGAGACGATTCAAGACGAACTCAGCAGCGGCTGGAGTCGCGTGATCGAACACGAACTCGCTGGGCGGGTAACGTTCCCTGTGTTCATCGACTGTGTCTACCAGCGAGGACGATACGACGAGCACGGGGTGGCGCGTCACGGCTACGCCGCTGACGCGCCGTTCATCGACACACCACAGGATGCACGGGAACACTATAGCAAGCGCTTCGGCATTGAATCGAGCTACCGGTTAGGCAACCAGAGCCTCGCTCTCACCAGTTCTCGGGACGCCGGGCTCCGGCTGTTACTGTTCGTCGTGAGTCTGTTGCTGCAGAACGTCTGGCGGTATCTCCACTGGATGTACGTGGCGGCGCCCCCCACGGCGGGGCGCCGCCTCTGGGAGTGGTCGTTCATGGAGTTCTGTGAGATGGTGGTTCGTGCTGCCTGGACAGCTCTTGGCGTACGCAGAGCTGTCCCAGCAAATCAACCACTCGACGACCGGTTCTTCCGGTAGCTGTCCCTGAGTTGGGGCAGCGGTCGTGAGTGGCGACACTGTCGCGTCGGCGGCGATTCGCCGCTGACAGCGACTCTCCAGTGCCGAAACTTACCGCCGCCATCTCTTCGAGACGGGCCGAGCACAGTTCAAGCAGATTCAGCGCCTATTGAACGAGATAGTGCGGCTGTCGATGTGATCGACTGATTATTGATCCAGTTTCGTTGCTCGTCTGCATGACTGAGATCTACGTGTAGAGCGATTCCTGATCGATGGATCAGTTCATAGCAATCAGCGCAAAATTGCAAGAGGCCGCACCATCAACAATGTGCTACAAAAGAGCGTACCACCTGTACACGTGGGGCACCGTTCTATGATTCGGAGCTCGCTCCCGACGAGTTCCTCATCGCGTTCATTCTCTACGCCGAAACGTTACTCGGCATCAATCAAGTCGCATACCTCCTCTAACTATGTTACGAGACGCTTCACGACCAAATTAGGGAGTTTGAAACCGACTTCCTCCGAGGCTTTCCAACTGTCTGGGATCGAATCTCCCAGACAGTCGGTGGACCGACACAGGTCGATGAAACCCAGCTGGTATGTCCCGACTTCAAAGGCCAATATCCGCCGCGGGAAGGGCTCAACCGTGGCGGTTCACCTAAAGGAGGACGAACACGATAGACGGGAGAACAGAGAGATGAACCGACGCTCGTCGCGGCCTGCCGCGACGTGCTTCGAGTGGTGTCTGCTAAGGAGGGAACAAACTACGCGATGAACTTGGGTTCGTGATTGAGGAGGTAGATGACCTCTCCAAGCCGCTGGAAGAGGTCTGGATCGATGAGTTCCGGCCTACCAAGCTATGGAGCATGAGCATCGAACCGTCCTTCACGGCAAAGAATACGTTTCGGAAGACGGCGTCCATACAAACTAAGCAGAGTGTCTCTGGTCGTTGCTCCAGCCGTGGTTGGCAAAATTCTGCGACCTGTCCAAGCAGGCCTTGAAGCAGGCCGCTCAAATCTACGGCTTCCTCCGGTCATTAAACCTCACTGGAGAACCGATCCACGGCCCATTGATTGTGCCGACGTCAATTCATCCCGCGATTCTATCGAACATCATACTTCTTTTCCTCACTAGTGTGATTGTATGTCCAAAATAAATGGCATAGGTCACCCATATTTGGGATAGTCCTAGACAGTACCTCACGGTATAGAACATCAATAACCTGTAATCTCCTATAAATAATAAAGTTTTATATTCTAATATATAAAAACTTATTTTATCCTATGTTATTGTGTACTTTGATGTCGGATCAAAATTCCGGAAGACGGCGTCGCAACGTTTTGAAATATATTGGTGGAGCTGGCGCGACCACAGCTGGGCTTGGTGCGTCCTCGATGAGTGCTGTTGCCAAGATAGAAACTGAATCCGCCGAGGCTGAGACGGCACGCAAGTTCCTCAACGAACCACCAGTTCAACATTTTATCGAATCGTACGATTTCCTCGACAGAGAGAGTTTTTCCCTCGAGGAGGCCACGGTGGCTCATGCTTCGCTTGGGGACCGAGAAGAACGGCTCGTTCTCATCCCGTACCAGACTTCCGAGGCCGAGGAAGCAGAGCTTTCCATTCTAGGAGATAGCTACGTAACAGCCGCCCACCAGTCCAAGAATTCCGATGGGAGCACCGATGTTACGTACTACTTCCCACCCACGAAAGACGGAGAAGAGGTTTCCTTCGAAACTACCGTTCGAGACGACGACATTCCCAACGGCGTCGCCACCCAATCAATGGACATTACGCCGACCAGTCCGCTAATATGTCCAAGTGGATTCGTCAATCTTTCTTGCGTATATGATTGGGTAGAATCTAACGAAGAAGTGTCTAGGTCTTGTTCTCTATTCGTCACGTCTGCACCGGCTGCCAAGACCAAGGTTGGAGCCATCCCGGTTATTGGTGCGGGAATCTGGTGTGCGTGGGACATAGCTCACGAAGACATCGATCCCCAGGGCTGCGATTTATGTACCTCCGATCTCGACGAGGCGACTGGGGCCATTCCGGTCGAACCTGAGTGGTACGAAGACCAACTCGATGTCGAGTTTGAGCGTCCCAGTGCAGACGACCTTCCTAGTCTCCCAAGCTGTGGGTCCGTTCCGGGACTCGACAGTTGTCCGAGTCTGCCGAGCCTTTAGCACGTCCACCGAAGATAACGGCTATCCGAAACGATAGGTAGCAAGTGTATCGATAACCCGAATCCAGTACTTCTGGAAAGTGGAAGGTACCAAACCATATTATTTTATGTGAAATACACACACTCAGCGATTGCATACTCTACCACATTCGCTACAAAATAAAAGTATACAATATATAGTAACAAGTTAATATCCATATTGAAACAATCCAAGACAATGATTGATCCGATAGCTGCAAAGAACCGTGATACGGATCCGCTTACCGACGAACAGATTGAAAACTGCCTAAGAGCCACCGAGATGGACTGGACACTTGAACGATCAGAAGCTATCTCGGAAGGCTCTGAAACTACCTACCAAATAGAAGTTATCGACGAAACGAACGCCACAACTGAAGTGATTTTCAAAACAGCCGGACTTAGTTCCACTTCCGAGTTCGTTCACGAACCACGGATACACAGATTTGTCGCCACTGAGACCAACATTCCGGTCCCCTCGATCTATACAGCCGTTACCGATCCCGAACTGGTGGACCGACCCTTCTATCTAATGGAGTACATCGATGGGTCGTCACTCGAATCAGACGAGGAATGGATTGGGACACTTGAAGCCGATTGTGGACCAGACGCCTTGGCAGGTCTGGCACGCACCGCTGGGCGCCATCTCGCTCAGTTGCACGAGTTGGGTCCTGTCGAGGGCGTTGGTAAGCTCACAGTTGGCGATGATGGGATTGTAATTAAAGATAACAGCACAGCCTGGGGTGACTGGATGCGTGGTTCACTCGACTCTCCCTATCTCGAATACCTAGGAGAGATCGAGTCGGATGTTAGAGACTACATCCGTGAGGCGACGGCAACGCTCCCGAAGGTCCCTCTAGTACCGATGCATTACGATTATCGGCCTGGGAACCTGCTCGTCGATGCGGATACCTACGAACTCAAAGCGGTGTTGGACTGGGGTGCTGTTCGCAGCGGCCACTACGAGTACGAACTCGTACTCTGCGAACAGTATCTCACGCAATGGAGCTCCTACGATGCAGAGCGTCGATCTATTGTTCGGGAGAATCTCTACGCAGGATATGAACGCTATCGCACACTCGATCGGGATGCCAAGTTTCGCGACCGTCGGCATCTATACCAGCTCGTGACACGGATCAGCGCACTGCATGTGCTCCCGTATTATTCCGAGACGAAACAAGATCGGTTGTGGAGTCATCACTGGCAGTTCTTCAAAGATGTCGTCGACATAATCGAGACGGCCAGTTGAGTAACGTTATACTACTGTCAGCAGTTCTTTTCGAAGAGTATCGTTGCTCACAGGCCACGATACGAGTGCAGTACACCGTCGGTGTGGCGTGTTCACAACGACAACAGTTATCGATGGAAAATTCCAACTGACGAGTCAAATACTCTGTGCCACCGATGCTCGCGCTCGTCGTCGCGATCGCGGGCGTAACCTCGAAAGCTATCCGAGAGGATTTAATATCGACAAATCGTCGGGTCACGTCGCAGTCGACAAAACGGTTATTCAACTAACTGACCAACGGTACTAGCTGTACGCTGCTGTCGATCCAACTACAAACGAATTTCCGCACGTCGGTTGTACCCGACGCAGTATGGTGATTCACCAGAACAAAAAACATGCGAAAGGTCTATAATACATTGGCCATAATACATGAATAGATATATGAAACCATCACAAACGACATTCATGTCAGGATTGTTCCGCAAGGTGAAACACATTCTCAAAGATGCTGTGAAAGTGGGTTCAGTAGTCGGCCTTGGAATCATTCTGTTGTGGACTGCCCATACACATTATGGTATTTTCCTTGATGACGGTATCCAGGCTGTCATCGCAACCCCTGCGTTTGCAGTATACGTGATTGGACTAATCGCTATATTAGCTATTGCTACTAATTACCTAGAGCGACCGCGAATAGCGAGTGCCCTCTTTGCATTCGCGGCAGCCGTGATCGGTGTCGGATACCTGTTAGAGCCCGCAGGCAGTCAGCTCATGATGAGCATCGTTTTTGGCCTCGGCGCAGTGTACAGCGGTTTCAAATCATATACCGAGGGATGATCGGTATCATAGCCACACTAAGTGGAATTGTGTGAGATTAGCTCGGCCGAAATCTAGATGTACATCATATCCGTCCAATTCGTGCGTTCTCTAGGCCATCTGATGCACATACGATGGATAACCTATTCCAACTCTGTCGTCTCTGCCATACGTTCATGGAGCATTTGCCAGAAGATCAGCAGAGAGCCCTTTTGGAGGGAAATGGTCTGATATTCGGTGGAGATATCGGAGGGCAAGTTCTTGAAATGGCTGAGTAGGCCCTTACACTATCACGCATCTCTGTTCCTGATCATGGAAATTATTTTTGCGATGGGAGACCGTATCCAGTTGGATACGAAACCGTTATCAGTCAGACGACCCACCGTTCACACGACAGAGTACTATGGCACGTCTCGAACTGAACAACCTGCACGCGGAAGTAGCGGAGGGCGACGAGAAGATTCTCGAGGGTGTCGATCTCGAGGTCGAGTCGGGCGAGATCCACGCACTGATGGGTCCGAACGGCTCCGGGAAGTCGACGACCGCCAAGGTCATCGCCGGTCATCCCGCCTACGAGGTCACCGAGGGAGAGGTCCTGCTCCACCTCGAGGAGGACGAATTCGGCGACGAGATCGAAATCGACGAGGACCAGCGCAGCTGGAACCTCCTCGAACTCGAACCCAACGAGCGTGCCGCGCTCGGCGTCTTCCTCGCATTCCAGTATCCCGCCGAGATCGAGGGCGTCACGATGACGAACTTCCTCCGAACGGCGCTCAACGCCAAGATCGAGGAGCGAGAGGAACTCTTCGAGGACGACGAGGGCGAGGACGAGGAAGAAGAGGACGACGGCTTCGAAACCTCGCCGATGGAAGGCCCCGCGGACGAGGGCGAGGTCGGCGTCGCCGAGTTCCAGCAGATCCTTCAGGAGAAGATGGAACAGCTGGACATGGACGAGCGATTCGCCCAGCGCTATCTCAACGCCGGCTTCTCCGGCGGCGAGAAAAAGCAAAACGAAGTGCTGCAGGCGGCAATTCTCGAGCCGTCGATCGCTGTCCTCGACGAGATCGACTCCGGACTGGACATCGACCGACTCCAGGACGTCTCCGACGGCATCAACGCACTGCGCGACGAGCAGGGCACCGGCGTCCTCCAGATCACCCACTACCAGCGGATCCTCGACTACGTCGAGCCCGACCACGTCCACGTGATGCTCGACGGCCAGATCGCCAAAAGCGGCGGTCCCGAGCTCGCGGCCGAACTCGAGGACAAGGGGTACGACTGGGTCCGCGAAGAGGTCTACGGCACGGCGTAACCGAATCCGGCTAGAACAACGGTAATAACCCTACAGCCGTAACCACATACACAATCAAATCATGAGTTCCGAACAAGATCACCTCAAAGAAACTGACACTGAAGCGCGGTTCGAGTTCAAGAAAGAACAGAACGCCGCGGTGAAGTCCGACAAGGGCCTGACCGAGGAGGTCATCCGCATGATCTCCGAGGACAAAGACGAGCCCGACTGGATGCTCGAGCGCCGCCTGCGCGCGCTCAAGCAGTACCACAACATGCCGATGCCGACGGACTGGCCCGGCCAGCCGGACCTCTCCGAACTCGACATCGAAGAGATCGTCCCCTACATCCGCCCGGACGTCGACAAGCGCGAAGGCGTCGACGACTGGACGGAACTGCCCGACGAGATCAAAGACACCTTCGACAAGCTGGGTATTCCGGAAGCCGAGAAGAACGCCCTCTCGGGCGTCGGCGCCCAGTACGAGTCGGAGGTCGTCTACCAGAACATGCAAGACCAGTGGGAGGAGAAGGGCGTCATCTTCATGAACATGGACCGCGCGGTCCAGGAACACCCCGAGCTCGTCAAAGAGTACTTCATGACGACCTGTGTCCCGCCAAGCGACAACAAGTTCGCCGCACTTCACGGTGCTGTCTGGTCTGGCGGCTCGTTCGTCTACGTCCCAGAGGACGTCACCGTCGAGATGCCAGTGCAGGCGTACTTCCGCATGAACTCGGAAGGGATGGGCCAGTTCGAGCACACGCTCATCGTTGCCGAGGAAGGCTCGGAAGTCCACTACATCGAGGGCTGTTCCGCACCGAAGTACGGCTCGCACAACCTCCACTCGGGTTGTGTCGAGGTCTTCGTCGAAGACGACGCGCACGTTCAGTACTCGACGGTCCAGAACTGGTCGAAAAACACGTTCAACCTGAACACCAAACGCGCCATCGTCGAATCGAACGGCACGATGGAGTGGGTCTCGGGCTCGATGGGCTCGAAGGCAACCATGCTCTATCCGTGTACGATCCTCAAGGGTCGGGGCGCGACGGACACCCACATCACCATCGCCTTCGCGGGCGAGGGTCAGGACATCGACACCGGCGCGAAGGTCTACCACAACGCGCCCGAGACGTCCTCGACCATCGAGTCCAAGTCGATCTCCAAAGACGGCGGCCGCACCAACTACCGCGGGCTCGTCCACATCGCCGACGGCGCCGAGAACTCGAGCACCGCCGTCGAGTGCGACGCGCTGATGTTCGACAACGAGTCCACCTCGGACACCATGCCGTACATGGAGATCGAGGAGTCGAAAGTCGACGTCGCCCACGAGGCGACCGTCGGCAAGATCGGCGACGAGGACATCTTCTACCTCCAGAGCCGCGGTCTGGACGACGACGACGCCAAGAAGATGATCGTCGCCGGCTTCATCGAGCCGATCACGGAGGAACTGCCGATCGAGTACGCGGTCGAACTCAACCGCCTCATCGAACTCGAGATGGAGGGAAGCCTCGGATAATACCGAGTCCGAGAATCAGACATGAGCACGCAGGTACACGCTAATCTAACGGAAGAACAGGTACGCCAGATTTCGGGTGACCTCGACGAGCCCGAGTGGCTGCTCGAGACCCGTCTCGAGGCACTCGAGGCGCTTTCCGACCTCGACATGCCCGACGTCATCCGGACGCCGGGTCGGGACTGGACGAACCTCCACGAGCTCGACTTCGAGTCGCTCGTGGACCCGCTGAACGCGGCGGAGAACAAGGATCAGATCGGTCCCGACGAGGTCGAGGTCCTGCCGTGGGCCGAGGCCGTGTCCGAGCACGAAGCGCTCCTGAAAGAGCAGTTCGGCTCCGTCGTCGACCCCCAGGAGAACTACCTCACCGCGCTCTCGACGGCGCTGTTTAGCACCGGGACCGTCGTCTACGTCCCCGAGGGCGTCGACGCCGAGGACGTCACGATCCGCACCGAGCAAAACTCCCGCTCGCTGTTTAACTACACGCTCGTCGTCACCGAGGAGTCCTCGTCGGTCACGATCTTAGAGCGCCAGTCGACCGGCGAAAAGCAGGACGAACAGTACTACAGCGGCATCGTCGAGGTCGTCGCCGGCGAGAACAGTTCGGTTCAGTACGGCAGCCTCCAGAACCTCTCGGAGGACGCCTACAACTTCTCGCTCAAGCGCGGCGACGCCGACACGTACGCGACGATCAACTGGATCGAGGTCAACCTCGGCACGCAGCTGACGAAATCCGGCGTCTCGACGGAGCTCAACGGCGACTCCTCGGAGACGCAGATCGTCGGCGCGTTCTACGGCCACAACGACCAGCACTTCGACATCGACGCGAAGGTCTGGCACAAAGCCGAACACACCACGGCCGACCTCGTCACCCGCGGCGTCACCGACGACGTCGCCCGCTCGGTCTACGAGGGCGTCCAGGACGTCGGTCGCGAGGCCTGGGACACCAGCTCCTACCAGCGCGAGAACACGCTGATGCTCTCCGACGAGTCCGAGGCCGACGCCTCGCCGAAGCTGATCATCAACAACCACGACACCGAAGCCAGCCACTCGGCGACGGTCGGCCAGATCGACCAGGAGGACCTGCTCTACATGACCTCCCGCGGCGTCGACCCGCGCGCCGCGCGCAACATGCTCGTCGAAGGCTTCTTCGTCCCCGTTATGGAGGAGATTGCGGTCGACGAACTGCGCGAGGACCTCGAGGAGCTCGTCGCAGCGCGCCTTCGCGAACGAAGCGAGTAACGCCGACGCTCCCGTTCGGTTTCGGGTTCGATTTTTCGCCGTCGATTGCTCTCGCATCGTATTCACGTCGAGAGTCGAAGTCGAGAGTCCCGACCGAGCCGCGGCGACGGCCGGCGACGCGTCTGACGACGACTTTTATACCATGATCTGGTACCGGGAAACGACAGACTATGCGGGCTCTCTCCATCGAACTCGAGGACGAAACCGTCGACGCGCTCGAGGCCGAGCGGGAACTGTTCGGTTTCGAGAGTCGCGGGGCGTACGTCCGGTGGATCGTTGCGAACCGCGGCTCGATCGAGGCCGAGCGCGAGCCCGACCGCGAGGCGACGCAGGATCGAGTGCTGGCCGACCACGGCGAGCGCATCGCCCGACTCGAGGAGCGAGTGTCGTCGCTCGTCGCGGCGCTCGAGGACGATGGAACGGAGGCATCGACGACGAACGGCGAGCCGGTGGCGGAGCACCCGTCGCCGGAGCCAAACGACGCCTCGAGCGACGAGCGGACGGCCCGCGAACCGACCGACGAGACGGCCCCGGACGATCGCGACTCCCGCCTCGAGGTACGCGGCGCGCCACGGACGGTTCGGCAGGGACCCGACTCCCGAATCCGGCCCGACGAGCCGGCTACGGGAGCGCGACAGAGCGCCGACGGCGTGACGAAGGCGGCAGAAGCGACGAAACCGGAGCAGGCGGAGACGAGCGACGACGGCGGAACGAAACCGCCGTCGACAGGCTCGATCACGCCGGAACGCGTCGCCCGCATCCGGGAGGACCCCGTCCACGAGGACGCCGGCGTTCTCGGAACCGTCGAGTCCGAACGCCTCGACGAACTCTCCCGACGCGCGGTCGCGACGACGCGAAAACGCCTCGATCGGGACGTTCAAACCGGTCTCGAGTACACCTCGTCGACGCGACTGGCCGGCGCCGGCGTCAGACCTGGCGAGGATATCGCCGACCTCGATGCGCTCTCCGTTCCGGGTCGATCCGCGGAGACGCTCGAGAACCGTCGCCGCGCCGTCGGCCGCGCGCTCGCCTTCCTCCGAGACGAGGGCCGGGCGCGGCGCTCGGATTTCGTCGACGCGCTCTACGCGGAATGTCCGGCGGGCTACGAGACGGCCGACGGCTGGTGGGGGTGTCTCAAGGAGGGACTCAAGCAGGTCGACGCCGTCGACGGCGGCGAAGGGACCCGCGTCTGGCGATATCACGGCTAGCGTCTTTCGAGACCGAACCGTCAAGCAGATTGTCTTACGGTTTCGTTCCGTGCCCAAAGTCCGTGAAAATCGCCTCCAGCGCGGGCGGTGTAGAGAGCACGTCGAGCATCCGAGCGAGCGCAGCGAGCGAGGGTCACCGACGGTGAGGCCGACGGCCGATCCGTCGGCCTTTTTTACCGTAGATTTTTTGCGCCAGCGCGGGACCTTCAGTCCCGCGAGCCGTGCGAACGGGAGCGATGCTCCCGTGAGCAGAGAGCGGTGAGCGAGCAAAGCGAGCGAACCCGAGCGGAAAAAAGGTACGTGGACACGAGTAGGGAGCGTTAAGTATCAGCGGCCCGGACGGCGTGGTATGAGTCTGGGACAGCGCGTCTCGAACGACCACCAGCTGGCACGACTGCTCCAGATCGGCGTCGTGCTGGAGGAGGTCGTGGAGTCACGCGCCGCCCACCACCTCGACTCGCTGCCGCCGTCCGAACAGGCGGCGCTCGACGAGGAGGTACGTGAGTTGCTCGAGGAGGCCGCCGCCGAATCGGCCGACCACCGCGAGCGACTCGAGGCGCTGATCGACGATCTCGACGCCGAGACGGTCCCCTACGAGGAGATCAACGCGTTAGTCGACGCCCGGTACGGTCCGCCGGAGGACACCGACGGCGTGCTCTACGACCAACTGGCGAACGAAGAGACGGCCTACAAGTTCTACGACGACCTCATCGACGCAATCGAAGCGTCGGAGGGTGAGTTCGCCGTCGACCGCGATCGGTTGCTCGAGACGCTGTACGAGATTCGCGCGGAAGAACGAGAGGGCGCCGAAGAGGTGACCGAGCTCATGGAACACAGCACATGACCGGGGCGAGTGCGACCACGGAACGCCGGTGTCGACGCCGGACTCGAACTCGAGTCGAGAGTCGCGGTCCGAGTCGATCCCGGTTTCGACGCCGATCGCGAGGCGCACAGCCACTACCGACGACCGCCGCGCCGGCGGCAGACACCGACGGAGGGACGCGATGAATACGGCAGACCAGTATCTCAAGGCGATCTATCTCGCACAGCGGATCGAAGAGGGCCCCGCATCGACCGGCACGCTCGCGGACTTACTCGAGGTCAGCCCGGCGAGCGTCAACGAGATGATTGGGAAACTCGAGGACCGCGACCTCGTCGAACACGAGAAGTACAAGGGTGCGAGCCTGACCGACGAGGGACTCGAGCGGGCCCACAACGCGCTCCAGACGTACTGTATCATCGAGCGCTTCCTTGCAAACGTCCTCGAGGTCGAGGAGTTCCGCGACGAGGCCCGCGCCCTGGAAAGCGTCATCGACGACACGGTCGCCGAACGCCTCGATACGATCATCGACCGACCGAGCGAGTGTCCCGACTGTTTCGATCCCGAGCGAGATTACTGCGAGCGACTCGAGGCCGGTGCGGACGGCTGTGTGAAGTAGGCGTCGGCGTGGGAGTCACTCGACCACCACTCTTCGTCTCGCGTTGCTATCGGTCGCGTTCAGCGGGAGTAGGGTCGCCGAACCGCACGTAGCGTCGACCGACGACAGCGGCGAGTGCCAGTGCGACGACGACGGTTGCACTGAGTCCGAACGGAAGCGTCCACCGATCGTCGTCGCCCGTCCAGTCGGCCTCGAAGACGGCCGCGTAGTAGGCTGCGATCTCGGTTCCGTACAGCGCAACGAGCACCTCGCGATTGTTCTCGAAGGCGTTATCGTTCCAGTTGGCGCTGCCGACGACGGCGACCTCGCCGTCGATCACCGCGCCCTTGGCGTGGATCTTCTCGAAGCGATCGGTGTCGTCGACGAGACGAACCGCAAGCGACAGCGATTCGTCGTCCGCGATTCGCTCGAGATCCCGCGCCAGCGCCTCGTTCTCGTCGTCGTGGTACCACGACGAATCGAGCAGGAGTCGGACGTCGACGCCGCGACGGGCGGCCTCGAGCGTCTCCTCGAGGACGGCGGTGTCGTCCGCGACGCTGGCCTGTTTGACGAGGAGTTCGTCCTCGGCGGCGGCGAGCAGGTCAGTCAGCCGAGGTTCGGCGTTGTCCGGTGCGAGCAGAAGTTCGACGCCGTCGACGGGAAGCGTGGTCGACTCGTGTTCGGTCGAAAACGACGGCGGTGGCGTCTCGAGTCCGTCGCTATCGTCGACGAAGGTCGCATTCGTTCGAAAGGACTCGCTCGAGTGGGTGTCGGGACCCGCGTAGTCGGCTTCGAACACGTCGCCCAGGTCGTTCGCGACTCGCTCGTCCTCGAGGACGACTCCCCAGCCGCGGCTCGATTCGCCGCCGACGCCCGAGGGCTTCCAGTTCTCGCTGGTGATCAACGCCGCGTCGTCGGCGACGGCGTACTTCGGGTGGTGGTACCGATACCGGGACCCCTCTCCACCGATCGCGCGGACGTCGACGCCGCCGTCCGCGAGCGCGTCGAGTACGTCTTCGGTCGCCGCGGGCGTCCCGCCGACGGGCCCCGACTCGAGGAGGACCCTGACGTCGACGCCCCGATCGGCAGCCGCGACGAGGTCGTCGGCGATCGCGTCGGACGTGATCGTATACCCCGCGAGCAGGAGTCGGTCGTCGGCCTCGCGGATCGTTTCTCGGGGAACGTCGGGGCTGTCGGGGAGGACGAACGCCGTCGCCTCGTCGACGTCGACGTTCGAAACGGGGAGACACGTTGCGCCGCGGGGGTGCCAGTCGCCCCGGACGGGTGCGCTGTCGGGATCGACGGCTCTGTCGTCGGCTTCGGTTCGGTACCAGCGTTCGGCCTGCGGCGCACGATCGTAGGTAACCGTATCGACCGTCGTCGAGCCGTTTCGAAGTTCGAGGGTGTCGCCGTCGGCGGCGAGTCGCAGGTGTCCCTCGAGTACGGAGACGGGATCGTCGGTCAGGTCGGCGGTGACGTCCGGATCCAGACTCAACGCGAGTCGGCCCGAGACGGTCTCGTTCGGCAACGCCGCGGTCGTGTGGCCGTCGGTTACCGTCCAGTTTTCGAGGGTGGTCTCGGGTGGCGTCTCGAGGACGAGGTACTCGCCGACGTTGCCATCGGTCGTCGGATTCGGGTACAGCTCGACGATCCGTGGCGCCGGCGCAGGGTCGTTTCGCACGTCCGACGCGGTCGTCGGCGATGCCGTTTCGTTCTCGTCGGCCGCGGTCGCCGAGCCGACCGTCTCGACGGGACAGGTCGGTGCCGACTCGAGCGGCGGTGGATCGACGGGCGCGTCGCTCGAGTCGGCCGCGTCGGGAGACAGGGACTCGGCGCTGGGTGCTGCCGTTCCGCCCGCGAGGACGGCGAGCACGACGAGCGCGAGGCCGACGGACAGCCGCTGATCCATCGGTCCGTCTGGCCGCGTACTGGTATGTAAACCCTCGGCCGAAACCGCGTGGTCGATGCTGGTGAGTAGCGAAAACGCGATTGCGAGTACAGAAGCGGGCGGGCGAGCGGGGCCGTCGAGAACCTTAGGCTGCGGGCTCGATCGTCGCCTTCTCGGCTTCGGTCTGGACGAGGTAGGCGCGGTCGTCGGCGTACTCGGCGACGATCTCGAGGGCGTCTTCGGTGCCGATCTGGTTGAGCGCCCACGCGGCGCTGGCGCGGACGCGGTCGACCTCGTCGTCGGCCAGCACGTCCGCGAGCGGGTCGATCGCGCGAGTGTCGCCGATCAGGCCGAGCGCGCGTGCGGCCCAGCTTCGGACGTCTGCGGTGTCGTCGACCAACTGCTGGGCGAGCGGTTCGACGGCCTCCTCGGCGCCGATCTCGCCGAGCGCTCGAAACGCCGGCTTCTGGAGGTCGGGGTTCGTGTCGACGTAGTCGACGAGCGTCTCGACGACCTCCTCGTCTTCGACGCCGATCGTTCCGAGGACGCGCATCGCGGCCTGGTCGCGGCGGTTTGCCTTCTGGAGCATCGCGTCGGTGGCCTCCTCCGGCCCCATTCGCTGGAGGGCCTCCATACAGTGTTCTTCCATGTAGTCGGAGTCGAACGTCTCGAGTGCGAGCAAGATCATGTCGACGTTGCCGCGTTTCTCGTGGACCTTCAGCGCGTGCCACTCCGGCGGGAAGTCCTTGACGTGATCGAGGACGTCGTAGTAGCCCTCGCGGCGGAGCTGTTCGCGGATCTCGAGATCCGTCCACTCCGTCGAGTCGTCGATCCCGGACTCGAGGTCGTCGGCGGCCTCGAGCAGGCCGGCGATCGTCTCGGCGTCGTCGTCGGCGTCGAGGTCGGCGTCCTCGACGGCGTCGACGGCCGAGTCGAGGGTTGCGTCGAGTTGGTCGGGCACGTCCTCGCCCTGGTTGCTCAGCGTGACCGACGTTCCGAGCAGGTCGTTCAGGTCGTCGAGGAAGTCGTCGACGACCTCGATCAGTTCGGCGCGACCCTCCTCGGTCCAGCGGGTGCCGGTGATCGTTCCGCTGGCGCCGTTGAGTTCGCTGACGACGTCCTCGCCGTAGGGTCCGCGCTGGTCCTCGAGGTCGGACTCGAGGTCGTCGAGGTCGGACTCGATCTCGTCGGAGCGCTCCTGAAGCTCTTCTTCGGGCGTGATCTGGTCTTCCTCGTCGTCTTCTTCCTCGTCCTCGTCGGGCTCCGGCGGCTCCGGAATCTCGATCGTCTCGAGGTCGTCGCGGACGGCCGCGATATCTTCCTCGACGACGTCCAGATCGTCCTCGGTTTCGGCCGCCTCGAGATCCGACTCGAGGGAGTCGACGTCGCCCTCGAACTCCGCGAGGGCCTCGCGAATGGCCTCGAGATCGACGGGTTCGGGTTCGGATTCGCCGTCTGCCGTCTCTTCTGTACCGTTGTCGGCTGCCTCGTCATCGCTCATGGTACCACCTGGATTCGAACCGGGAGATAACGCCGACGCGTGGCAGTGTTCATACGTAACGGTCGTTTCAGGAGCGCCCTAAGCGTTTCCATGCGCTTCGGCATCTGTGCGCCGTTCGCGTTCGCCCCAGTAGACCCACGGGCTGAGAAGCATGTACGCGATCCCGAGCGTCAGGAGTGCGTACGGGAAGGTTCGACCGGCGACGTTGGGGACCAGGATCGCGAGCGCGTGGACGACCCCCATGATGCCGGCGTCGCGGACGAGCAAGTCGGGATACTCGATGCGCGAGACCATCAGGTAACAGAACGCGCCCGTTATCGCGAGGACGAGCCACGGGTTGGTTTCGCCGGCGAGAATCGCCGCCCCGAGGATCGTCGCCGCGAGCGTCGTCTGTATTCCCTCGGTGTAATCGCCCTCGACGTCGTAGGCCGTGTACATGCCCAGTCGCGTGACGGCCATCGCGACGAACAGCGCGCAAATGGCCGTCACGAGGACCAACTCGGCGGTGACGGCGTCGTAGCCGATCTCGAGACCGTTGGGGCCGTCGGTGACGACGACGAACGCGAGGACCGCGGGGGCGATCGCAAAGGAGGCGACGTCGGCGAGCGAGTCGAGATAGGGGCCAGCGTCGGTGCCGCCGTATCGGCGGGCGAGGATCCCGTCGAGGCCGTCGGCGATCGCCGCCAGCAGGATGAGTCGGGCGGCGAGTTCGATATCGACGAACGCGGTGACGACGGCGACGAACCCCAGCGACGCGTTGGCGATGGTGACCGCGTCGGCGATTCCCAGTCGGCCGACGAACCGGGGGAGCATACTCGCGGAGTCGACGGGGAGTGACCTTACGTGTTTTCGTTTCGTCGACACGCGTTCGCCGAGACGCGGTTTCGCGCGCCGTCAGTACGCGGCGTGCCGTTCGGTTCGCTGCGGTCGCGGACGATTCTCACTTTCGAAGACCGAACCGGGGCGGTTATATCCGGATACTCCCAAGCCGCCCGTATGAACCGGCGCGTCTATCTCGCCGCCGTCGGAACCACGATTTCCGCCGGACTGGCGGGCTGTTCGACCGTCCGAAGCGCTTTCGAGGACGACGACCCGTGTAGCGGCGACGAGTGCGACATCGGGATGACCAGAAACGAGTTTATCCCCGAAGAGTACGAGGCGAGTGTCGGTGAGACGGTCGTCTGGAAGAATACGAGCGGCGCTGACCACACCGTAACGGCGCGCGAAAATTCCATTCCGGACGACGCGGAGTACTTCGCCTCCGGCGACTACGAGGACGAAGAGACCGCGATCGACGCCTGGCACGAGTACCGAGGCGGCCGACTGGGAACCCGCGAAACGTACGAACACACGTTCGAGGTCCCTGGCGAGTATCTCTACATCTGCGAACCGCACGTCAAAGGCGGCATGATCGGAACGGTCGTCGTCACCGAGTGACGGGTTCAGACGAGTCCGAGTAGCGGGAAGAGCAGTGTGATACTGCCGGCGATCACCCCGTAACTGATCAACACCATGATCACGTATCCCCAGATGTCGCGAACCTGCAAGCCGACGATCCCGAGAACGGGCAGCGCCCAGAACGGATTGAGCAGGTTCGTCCAGACGTCACCGACGGTGTAGGCCGAGACGATGGCCGCGTGTGAGACGCCCATGCTCTCGGCGACGGGGTGGATGACTTCCGCGGTGACGATGTACTGGCCGCCGCCCGACGGAACGAACACGTTGACGATTCCCGTCATCAGCCAGGTGAAGAAGGGGAACGTCTCCGCCGAGGAGACAGCGGTTATGGAGTCGACGAGAACCGCTGTGAGCCCGGTTCCGATCAAAATCCCCTGGATACCGCCGTAGAACGGGAACTGAAGGATCACCTGCCCGCAGCGCTCCGCGCCGTCAGTTATCGCCTTAGCGTAGCTAACGACGTTCCCGTGCAGGGCGATCCCGATCGTGAGGAAGATCAGGTTCATCGTATTGAGTTCCAGCATCTCGAATGCGCCCTGGGTGGCGATCAACCAGACGGAGATGGAACCGCCGAGCAGGACGATCCCGAGATTGAAGACGCGGGAGTCGTTGAAGCGACCCGCGAGCGTCGTCGAATCGAAATCCGTCTGATATTCCGGGAGCAGTTCGTCTACTTTCGCATCGGGAAGCGGTTCGGTGTTCTCCTGGGTCGGGTAAATGAAGTAGATGATGACGAGCAGGACGACAAATACGCCCCAGACGATCGACAGGTGGAACAAACTAAATATCGTCTCGTTGAGTGGTATTCGGCCGATCTGGTCCTCCATGAAGTGGCCCGGCGTGTTCACCAACAGCGGGGCCGTCTGCGAGATTGAACCGGCAGAACCGACCGTCGCGGCGGCGTACGCCATCGCAACCGAGAACCCGAAATCGACGTCGTCCCGTTCTTTCCCCAGGAAGATCGTATAGAGGGACACGGTCACCAGCCCAAGTCCCCAGTGGACGAGGGTAACGAAGAACCCGAAAAATGCGATCGAGAGATACGCTTGCAGGGGCGTGTTCGGAACGCGAACCAACCGATTGATCGCCCGTCTCGTCACGGGCGCGGAAGCGATCCCGTATCCCGTCACGATGATGATAACGAGTTGCATCGCGAACTCGAGGAAGCCCCAGAACTCGTTGTTCCACTCGATGACTACGTCACCGGGGCCGGTCGGCGTCAACAGGAGTGCAGCCCCACACGCGATGAACGTGAGGATAATCGCGAAAACGAACGAGTGTGGCATGTACTTCTCGACGCCGACGCTCAATCGTTCTGCCGTTCGTTTGAGTATGTTTGTCACAGACGCACCCTAACTGAAAGTTCATATTAAATGTTAGTGTACCACCGGTGTGTTTCTGGATATTCAATCCATATGTCGCATATAATAATACTCATATTATGAGAATATTGCCAGACGAGTTCCACAATTCTTCGAATCCGACCGTTCGGGAGATCTTCACCGCCACCCGCGATCGATCTCAGCGAGACGGACCCGCCGAACCAACACACAAATTTGGGGACACCGCGACAGCAGTTCGCGAACTGATGAGTAACAGAATTATTTTCGATTCGAGTACCTTCTCGGCCATATGTGTGAAATCAGAGAGCTATAGCGGATTCGCGAATTTGTCCGATAAGAGGACTCTATATCCGTAAACAGCAAATTCTCTGTCCGTTGTGAGGGATGATGTGACACACTGCGAGAAGAAACCTCCATGTTTATACATCGCGCTGTTGCTGCATTAGGTATATGTCCGAAACCGGGGCGGAAACCCGTCCGCTGGTCCGACAGCTTCCCGATCCGAAAACCGCGTCGAACGTTCGGTACAATCCGTCGCTGGAGGAGCTTCGTGACCTCGCGACCGACGACGAGACGACGACGGCCTTCGGGTCGCCGTCGTACGTCAGCGAGTATCGCTCGCGAAGCGCAGATCGGACGAAAAACACCGTCGACGACGAATTCACCGCCGACGACCACGGACTCGTCGACGACGCGATCGACCGCGCGGCCGACCGCGAGATGCTCTGTGTCGATCGACTCATGGGTCGTCATCCGGACGCCACCTTCTGCTGTCGCCTCTTCGTTCCCGTCGACCACGCCCGCATCGCACTCGCGTGGGCGAACCTCTTCGAGCCGACCGACGGCCGAGAGCCCGACCTCTACACCGTCCAGGACCCCGACTACGACGAGACCGCGATCCGCGTCCTCCCCGACGAGGGCTTCACCGCGGTGCTCGGCAGCGACTACACCGGCGAGGCCAAGAAGTCGTTCCTCCGCCTGTTCATGTACCGGATCAAAGAACAGGGCGGTCTCGGTCTCCACGCCGGCAGCAAGCGCGTTCGCGTCCGCGACGCCGACGGCGACCTCCGCGACGTCGGACAGGTCTTCATGGGCCTTTCGGCGACCGGCAAGTCCACGCTGACCTCCCACGGCTGCTGGCTCGAGGAACCCGAGGACGCCAAGATGCTTCAGGACGACGTCTGCGGGCTCCTGCCGGACGGCTCGGTTCCCGGCAGCGAGGGCGAAGGCCTGTTCATCAAGACGATTGGTCTCGACGAGGACGAACAGCCCGAACTGTACGCGGCCGCGACCGACGAGTCGGCCATCCTCGAGAACGTCGCCGTCGACGACGACGGCACCGTCGATTTCGACGACGACGAGTACACGTCGAACTCTCGGGCGATCGTCCAGCGCGAGGAACTCGAGAGCGCCGACGAAGAGATCGACCTAGACCGGATCGACCAGGTCTTTTTCATCACGCGCAACCCGCTGATGCCCCCGGTATCGAAACTCGACGACGAGGAGGCGGCCGTCGCCTTCATGCTCGGCGAGTCGATCGAGACCAGCGCGGGCGACCCCTCGCGGGCCGGCGAATCGATCCGCGTCGTCGGGACGAACCCGTTCATTATCGGCTCCGAGGGCGAGGAGGGGAACATCTTCCGGGATCTCATCGACGAACTCGACGTCGAGTGTTACGTCATCAACACGGGCTATCTCGGCGAGAAGTCCCAGGACATCGGCGTCGAGGAGTCGGTGACGATTCTCACGGAGACCGCCCGCGACACGATCGAGTGGACCGACGACGACCGCACCGAACTGACGATCCCCGAGTCCGTTCCCGGCCTCGAGATCGAGGACTACTACGTTCCCGATCACGTCGACGACTACGACGACGCCGCCGCGGAACTGCGCGCCGAACGACGCGCGTACCTGGACTCGTTCGACGATCTCCGCGAGGAGATCAGAGACGCCGTCTACTGAGACGGCCTCGAGAATCGCGCGAGTCCCACGTTGAATCGGTTTCGGACTGCCACAGCGCGCCGAGAAGACTGCGGTATCCCGTTGTTTTGCACCGTCGTTTTGCATCGATCGCGGCAACCGTTCCCATGCGCCGATGAAATCGACGCGAAGCGTCGGTGAATCGACCGAAATACTATTTACTCAGTGCCGAGTTTACAATGTATGACCTGGCAAGATCTCGTCTTTCTCGCCTGTAGTTTGCTCACGATCATCGCGTTGTTCCCCGCGCTCAGGAATCTAAACGCACAGATTCCACTTCGGACGAGTCTCCCCCAGTTTGGCCTCGCTGTCGTCTACACCGCGACGTTTTACTCGCTGGGAATGACGTTTTCAGCGGCCGGACTGTTCGGCACTGCCGTTATGTGGTCGCTGATCGCGCACTATCGCTCTCCCAACGGCGTCCTCCCGATTGCCGCCTCGAGTATGGGTGCCGCGAGCGGTTCGACGGATCGAACGGCGGTCACCGAGACTACCGCCCAGCAGCAACTCCGAAACGACAACAATCGGTTCTGACCGTTCCCCAGCTTTCCCGAGGACTATCGTCCCGAACTGGACACTCTTCGTTATTTTCTGATTGTAGTTTTGAATTTATGATCGTGATATACATTGGTCGGGCAGAAGTTGCCGCACAAGAATAGTGTTATATGCGTCCAGTTCCCACAACCGGTAATGAGCGCGCAAGTACAACCGCCCACGGTTCGCATCTGTGAACGGTGTGACCGAACCGAGCGATGGGACGACGACCTCGAGGCCTGGCAGATCGCCCGCGACGACGGCGAAAAGCAGGTCGGAAACCCTCACTGCATTCACGAGTGGGACATCAACGGGGCGTTCAGTCCCGTCACCGGCAACGTCAACGCCGACTGATTCGCCGATCGGCAGCGAGACACACCCGCGACGCCAGCGACTGCAGTCTTCTCCGGTCTCTCTTACGGCCTCTCGAGCGCCCCGACGGCGAGGACCTTTTGACCGTCTCGAGCGTAGCCTCCGCCGTCATGCCGACCGTCTACATTACGACGCCGCCGTCGGCGGCCGACGAGATCGCCGAAGCGCTCGTCGAGGACCGACTCGCCGCCTGCGTCAATCAACTCTCGACGACGTCGACGTATCGCTGGGAGGGTGAGATTCACCACGACGACGAGATCGTCCTGCTCGCGAAGACGACCGACGAGGCCTACGACGCGCTCGCCGAGCGCGTCCTCGAAGTGCACCCCCACGACGTGCCGTGTATCGAACGTTTCGAGGAGACGGCCGTCTTCGAGTCGTTCGCGGAGTGGCGAGCCGAGACCGTCGACGGCGAGTGACCGTCGGTCGCCGAACGCGTCAGGTGCGACACAGCCTCACAGACCCGACTGCCCGAAAAAGCAACCCTTAAAACTCGCGCACGGGTTGTGACGGGTATGGCTGGAACCATCGAAGTGCTCGTTCCGGGTGGCCAGGCCAACCCTGGCCCACCGCTCGGTCCCGAGCTCGGACCGACGCCCGTCGACGTGCAGGCGGTCGTACAACAGATCAACGACGAAACCGAAGCGTTCGACGGCACCGAAGTGCCCGTCACCGTCGACTACGAGGACGACGGCTCGTTCTCGATCGACGTCGGTGTCCCACCGACGGCCGAACTCGTCAAGGACGAAGCCGGTTTCGACACCGGCAGCGGCGAGCCCCAGGAGGACTTCGTCGCGGATCTGTCGGTCGATCAGGTCAAACAGATTGCCGAACAGAAACACCCCGACCTGCTCGCCTACGACACCAAAAACGCCGCGAAGGAAGTCGTCGGCACCTGCGCCTCGATGGGCGTTACCATCGAAGGCGACGATGCCCGCGAGTTCAAGGAGAAAGTCGACGCCGGCGAGTACGACGACACGCTCGGCGCGGACGCCTAAGTCCGCCCAGCGCTTCCGCTCTCGGAAACGGACGTCGACGCCGGACGAGACGATTTTTCCGAAACTGCTTCTCGAGAGCGACGGCTACGCCCGTCGCGGCGCCCGGGCCAACACGTCGACGTTGTGAACGACCGCGACGAGCGTCCCGTCCTCGAGTTCCCCGCGCCGACGCTCGAGCCATCGATCGAGTTCGTCGGCAGCCACCCGCTCGGGCACGAACGTCGACAGGGCGTCGTCGATCGTCTCGAGGAGGTGGGCGAGAAACTGCCGCTCCGACGCGGGGTATCCGCCGGCACCGGCCTCACCGCCGGCGTCGCTCGTCGGCCGAACCACCCAGTCTGACCCCCCTGCCGCGAGGACGGTCCAGTCGCGCTCGGGTAGCGCGGCCAGCAGTTCGCGTCCGGCCCGGCTGCTTCCGCCGTCTCGAACGTCGTCCATGTGCCGGTGATACAGGCGCTCGAGCGAGTCGTCCTCCGGATCCGACGGCGCGAACGCGGTCCCGCCGTCGAAGGTGATCGGCGCGTAGAGCACGCCCTCAGGCGAGAGGAGGTCCTCGACAGCCGGAATCGCCCGTTCGAGGGAGACGAGATCGAGGATGGCAGAGCCGATCACCGCGTCCGCGCGGGCGTCGATTGCGAACGCGTCGGCCGTCTCGAACGCGAGTTCGAGCCGAGACGGTCCCGCGTCTATCGCGGCCACCCTGTCGGGCACTCGCTCTCGAGCCCGCTCGATACAGGCCCGATCACGGTCGACGGCGCGGTAGTGCACGCGGTCGGGAAGGACGCCGCGCGCGACGAGGCGCGGGATCATCGTCCCGACGCCGGCGCCGATCTCGACGATCCGAACGGGTTCGCCGTCGTCGGCGGCGTCCGCGCGGGCGGCCAGCGCGGCCGCGAACCGATCGAGCACCCGCCGGTTCAGCGCGCGGTCGTCGACGGTCCGCTTGGCCTCGAGAAACGACAGCTTCGCGTCGGTCACCTCGAGTCACCTCCGACTACGCTATCGCCACCGCCACCTCCGCCTCCGTCCACGCGTTCACTTGCACCCGCACCCGAACCCGCGTTCGCGCTCGTGCGATCAGCTTCGGACGCGCTTGCGGCCCGGAACCGCTGCTGCCGACAGAACGCGCGCACGGTCGCCATCGTCTCGTCCCAGGTCGGGTGCGCCGCCGCGGTCGCCAGCGCCCTCCTCCCGAGGCGCGCGAGCCGATCGCGGTCCGAAGCGAGGCGCTCGAGTCGAGCGGCGACCGCGTCCGAATCGGTCGGATCGACGACGGCGCCGTTGCGTCCGTCCGCGACGAACTCGTCGGCGCCGCCGACGCCGCTCGCGATCGGGACGACGCCGTACTCCATGGCCTCCAGCGCGACCATGCCGAAACTCTCGTAGCGCGAGGGCAACACGAGGACGTGTGCGCGCTCGAGGATCGACTCGAGGCGGTCGGTCGCGACGCGGCCCTCGAAGCTGGTGCAGTCGTCTACGCCGCGCCTCGCCGCGTGCTCGCGAACCGTCTCGGCGTAGTCGGAATCGACCTCGAGGCTGCCGACAACGGTCAGGCGCCAGTCGCCGAGGGATGGGCCGGCGTCGGCGAGCGCCTCGAGGAGCGTCTCGAGGTTCTTTCGCGGGACGACGTTTCCGACGAACGCGATCCGGAACGGCGAGACTCGAGCGCGCTCGCCGACAGCCGCGGCCGACAGGGCGGCCCCCTCGTGACGGCCAGCCGGTGGGGCGACGGCCGTCGGAAGCTCTCCCACCGGCACGCTAACGAGAGACGTCACGCGCTCGCGCGTGTCCGCACTCGGACAGACGACTCCGTCGACCGTCTCGAGGTACCGGCGTTCGCGCTCGCGAACGGCGTGGTCGTCGGTCGCCGGGTCGTCCGTCCCCAGGAGGTGGACAAGCGAGACGATGGTCCGCGGGCGCTCGAGCCGCGGGTTGTGCTTGAGCAGCGTCGGGTGACAGAGCGCGTCCTGCAAGAGCACGTCGTAGGGGCGGTTCAGTTGCGCGTGGGTGGTCTCGTTCGTCGGTCCGTTCGAGTCGCTCGTCTTCATCTTCATCTTCGTCTTCGTCTTCGGTTCCGCCGCGCTCCCGGAATCGGTACGCCGCGGAACCGAGACGACGTCGACGTCGTCGCCGCGATCCGCCAGGTGCTCGACGAGCCGCCGGTCGTAGCGGTACCCGCCCGACGTCTGCTCGATGTCGCCTTCGACCGCGAGTCCGACGTACATGGTCTCGTTAGAGCGTCCGCTCGTGGGCCACGCGGGCCACGTCGTCCTCTTCGATCTCGATCCGAAGCTCGGTGACGCCCTCGGTCTCGAGGCGCTCGAGCAGGCGGTCGCCGAAGACGCGGGCGAAGCGCTCGGCGCTCGGGTTCGCGCCCTCAAAGGCGGGAAGCTCGTTGAGCGTGCGATCGCGGTAGAATTCGGCGAGATCGTCCATCGCCGCCGCCAGCGCGTCGATATCGACGAGGTACTCGTACTCGTTCAGTTCGGGACCGCGGACGGTCGCCTCGATCGTGAACTTGTGGGAGTGGCGCTCGCCTTCCGGCCCCGGATCGGGAACCGTCAGGAAGTGCTGTGCGATGACGGTTCGTGAGACGGAGACCGCGTACATGGGGCTCGATACGACGGCGGACGGCTAAGTTCCCGCCCTTCCCTGCAGTTCGTGAGACGTCTCCGCTTTTTCCTCGAGTCCGAGTGCCGAGTGTGACTGTGCAGGAGCTACTGGTACGTCAACAACACCTGTACCGCCTCGTCGGGCCGTTCTTCGAGCAACTCGTAGGCGTCGGCGGCGTCGGCAAGCGGTATCTCGTGGGTGAGCAGCGACGAGACGTCGAGACGCTCGAGCCAGTCCCAGGTGAGTTCGTGACGGCGCTCGCGAGACCAGCGACCGGAGAGGCGCGGATCGATCGTACTCACCTGCGTGCTCCTGACCTCGATTCGGTCGCGGTGAAACCGTCCGCCGAGTTCGAGCGTCGTCGGCTTCGTCCCGTACCACGAGCCGACGAGCACGCGGCCGTCGAAGCCGGTCGTCGAGATGGCGTCGTTCAGCGCGTCCGGGTCGCCCGAGAGTTCGTAGGTGAGGTCCGTTCTGTCGCCGGCGACGTCGCGAACGACCTCGCGGTGATCGCAGTCGCGCGGGTCGACCGAGCGGTCCGCACCGAACCGTTCGGAGAGCCGCCGTCGCTTCGCGTACGGCTCGAACGTGACGAGCGTTTCGAGCGAACTCCGCGCCAGCAGCGCCGTCGTCAACAGCCCGACGGTCCCCTGGCCGAAGACGGCCGCGCGCTCGCCGAGCAGCGGTTCGCCGTCGAGGACGAACGTGACCGCCGTCTCGAGGTTGGCGAACAGCGTCGCCTCGCGAGCCGAGACGCCGTCGGGGACCGGGAGCAGGTCCGTCGGTCGGGCGAGGAAGTGACTCTCGTGGGGGGTGTACGCGAAGACGGTCCGGCCGCACCAGTCGTCGTCGACGGCGTCGCCGACGACGGTGACCTCGCCGACCGCCGCGTAGCCGTACTGAATCGGAAAGGAGAGATCGCCGCCGAGGGACTCGAGTTCCTCGTCGGCCGGCAAATCCGCGGGCGCTTCGCCGCGGTAGAGCAGCCCCTCGGTGCCGGCGCTGATGGCCGATGCAACGGTGCGGACGCGAACTTCCTCGGGGTCCGGCTCCGGGACGGATTGAGGCCTGACGGAGACCGTTCGCGGAGCCGTAAAGGAGAGTGCTCGTCCCGTCATCGATATCTGCCCCAATTGTTCGCAGTCGCCTCGGCGTCGCGACCTGGTCGCGTAGCCGGGGGTTGTCTGGAGTAACGAACGTTCACGGTACCGGTCCGTTCAACAGGCAATCACTTGGTCGTTCGCTCTTGTGTAGCACTTTGTTGATTTCACAGCGTTGCTTTGACAGCGTGTTTGAGCGCTTCTCTCCCTGGTTTTCGCAGTAACTTT
>NZ_AOHZ01000010.1 GCF_000337215.1 Natronolimnohabitans innermongolicus JCM 12255 | reverse complement strand
CTAACGGACACCGCTGACGCGGTGTCCTTGCTCTCTTCGATTTCACAGCGACAGCTGACCAGTATCAACAATCTCCTACAGAAGAGCGTGGTCGTTTGTCCGACCGCTGCTGACGAGACCCGAACGGGAAGCGAAGTAGTACGTCAGGCTATAATGGAGACATACCAATAATTAACAATGTATGAGAAGTAAGTAATTCCAACATAACGAAGCCTGGATCGCCACTCGAGAGACGTATGCGAGTAACGTACCTCGAATCGGCTGCGATCCTCGTCGAAACCGATCAGACGTCGATACTCTGTGATCCCTGGCTGCAGGACGGCGCCTATTACGGGTCGTGGGCGCACTACCCCAAACCAGACTTCGAGCCCGAGGCGTTCGACGACGTCGACTACATCTATATCTCACACATCCATCCAGACCACTTCGATCCGGCTACCCTCGAGTGGCTGAACGTGGACGTTCCGGTTCTCGTCCACGACTACCGGTGGGACTACCTGAAAGACGCTATCGCCGACCTCGGGTTCGACGTGATCGAACTGCCCCACGACGAGCGGACGCACCTGGAAGGCGACACACACATCAACGTCCTCGCAGCAGACGGCTGCGACCCCGAGAAGTGCGGAAACTACTTCGGTTGTACGTGGTACGACGACGACGCCGAAACGCCGGGATCGACACAGGTCGATTCGATGGCGGTCATCGACGACGGGACACACACGCTCGTCAACACCAACGACGTGCCGTTTTCAATCGCCGAGTCGGTCTGTCGGTCGGTCAAACGCGACTACGGCGACGTAGATTTACTCTGTCACCAGTACAGCGCTGCGCAGTTCTACCCGCAGGCCGTCACCGACTACACCCATGAGAAGAAGATTCGCGAGCGCGACCGCGTCATCCGCGAAAAACACGAGCGCGCACTCGAGTTCATCGAAATTTTCGAGCCGCGTTACTACATGCCCTTCGCCGGCGAGTACGTACTCGCCGGCGACCTCGCCCATCTCAACGAGTATACGGCCAATCCACCCCGCATAACGGCACTCGAGTTCTTCGAAGACGCCGTCGACCCGAGCGAACACGAGTGCGTCTTCCTCAACACTGGCGAACACATCGACCTCCAGACCGGCGAGCGCTCTGCGCCGTTCGAGCCCGCCGATCCGGACGAGAAACAGCGCTACATCGAGGAGGAACTGGCGACGCGCTCATTTACGTACGAAGCCGATCCGATGCCAAGCCTCGCCGAGTTGCAGGCCTACGTGCCCTACGCCTACGAGAACCTCGAGGCGAAACGCGAGCGGATCGGATACGCGACCGAGACGATGGTGCTCGTCTCGATGGTCGGGTCGGTCTACCTCGAACTCTCGATGAACGGTGGGGGCTACCGCTACGTGGCCGCTCCCGATACTGACGACTACGATGCGTACGTCAAGTTCGAGGTCGATCCACGACTGTTAAAACGACTCTTCGAGGGACCCCACAGCGCGTACTGGGCGGACGCGAAGATCGGTTCGCACCTTGGGATGCAGAAGGAGCCGGACGTCTACGAGCGGGGGCTCTACCTCTGTCTCGGCTCGTTCCACACGGACGGGGTCGACATCTCGGTTGCCACCGACGCGACCGCAAGCACGGAGACGGCACAGGACTGACCGTCACTCGCCGCCGACGCGACCCGTCACTCCGAACCAGTCCCAGCAGAAGTTCGCGAGGAACGGGACGGCGACGGCCGCCGCGAACGCGCTCGAGACGGCGTCGCCAGGAACCGGCAACAGCGCGAGCCACACCGCGAGCATCGCGAGCGCGCCGAGGGGGCGACGGAGCCGATTCGGGGGCAGTTCGAAGACCGGCCGTCCGCGTCGCCGTCGCCACCAGCGGCCGGCGACGAACAGATATCGGGCCCCGGCGACGGCGAGGAAGAGGGCCGGCAGCGATCCCTCGCGGACGCCGACGAGCGCGCCGACGAGTACGACCAGCGCGTCCATCTCTACGTCGAGTCGCGCGCCGAAGTCGGTGACGCGCCCGGTCGCACGGGCGACCGCTCCGTCGACCGCGTCGAGCGCGGCCGCGACGGCGAACAACGCGGCCGGGAGCCACACGTTCGCGCCGGCCGCCGTCGGCGCCGTCACGACGAACCCTGCGAGGACGGCGATCGCCGCGCCGCGCGAGACGGTAATCCACGTCGCGAGCGAGACCGGCTCCGGCGCCGGCGCCGGCGCCGAGTCGCGCTCGGGGCTCCCGCCCGCGAGCAGGCCGAAAACGAGGATCGACTCGAGCGCGAGCACCGCTCCGACGGTGGCGAGTACGATAGCCGGAGGGCCACCTGCCCACGGCGGCGAGAGGGAGAGCGAGAGCAACGCGAGTCCCACCATCACTGCAGCGCCCGCGGTCACGCGACCCCACCGTGCGAGGACGCGACGACGAGTGGCGGTCGTCTCGCCGCGGTTCGACGCCTCGCTCACGGCGACCGCGTCGTCGATATCGGCGTCCCTATCGGACGCCGACTCGAGGTCGGCCGCGTCGTCGATATCGGCGTCCCTATCGGACGCCGACTCGAGGTCGGCCGCGTCGCCGTCGGCGGTTCCGGGCGATCGGTCACTCACGACGGTAACACACCACCAGCACGGCGATCAACAGCACCTGTGCGACCTTGTCGATCAGTTCGGCACTCGAGAGATCGCCGACGGCGGCCGGCTGGTTCAGCGCGTACCAGAGGACGATCTGTGCGGCGGTAAAGGGGACCCCGAGCAGATAGACGAATCGCCGTCGGTAGCCGACCAGCACGAGGACGACGCCGAGGCCGAAGCCGACCGTCGAAACGAGGAATGCTGCGCCCATCCAGTGGGGGAGAAAATCGATGCCGAGCACCAGGTGGACGGCCGCAGTCACGAGCGCGAGTCCGATGCCGAGCCAGTGGCGCGCTGAGAGCGAGTCGGTCTCGAGAGCGGGTCCGTTTCCGAGAGCCGTCATATCGGACGTCCAACGCCGGTCGAAAAACGCTTTTCGTCGGTTCGTCTTGGAGCGTCTCGAGTCAGATCTTGTTCGCGGGTGGAACCGTTCGCTCGTCCGGCCTCGAGACGCCGCCGGTACTGACGAGGACGCGCGCACCGGCGCCGAGTCCCAGCATACCGGCCATTCCCGCGACGGCGACGGTAAGCGGAATCGAAAGCCCGGCGAGGCCCGCGACGGCGCTGCCGACGACGACGCCGACCCAGAGCCGATCCCGGCCGAGTCGCGCCGCGATCGCCCGTCCGATCGTCACGAATCCGAGCACCGTCAAGACGACGAGAACCGCGGCGCCGAAGACGGCCATCGGGATCCCGAAGAACGTCCCCAGGCTCGTCCCGACGAGCAGATAGCCCACGCTCGTGAGGCCGACGACGACGAGCACGCTCGGAAGGCCGACGCAGACCGAGATGACCGGACTGCGTCGCGCCGTCGACACGGTCGTGGGTCCGTACCCCTGTAACAGCCCGAGGACGACGACCGCGACGGCGAGGGTCGCGACGAGCTGGAATCCGCTCCGCTCGAGCGCGCTAAGTGCCGTGTACGCCTCGAAGCCAAGGTCGCTGACGAGTACCGGCGTGACCGACTCGAGCCCCGACAACCCACTCATCCCATATAAGCCTGATGGCCGCATGGACAGCAGTACACGATACCCAAGCATAATATTTTCGATGATCGTGACTATCAATATCGTTGACTGGTATGGCCCGGGACGGTGAAACGGCCGATTCGTGACGCAGACGGGCGATGTGAACGTCTCTCGAGCGAAGGTTAGTTCGACGGGTTTAAGTTCGGCATGGCACTTCGTTCAAGAGAGACAGGCGTAGCCTGTTTCACTACCCGTAGGAGCACTCCTGCGTACTACGGAGGTGAACGATGGCAGATACGGATATCGAAACCGCAGTCGCTCGCGCACTCGAGGACGCACCCGATCGGAACTTCACCGAGACGGTCGACCTTGCGATTAATCTGCGCGACTTAGACCTGAACGAACCGTCGAACCGTGTTGACGAGTCTATCGTCCTGCCGTCCGGAACCGGCCAGGAAACGATCATCGTCGTCATCGCCGAAGGTGAAACCGCCGTCCGCGCCGAAGAGGTCGCGGACGACGTCCTTTCGGAAGACGACGTGGCCGATCTGGACGATGACGAGGCCAAGGATATGGCCGACGAGACGGACTTCTTCATCGCCGAAGAGGCGATGATGCAAGACATCGCCCGGCACCTGGGTACCATTCTCGGTCCCCGAGGGAAGATGCCGGACCCGCTCGCTCCCGACGACGACGTCGTCGAGACCGTCAACCGACTCAAAAATACCGTGCAGCTTCGCTCCGGCGACCGACGAACGTTCCACACGCTCGTCGGATCGGCAGAGATGGACGCTGAAGACGTCGCTGACAACATCGACGTCATCCTGCGTCGCCTGCACGCCGACCTCGAGAAGGGGCCCCAGAACATCGACGCCGTCTACGTAAAGACGACGATGGGCCCGTCCGTGGAGGTGGCCTAACATGAGCGCACAGGCTGAACGCAAGACCGAGAACCTTCCCCAGTGGAAGCAAGAAGAGGTCGACGAGCTCGAAGCGATCATCGAGAGCTACGAGAGCGTCGGCATCGTCGGCATTGCCGGCATTCCGAGCAAGCAGCTCCAGGACATGCGCCGTGACCTCCACGGCACCGCGGAGCTGCGCGTCAGCCGCAACACCCTGCAGGTCCGTGCCCTCGAGGGCACCGGACTCGAGGACCTCGTCGACCAGGTCGAAGGCCAGGTCGGCATCATCGGCACGAACGAGAACCCGTTCTCGCTGTACAAGGAGCTCGAGGCGTCGAAGACGCCGGCCCCGATCAACGAGGGCGAGGTCGCCCCGAACGACATCGTCATCCCCGAGGGTGACACCGGGATCGATCCCGGTCCGTTCGTCGGCGAACTCCAGAGCATCGGCGCCAACGCGCGCATCGAGGACGGTTCGATCCAGGTCATGGAAGACTCGACGGTCCTCGAGGCCGGCGAGGAAGTGTCCGTAGATCTGGCGAACGTGCTCAACGAGCTCGGGATCGAACCCAAGGAGGTCGGTCTCGACCTTCGCGCCGTCGTCGCAGACGGCGTCCTCTTCGACCCCGAGGACCTCGACATCGACATCGAGGCCTACGAGAGCGACGTGCAGACGGCCGCCGCCCGCGCCCGGAACCTCGCAATCAACGCGAGCTTCCCGACCGCGGCGACGGTTCCGACGCTCATCGCCAAGGCCACGGGCGAGGCCAAGAGCCTCGGTCTGCAGGCCGCCATCGAGGACGAAGACCTGATGCCCGACCTCGTCACCAAGGCCGACGCACAGCTGCGTGCGCTCGCGGCCCAGATCGACGACGAGGAGGCCCTGCCCGAGGAACTGCAGGGCGTCGAGGCGCCGGCCCAGCCGGCGGCCGACGAGGGCGCAGACGAATCGGCTGATGAACAGAACGACACCGAGACAGAGGAGGCCGCCGACGAAGACGACGACGATGACGATGACGACGACGCTGGCGGCGGCGAAGGTCTCGGTGCGATGTTCGGCTAATCAACACAACTGGAGGACACTACAATGGAATACGTTTACGCTGCACTCATCCTGAACGAAACGGACGAAGAGATCAACGAAGACAACCTGACGGACGTGCTCGACGCTGCTGGCGTCGACGTCGAAGAGTCCCGCGTCAAGGCGCTCGTCGCCGCGCTCGAGGACGTCGACATCGACGAGGCCGTCTCCGAGGCCGCCGTCGCACCCGCCGCAGGCGGAGCCGCTGCGGGCGGCGCTGCCGCTGCTGGCGGTGACGAAGGTGGCGACGAGGGCGACGCCGAGGAGACCAGCGACGTCCCGGACACGACGGACGACGATGACGACGACGACGAGGACGAAGAGGCTGGCGGCGAGGGCCTCGGCGAACTCTTCGGCTAAGCCGTTCACCGACGATTTCGAATCTTCGATTTTCTTTCGTCCCAATTCCGCGCAGCAACGGCTCTCTACAGACGGTTCTCCAGCGAGATGACGGGGACGGGTGGGTCGGTTCGAGTACCCCGCCTCGTCGATGCAGCCACAGTAATCGGTGGAAATGAGATATAGTACAAATTAAGTGACTCAGGTAAATTTACAAAATAGATGGAGAAAACCGACCGACGACGGTTCGTACAGACGACTGCGGTGGCAACCCTTGGCGGGGTAGCGGTTACCGGGTGCGTGGTGGGGGCCGCTGACGAAGACGGTGAGAATCCGTTCGACGGCGGAGACGGATCCAGACTGTTTCCCTACGAAATTTCGACCGCCAAACAGTTACTATCGGTTGGCGGCGAACGCGGAGCCTACTATCGGCTCGTCGATGATATCGATATTTCTGCGGTCGATAACGTTCATCCGATCGGTGACGACAGGGACCGGTTTCGAGGAAATTTCGATGGGAACGGACACACGATCCGTGGGCTGACGATTGATCGACCGACTGAGTCAGAAATTGGACTGTTCTGGGACTGCCAGGGCGTCGACATCTGGGATCTCAATCTGGTGGACGTTGACATCACTGGAGATGACAAGGTCGGTGGGCTCGTGGGCGATTTCACGGCTGGAACGATCTCGAATGTGTCCGTTTCTGGGACAATCTCCGGCTCCGATCAGATCGGCGGTATCGTCGGCAACGCTGGAGTGGGTTCCGTTATCGAGGACACGACAGCGAACGTGACTATTACTGCCGATCGACACGTCGGAGGTATTGTCGGGTGGAACAGCGATGGACCAGTCAGGCGGGCCCACGCAGATGTCGACCTGACGGCGACAACCGGTGACGCCGGTGGCCTCGTCGGCCGTCACACGCCGTGGCGGGGCGACAGGTCCGAAACCGTCATCAGTGACTCGAGTGCGACGGGTGAGGTGTTGAGCAGCAGCGTCGTCGGTGGGCTCGTCGGAAAAACTGACAGCGAGGGGGCTGTCATCGATTCCATCGCCGACGTTCGGGTCAACACACTGGACGGCGAGATCAACAGTCGGGTCGGCGGACTCATCGGACAGCACATCGGAACGGAGGTTCGTCGGTCGGTCGCCACCGGAGAGGTAACCGGTGGTCGAAACGCCGGCGGACTCGTTGGCATCAATCGGGGTACGATCGTGGAGAGCTACGCGACGGGGGAGACGACCGGACAGGATTACGTTGGCGGGCTCGTCGGCACGAACCGGGACACGATCGTCGACTGTTATGCGACGGGTGCCGTGACTGGGCGCGACGACTCCGTGAGTACCGACGTCGGCGGGCTCGTCGGGAGAAATATCAACGAAAGCGGATCGAGCGTGTATACGGGCACAGTCGAACGCTCGTATGCAATCAGTACGCTCGAGTGGGAAGACGACGAGAGCGTTGGCGGGCTCGTCGGCAAGAACGCAATTATCGACGACGAACAGTTCGAGACTGGTGTGGTCGTCACTAGCTACTGGGGCGTCGCGGAAACCGGGCTAACGACATCGCCGACTGTATCGGACGACCACGGTCTCGAAACTGCCGCGATAACTGGCAGCGATGCAGCCGAGTCGCTCGAGGCGTTCGACTTCGGTGAGGTCTGGACAACGACCGACATCTATCCGGCATTAGCGTGGCAGGATAGACCAGCTGACGCGTTTGCCGACGTGACGACGAGCGACGACCCATTCGAGGCGACGTATCCGATCGAGGAATTCGAAAAAGAAATGGAACCCGAGGAATCGCTGGAAGACGAAAATACGACGACTGGTGAGGCCGACTCCGATGGATCGGCAGACGAGGGGAACGAAAGCGACGAACTCGGTACCGACGACTCGAGCAGCGATGGCGTCCCAGGTCCCGGACTCGTCGGCGCCGTCGTGAGTCTCGGTGCGACCGGCTATCTGCTGGCGAGGCGGGCTGTACCGGACGAATATGACGCGTAATTGGCAATCGTGGCTCGACGTAAGAACCGCTAATGCGAAATCGACTGCGCCGGGACTTGAGAATCGCGTGAACTGCTCGCGGACGCAACCGACCGGGCTTTCGACCCAAGGCGTTCGAACGCGAGTATATCGATGAACAACTGACGTATGTCCGTTGGTTTTGGGCGTCAAACCAGGACGATCTGCTTGAGACGTTCGGGCCCTCGAGAAGTAGTAGTGAGTGGTAAACGAGGAAGGTCGACCACTGGTTGGACCCGCGAGTTTAACCGCGAAGCCGCGGCCAGGGTGAGCGATGGCGGGCACATCCGCGATAGTGGAGGTCATCGCCGAGCCGTCGCTGTCGCTGCGGTTGCTCGCCTGGATCGCGGCCGGTGCGGTACTCGGCTGTTGCAGCGGCCTCGTTCCGGGGCTTCACGCGAACAACTTCGCGCTCTTGCTTGCCGGCTTCGCGCCGTCGATCCCCGGGGAGCCGCTGTTCGTCGGCTCGGCGATGCTCGCCGCGGGCGTCGTCCACACGTTCGTCAACGCCGTCCCCGCGATGGCGCTCGGCGTTCCCGACGCGGAAATGGCCGTCACCGCCCTTCCGGGCCACCGGATGGTCCGGGACGGGCGGGGCTACGAAGCGATCCGGCTCTCCGCACTGGGGAGTCTGCTCGCCGTACTCGTCGCGATTCCGCTCGCCGTTCCCATAACGTGGGGTATGACGTCCATCTACCCGACGGTCCGATCGAACCTCTCGCTTTTGCTGGCGATGGTCGTCGTCGCGCTGATCGCCTCGGAGTACACGTGGCGCGCTCGAGTCGGTGGCTTCGTCTCCTTTGTGCTGGCCGCAACGCTCGGTGTGCTGACGCTTGACCTCTCGCCGGACGCGCCCCTCGAGGCCGGCGGGATGCTCGCCCCGCTTTTTGCCGGACTGTTCGGCGCGCCGGTGTTGATCGACGCGATCCGCGGGGGTAGTGTGCCGCCGCAGGGTGATGAGGGTCTCAGGGCGTCCGGTCCGTTCGTCGCCGCGACGGCGCTGGCCGGCGCGGTTGCGGGTGCGATCGTCGGCTACATTCCCGGTATTTCCGCGGCGATCGCGGCAGTCGCGGTCCTCGTCCTGATTCCCGGCCGATCCGGTGACCGCGGCTACATCGTCGCCACGAGCGGCGTCGATACGGCGAATACGATTTTCGCGCTGTTCGCGCTCGTCGCCATCGGCCAGCCCCGAACCGGCGTAATGGTCGCCTTCGAGTCGGTGGGGGCACCGCTCGAGTTGCCGGTCTTGCTCGCGGGGGTCGTTCTCGCCGGCCTGTTCGGCTTCGTTCTCGTCGTCACGATCGGCGACGCCTACCTCGATCTGGTCGGACGACTCGAGTACTGGAAAATTTCGGTGGCCGTTCTCTCGCTCTTGCTCGTGCTCTCGTATCTCTTTACGGGTCCGATCGGGATCGTCGTCTTCGCCGTCGCGGCGGCAATCGGAATGGTTCCGGTCCGCTTCCGTGCTCGCCGGGTTCACCTGATGGGCGTCCTGATCGGACCGTTACTGCTCGGCGGCTAAGCGCTGGATGGGCGCGACCGGTCAATAGCGGCTACAGTTCCGGATTCCCACAGATGTACCCACGACAACACTTTTGCCGCATACTGTCGTGATAGACCATGAGGTATAATAACATGGTAGACGCTACGATCGACGTCCTGCATCGGGGCGGTCTCGAGTGCGACCAGAACTACATGATCGAGGGCCACACGTTGGGGACCCACGACGAGCCGAACCCGGACGTCGATTACGGTGAGATCCCCGTCTGGAGTCTCGTCATCGACCACCCCGAGGGGACGATCCTCTGGGACACCGGCAACCACCACGAGGCCCTCGAGGGTCACTGGCCCGAAGAACTGTTACAGGCGTTCTATCCCCACGACGCCCACGAACACCGCCTCGACGACGACCTCGAGGAAGCGGGCTATAGCATCGACGACATCGACTACGTGTTCCAGACGCACCTCCACCTGGACCACGCCGGCGGACTCGAGTTCTTCGACGGCACCGACGTCCCGATCTTCGTCCACGAGAAGGAGGTCAAGTTCGCCTACTACAGCGCGAAGACCGACGAGGGAAGCGGCGCGTACATCCTCGAGGACTTCGATCACGACCTGAACTGGCAGATTCTTCACCAGGATCGCGAACAGCACTTCGAGGACCTCGAGTTCGTTCGGTTCCCCGGCCACACGCCGGGACTGACGGGGACGGTAATTCACCTCGACGACGAGGGGACGATCGTTTTCGCCGGCGATCAGCTCTACCGCGCGGAGAACTTCGAGGACGAGGCGCCCCTCGGCGCCGGCCTGCTTTGGGGGAAGACGGAGTGGTTCGACAGCCTCCAGCGGATCAAATCGCTCGAGCGACGCCACGACGCCGAGGTCGTCTACGGTCACGACAGCGACCAGTTCGAGTCGATCCGCGACGGGTGGGGGCAGTGAGATGAGCTACGACCGGTCGGTTTCGGCTCCCGAGCACGAACTGGGGCCCGAGACGGTCTGGCACCTCCAGATGCCCCAGATTCGATTCGGTCGCGACGCGGTCGAAGAGCTCGGCTTCCAGCTCGCGGATCTGGGCGTCGACAGCGACGACGATCCGCACGGACTCCTCGTCACCGACGAGGGACTGGTCGAGGTCGGCCACGTCGACCGCGTGACCGACCACATAGCGGACGCGGGCTACGACGTGACCGTCTGGGACGGCGCCGAGCGCGAGCCGTCGATCGAGAACGTCGACAGCTGCCTCGAGTTCGTCCGCGAGAACGAAGGCGAGGACGGCTACGACTTCTACGTCGGCTTCGGCGGCGGGAGCTGTATCGACGTCGCGAAGGCGACGCGGGCGATCGTCGCGAACGGCGGACAGGTGCTCGACTACGTCGCCGAACCGACGGGCGAGGGCGAGGCGCTGACCGAGTCGGGGCCGCCGCTGGTGCTCATGCCGACGACCGCGGGGACGGGCGCCGAAATCTCGCCCGTCGCCATCTTCTCCGTCGAGGAAAAGGAGATCAAGGAGGGGATCTCGAGCAACCACATCAGGGCGGACGCGGCCGTCCTCGACCCGACGTTTACGACGACGCTGCCCCCCGACATCACGGGGAAGACGGCGATGGACGCGCTCGGTCACGCCATCGAGGGCTACACGACCCACCCGTTCGACGGCCTCTTGCGCGCCTCGGATCCACAGGCCCGCCCCGTCTACGCCGGACGAACGGAGCTCACCGAGATGTTCTCCGAGAAGGCCATCGAACTGCTCTCGGGTAACGTCCGGACCGCGGTCCACAACGGCGACGACCTCGAAGCTCGATCGGCGATGCTCAAGGGCGCGCTGTTCGGCGCGATCGCGGGACTGACGGCCGGCGCGAGTCTCGCCCACGCGATGGCCTACCCCGTCGGCAACCGCTATCACACCTACCACGGCGAGACCATCGCCGTACTCACGCCCGCGAGCACGCTCGGCTACAACGCCGCGAGCGATCCCGAACGGTTCGTCAGAGTCGCCGAGATGCTGGGCGCCGACACCGGCGGCCTGAGTACTCGCGACGCGGCCGATCGGGCTCGCCAGGAGTACGTTCGGCTCCAGCAGGACCTGAACGTCATCCCGAGTGGACTCACCGAGCTCGCGGACATCACCGAAGGGGACGTCGACTGGCTCGCAAGACAGACGGTCGAAACCCAGCAGCGACTCCTGCGCTGTAATCCGCGACCGGTGACCGAGGACGACGCGAAAGCGATCTTCCGGGACGCGCTCCACAACTGGGAGTAGCGATCGGACTCGAGTCCGGGCCGTTACGCGCTGTCGCCGGCGTCTCGAGTCCGAGCGGCCGACACGAGCGCCGCGACGCGTTCGCGCGAAACGGGGTTCGTCGTTTTCGCGTTTTCTTTAAGCGCCGTCCCGACGATGACGCCGTCCGCGCCGGCTTCGAAGCAGTCGCCGACCGTCTCGCTCGTGACGCCGCTACCGACGAAGACCGGCGGGAGCGGCGAGCTACGGTCGTCGATTTCGACGCCGTCCGAAATTGCGTCTACGACTCGTTCGACGTCCTCGAGTTCGGCCTCGGAGCCGGTTCCCGATCCCGAAACGATGACGCCGTCCGCGCGGCCGCGCTCGATCGTTTCGAGGGCGACGCGTTCGATTGGCGCGTCCCCGACCGGAGTCGCGTGTTTGACGTGCACGTCGGCGAGGATGGCGACGTCGGCCTCGAGGCGGTCGCGCAGGCGAACGGTTTCGTGGGCTCGCCCCTCGAGGACACCCTGATCGGTCGCCGCGGTCCCGACGTGGACGTTTACTCGAATGAAATCCGCGCCGACGGCCGCAGCGATCGCCAGCGCCGCCTCGGCGTCGTTTCTGAGTACGTTGATTCCGAGCGGAACGTCGACGGTATTCGCCACCCGCGACGCGATTGCGGTCATCTCGGCGACGACGTGTTTCGGGACGTCGTCGGGGTAAAACGGCGCGTCGCCGAAGTTCTCGAGGACGATGCCGTCGACGCCCCCGGCCTCGAGGCGACGAGCAGCCTCGAGTGCGCGCGCCCGAACGACCTCCCGATCGCCGTCGTAGCCCGGCGAGCCGGGTAGCGGCGGCAGGTGAACCATCCCGAGGACGGGACGGTCAGCGTCGAAGCGGTCCGATAACGGCGTCAGCGCGGTCATATCGGTACTCTCGACGCGAGCGGTGGAAGTAGCTGCGGATCCGAGCGAGCGCGCCCGCAGCTATATGATTGTCCGAACATGATCGTCTCGTTCCTCGCGGGGTGGGAATCGCCGTAGCGTTGAGCGTTAGACGGTTCCGAGTCGACGTACGAACCCATGGCACGGACACGACGCTCGGTTCTGTCTGCCGCCGGCGCCGCCGCGATTACGGTCGCTGCCGCCGGCTGCCTCGGCAGCGACGACGACGGCGAAGAGTACGAAATCGACCCAGAGGAGGACATCCTTCTCGAGGGGTACCGATCATACTGGGTCGGTCTCGAGCCCGAATCGATCGACGGCGTCGAGAATCCGACGCTCGTCCTCGAAGACGGTGGCGAGTACACGATGGAGTGGATCAACAGCGGCGACATGCACCACGATCTCGCGATCTGGGACGACGGGAACGACGTCGTCGACGATCTCCAGACCGATCAGGTCAGTGTGGGTGGCGAGGGCGAGGTCCTCGAGTTTACGGCCGACCCCGAGATGGTGACGTACGTCTGTACGTTCCACGAGTCCAGCCAGATCGGCGACCTCATCGTCGAGTGACGACGGCGGTCGCGGTCAGTCCTCGAGCGACGAGAGTCGGCCCCGCCGTCCGTCCGGTCCGTCGATCAGGAACCCGTCGTCGCGCGCGTCGTGAACGCGCTGTGGATACGGGATCTCGAGTCCCTCGCGGTCGAATGCGGTCACGATCGCCTCGATGACGTTCGTTTTGGTCCGGAGTCGCCGTCGCATGGTCGGATCGCTGATCCAGACGCGACACTCGAGGAGGATCGCCGAGTCGCCGAAGGCTTTTGCGATTACCTGCGGCGACGGGTTGTTCTTGACCGAGTCGAGCCCCTCGACCGCGTCGGCGATAACCTCGCGCGCGCGTTTAGGATCGTCGTCGTAGTCGATGCCGACCTCGACTTCGACGCGCAGTTGGTCGTTTTGGGAGTAGTTCGTCAGCTGGCTGTCGGTCACCTCGTCGTTCGGAACGAGGACGTGTTTGTCGTCGAACGTCTGGATCTTGGTCGTGAAGATCGTCACGTCGGTGACGATCCCGGTCGTCTCGTTGACTTCGATCCAGTCGCCCACGTAGAACGGCCGCGAGAACAGCAGGATGAACCCGGCGAGCATCGCCGCTAGCGTCTCGCGGGCCGTCAGCGCGACGATCGCCGTGATCGCGCCGGCGCCGATGAAGATGTTCGTGAGGTCGATTCCCCACAGCGTCAGGATCGTCGCCCCCGCAAAGCAGACGATGGCGACGTCCGCGACGTGGTAGGCGACCTCGCTTTGATGGTTCGTCACCGCCCCCGCCTGTGCGAGTTTGTCGATCGACCGATTGACGAACCTGATCGCGAGGTAGGCGGTCAGGACGATCGCCCCGGTAACGAGTTGCTGGGCGGCGAGCCACCGATCGATCGACATCGTCTGCAGCGTGTACTCGAGGACGAACGTGACGTGCCAGATGACGCTGAACAGGTAGACGGCGGCGACGACGACGGCGCCGAGAACGAGGATCGAGCTGACCTCGGCGGACTGCGTGCCGTATCGGCGCCGAACGAGATCCCGGATGCGAGCGGATCCCCAGATGCCGACGAGGACGAAGACGGCCAGCAACCCGGTCGCGAGAAGTTGCAGTTCGAGCGACGAGAAGATCGTCTCCTGTATCCGAGGAACCGGGTCCGGGCGAAGGAGGGAGCCCTGCGCCGGCACAGACCGTGCTGTCGAGACCATTCGCTACCCGTGATACTCACGCAAACCCCCTCAGTGACCGCCCGGCAGGCGCAACTCCCGACCGCGTCGAACCGGCGCTACCGATCGGTCCACTTGATCGAACAGCCCTGCGAGGGCTGCCACTCGAGGTCGACCGACTCGCCGGCCAGAATCGCGTCGATGGCCTCGCGGACGTGGAATCGCGTGGGTTCGTCCTCCGGGTTCAACGCGTCGTCGAGTCGGCCGTGGTACGCCAGCCGGAAGGTCCCGTCCGTCCGTTCGAACAGGAACGGATCCGGCGTGCAGACGGCGCCGTAGGCGTCGGCGACGTCCTGACTCTCGTCGCGGAGGTACGCGTCGTATCGGATCGTTCCGTCCTCGACGTACTCGCGCATCGTCTCGAGGTCGTCTTCGGGGTACTCCGCCGCGTCGTTAGGGTTGATTCCGACGACGGCGACGTCGTCGTACTCGTCGGCCAGTTCGTTCAGCAGGTCGAACTTCGCCTTCGCGTACGGACAGTGGTTGCAGGTGAACACGACCAGCAACGCCTCGGCGTCCGAAAAGGACTCGAGCGCGTACGTGTCCCCGTCCGTTCCCTCGAGTTCGAAGTCGGGAGCGGTGTCACCAGCCGCGAGCTCGGAGTCGGATTCCTCGAGTACCATGCGTAACGGTTCCGGAGCGGTCGGCTTAAACACCGTGCTCGCCGGTTGCGGCGACCGTCTGCTCGAGCGACGGTCAGCACCGGCCGTCGTGGGTTACCGGTGTCGTCGGGCCACCGACGCTACACACCCAATCTCCCTCGGCAACCGGGTGGGCGATGATATTTGTACCCCCCGCGATATCGATGAGATATGCAAACGCTCGAGGTCACTGACGAACAGTACGCGGTCATCCAGCAGTTGCGCGCGGAAATCTCCGAACAGGTCGTCGGCAAGTACGGCTTCGTCCGCGAGCGAGACGCCATCCAGTATCTGATCGACAATCTCGAGGGGAACCCGGACATCGACGTGAGCATCGACGCCGACCTGGACGCTTCGGCGACCGCCGACGTCTCGGCCGACGTCGGCGCCGCGATCGACCGAGGGCCCGATACCGCGGGCGAGATGGACCTCGAGGAGGTCTCGTACATCGAGGACGAGGACGGGGACGGACCAGCGGACGAATCCAACGCTGACGACGACTCGAGCGGAAGCGACGACGGCGGTGACGACGAGTCGGTGGCGGAGACCGACGTCGCCGATTCGACTGCCGACGACGCGACGCCCTCGAGCGAGGCGGCCGACGACGACGGCGGTGACGAGAGCGGCGACGGCGCGGCCGACGACGACGACATGTTAGACGAGATGATGAGCCTGCTCGAGACCCACGACGACAAGTGGGAGGAATCGTCGTCGGCGGACTACCGCTACAGCGTCGAACTCCCCGACGGGACGACCGAGGAGGTCCAGACCAAAGACGACGTCCGGGCGCTGCTGTTCAAGAACTATCGGTGATCGAGACCACTCAGTAGCGGCGACTGAGTATCCGGGCGGAGAGTCACGTTCGGGCGCGACGTAACTTATGGTAGTAGTCGGTGTTCGTTCGAACGAGCGCCATGAGTCGAGCGTACCCGTTTCAGGTCGAGGAGGATATCACGTGCCCCGACTGCCAGCGACGCGTTCCGATACAGTCGCGGATCTGTCCGCGGTGTGAAGCGTCGCTCCATTAACTCCGTTTTTTGTCGAACGACGAATCGAAGCGGCTGCAGCCGCGATATCGATCGATCGGATTCCGACCGGCCACAGTCTGATTTCCCAACCCACGGGAACTCCCGACGACTGAAATACCGCCTCGGATCGAGGAGGGGACGAAACACCCCGACGCCGTCATCGGCGCCGACGTCGAACTACTCCGCGAACGGCTCTATTTCCGGACAAGCGGCTCCTCGAGGCCGCCGTCTTGCTCCCGCTCGTCTTGCCGCCGATCGTCGGCGGCGTCACGCTGTTGACCGTCGTCGGTCGGTGCACGCCGATCGGCTCGGTCGCCGCGGGACTCGGGGTCCCGCTGACCGACAGCTACGCCGGCGTCGTCCTCGCCCAGACGTTCGTCGCCGCCCCACTTCCTCGTCGTCACCGCCCGCGCGGGCTTCGACGACATCGATCCGCGACTCGATGAGGCCGCGCGGACGATGGGCTACGGCCCGCTCGAGACGGTTCGGTTGGTCTCGCTCTCGCTTGCACGCAACGCGATCGCTGCCGGAATCGTCCTGACGTTCGTGCGGGCGATCGGCGAGTTCGGCGCGACGATGATGGTCGCGTACAACCCGCGGACGATGCCGACGCGGATCGAAGTGTTGCGGATCTCCCGCGGACTCGAGGCGATCGTTCCGATCGCACTCGCGTTGCTGGCGATCACGATCGTCGTCGTCGTGATCGTCCAGTTACTCGTCGGCGTTCCCCGCCGTCACTGACGCTCAGACGGATTTTGCCAGCGAACTGATTGTACCCTATGAACGACCGGCTTGCGAGACGCATAAGAAGTCGTGTAATTCGGCTTCGTCGCTGCTAATCTCTTTGGAAACGGGGTTATTGGAGTCCCCGTAGTACGCATGCATGAACTCATGACATCGATCGCAGACATCGAGATTCCGGCCGACGGAACCGGAGCCGGCGAGCTGTTCGAGGCTGTTCCCGGACTGAACTGTGAGATGGAGCGCGTTATCGCCTCGAGCGGGCACGGGCTCTGGCTCTCCGGGCCGTCGCAAGACGAGATCGAGCACGCGCTCGACGGAGCGTCGGCGATCGGCAACTACTCGCTGATCAACAGCGACGACGACCGCTGGCTCTACGACCTCGAGTTCGACCCGGAGACGGTCGACGTCTTCGAACTGATCATCGAGGAGAACGGCACCGTCCTGAGCGCCTCGGCGTCGAACGGCACGTGGCTGCTGAGCATCCGGTTTACGGACCGCGAGAGCGTGAGCTCGCTCTACGACCGGCTCGAGGAACTCGACGTCACGCCGACGATCGTCCGCCTGTTCGACCTCGAGGAGGAGAGCCACACCCAGTGTGGGCTCACCGCCCGCCAGTACGAGACGCTGGTCGCCGCGATCGATCACGGCTACTTCGAGATTCCCCGCGAGGTCTCGATGCAGGAGCTCTCGGAGGAACTCGACATCTCTCACCAGGCCCTCTCGGAGCGACTTCGCCGGGCCTACCGCGCGCTCGTCACGTCGGAGCTGAACGTCTCCGAGGACGAGACCGTCGCGCCGCCGGTCCCGTCGAACTAACCGGCACTCGGGTTCGAACGGTCCGTCACGTTACGTTCCGTCCACGTCGATCGACGACAGCCGCCGGCCAATCGCCGATGCGGTCGGGAGGACGGAGACGAAACAGCTGTCAACGAGTACGATTATAGGGCCCGGCTGAGACCGGTCGGCCATGGACGTCGACAGCACCGACGGAATCCTCCGGATCACGTTCGACCGACCCGACGCGCGCAACGCCATCACGAAAGAACTCGCACTCGAACTCGCCGACACGATCGAGACCGCCTCGCCCGACGAGTACGACGCGATCGTTCTCACGGGCGAAGGCGACGCCTTCTGTGCCGGCGGCGATCTCCAGTCGCTGGCAAACTTCCCCGCTAGCTCCCGCGAGGCCTACGAATCCGTCACCGAGACGTTCGGCCGCGTCGTCGAGGCGATGCTCGAGTCGCACGTGCCGATCGTCGCGAAGGTAAACGGCGACGCCGTCGGGGCCGGGCTGGCGCTGGTCGCGCTCGCCGACATCGCCTACGCCGCCGAGGACGCCACGTTCTCCTGTGCGTTCGTCCGCGTCGGCCTGATTCCCGACACCGGCGGGACGTTCATGCTGCCCCACATCGTCGGTCTGCGGGCCGCCAAGAAACTCGCGTTCACCGGCGAGTTCGTCGACGCCGACCGCGCCGCCGACCTCGACCTCGTCAACGACGCCGTCCCGGCGGCCGACCTCGACGCGCGCGTCGAAGAGACCGTCGCGCAGCTTCAGGCCGGCCCGACGGCGATTATCGGCACGATGAAACAGGCGATGCACGAGAACATGACTCGCCACTGGGCCGACGCGCTGGACTACGAGAACCTCCTGCAGGTCCAGGCCCGAACCTCCCCGGAACACGAAGAGGGCGTGACGGCCTTCCTCGAGGGGCGCGATCCCGAGTTCGACGCCTGAGGCAGAATCGGTCGAAACGGCGGACTCGTCGTCCATCGCGGCCGAAATATCACCACTCGAACCGCAAGCCACCGCAAGCACCACGATAAACCGGGTCTTGGCCGTCTAGTTGAGTGCAATGTCCCCAGAGTTTACCGACGACGACATCGGCAAGACAGTCGTCAACGCAAACGGCGAAGAGGTTGGCCTCGTCGCGGACGTCGAACACGGTACCGCACACGTCGAACCGGATCCGGGAATTACGGATACGATCAAGGCGAAACTCGGCTGGGGCGGAACCGACGACGACGCGTACCCACTCCAGGAGACGGCGGTATCGCGCGTGACCGACGACGAGATTCACCTCGAGAGCGATCTCTCGAGCAGCGCCGGCGGCGGGGCGACGAGCTCCGGCGCTGAATCGGAACTCGAGACCGAGACGGGGAGTACCGACGCGACGACCACCGGTGCAACAGAGACTGATGCGGCCGGTTCCGGTGCGGCAGGTGCCAGTACCGGTGCTGGTGCCAACCGGGATGACGACGACCTCATCGGTGACGACGATGACGGTATGATGAGCGACGATGACGACCTTATCGGCGATGACGACGACGGCATGATGGGCGACGATGACGATGATCTCATCGGCGATGACGACGACGGCATGATGGGCGACGATGACGACGACCTCATCGGTGACGACGACGACGGCATGATGAGCGACGACGATGACGACCTCATCGGCGACGACGATGATGGTGTGATGAGCGACGACGATGACGACCTCATCGGCGACGACGATGATGGTGTGATGGGCGATGATGACGACGACCTCATCGGCGACGACGACGGCATGATGAGCGACGACGATGACGACCTTATCGGCGATGATGACGACGATCTCATCGGCGACGATGATGACGGCATGATGAGCGACGACGATGACGATGAACTAATGGGCGACGACGACGACGACCTCCTCGATGACGACGATGACGATGACGTCGTCGGAGACACCCGGTAACTTCGTCCGACCGTCGGCACGAGCGTGCGCTTTCGCTTTCGAACGCCGACCCGGACGACGGTCGCCGCTCAGTTGATCCGCTTTTTGACAGCTACCACGCCGTGTACGGCCGCTCGTCGGTCACAACCGCGAGTACGGGACTGGGGACTCGAGCGCTCGAGGGGGCCTCGAGGCTCACTATCGATTCGAAAAAGCACGGCGTAGCGACGCCGCTCCGTCCACTTACGTCTCGGAGTTCGGATCGCCGTGGGTGACGCCATCTCGCTCGTCGGCTCGCATCCGGCGCAGAGCGCCGCGCGCGTTGCTCGCCTCGTAGCCGAAGTAGACGTACTCGCCGTAGGCCGACGCGACTTCGGTGGCGTGGATCAGGTTGTCGATATCGACGTCGATCGCGTACACTTCGATGCTGAACGGCGTCTCGAGCGCGGTCTCGAATCCCTTCGCGATCGTCTCGAGCCAGTAGGTGGTCTCGTAGGCCGTATCGTACAGCGGCACGACGAACTCGTCGACGTACTCCTCGACGGCCGCGAGGTCGATGCCGGCGCGTTCGTAGAGGTGGCCCGGATACGGATCCGGGTAAAGCGTCATGTAGACGTCGCCGGGGATCCGGTCGGCCGCTTGCTCGACGAACTCCGTGATGACGTTCGCGCGCCACTCGAGGCGGTCCTCGAACGCGCTCTCTTCGAAGTTTTTCTCGCAGATGCCACAGCGACAGTACTCCGCTCGCGGGAAGCCGATGTCGTCGAGTCGGACGTCCTCGTTTTCCGCGACGCAGTCGTCGATGACGTCGAACAGCCCGTTGCGGTAGTCCTCGCGGGAGGGGCAGATGTAGGCCCAGTCGAAGTACTTCCGGTCGCGCGTGGCCGGACGCCCCAGATCGTCGACGGGCACCAGCGAGGGATCGGCGTCCGCGGCGGCGTTGTCGCCGAAACAGGACACCATGTTCACGCCGTCTTCGATCGGTTCGGCCGACCGTCCGGTGACGTCTTTGACCTCGTAAAAGCCCCGGTCGAACTCCGGCCAGCGGACCTCCTCAGCGTTGCGTGTGACGACGCCGTACATACTGTCGCCTATGGCGCCGTCGCCGTAAGCCGTTCGGAACCGGGCCGAAAAGACGGTGGCGCGATCCTCTCACGACCGGTGAGACGACCGCGGCGGTATCGTATCGTAGTTACTCGACGGGCTCGTACTCGACCTCTTCGATATCGACGTCTGAAGAGCCGCTGCTTACGACTTTCCAGAGGACGGCGATGACGAACAGGGCGACCAGAATCTTGACTGTACGCGACATGTACACGGGATTATTATCTTGACAGCTACTTAGATATTCTGGATGCGTCGCTTGGCGTGCGAAGCTGTCGACGATGGTGACCGTCGACGCCACCCTCGAGTGCGTCCGAATCGGAAGCCGTTGCGTTTCAGGTGTCGATCAGCGCCGCGATCCCGTCGCGAACGATCGTTTCGCAGTACGCACAGCGGACCCCGTCGCTCAGGACGTCGAATCGGGAGCTGACCGGCTCGCCACCGGTCGTGATACAGCCCGAATTGGGACAGGAGAGAACGCCTTCGACCACTTCGGGGCGCTCGACGCGGTGTTTTTCGATCACCTCGTAGTCGCGGACGATGTTGATCGTCGCGTCGGGTGCGATCAGCGAGAGGACGTCGACCTCGTCCTGACTCAGTTCGCGACCCTCGACCTTGACGATGTCCTTGCGCGCGAGTCGGTCCGAGGGGACGTTCATCCCGACGGAGAGCTCCTCGCCCTCGCTGCCGTCGATTCCGAGGATCGCCAGCACGTTCAGCGCCTGCCCGCCGCGGACGTGGTCGATGACGGTCCCGTCGCGGATCTTGCTGACGCGCAGCTGGTGATCCTCGCGCGTGTTCCGTGCGTCGCCCGCCTCGTCATCGCGGCGGTCCGAATCGTCACTCATCGTCCTCACCTCCGCGCTCGTCGCTCAACAACAGATCCAGCAGCGCCATCCTGACCGGGACGCCGTTGTGTGCCTGCTCGAAGTACGCCGCGTGCTCCGTGTCGTCGATTTCGGGGTCGATCTCGTCGACGCGGGGAAGCGGGTGCATGATCGTCAGGTCGTCGCTCGCAGCCTCGAGCGTCTCGGCGTCGATCTGGTACTCGCCGGCGACCTTCTGGTACTCCTGTTCGTCGGGGAACCGTTCGCGCTGGATGCGGGTGACGTAGAGCACGTCCAGCGAGGGCAACACGTCCTCGAGGGAGTCGTGTTCGCGGATCGCCGCGTTCTCGTCTGCCTGGTGGAGGTCGTAGACGACCTCGCGGGGCAACCGGAGGCTCTCCGGGCTGATGAAGTGCTGGCGGGTGTCGAAGTTCGTCAGCGCGTGGGCCAGCGAGTGGACCGTCCGGCCGTACTTCAGATCGCCCATGATGCCGATCGTGAGATCGTCGAGCCCAGCGTTCTCTCGGATCGTATAGAGGTCGAGCATCGTCTGGGTCGGATGGTGGCCCGCCCCGTCGCCGGCGTTCAACAGCGGCACGTCGACGAACTCGCTGGCCATCGTTGCCGCGCCCTGTTTGGGGTGGCGCAAGACGAGCGCGTCGGCGTAGCCCTCGATGACCCGCACCGTGTCGGCGAGCGTCTCCCCTTTCTTGACGCTCGAGGATTCGATCGAACCCATGTCGACGATATCGCCGCCGAGGCGTTTCATCGCGGTCTCGAAGCTCATCTTCGTCCGCGTGCTCGGTTCGAAAAACAGCAACCCGAGCAGCGTGTTCGTGTGCCGATCGGCGACGGCGTCGGGGTCGGCGTCGATCTCGGCCGCCCGGTCGAGGACGGTCTCGACGTCCGCCCGCGAGAGTTGTTTGCTCGTGATGAGGTGATCGTGGCGCATTCGTTCGTGTTGGTGCCTGCCGAGCCCTTGAATCTCCCCATTCGGGTTCGCCCAGAGTCCCCGGCGAGCCCCGACGAAAACTGGCAGTCGAGGCGACAATTTCTTTCTCGTGAAATAATGGAAGACCAAAGAGTTATGCGGACGCTGCGGTAATTGGTCCCAATTGTATGGTTGGTCGGCTGGAGACCGGAATCGACGTGCTGGATCGCAAGCTCGAGGGCGGACTCCCGCCGGGATGTATCGTCGCGTACACCGCCGATCCGGCCAGCCAGTCGGAACTGCTCCTCTACGAACTGACGGCCGCTCGCGGGACGCTGTACCTGACGACCGAACGGTCGGACGACGCCGTTCGCCACGCGCTCGACAGTTCGCCCTCGGAGATCGGCAGTCCGACGGTCCGCCACGTCACGAGCGACGACCCCCTCGAGGAGGCCACGCGACTGGTCGGCGCGCTCCCCGACGGGGCGAACCTCATCGTCGACACGGCCGACGTCCTGGAGCGTGCCGACACCGACGACTACGTCGCGTTCTGTAACGAACTCAAATCGCAGATGCTCGAGACGGGGTCGATCGCCGTCCTCCACTGCCTGAAGGGCTCTGAGGAACCCACCAACCGAACGCGAACCTATCACGCCGCCGACGCCGTGTTCGATCTGCAAACCGCGGTCGCCGGAACCGAACTCGAAAACCACCTCACCATCCCCAAGTTCCGGGGCGGGAGCCAGCCGACCGAGGCGATCAAACTCGAGTTGACCGAGGAAGTGGCAATCGATACGAGCCGCGACATCGCTTGAGACGATTTGCTGTACCGATGTGCCGGCGCAACCGCCGCTCGGGTCGCGGTCGTGGCGGAAATGACTGCCAGTAAGCCGTATGAGACGGTCGACCGACCGTCGGCACGGGGCCGGACTCGCTCGCGTACCTGTCCGCGCCTGTCTACATCCACGACGATTCGTCGAGCGCTTCGTCCGTCACTCGGAGCGCATCTCGATCGAACCGGTCATCTCCTCGGGGTGGGTCTCACAGAGATACAGTTCTATCTCCGCGGTCGCTTCGAAGGTGAGTTCCGTCGTTTCCGACTCTTCGTCGACGAAACTGCTCGTCTCGATCGTGGTGTTTTCGTCGGCGACGGCGAAGTTGTGGCTGCTTCCGTCGGTGTTCGTCCAGACGATTTCGTACTCCCTCCCCTCGTAGAGCGCGATATCCGGGTTTTCGACGTCCTCGATAACCGACGGCCGCCGTCCGATCCATCCATCCTCCTCGGCGTCGAGTTCGATCGTGTCCACCTCGCCCCACTCGTCGTCCCAATCCTCGTCGGGCGGATCGGCATCGTCGGCTTCCTCCTCGAGTTCGACGCCGTCCTCGTCGTCTTCGGGGTCGGAACCGCCTTCGGTACAGCCCGCGAGGAGTCCGACGGCGACTACGCCGCCGAATCGAATCGCCGAGCGTCGCGAAAGCGAGTCGTTTCGCTCCATCGCCGTCATTTGTTCCCTCGCGAACAAAAGCGACGGGCCGACACTCGCGTGGTTCGGTCGACGCAGCCAGACGCCGCTGCATCCGTGGTTCGGCTGTCGATACGATAGTCGCCCGCCGAGACCAGTAGTAACACACCGATCGCAACGCCGTCCGGCGATCAGGCGTACAGTGACGCTCAGCGGGGACTCCCTCCTCGAGTGTCGCCTCGTCGCGGACGAAAAAAGCCGGATCGGGGTCGGTTACTCTTCGGCGCCTTCGAGTTCTTCGACGATCTCGTCGGCATCGACGTCGGCGTCCTCGAGGGCTTCCTCGATGTCGCCGCCGCCCATACCGCCCATGCCGCCCATCATACCGCCCATACCGCCCATGCCCATGCCGTCGATGACTTCCTGGACGATGACGCGGTCGACGCCGATCTGGTCGATAATCTGCTGACCGATCTGCTGTTTGCCCATCATCCACTGCTGGTTCATCGTCATCTGGGGCGTGGCCTCGAGGTAGAGCGTCTCCTTCTCGACGACTTCCGTCTCGAATTCGGGTTCGGCGGGTTCGTCGTCATCGTCTTCGTCCTCGTCGGGCTCGACGGGGACCTCTTCTTCGACCTCGTCGGTCTCGATCCAGAGCTCGGGCTCCATCCCGAGGTACATCTCGAAGAGACCGGCCGCCTGCTGCTCGCGGTCGTCGACCTCGCCGAGAATCTCGTACTCGTACTCGACGTCCTCGCCCGCGAGCGGGTGGTTGAAGTCGACGCGGGCGCGGCCGCCGATGATCGTGCTGATGTAGCCCTGCTGGCCGTCGACCTGCACGTTCGCACCGGGGTAGCGGTCGTCCTCGTCGATCTTCTCGGCGCTGACGGTCTGGACGTCGTCGGGGTCGTACTCGCCGAAGGCGTCCTCGGCGTCGATCGTTACGGTGCCCTCGTCGCCGGGCTCGGAGCCGATAACGGCCTCCTCAACGCCCTCGAAGATGTGTCCCTCACCGAGGACGATCGTGCGGGGCTTGAACTCCTGGCCCTGATCGTCGACGCCTTCCTCCTCGGCGACCTCGGGGTCGGTCGTGTCGACGAGCTGGTCGCCGTCGGCGGTGTACGCGGTGTAGTCGAGTTCGACGAAATCTCCGTTCTGAAGCCCCTCTGGCTCGGCTTCAGTGTCTTCGTCTACGTCCTCTGCAACGTCATCGGCCTGTTCTGCAGGCTCGGCCTCCTGTTCCTCGGTCATACGTTGTACGTCCCGCCGTCTACATTTAAGGTACACGTTTTCACGCGGGCGGGGAGCGACCGATACTTACGGCCGCCTTTCGTGACCCCGCCCATGTACGAAGTCGAAGTGAAAGTCCCTGCCGACCTCGAGACCGTCCGGGCGCGACTCGAGGCCCTCGACGCGGACCGACGGCGCGCGGTCGTTCAGGAAGACACCTACTACGATGCACCTCACCGGGAGTTCGCCGAAACCGACGAGGCGTTGCGCATTCGCCGCGAATCCGTTCCGGATCGGGTGGACGCCGACGAGAGCCGCGTCACCTACAAGGGGCCGCTGCTCGACGACGAATCCAAGAGCCGCGAGGAGTTCGAGACCGCCGTCGGCAGCGGCGAAACGATGGACGCCGTGTTGACCCATCTCGGCTTCGAACCGGCCGCGACGGTCCGCAAGGAACGCGAGCGCTACGCCCTCGATGGATACACCATCACCCTCGATGCGGTCGACGACGTCGGCGAATACGTCGAGGTCGAAACGGACGTCGAGCGCGAGCGCGACCTCGAGTCCGCGCGAGAAGGGGCCTACGAGGTCCTCGAGCGACTAGAACTCGACCCGAACGAGCAGCTTCGGACGTCGTATCTGGGGCTGTTGCTCGGGAACTAACGCGCCGGAACGGTATGACGGCTATCTAACTGATAACTCCCCGCAGTTATGATCTCACGCCCGAATCATATCCGCAAGTTATAGAACCACGCTCCGCTTACGGCGAGTATGAGCGAGCGGAACATCCGGGTCGAACCGATCGACCGTCAGGCAGTCGAAGATCAGGAAGTCGAAATCGTCGAACGAAAGGGAATCGGTCACCCCGACTCGATCTGCGACGGCGTCGCCGAAGCGGTCGCCGGCGCGCTAGCGCGGGAGTACCTCGACCGCGTCGGCGAGGTATTGCACTTCAACACCGACGAGACCCAGCTGGTCGCCGGTGAGGCTGCGCCCGCATTCGGCGGTGGCGAGGTCGTCGACCCCATCTACCTGCTGATCGTCGGTCGCGCGACCAAACGCTACGAGGGCCAGACCATCCCCGCCGAGACGATCGCCCTGCGGGCCGCCCGCGAGTACCTGTCGGAGACGATTCCGAACCTCGAGGTCGGCGAGGAGATCGTCGTCGACGTCAAACTCGGCGAGGGCAGCGGCGACCTTCAGGAAGTCTTCGGCGAGGACGAGGTGTCGGTTCCGATGGCCAACGACACGAGCTACGGGGTCGGCCACGCGCCCCTGACCGAAACCGAACGGATCATCCAGGACGCCGAGGCGCGACTCAACGGGGAGTTCGCCGACGAGAACCCGTACCTCGGACAGGACGTGAAGCTCATGGGGAAACGCGAGGGCGACCACATCGACGTCACCGTCGCGGCCGCGATGGTCGACGAACACGTCCCGGACATGGACGCCTACGCGGACGCCGTCGAATCGGTCCGGGAGTTCGTCGAGCAGGTCGCCGGCGAACACACCGACCGAACGGTCGACGTCCACGTCAACACGGCCGACGACTACGAGGAGGGGTCGATCTACCTCACCGTGACCGGCACCTCCGCCGAGCAGGGCGACGACGGCTCCGTCGGCCGCGGTAACCGCGCCAACGGCCTCATTACGCCGAACCGCTCGATGTCGATGGAAGCGACCAGCGGCAAGAACCCCGTCAACCACATCGGAAAGATCTACAACCTGCTCTCGACGGAGATCGCCGAACAGGTCGTCGATGACGTCGACGACATCCGCGATCTGCGCGTCCGACTGCTCTCCCAGATCGGTCGCCCGATCGATCAGCCCCACGTCGCCGACGTCCACGTCGTCACCGAAGACGGCGTCGAACTCGGCGACGTCCAAGACGAAATCGAAGCCATCGTCGACGAGGAACTCGCCAGCGTCACCGACATCACGCGCCGCGTGATCGACGGCGAACTCTCGACGTTCTAGGGCTCGAGAACGCGAGAACGCGACATCGCACTCGAGTCGTGGCGCTTTTCTCTCTCTTCACCGCGCTCGAGCGCCGACGACGGCCCAGCGACTCCCAGTTTTCATCCAGTTCGATGACGACCGACGCAGGATTCCCCTGGACGACGGCGTCCGCCGGCACGTCGTCGGTGACGACGGCACCGGATGCGACGACGGAGTTATCGCCGACCGTCACCGGTTTGCCGTACTCCGACCTGCAGATTCGTTCGGTCGCACCGAGGGGATGAGGGCCGTATCCATGTGACCTCCGGACCGACCTGACAGTTCCGTCCCGCCACGAGCACTCCCGCTCGTAGCGCAAAATTCCATGCCGCCCACGCCGCGTCCGAATCCGAACTAGTTCTGCACGGAGCGTGCGACTTCGTCGAGAACGTCCACGTCGAGCGGTTTCACCGCGACCGCCTGCACACGATCCTCGAGGTCGTCCAGTTCCTTATCTCCACCCGGCTCCGTCCCCGAGAGGACGATCACGGGGATATCCCGAACGTCGTCGTCCAGCTCGCGGAGGACCTCCGTCCCGTCGACGCGGGGCAGGTTCAGGTCGAGGAGGACCACGTCGGGTCGGGGGGCGTCGCCGTGCTCCCCCGACTGGTGGAGGAAGTCGAGCGCGTCGGCGCCGTCGGAGACGACGTGGACGGTCGGATCGCGATCCCACCCCTTCAGCAACTCTTTCGTCAGGCGAACGTCGCCCGGGTTGTCCTCCGCCAACAGGAGATGCTCGATCCGGTCTGGAGGAGCCATTGTCTGCTGATCGAGATTGATCGAGTTAAGCGTTCTGACGCGAGCGCGGTGAAAATGGTAGTTCGTAGGACGGATCGCCGCGAAAAATTGCGTTCGACGACGAAAATCCGCTCAGAACAGTTCGACCCGGATCCCCTCGGCCTCGAGTTCCTCGGCGAACGCCTCGGCGTCGGTCTCGATCGCCTCGAACGTGTCGTAGTGTTCGGGCAACACCAGGTCAGGATCGACGCTGCGGGCGAAGTCGGCGGCTTCCGCCCGGTCCATCGTGTAGTGGCCGCCGATCGGCGGCACGAAGACGTCCGCCGTGATCGACTCGTGGTGCTCGAGGAAGTCCGTATCCGAGGGCACGAAGATCGAGAGCCCGTCGATCGTCAGGTGAAGCCCGATCACTTCGCCCTCGGCGTGGAACGGCTCGCCGTCGTCGTCGACGTGGTCGCCCTCGGGGTCGTTGTACGCGGGCACCGTCCGGACGTCGATCCCGGCGACGGTGGTCTCGCCCTCGAGCGGGAGGTCGACGACGTCGCGCTCGAGGTCGCTCGTGTCGACGGCCTCGAAAACCGCGATCGTGGCGTCGTCGCCGGCGACGGCGTCGATCGCGTCCGGATCGTAGTGATCGAAGTCGTCGTGGGTCACGAAGACGACATCCCCATCGCTGGGTTCGTCGTCGATCACCTCGCTCCACGGGTCGACGTAGACGACGGTCCCGTCGGCGGTCTCGAGTCGCTTGCTCGCGTGGCCGGGTCGCTCGAACGTACTCCCCTCGTAGGTGACAGACATGGTCGCTCGAGCGTACGACGGGTTTCGCCTTATACGTGGGGCCCGCGACCCGCCGACCGGCGACACAACCACCGCGGTGAAGAACAACGGAATCGCCGGTCGAAGCGCGGTTCGTCACGTTCCCAGACCGCCGCGGCCGGGTCGTTCTCGACAGCACAACTGTTTCGCGTTTCGCCACGCCAGCGCGACCGCTTAGGGGTCCGGTAAGCGTCCGGCTTCGCCGCTCGGGAGCGTCCCGGGGCTCGGTTTCGTCGCTCGAGACCGTTTCGGGAGCCATTACTGCAAATATACGTAAGCCGTCGTCTCCCCGACGGTGGGACGTGACCGGAAACGATTCACACGTACCGCAGCGTAGTCGCAGATCGTATCTTACGGGTTGTCTCGCCGCCGTCGGTGCGCTCTCGATTCCCGGCCTCGCGGCCGGCAGCGAACTCGGTGACGAGTACGGGACGGTCGTCGACGTCGTCGAGGCGGGGGCGGATAACGAGGGAGGAGAGCCCGTCACGCCCGTCCTCCGCGAACACGTCGCCGACGACACGCTCCTCAAATTCCCCGAGGGGCGATACTACATGGACGAACAGCTCCGGGCGACCGACTTCGAAAACCTCGGCTTCGTCGGCGAGAACGCGACGCTGGTTCCGGCGACGTACCACAAGTTCGACGGCCCGCAGTATCGGCTGTTCCGACTGGGCACCGCCGACGCTCCCGGTCGAGACCTCCGATTCGAGAACTTCGACGTCGATCAGACCGCCGACGAAACGGGCATCCGCGTCGTCAGCGCCCAGGTCTCCGACGGGCTTTCGGTCCGAAACGTGACGATCCACGGGACCCACGACAGCGGGACGTGGGGCCCGGGACTGTTCAACGTCACCGACCCCGACGGCGAGGGCATCGTCGACTGTTTTTATGCAATCGACGGCGCCGTCCACGTCGACGAGACGCCGAACGCGGACCAGATGTGGCGCGGCGCCACCGGCATCACCGTCGATCAACACCACCGCGGAACGCTCGTCTTCCACAACTGCCGACTCGGCGGCTTCCCGGACAACGGCCTGTACGCCTCGAGTGAGACCGGTCGGGTCGGCGTCGACGGCGGCCGATACCAAAACAGCGGAACGGCCTCGATCCGTCTCGACGGGTCGAGAGCCGAGATCAGAAACGCCGACGTCATCGTCGACGCCGATCCCCACGGCTCGGACGGCCAGCACGCGATCCGCCTCGACGGCGGCCGCGCCGAACTCGCCGGCGTCACCGTCGACGCACCGGCGCCGAACGGCGACGCGATCAGGGTCATGAACGACGTCGAGAGCGCGACGATCGCGGAGACGGAACTCGCCGTCGGAGACGCCCCGAGTAACGCGATCCGCGTCAGTCCCGGCGCCGGACGGACGACCGTTCGCGACGTCGACGTCGAGATCGCGGGCAGCGCCAACGCGATCCGACTCCTCGGCGACGACGCCCACGGCGCCGACCTCGAGCGCGTTCGGATCACCGGCGACGCTCCCGGCACGCGAAACCGTCACGCCATCTACTGCGAACGACACGACTGCCGGTTCGTCGACCTCTCGGTCGACCAGCCCGGTGCGGACAACCGGCGCGGACTCGACCTCCGCGGCGCCGACTATCTCGTCGCCGACAGCGAGTTCGAGACGACCCACACGCCGATCGTCGTCGACGGTGCGACCGACGTCACGATCGAAAACACGGCCGCGCGATCGCTCGAGGACGGCTACTCGGTTCGGATCGTCGACGGTTCGGGAACCGTCTCGCTCTCGGAAAACGAGTTCCCGAACGGCGTGCGCGACGATCGGTGACGCGGCGAGCGACCGTCGCAGCCGTCCCTGCTGGCTCCGTGAGAACGATTATCGTTCGCCATGCTCCAAAACCAACGTAGAATGCGATACTGGAACCGCCTGACGTCCATCCTCGGCGGGAGGCAGATACTCGTAGCGCTCGGCGCGCTGTACGTCGTCGTCGCGCTCGGGCGGGCGGTCTGGAACGTGTCTCAGGGAACGCCGTTGCTCCCTATCGCCGTCATCACCACCTTTATCGGCGGCTCCGGACTCGTGCTCCTCGTCGGCGGCTATCGATTGCCCGAGACCGACGTTCACGCCGACTTCTACTCGACGATCGCGGGCTGGTGTCTCGTGGCTATCGCCGCGATGCTCTCGATTCTCGCACTCTACCATCTTCAACCCGATACCGATCTCCCGGAACCGAATCGGCTGGTCCCCATTCTCACGGCGTTCAGCGCCGTCGGCGGATACGGCGTCGGACTGTACGCCGCCCAAGCGAAGACGAACGCGCTCGAACTCGAGCGCCGGAATCGACGACTGCAACGGGTTCAGGCGCGCCTCGAACGCTCGAACGAGCGCCTCGAGGAGTCCAACGAGCGCCTCGAACAGTTCGCCTACGCCGCAAGCCACGACCTGCAGGAGCCGCTCCGGATGGTTTCGAGCTACCTGCAGCTCATCGACCGTCGATACGGCGAGCAACTCGACGACGAGGGCGAGGAGTTCCTCGAGTACGCCCTCGACGACGTGCTCGCGGACGTTCGCAAGGATCTCGAGTTTCGGATCGACGAAACGAACGCCGACGTCACGGTCGAGGAACTCCCTCGCGTCGAGGGAAACGAAAATCAGCTGCGACAACTCTTCCAGAATCTCGTCTCGAACGCACTCGAGTACAGCGGCGACGAGGCGCCGGTCGTCCACGTCTCGGCCGAACGCGACGGCAACGAGTGGATCGTTTCGGTCCGCGATGAGGGAATCGGGATCGAGCACGACGACCACGCGCAGATCTTCGAGATCTTCCAGCGACTCCACACGCACGAAGAGCACGCGGGAACGGGTATCGGGCTCGCCCTCTGTAAACGGATCGTCGAGCGCCACGGCGTTCGAGCGAGCGAAGCGAGGTCGTGCTCGACAGACTCGCGGAGTGAATCTGTTGGCGGCGACATCTGGGTCGAATCGACCGCCGGCGACGGCTCCGTGTTCTCGGTTACGCTGCCTGCGCTCGACGAGCAAGACGAGGATCGCTCGAGCGAATCGGTCTCGAATTGCGGCGCTCGTCGCGGGGATGGGTGAGTGCGGTTGTGGACTCCGTCCGCCGGTTCAGCTGCTCGCCGCTCGCGGATTCGTTCGCGGTAAACCGGGCCGGGCGCGATTATGAACTACGCCCAGAAATGCTCGCTTCGCTGCGCCTTTCTGGTCTACTTCAAATCGCTTTGGCCGCTTTGCTCCTCACGAAAGTGTTCGTCGCAAAAGCGGGCCGGGCGCGATTTGAACACGCGACCGTCTGATTAAGAGTCAGACGCTCTGCCGGACTGAGCTACCGGCCCTGTACCTGCGACTTTTCGACGGGACGTAAAATACGTTTCCCTTGAGTGGCGTCGTGGCAGGGTTAGACACACGTACAACGGACAACAATGACGGATCCCGTATATCCGGCGCAGTGACTGCGCGATCGAACATCGTCTGCGTACGAATCTTCGGGACCGTTAAGTGTGGTCGCTCCGACCACACAGACAATGAGTACGGGGGTTACGATCTCGTCGATCTCTGATTATGCGATTCTCGGCTGTGGAAGCGTCGGCTACGCCGTCGCCGAGGAACTCGTCGAACAAGGGAAAGACGTCCTCATTATCGACCGCGACGAGAGCCGCGTCGAGTCGCTGCGCGACCAGGACTTAGACGCCAGAACCGCCGATATCAAAGAACCCGAGGCCGCCGACCTCGTCGCCGACCGCGACGTCGTCCTCATCCTCGCTTCCGACGTCGAGTCCAACAAACAGGCCGTCGAACACATCCGCGAGATCGACGACACGCAGTTCGTCGTCGCCCGCGCGAGCGACCCCGTCTCGGGCGACGAACTCGAGGAACTGGGCGCCGACATCGTCATCAACCCCTCCTCGGTGATCGCCGAATCCGCGCTTCGAGCCCTCGAGTCGGGCGAACTCGAGTACAACGCGGGGAAACTCGCCCAGTTGCTCGAGGAGACGAGCGACCGGCTGGCGATCGTCACCCAGGACAGCCCGGACCCGGACTCGATCGCAAGCGCGGCGGCCTTACAGGCTATCGCCGACCACCTCGGCGTCGAATCGGATATCATCTACCTGGGAGACGTCGGCCACCAGGAGAACCGCGCGTTCGTCAACCTGCTGGGGATCGATCTGGTGCAGTGGGGCGAGATCGAGGACTACTCGGTCTACGACACGGTTTCGCTGGTCGACCACGCGACCTCCGACGAGATGGATCTCTCCGTCGACGTGCTCATCGACCACCACGAGCCCGAGTCGGAGTTCGAACCCGAGTTCGTCGACATCCGGCCGAACATGTCCTCGACGTCGACGATCATGACGAAGTACATCCAGGAGTTCGACATGAACGTCTCCGAGGAGGTTGCCACCGCCTTGCTCTACGGCATCCGCGCGGAGACCCTGGATTTCAAACGCGACACTACCCCCGCCGACCTCACCGCGGCCGCCTACCTCT
>NZ_AOHZ01000009.1 GCF_000337215.1 Natronolimnohabitans innermongolicus JCM 12255 | reverse complement strand
TTGCCAGCCCGCTCAGAGATGTGTATAAGAGACAGCGCCTACGGCGAGATGGGCGAGACCGCGGGACACTCGACGCAGGCCAGCGCGGAGATTCCGCTGGGGATCTTCACCGGCATCGAAATCTCCGACGACACGCGAGATACCTTGCTCGATCTCACGGAAGAGGCCGTCAAGCGGACGTTGTTCGACGCGATGGGCGTCGAGGGGAGCAGCGAGGGCTCGAACGGCAACTGACGAGGGGACCTCGGGTTCGAGTGGGGACTCGTTTTCGTTTTCGTGTCGATCCGAACTGAACGGTCAGTGCATGGGTTTCGCGGAATGTTTCGCCAACGAGGGACGCTTCGCGCCCCTCGAGTCGTGCGAACGGGAGCGTCGCTCCCCTGGGGGAGAGCGGTTCCGAGCGAAGCGAGCGAATCCGCGGCGAAAAACGTTCGTTGTGCCGGCGTATCGAACGACGTATTTCCGAAAATCGGTCCCGGATCGTCTGGGGACAAGACGAGGCGTCCAGTCGTCGGAGAAACGGGAATTCCCTCGCCCTTCCCAGCCGATTCGCTCGCACGATTACCTCGATCGCTCCCCACTGTCGTTCGGACACGATCGACAGCGGGCGCCACCGGACGCCGGGTGTTCGTCTCGAGCGAGACGCCAGGATAGTGGGTCGGTAAGACGAAACTCGAGGGAGCGAACGCGAACCGAGAGACGAGACGCTCAGTGGCCGCGAAACGAGGAGTGGCAGTCGAATGCGCGAGGCGGTGTTACGCGATCAGTTCGTCCTCTTCCTCGTCGGGCTGTTTGACGCGTTCGACGACGTCGTTGATGAGGATGACGTCGCCGACGGCGCGCACCCAGCGGTAGGGAACGATGACGCCCTGGCCGCTGCGGGAGGCGTCGGTGAACAGTTCGGAGTTCAGATTCCCGAGTGCGAGACCCGTGATAGCTTGCCCGTCGACGTTGAGTCGTAGATCTTCGACTTCGCCGACGAAGACGCCGTTGTTCGAGTAGACCTCGCGTCCGACGAGGGAGGTGATTTCCTGGGGAGTGTCGTCCATGTGTGGCCTCATGCGTGGGTTACCCTTAACTTTTGGTCAGACGTCTCGGGTTGGGTTCGGATCGAGGCGAACCGGACTCGGCGGTCCGAATTCGACGCGCCGAATCAGTGCGATGGCCGATGGTCGCCGACGTCGGTTCGCGAGGGCGAGGGGAAGACGTTCGTCAGAATCGTCGTCAGGACGAACAGGAGGATGATGATCGCCGCAAGCGTCAGTTCGGGGAGGACGAGCAGTCCGGACGTGGAGGCGACGAACAGCCCGGTACTCACGGCGAGAGTCGTCGCGTAGGAGTCGGTGGCGAGCCGACGAAGCAGGGACGTCTCGTCGGCGGAGTCGGACGCCGACCGTGACGGTCCCTCGACCGGGTCCGTGACCTCGAGATACGGACGGAAGATCTCGAGTCGATCCGTCGTTCGGATGATGCCGCGAGACTTGTCGTATTCGATGAGGTTCTTCTCGTCGAGTTTCGGGAGGTGAGATTGATAGAGCGGGATGTAGACGCGCTGGCGCTGGGCCGACGTCAGTTTCTGGATCGTTGTCTCGTGTTCTTTCGCCGCGACGAACTCGGCGACGTCGCTCATTTTGACGGGGTCGTCGTCGGGGTGGTCGAGCAGGTACTCGATCGCATCTCGCCGCCGATTCGTCTGGAGGATGTGGAAGATTTCGTCCATGGAGAGCGCGTCGGTCTCACCGCTCGACGTATCGGACGACGTGCGGTCGGGGGAAGGGCGGTTGGTTGTGTCGGGCGTCATATCTCACACTCAGATAAGAAAACTAAGCCACCGTAAACCTTCTGTTTACAACTCTTGTCGAAAATATTTCTACTCGAATTACTAAATCACATTGTTAGTAACGATATATTATACAAATGTATCTTCGAAAATGGTTGCGGGAACGGGATGAGGCCGGCAGCTACGCCATTCAGTCGAAGCGTTTGTTCGGTAACGGGGAATGTGCAGCAACCCCGATAAACGAATCCCCGATACAATTTGGTATCTGTGAGTCTCGTCGCTCGATAGACAACTGGCGACAAGACCGTCTCTTCGAGACGGGCCCGAACGGGACGTACGGACTTTCAGCCGAGAAGCGGGTCGCTGCTGGTCGAATCGCGGATAAAATCGAAATTACGGCGCCGGTCTGTACCGACGTATCGACACCGTCGTCGAGAGGATGCAGTCCGACGGCTATTCGGCGTTGAGAACCGACTCGACGGCCGCGTGGTCGGTAAGCAGCGCCCGCATCTGCTCGACGGTTTCGGCGTCTCGAGTCCGACCGCTTCGAACGACATCTTCCGCGCGCTCGACGGTCGTGAGCGTGTCCGTCTGGACGGAGAGGATGGGGACCCCCTTCTCGGCGGCCCGACCGACGATCGTCCCCGATGGACGGTGGCCACCGGTCAGAATCAAACAGCGGACGCCGGGCGCCTCGAGTGCGGCGGTGTGAATCTCCGCCCGGTCTCCGCCGGTGATCACGGCGGCGTCTTTCGTTCGGCGGAAGTGGCGAAGGGCGCTGTCGGCACCCATCGCGCCGACGCTGAACCGTTCGACGTAGGTGTCGGCGCCCTCCTCGACGAGCAGCGTGGCGCCGAGTTCGTCTGCCAACTGGGAGACCGTCACGCCGGAGAGCGTCCGTTCGCTGGGGACGACGCCGAAGACGTCGATTCCGCGCGCCTCGAGGAAGGGGGCGACGTCGGTCTCGAGCGTATCGTAGACGGCGTCGGCAACGTCGTTGAAGACGACACCGGCGAGGCGGTCGCCGAATGCGTCGACCGCGGCGAGGACGTGGTCGACGTCGCGCGGGACCGCGTAGTTCCCGACGAGGATGACCCGCGCGTCGAGCAACTCGGCGATGTCGGCGTCGGTCAGATCGACGATGCCGCCGAGTTCGTACTCGCCGCCGCCCTCGACGAACATGCGGTCGCGGCCGTCGGCGAGCGTCTCGAAGGCCTCGACGACACGCTCGCTGAGTTCGTCCGGGTTCTCGCGGCCGCGCATCGCTTGCTCGATGAACGTGGGCGAGTAGACGATGGGCTCTAAGTCGTGCATCTCGGCCTCGAGGTCGAGCAGATTACGGGCGAGCATCGGATCCTGGTCCATCGTCTTGCCGACGTTACTCTCGAGGCGGGTTCCCTTCGGCTTCATATAGCCGACGCTGTCGCCCCGCTCGGCGGCGATCTGGGCGAGTGCGAGCGTGATCGCCGTCTTTCCCGTACTCTCCGCGAGCGAACTGACCAGCAGGGTGTCAGCATCCGTCTCGGCGCCAGGTCGCGGCTCGCGGTCGCTCGTCCGCTCGGTCTCGGTCGGTTCCGGTTCGCTGTCGTCGGTCTGTGTGGGTTCGGTGTCGCTCATTGGTGTCCTCCGGTCTCGAGGTCGTCCGTGTCGACGGTGAGTCTGAGGTCGATCGCCTGTACGCCATCGGGGCCTGCGACCAGCGGGTTGACGTCGAGTTCGAGAATCGACGGAAAGTCGGTCACGAGCTGGGAGAGTCGCTGAATCGTCTCGACGACGCCCTCGACGTCCGCCGGATCGCGCCCGCGTGCACCGCGCAACAGCGGCGCCGCTCGAATCTCGTCGACCATCGCCCGCGCCTCGTTCTCGCCGATCGGCGCCACGCGGACCGACGTATCCTCCAGTATCTCGACGAAGATACCGCCGAGCCCGAACAACAGCAGCGGACCGAACTGCGGATCGCGGTTCACGCCGACGATCGTCTCGGTGGCCCCCTCGAGGTCGAGTTGCTCTTGGATCTGAACGCCGAGGATCGTCGCGTCGGGCTGGTAGTTGCGCGCCCGGGCGACGAGGTTCTCGTAGGCGTCGTAGACGTCGTCGTCGGCGACGCCGATCTTGACGCCGCCGATGTCGGACTTGTGTGAGATATCGGGGCTAACGATCTTCATGACGACGTCGCCCGCGATCGACCCGGCGACCGCCTGGGCTCGATCGGGATCGTCGACGATCTCTCCGTCCGGGGTTGGGATTCCGTAGGCCTCGAGGAGGTCCATCGACTCGACGCCGAGTCGGTTGTCGTCGCGCTCCGTGGCGCGGGCGAGGATTTCGCGGGCCCGCTCGCGGTCGACGTCGAACGTCGTCGGCTCGTCGATCGTCCGCCGACGAACGTCGCGGTAGGTCGCCAGCGCGTCGAGTCCGGAGACCGCCCGCGAGGGGTCGAAATAGTTCGGGATGCCGAACTCCCGTAACACTTCCTCGGCGGCGCGGGCGCGCTCGCCGCCCATCAGGCAGGCGACGACGGGCGTGTCGTGATCTTCGCGTTTCTCGATGATCGTCTCGGCGAGTCTGTCGTACTGCAACACCGCTGTCGGCGCGCTAACCACGACCGCGCTCCCGACGTTCGGATCGTTGAGGGCGACGTCGAGCGCCTCGCCGAACCGATTCGCGTCGGCGTCGCCGATCGCGTCGATCGGGTTGTAGACGTTGGCCTCGTCGGGCATCGCCTCGCGCAACGCGTCGATCGTCCCGTCGGCGAAGTCGGCCATCTCGAGCGTCGAGTCGCCGACCGCGTCGGTCGTCAGTACGCCCGGCCCGCCCGCGTTCGTGACGACGGCGACGCCGTCGCGGTCGGGTTCGGGGAGCCCCGACAGCGCCCGCGCGTAGTCGAACAGTTCCTGGACGGAGTGGGCGCGGATGACGCCGGCTTGCTCGAGACCCGCTTCGTAGGCCTGCTCGCTGCCGGCGATGGCGCCCGTGTGTGAGGACGCGGCCTGCGCGCCGGCGTCGGTTCGACCCGCCTTCACGAGGACGATCGGCGTGTCGTCGGTCACCTCGCGGGCCGCGCGAACGAACTCGTCGCCGTCGTCGATCCCCTCGAGGTAGCCGATGATGACGTCGGTGTCGGGATCGTCGCCCCACTCGCGGACGAAGTCGGTCTCGTCGAGAACGGCCTTGTTGCCGAGCGAAACGACGTCCTGGAAGCCGATCCCCTGCTCGTTGGCCCACTCGAGGACGGCCGTAATGAAGGCCCCCGACTGACTCATAAAGGAGATCGAGCCCTCGAGGGCGTTCTCGGGGCCGAACGTGGCGTTCATGCCGTTCGGCGTCGACATGATTCCCAGGCTGTTCGGCCCGACGACGTTGAGGTCGTACTCCTCGGCGGCCGCGCGCAGTTCGCGCTCGCGTTCGGCGCCCTCGCCGCCGGTTTCGGAGAAGCCCGCGGTGATGACCACGGCGTTTTGCGTCCCGGCCTCGCCGAGGTCGTACAGCGCCTCGATCACGGCGTCGGGCGGGACCACGATCACGGCCAGATCAGTCGGCGGGGCGTTCGACACGTCGTCGTAACACTCGTGCCCGAGGACCTCGTCGCGGCCGGGATTTATCGGTACGACGTCGCCGTCGAACGCGTCCTCGAGGTTCTCGAGGATCGCCCGGCCGACGGCGCCCTCGCGGTCTGTCGCGCCGACGACCGCGACGGTCTCGGGGTCGAATAACTCGGCTAACCGTCCCATCGTTCGACGATGCGACACGTGTGAGAATAAAACCGCCCCTTGCTCCCACTCGACGGGGACCAGCGGATAGTACCGTCGCGGTGGATTAGTGCATCGAGAGCGCCGACGACCGGCTCGAGGCGGCGATCGTGAGCAGGTAGATGGCGATGGCGACGACGACGATCGGGCCGCTCGCGGCGATCCCCTGATGGATGGAGATCGCGTAGCCGGCGAGTACGGATGCCTGCCCGAACAGGACCGAGAGGACGAGGGTTTCCCTGAAACTCTCGGCGAGCTGTGAGGCGGCTGCGACGGGAACGACGAGCATTGCGGCGACGAGGATCACGCCGAGGATCTGCATCGCGCCGACGACGACGACGGCGGTCATGACGATCAACAGCGCGTTGTACCAGGTGACGTTGAGCCGGGCGACGCGAGCAGCCTGTTCGTCGAACGTAATGAACAGGAGCTGTTTGTACGTGATCGCGATCACGCCGAGGACGGCGAACGTCTGGACGACGACCAACTGCGCGCCCGACGACGGCACTACGGCGGCGCTGCCGAACAGAAAGTCTTCGATCGCGACGCCGGAGAGTCCCTGCCCGTACTCGATGATGATCGTCCCGACGGCGAAGCTACCGGTGAGCATGATCGCGATCGGGACGTCGCCGTAGGTGTCCGTCCGTTCGGCCAGCCACTGCACGCCGAGCGCGCCGAGGATGGCGACGACGAGCGCCGCGGTCAGGAGGTTGCCGTCCCAGCCGGTCGTCGCGCTGAAGAACAGGCCGACAGCGACGCCGGCGAAGGCGGTGTGTGCGAGCGTCTCGCCGATCAGCGCCATCTCTCGGTGGACGAGATACGTTCCCACGACCGGCGCGATAATACCGATGAGGATGACCGTTCCGATCGTCCGCCACATGAAGCCGTGGCTGAAGACGCCCGTTCCGAGGTAGTAGTCCATCCACTCGCCGACGACGATGAACTGCTCGTAGAGGAAGGCGGCGGCGCCGACGTGATCCCGCAGCGCCTCGAGGGAGATGACGCCGATCATCAGGACCGCCAGCAGGGCCGTCGCGACGATGCCGGCGAACTCGACTGAGCGACGTGCTGTCGCGTTCATCAGTGGTGGTGATGGACGACCTGTCCGTTCGCGCCGTAGGCCTCCGAGAGCGCGTCGCTTTCGACGAACGATTCCGTGTCACCGTGGTGGTAGAGCTCCTGGTTGATGCAGGCGATGTGGTCGGCTCGATCGGTGACGACGCCGATGTCGTGTTCGATCAGGACGATCGTGATCCCCTCCTGGTTCAGCGAGTCGAGAAGCTGGTAGAACTCGTCTCGAGACTCGGCGTCGACGCCGACGGTCGGTTCGTCGAGCGCGAGGAGATCCGCCTCCGACGCCAGCGCGCGGGCGATGTAGGCCCGCTGGCGCTGCCCGCCGGAAAGCTGGTTGACGCGTCGGTCCGCGAGGTCGGTGATGCCGACCGTCTCGAGAGCGTCGTCGACGATCGCCTCGTCCTCGTCGTCGAGACGGCCGAAGCCGGCGTGGGCGAATCGGCCCATCCGGACGGCTTCGCGAACGGTGACGGGCATCGAGCCGCCGCGACTGGTCGCCTTCTGAGAGACGTAGCCGATCCGCTCGCCGTCGTCGAACTCGTCGACCGGATCGCCGAACAGTTCGATCGTTCCGCTATCGGGGCTGTGCAGTCCGAGCATCAGGTGAAGGAGGGTCGTCTTGCCCGATCCGTTGGGCCCGATCAGACCGAGGAAGTCGCCTTCCTCGATCGTCAGCGAAACGTCTCGAACGGCGACGTTCTCGCCGTAGGCGAACGTCACGTTCTGGATGTCGACGACTGTGCTCACGGTGGATTCACGTTGGGTTCGGGGATGGAGTGGCTTATCTCTTCCACTTCGTCGCGATCGGTCACGAGTCGCCATCGGAAGCGCCTCCAGCAGGGGTTGCACGATCATTCGACGCCGAAGGCCGCGCGAAGCGCCGGGATGTTGACCTCCTCCATCTGCTCGACCCAGCCGTAGCCGTCCTCGTCCCACTCCTCCGTGGTCCCCTCGAGCGTCGACAGCGGCGCGGTGTCGTCCGCGCCGGTCTCGGCCAGGGTCTCGTCGACGACGTTGCTCATGTCGTCGAACGGATCGTAGAGGATCGTGTCGATATCGTTTTCCTCGACGATGTCGATAATCTCGCTGATGTCCTCGGGCGAGACGTTGTCGTCCGGCGAGATGCCCGCCGGCGTGTGGAGTTCGATGTCGTACCGAACTTCGAAGTACTGAAACGCGTCGTGGCCCGCGAGAACGGCGATATCCTGGTCGGTCGAGGCAAAGAGGTCCTGGAGTTCCTCGTGGACGTCCTGAATACGGTCGATGTACTCGGCCGCGTTTTCCGCGTAAATGTCCTCGTTGTCCGGATCCGCCTCGATAAGGCCGTCTCTGACCGTTTCGACCATCTCCTGAACCAGAATCGGATCGACCCAGACGTGCGGGTCGTACATTTCAGGAACGGAATCGTCCTCGAGATCCGTCTCGACCGAGAGCGTCGTGTTGTCGTTGCTCGTGTCGAAGACGACCTCGCCGTCCGCGACGAGTTCGAACACGATTCGCGAGCGACCCTCCTCGAGGCCGCGGAAAATAACGTAGTCCTCTTGCGAATCGATTTCGACGATTTCGCCGTCGGTATCGTCCGCCGTTCTGGCCTCGAGCTGAAACGGTTCGTTCCGCCCGAGCGGGAGAACCCGACCCTCGGAGTCTTCGGCGACGACCTCGACCTCGAGCGAGTCGCCGACGCCGACCTCCGGCAGTCCGCCGTGCCAGTGGTCGGTGTGCCACCAGCCGAGTTCCTCGCCGCTCCGTCGTTCGTACAGTTCGAACTCGGGGATGCTAACCGACTGTGGATCGCCGTCGAACGCGTCGGCCTCGCGATCCGCCCGCCCCTCTCTGTCCGGCGAAAGGAGGTGACCGTCCATCCCTTCCATGACGTCGATCAGCGTGAGGTGATCGTAGTCGCGCTCGAAGTCGTCGACGTAGCTCTCGACCCAGCCGAACTCGTCGGTCTCGAGGTAGACGAAGACGTCCGAGTCCGCGATGTTTCGCTGGAGGTCGCTGGGCGGTTCGTAGCCGTGGCCCATCGTGTTCGTCGGGACGGCGTTCTCGAAGTCGATCTCGTCGCCGCTGACCTGCTGTGCGATGTCCCAGACGGTGAAAAACGAAGCGTACCCGCCGTCGGTATCACCGCCATCGGGACTACTGAGACAGCCGGCGAGCGCGCCGAGTGCGAGCGCTCCAGTCCCCGACTGGAGCACCGNCCCGCCGTCGGTATCACCGCCATCGGGACTACTGAGACAGCCGGCGAGCGCGCCGAGTGCGAGCGCTCCAGTCCCCGACTGGAGCACCGAACGGCGTGTGAAGTCCATATCGGGACAAGCCAGTCGGGGAATAAAAGGGTTATTATCGTAAATAGAGTTGTTAATAATCAGTGCCAGCGTATTGTACCTGGTTAGCAATAAGTCGCCGGTAGCCGAGTACGCCCGGCGACCGAAAGGCACGGACAGTTATTCGGCGGATCAGCGGTGCGGACAGTTATTTGGCGAGCGAGAGACGGCGATCAGTGATCGTGGTCGTCGTCGTGGCCGTGATCATCGTCGTGGCCGTGGTCGTCGTCGTGGCCGTGGTCGTCGTGGCCGTGGTCGTCGTCGACGTTGTCCTCGAGGTCGAAGTCGTCGACGACCTCCACTTCGAGCTCCGGGGCGTCCCAGTCGGAGTGGTCGTCGTGCCAGAGCTGGAAGACGATATCCGTAATTCCTGTCTCTTCGCCGGTAATGTGGAGGTGGTCGCCGTGTGACTCGAGGTCGACGAGTTCGTCGGCGCCGTCTGCGACGGTGGCGTTCAGCGTATAGTCGTGGTCGTCGCCGAGTTCGATTTCTTCGCCGTCCTCGTCCTCGACGTGGGCCTCGACCGAGAGGTTGTCTCCTTCCGGAACGTACAGCGGATCGCCGTGCCAGTGATCGCCGTGGATGTAGACGACGACCTCCTCGAGGTCTCGGTCGATAACTTCGAACTCCTCGATGTGGAGTTCGCCGTGTTCGTGACCGTTCTCATCGCCGTTTTCGTCCCCGTTTTCGTCCCCATTCTCATCGCCGTTTTCGTCGTCATCGTCGTCGCCGCCGAGGCAGCCGGCGAGACCGAGTGCGGCGACCGCACCGGACGTTGCGAGGAGTTTGCGACGGGTCGACGAGCGTGGATTCACAGTCATGGTATATCTCAACCACCAGTTGCAACTACTTAGTAATGAATATGGCGATGTTATTAACTAGCGTTAATTGTGGATGCATGAATAGCAGGACGAATTGAAACGTCCTCGAGAGCGCACGTACTCCTGATTTCGGCCGGACTTCGTCACCGGGGATCGCGTCTCTCTAGATCGCAGAAATCGTCCGCGAGTCGTGTCCACAGTTCACTCGAGCGAGACCGTAATTGCGACGCCGTTGCGTCGCCGGTACGCCGGCGGACACCGCGAGGACTCGTCTCGGACGACGTCGAACACGTCGAACCTGATCACCAGCCGTCCGGGATCGATCGTCGCTCGCAACACCGGCCCCCGGCTGGTGACGACGACGTACGGCGGCGCCGCGACCGGCTGTGCGGGGAGTTCACACCCCGTCGCCGCGACGGCGTCGGCGAGCACCACCGGCAGTTGCTCGAGTAGCCCGGCCGACTCGAGTTCCGCGCCCAGCCCTTCGACGACGGCGTCGCGATCGGTGGTTCGGGACGTGTCCCACGGGTCGGCGATCCGGTCGGCACACTCGTCGATGCCCTCGACGATCGGGACGTGTTCGGTCTGAATCCGACGCCGGACCTCGCGTACCGGGTGCGACACGGCAGAGAGTGCGACGGGGAGTCACTAAGTACTCTCGACTCTCGTGCGTGGCTTTCGGTTGCTCCCGGACCGACACGGGCCGTGGAACCGACGGAGACGCCCGCCCGGCTACTTCTCGCGCCGTTCGATCGTTCCGACGTTGACCTCTTGGACGGAGCCCAGAAGCGCTCTCCCCGCGCGCTTCCACTCAGGTTCGTCCGCGCGGCGGCGCTCCTCTCGCCGTTCGTGTTCCGCGAGGTCGCGTCGCAGCCGCTCGTTTTCGGCCTCGAGGTCGCGAATCGACGCCTCGAGGTCGTCGACGCGGTCCTCGAGGCGGTAGCGCCGGCTTCGCTGGGCCAGTAGGTCGTTGCGGTACTGATCGCGCTCGCGCTCGAGCGTTTCCGCGCGCTGGCGAAGCCGCCGGTGTTCGCGCGCGGCGCCGTCGACGAACGGCTCGCGGCCGGTCGCGGTGATCGAGTCGGCCATCGGCTCGCGCGGTCGGGGTCGGGTTTCCTCGCCGTCGGCGTCCTCGCTTTCGTCGTCGCCGGGCTCGAGGTAGCCCGTGCCGATCGCGTTGACGACGGCACCCGACAGCAGGATGAGCCCGCCGAAGTAGAGCCACGTGAGCAACAGGATGATCGCGCCGACCGCCCCACCGCCCTCCTCGGCGGCGAAGGACACGTAGACGCGAAACAGCGACTGCAACGCCATCCACCCGACTGCGGCGAGGAGGACGCCCGGAATGACCTCGCGCTTGGTCGCGTCGACGTCGGGAAAGTAGTAGTACATCGGATAGAACGCGAGCGTGAGCAGGACGACGAGCAACAGCGACTGCAGGAGGCCGAAGCCGGGGATATTCGGCAGAAACGCGAAGAGGACCCCCATCCCGGCTGCGGCCAACAGCGCACCGCCGATCGCGCCGAAGACGATCAGCGCGTCGCGGATCTGGTCGACGAACGAGGCGACGTTCGTCGTGCCGTAAATCTCCGAGAACGCGGTATCGAGTCCGCGGAAGATCTTCAGCGACCCCCAGATCAGGACGACGATCCCGATGATCGTCGAGCCCGCGGTCGCGGGTGAGTCCTCGAGCGACTCTTCGACCAGCAACTGGCCGCTCTCGGGAAGCGCACCCTCCGTCGTCTCCGTCACCTGCTGGGCGAACTGCTCGTCGCCGACGATCGTGACGAAGAAGAAAACGAGCACGAGCAGCGGTAACAGGGAGATGAAGGCCTGATAGGCGATGCTCGCGGCCATGAACGGCACGTTCTTCTCCGAGATACCGTCGACGACAGCCTTTCCGAACGCGATCCCGTCGCGGGCGACGCTGGACATAGGGAAACAAGCGCCGCGAGCGACGAAAATCCAGCGGCTTGCAGCGATCGTTCGCCTTTGAGAGCTCCGAGAGAAACGGCAGAACGTCAGTTCCCGACACCCGGGATCGACCGGCGCCACGTCGGGAGTGAGATCGCAGCTCTCGTCGACTGAGACGACGGTTTCGCTCGCGGTTCGATTCCGGATCTACGCCCGATTACGGTCTCTCTCGAGCACCGCAGCCACGGCGTCTCGATCCGGCAACGCCGTCATCGCTCCGGCGTCGGTCGTCGCCACCGCGCCGGCCGCGTTCGCAAATCGGAGCGTCGACTCGAGCGAGCGCCCGTCTCGTGCGGCGGCGATCACGCCCGCAACGAACGCGTCCCCGGCGCCGGTCGCGTCGACGGCGTCGACGTCGAATCCGGGGTGCTCGGCGGTGACGACGCCCGAACCGTCGCCCGGTTCGCCGACGTCGGGCCACGGAGCTCGTGCCAACGCCGTGGCGATCGCACCCGCGTCCCCGCGCGTGACGAAGACGGTGTGCGGGCCGCTGCTACCGTCGTGATCGGTCTCGAGAACGCCTCGAGCGAGCGACGCCGCGTTCGCATCGGTCGACGGCCCCTCGATCGCGGTCGCTTCGGAACCGACGCCGAGGCGCTCGAGTTCCCCGACTGTCGCCTTGCAGACGTCGACGTGTGCGAGCGCCTCGCGTCCGACGCGCTCGAACGCCTCGCGGTCGGGCCACAGCTCCGGTCGGAAGTTCGGATCGAACGAGGTCGTACAGCCCGCCTCGGACGCCCGCTCGAGCAGGCCGATCGTCGCCGCTCGGGACGGCCCGCTCGCGAGGGTGACCCCGCCGACGTGCACCCACTCGAGGGCCGCGAGCGTTTCGTCGTCGATCCGGCCGGCCTCGAGCCGGGTATCGGCGGTGTCCTCGCGGTAGAACGAGAACTCGCGGTCGCCGACCTCGTCGTGGCTCACGAACGCCAGCGTCGTCTTCGCTTCGGGATCGCGCTCGACGAAGCGGTCGGGGATGCCGGCGTCGGCCAGCGTCGACTCGAGAGAGCGTCCGAACGGATCGTCGCCGACGCGGGTCCAGAACAGCGGCGCGTGCTCGAGGCGGGCGAGCCCGATGGCGACGTTTGCCGGCGCGCCGCCGGGCCGTCGTTCGAAGCTGTCGACGTCCTCGAGCGAGCCCGAGCGCTCGGGGAGGAAGTCCACCAGAGTCTCGCCGGCGACGAGTACGTTCCGGTCCATCGGATCGGTGTTCGAGCGTCTCGAAGTAATAGGTTCGTGGCTCTCCGACCACGCACGTCCGCTCTTTGTGAGATGCCGCAAAGTCCTCGAATACCACCGCGAAAACGCCCAGCGGCCACAATACTCAATATATCGTGATTGATGAGTATCAGTGACAATGTGTGCGGGACGAACGCGACGAGAGGTGCTGTGTGTATCGACGGGGCTTGGACTGGCGCTAACGGCGGGCTGTCTCAGCGATAGTGACGCGGCGAGCGACGACGATACCGGGAACGGAAACGATGCCGACGGCGACGAAACTGGAAACGGAGCCGACGATGAAGCCGCTCACCTGACGGCGCAGGACGTCCTCCTCGAGACCGCGGCGTGGGGTGATTTCGACGCGACGAAACTCGAGTTCGAGGCGTTCGATCTCACGGCGATCGACGCGGTCTCCCGATCGCTGCCGGACGGGGCCGGCGACGAACTTCGAGGGGAGGCGTTCGACCTCGTGTCGGGTGCCGACGAGTTACTCGGTGCGGAAAACGTCGAGACGACGTTCGCGTTCGAGGTTCCGAACTCGTACGAAAGTCACGGACGGATGCGCTGTGAGGGACTTCTGGGATCGTTCGACGTCGCCTCGGTACGCTCGGAAATCGACGTCGACGATGACCAGATCACCCGCCGAACGGTTGCCGGGTTCGACCTCTATACGGAAACCTCGTCGACTGGACGGACCAGCTGGCTGACGGCTCTCGGATCGGAACTCGTTCTCGACATCGAGGGGGACGTCGACGCAGACGAGGTCGAGACCCTTCTCGAGGGGTTCGACTCCGGCCAAGCGACGAGCGAGGTCGCGGAGTACGCGACGCTCGAGGCGTTCGTCGGCTCCCTCGACGGCGCGGTCGTTTTCGGTGAGCTGGCGCCGACGGGACAGTACGGTGAGAACGGGTTCGGTGTCTCGCTCGATTTGGGGGCGGAACGGACGGTGGTTCGCTACGTCTTCTTCTACGACGACGGACCCACCGAGGACGTCGTCGAGCGTATCGAAAGCGACCTCGAGGGCGAGCAACCGTCGTCGGAGTACGACGAGACGTCGGTCGACGCCGACGACCGAGCGGTCGTCGTGAGCTTCGCGGTCGAGACCGAACGGTTCGATCTCCGAAACTGGTGAGCGACTGGGGGGCGGTCGCCGATCAGAGCACGATGCTCTTCTTGCGCATCATCTCGTGAATCGAGGCGTCGAGCCCCTCGCGACCGATTCCCGAGTCCTTGTTGCCGCCGAAGGGAACGTCACCGAGGCCGTGGCTCGGCGCGCCGTTGATCCGGACTGCGCCGGCGTCGACGCGTTCGGCGACGGCCATCGCGCGCTTGTAGTCGTTCGTGAAGACGGCGGCGTCGAGCGCCAGGTCGGAGCCGTTGGCGATCTCGAGCGCCTCTTCCTCGTCCGCGAACGTCGTGACGGCGGCGATCGGTCCGAACTGCTCTTCGTCGATAATCCGAGCGTCGTGGGGAACGTTCGCGAGCAGCGTCGGTTCGAAGAACTGGGCGCCGAGTTCGTCCGGCACGCCTTCGGGCGCGCGTCGCTCGCCCCCGCGGACGAGAGTTGCCCCCTTCTCGAGGGCGTCCTCGACGAGGGTTTCGACCCAGTCGGCCTGTTCTTCGCTGATGAGCGGGCCGACGGTGGTGTCCTCCGCGAAGAGATCGCCGGGCTGCCAGGCGTCCATCTGTCCGTCGATCAGGTCGACGAGGTCGTCGTGGACCGACTCGTGAGCGAGCACGCGAGAGACGGCCGAACAGCGCTGTCCGGCGTACTTGAACGATCCCTTGGCGCAGTTGCCCGCGACGTCTTCGAGGTCTGCGTCCTCGAAGACGATCGCCGGCGCGTTCCCGCCCAGTTCCATGTGGAGGTTGACCATCCCGCTCTCGCGCGCGATATGTTTGCCCGCGCCCGAGGACCCGGTCATCGCGATGGCGTTGACGCGGTCGTCGCCCGCGAGGACGTCGCCGATCTCGCTCGCCTCGCCCGGCACGAAGTTGAACGCTCCGTCCGGGATGCCGTCGACACCGCTGATGACGTCCGCGAGGATCGCCGCCGAAATCGGCGTCTTGCTGGCGGGTTTGAGCAGCACGCTGTTGCCCGCAGCGAGTGCAGGGGCAACCTGTAATGCCGTCGTGGCCAGCGGGTAGTTGTAGGGCGTGATACACAGCACCGCGCCGATCGGTTCGTGTTTGACGATCGCCTGCCAGCCCTCGTGGCCCTCGGTCGAGCCCTCGCGGAACTCGCCCTTGCTGACGACGTTGCGGGCTTCCTCGGCCGCGCGATCGAACCGCGTCGCCGCCTGCTCGACTTCGCCGCGGGCCGAGGAGATCGGCTTGCCGGCCTCGCGGACGATAACCTCCGCGAGTTCCTCCTCGCGCTCGCGCAGCCCCTCGGCGATCGTCTCGCACCACTCGGCGCGTTCGACGACCGTCGTCTCGCGCATCCGCGGTTTGATCTCGTGGGCGGCCTCGAGCGCGGTCTGGGCCGCGGCCGGATCGGCGGCGGCGACCTGCCCGAAGGTGCCGCCGTCAGCGAGATCCGAGACCGGAATCGAACTCTCGGTCGCGAGCCACTCGCCGTCGACGTACATCCGCTCTCTTCGCTGTGCGGCTCTCGTTTCCATAGTCGTCCATTAGCACTCCTCCTTGAAAATGTTTACTCACTCTCGAAATAACACATGGTTCTGGAAAGGGTCGTTGAGAGCGATCCCTCCCTGAACCCAAAATATAACGGGCTGTTTGGAAAGGGGTGTTTCTTTTTCCGGAAAAATTATTTTGTCATGGGGAAGCTTTAAGTGGGTTGCGAGTGTACGTACGACTACGATGAGCACCCAGAAGACCGTCCGTCAACGTGCCGACGCCGTCGAGGAGAACGAACTTCGCCTCGAGAAGGAGAAGGCAGAACAGATCGTCGAGGCGCTCAACACGGAGCTTGCGAACGCCTACGTCCTGTATCACCAGCTCAAGAAACACCACTGGGTCGTCGAGGGCGCGGAGTTCCTGCCGCTCCACGAGTTCCTGGAAGAGGCCTACATAAACGTCGAGGAAGGCGCAGACATCATCGCCGAGCGAGCCCAGGCCCTCGGCGGCGTCCCCGTCTCGGGGCCGTCGAACCAGGAAGAGCGCGCAACCGTCGAGTTCGAAGGCGAAGACGTCTACGACGTCCGAACGATGTTCCAGAACGACCTCGAGATGTACGGCGATATGATCGAATCGATGCGCGACAGCATCGAACTCGCCGAGAACTTAGGCGACTACGCCACCGCCGACATCCTTCGTGAAATCCTCGTCACGCTCGAGGAAGACGGACACCACTTCGAGCACTACCTCGAGGACGACACCCTCGTGCTCGAAGAGGCGACGAAGTAACGCTACCGACAGCGACGACGATCGGCCGTCCGGACGCGAAACGGCAGTATCGGTATCAATTTTCGACCGCGGACATCGAACTCTGCCCGCGAGCCGCCGCGTTAGCGTCGGCGATAGATGATTCCGGCGAAAAGAGCGATCGCGAGGACGCCGAGCAGCGGGCGAAGCGGATCGACGTAGGTCGCGAGCCACGAGGAACTGAACAGCGCGACCAACACCGCGTTACAATGTGGGCAGGCGACGGCGAGAAAGCCGCCGACCGCACCGCCGTAGGCGCAGCCGTCGCCCCCGCAGTCGGCGAGCGTCGCTCGCTGAGCCACGTACGCGCCCGCAAGCAGCGCTGTCAGGAACAAAAACGCGAAATCGAGCGGCGTTCGCGGTACCATCCGCTCGAACAGCGGCGTGGGTACCAGTCCGGTGACGACGCCGGTAAACAGGAGAAAACCGACGGCGGCGAGCCCACCTTTTATCAGCGCGTCTCGAGGATACTGCATCGTCGGGTACTCACCACGAGCGTAGCCGGCCCTGACGGGAATACGTTCCGAACCGGTGATCTGACGGATCCACGAGGGGCTGACGTCGTCGGCTCGGACGACCAGAATCGAAATCGACTCTCGGAGGCGAGGCGGGGCTGCAGGTTCGAACGGAGCGTTCACTCGGCGACGTTTCGCCGGTGGCACAACGCCAGGATCGGGAGGCCGAGAAAGCCGACTCAGCGCTCGAGCGAGACGGCCAGATCGGTGGCGATCCAGCCGTCGGTGTTGCCGCGTTCGGTGAACACGACTTTACCGGGGCGAGTTTCGTGGGCACTCACGATCACCGACGGCTCCTCGGGTGACTCCCGGGAGGCGGCGTCGACGTCGGAATCCTGCCTGCGGGCGGGTACGGTCATCACGTGAAGTTAGGTGAGCCTAATTCTAAAAAGGTTTTGGTCAGCCTAAGGCGTCGAGAACTTGACTGTCTCGCCGATCGGGATCACCTTCAACTCGCTTGCACTCGTACTACCACGCATGGAGTTCGACGTCGTTCAGGGCGACATCGCCGCACAGTCCGCAGACGCGCTCGTCAACGCCGCCGGCACGAGTCTGCGAATGGGATCGGGCGTCGCCGGCGCGCTCAGGCGGGAAGCGGGCGACGCGATCAACGAGGTGGCCATGGAACAGGGCCCCGTCGACCTTGGTGCAGTCGCGGTTACCGACGCCTACGAACTGGACGCCGAGTACGTCGTCCACGCCGCGGCGATGCCACACTACGGCGACGGGGAAGCGACCGCGGAGAGCATCCGAGACGCGACCCGAAACGCGCTCGAGGCGGCCGACGAGCGCGACTGTCGATCGGTCGTCCTCCCGGCGCTTGGCTGTGGCGTCGCCGGCTTCGACCTCGAGGACGGCGCGGCAATCATCGCCGAGGAGATCCGCGAGTACGACCCCGAGACGCTCGAGGACGTCCGGTTTATCGCCTACAGCAACGAGGAAGTCGAGACGGTTCGGTCGGTCGCCGACGCGTGACAACGGAGTTTCGCCGAATCGAGTCCGAGAGCGACGGTACGCGTCTCGAAACCGGATACTCGCCCCGTCGGAACGGTTCAACGGTCGCTCGTCTCGATTGCAGACGGACCACGCGAGCGTGGGCGTCACTGTTTTCGACAGCACGAGTGTATACGACAGCTTACATGATCGGGAAAGTATTTACCGTGCGTCTCTATATCCGTGAATATGGGGCGACACGTACTGGTTGCGATCGGCCGAACCGACGCGTCGGAGTCGGCGCTCGAGTACGCGTTCGAGGAGTATCCGGAAGCGCGGATCTCCGTCGTTCACGTGACCGTCTCGAGCGGCCCGTTCCGACTGTTCGGCGGTCGCGATCCGTGCGACTACGTTATTCCTGAAGCCATCGGCGAGAGCGCCGACCTCCTCCCGGCGCCGGATCGATTTACGCAGGCCCAGCGACAGCGCGCGGAGCGCGTTCTCGCCCGCGCCTACGAGTTCGCACAGCGCTACGACAGGGAGGTCGACCTCGTCGTTCGCTCCGGCGGCGCCGCTCGGGAGATCGTCGACTACGCCGACGAACACGGCGTCGACCGAATCGTGGTCGCCGACCACCCGTCGACGGCGTTCCGTCCCCTCTTCCGAAGCGTCCCCGAATCGGTCGCCCACAACACGACGACGCCGGTGACGACGCTGTAGGCCGCTGTAGGCGTACGTACGCGATCGGGTGACTCGAGAAAGAGAAAACCCGACGCTAGTCGATCGTCACCTGCGCCGTTCCGCCGCGTACCTCGACGTCGTAGTGACCGTCCGCATCGACCTCGATTTCGAACGTTTCCTCGCCGTCGACGGTCTCCGAGAGGACGGGTCCGGAGTAGGCCCCCTCGAGCGCCGATTCGACGTCTTCTTCGTCGTCGGCGTCCTCCGCACTCGCCTCGAGATCGTAGTGGATCTCCACGTCGACCTCGTCGGCTTCGGCCTCGACGGTCACCTCGAACTCGTCGCCCTCGTCGGCTTCGAAGGACGCCGTTTCCTCGTCCTCGAGTTCCGCGTCCAGTTCCTCGCTTCCTCCGAACACGCACCCGGCAAGCGTGACGGTCGCCGTCGCCGCTCCGGTCGCAATGAATCGTCGTCGATCCATGCAACTGCTCGTCGCCGCCAATAGTTTAATATTTTGATGTATTCGGGCTGTTTCAACAACTGAAAATGCGATAGAATCGAGAGAGGAGGACGAAATTTCCTCGAGCGAAGCCGGGCTTACTCCAGGGAGAGGCCGCGAATCTCCACGGTGGAACCGTCTTCGACGCGGCCGATGATCCGCCCGTCGGTCGCCTCGACGAGGGCCTCGGCGCGGTCTTCGGGAACGGCGACGACGAAGCCGGTGCCCATGTTGAACGTGCGGTGCATCTCCTCGTCGGTCACGTTCCCCTCCTGCTGGACGAACTCGAAGATCGGCTGGGCCGGGAACGGGTCGTCGATCACGTACTCGTTCTCGCCCATTCGAAGCAGATTCGTCCAGCCGCCGCCGGTGACGTGGGCCGCCGCGCGGACGCCCTGTTCGTGCATCGGCTCGAGCAGATCCGTGTAGATCCGGGTCGGCCGGAGCAGTTCCTCGCCGATCGAGCGGGACTCGTCGTGGGGGAACGGGTCGGTGTACTCGTGGTTGCGGGTGACGGCCTCGCGGGCCAGCGTCAGCCCGTTGGAGTGGATGCCGTCGGAGGCAAAGCCGACGAGCGCGTCGCCGACCTGAGCCTCGCCCTCGAAGACGTCGTCCTTGTCGGCGAGACCGACGCAGGTGCCCGCGAGGTCGAATCCCTTCACGACCTCGGGCATGACGGCCGTCTCGCCGCCGAGCATCGTCAGATCGGCGTTCTCGAGGCCGACGGCGAGCCCCTCGCCGATCTGGTTCGTCAACTCCTCGTCTGGCTCGTCGATCGCGAGGTAATCGACGAAGGCGACGGGTTCGACGCCCGCGGCGACGAGGTCGTTGACGTTCATCGCGATGCAGTCGATGCCGATCGTCGAGAAGTCCTCGATCGCCTCGGCCACCATGAGTTTCGTGCCGACGCCGTCGGTCGCCAGCGCGAGGTAGCGGTCGCCGATGTCGATCAGGCCCGCGTATTCGGTTCGGAGGTCGCTACCGAAGGCCTCGAGCAAGGCTGCAGTCGCGTCCTCGCTGGCCTCGATGTCGACGCCGGTCTCGGCGTAGGTGAGCCGTTCCTCGTCGGGTTCCTCTGCAGGGTCGCTCATGTCTGAACGACCTCCCGGGGTGAGCAAAAGGTCACCGGTCCCGGGGCGGTCGGTCGAGGGGACCAGTCAGTCGGTTTCGTCGCCGGCACCGGTGCCGTCGTGCTCGAGTTGATCGAGCAACGTCTCGAGGGTGTCGACGTGCGATTCGAAGAGCGTCCGCCCCTCGTCGGTGAGTTCGTAGGTCGTCTGCGGTCGCCGATCGACGAATCGCTTCTCGACGGTCGCGGCGTCGGCGTCTTCCATGCGCTGGACGTGAGCCGAGAGGTTGCCGTCGGTGATCTCGAGTTCGCTCTGAAGCTCCGAGAAGGTCGCCTGCTCGTGGCGATAGAGGTAGGCGAAGATCTGTAATCGAGTCGGCTGGTGGACGAGTTTATCGAACTCCATGGTAGCGAGTCAGCGCTCAGCCGGACAGGCGGTAGGTCAGCAGGTAGTACGTGACTGCGCCGTGAAGGAAGAAGAGAATTCCGAACAGCGCGTAACCGACGTACTGGAGCCACTCGACGAAGGGCATGACGAACGCGAACGCGAGGATCCAGATGCCGTTGACGTAGAACGGATAGCGGTCTGACGCCCGAATTCGGTACGCGTGCAGGATCGTTCCCGCTAGCAGATATCCCATTCCGAGAACGGTAAACGCGACGCTGAAGAAAAACGCTCCCTGTAGAACGCTTTCGACGTCAGCGAAGATCGGATCGACGATCGCGGTCAGGACGAACAGACCGGCAACGAGCGTTCCGAACACGACCGTCCAGCTCGGTTTCGGTTCCGGATCGTCGACCGTCGTTGCGGTGCGAACGGACGTCTGCCACTGCGTGTAGCCGATCAGCACGAAGACGGCCGTCCAGACCAGAATGTAGACGAACTCGGGCCACGGATAGACGAACATGACGTTGGTCAGGACACCGGCGAAACCGACGATGATCCCGTGGACGAGCCACAGTCGTCGCTGCCCGGGATATCTGTCCTCGATCGCCATCGCCGATTTGATCTGCTCGAGGTCGGTGCGGAGCGCGTCGACGTCCGGCTCCCCGTCGGTCGTCGACTCGTCCGTTCGATCGACGTTATCCGTCATTTACGACCCCTCCGAGTCGTCTCGAGCCGTCTGTACGGCGGTGTAGTAATTGAACAGGTCCGTGTACGACGGCGAATCCAGCTCGACGGTCGCGCGCTTCCGCTCGCGGCCGCGGTCGTGGTCGCGGTCCCGTTCGACGGTCTCCCTGACCGTCTCGAGTTCGTCGGCGCCACGAAGGAACCCGCGGATCTCGTCGCCGCGCTGGAACACTCGAGCACCGAGAAACGCCGACTCGGGGGGGACGTCGCCCCGGATCCGAACGACCGGTGGGAGGTCATCGAGCAGCGTCTGTGGCGGTGCCGTCGCGACGAGTCGACCGTCGCGGACGAACGCGATCCGATCGGCGATGCGGGCGTCGAGGGGCGCGTGACTCGTGAGGAGGATCGTCTTCCCCGCCCGACGGTACTCGAACAGTAGATCGTGGACCGTCTGGATCGTCGTGAGATCCAGTTCCGCGGTCGGCTCGTCTAGCAAGTACAGTTCGGCGTCGACGGAGAGGGCGATCGTCAACTCGAGTTTGCGCGCCATCCCGCCGGAGTACTCTCGAGCCGGGCGATCGAGATCGTCCTCCAACTCGAGTCGAGTAGCGATTTCCCGCCAGTCTTCGGTCGCACGCGGGTGGAGATCACCGTAGAACTGCAGGTTCTCCCGACCGGTCAGATCCGGATCGATCGACCGACCCTGGAGCATGACGCTCGTCATCGACTGCGCCTCGGTCGGCGACCGACCATCGAACAGTTCGATCGAGCCGACCGCCGGGTCGGTGCTGCCGGCCAGACAGGAGAGAAACACCGACTTGCCGACGCCGTTCGGTCCCATCACGGTGAGGAGTTCGCCGGCCTCGACCGTCAGATCGAGCCCCTCGAGAACGTTCCCGTTCCCGAATCCTTTTTCGACGTCGCGAGCCTCGAGTATCGGCTGCCGTGACTGTTCGCGTTCGGTCCCGTTTTCGGCCTCGGTCGTGGTTTCGGTAGTCATCTACGGGTCACCTCCGTAGGCGAATCGTCGCATGATTCCGACGGCGACGGCGGCCAACCCGACGGTGTACCCGACCAACAGGCCGCCGTACTCGAACGACAGTGGCACCGCCGGTGGCGTCATGAACGCGACGTCGTCCGCTCCCGCCCAGGCGGCGAGTTGCATCCGCGTCGCCAGCGAGTTCGGGACGTAGTTGATAAACGTCGGATCGTCGGCGATCATGCCCGGCGTGACGCCGTTGAACCCCGTCAGGTAGAACGCCATCAGGACGACGACGACCGCGATGGTTGTCATGTGTTCGGGCTTGGTGATCACGAGCGCCAACAGCATAGCGAGCGCCATCGCGATCACACAGAATAACACGAACGTCGCGACGAGGACCGCGACCAGCGCCGCGACCGCCGTCGCGTCCATCGCCAGCAAGTCGAATCTGCCGCCGTGAGCCACGGCCGCGAGTATCGTCACGAGATACGAAATCGCACCGAGGGCCATCCCGGCGACGAATCGACCGGTCAGATCCGCCGTCGGCGAGACCGGCATCGCGCGTAGCTTTCGGTACCGGTCGCTCTCGAGGTCCCGGGCGAACTCGCCGGCGAAGACCGCCACGGTGACGGTGAAAGCACCGAACAGCCCGTAGCTGATCCCGTTGGCGGCCTTGACGTACTGCAGATCGCCGGCCGGAACGTCCTCGATGAAAAACGCCATCGTCAAGAAATACCACAGGACAGGCCAGCCGACCGCAAGGACGACCAGCAGCTTGTTTCGGCGCAGTTGCTGTACGTGACGCCGGGTGAACGCTCGCGTTTGTCTGGTCCAGGGAACCGATCGTCGTGTCTCGGTCATATCGTCCCACCTCGCTTTCAGATCCCGTCTGGGTCGCCGGTCGCCAGCGCTGTTGGATCGTTCTGACGGACAGTTTACAAGAATAAAAACCTTGCCCATTAGATTACTCTATAGCGCAAAGTAGCAAAATATTTAAATAGTAAACCGAATCCGCCCGGGACGAGGCTCTGGAACGATTCCGACCGCAACACGCGGACGCCGCTTCGACAACCAGTGAACGACGCCGAATCGTCGAACGGGAACCGAACGGTCTTCGGAGACGGACCGAACGAGAACGTCGGGCTCGCGAGCGAGAACGGCGACGAAACCGGACGGTCAGAACCAGCCGAACACGAGCATGAAGCCGACGAGCGCGGCGATGCTCAGTCCGAAGACGGCGCCGAAGACCGCCTTGTTCCAGTCGTAGACCGTCTTTCCGTCGAGCGGGCCGAAGGGGATCATGTTGAACGCCGCGAGGAAGAGGTTGATCAGGACCCCCATGTGCCCGATCAGACCGAGAAGGCCCGGAAAGAGCATGAGCGGGAGGAAAAACAGCGCGAGCAGGTGGTTCGTCACCGGACCGGCGACGGCGACCATCGCGTTCTCGCGTTTGGTGATCCGCCCGCGGTGGTAGACGGCCCCCGGCGCGGCGAACAGGAAGCCGATGAGCGCGCTCATGACGGCGAGAAAGAGCATCTGGTAGTCGGCCCGGAACTCGGCGACCTGGCCGTACTCGATGGCGACGACCTTGTGGGCGAGTTCGTGCAAGAGGAAGGCCACGCCGACGGTGACGAAGCTCAGCGCGACCATTATGCCGAACGTCGCGGGAGTCGCTCCGAGATGAATCGGTGCGAGGATCAACGCGAACGCGACCGAGAGGGTGATCCACGCCAGCGCGAGGTCGAACAACTCCTTGTCGCTAAAGGAGAGCTCCGGCTCCGAACGGCGGCTGCGTCGCGTGCTCATACGAGCCCCCGAAGCAGGTCGAGCGTGTTCTCGGCGCCGCGCCAGAGCTCGTTGAACAGGGCGTCGACGCCCCCGATCTCGGGTGCCAGCCACGGCACGACGACGATGAAGAACAGGAACGTCGCGATCATGCTCCCGATGTTCGTCAGCGCGACGATCATGATGAGCCGGAACAGCGGCACGTCGAACATCTCCGAGAACGCCTCGTCGACCGGCCGCTCGGTATCGCCGACGATCTCGTTTAGCTGCTGGATATCGCGGACGTTGACCGGGCGGTGTTTGAGTTCGACGTAGCCGGCGAACCAGCCCGGCGCCAGCAGCGGGTTGATGCTGGTCAACCACGCGACCGAGCCGCCGACGCCGGCGCTCGTCCAGTGGGCGCCGGCCAGTCGCGCCAGCGTAAACGCGAAGATCCCGTTAAAGAGGAACCAGGCGCCAAACAGCTGCAGGAGGAACGTATCCTGGACGCCGGCCATGATCAGCAGGAAGAAAAAGCCGAGGAAGGCGATCATGACGAGATAGCCGACGATCTTTACCGGCGAGAACCGGCGCTTCGAAGCGGTACCGGAGATCGACTCGAGGGAGGGGATCTCGGCGGGGTTCTCGAGGTGGCGTTCGATGCCGGCCTTGTGGCCGGCACCGACGACCGCGAGCACGTCGTAGCCCTGCATTCGAAGCTGGTGGAGGTGGTTGGCGATGTAGGCGTCGCGCTCGTCGATTAACGCGTTCGCCCCGCGGGGACTGAACTGGCGGAACTCCTCCATCATCGCGGCGACGACGTCGCCGTCGGTCATCTCCTCGATGTCGACCTCGTCGATGTCCTCGACGTCGCCGCTGGCGGTGGTGAGGAAGAGTCCGAGGAGTGCGCCGACGAGGACGCCGATGCCGAGCCCGGCGACGACCCCGACGGAGCCGCGGATGGCGTAGGTTCCCGCACTCTCGAAGCCTCCTGCGGAGAAGGGACCGACGAACGTCTCGGTCGCGACGAGCGCGAGACAGGCGGCGATCCCGATCACGACGCCCGAGAGGAGACGTATCGAAAAGCCGCTGAGCGGCCCGCTCGAGTCGCCGGCGGAACCGAGAGAGGGGAGGAAGATCAGTCCGATGATCGCGCCGGCGATGGCGCCGACGGTGACGGCGCCGGCGTACTGTAGCGCCGACGAGCCGGTGACACCAAGCAACAGGAGGTCGCCCAACCCGAACAGCGGAGCGATGAAGGCGGCGACGGTGAATCCAAGAAACATCCCGGCGACGGCGCCGAGGGTGAGGCCGATGGTCCGCGGGTCGGTGACGCCGAGCGCGAGCCCGCCGACCATCTTCAACTTCTCGGTAAACGAGAGTCGGCTCCAGAACCGCTGAATCGTGATCTGGATGTCGCGGTCGACGAGAGCGACCCCGCTGCCGTTGCGTTCGGCGGCCTCGATGGCGGCGCGCATGTCCGCGCCGGGTTCGATATCGAAGCGCTCGCCGAGACGCGACTGGACGTACGAGAGCATCCAGTAGGCCAGAAACTGGAAGACGGTGTTTCCCGAGAGGAGGTCCTTGGCCTCGATATCGTCCGGGGCGCCGCCTTGCATCTGCCGGTATCTGTTCTCGTCGAGTTCAACCGCGACGACGTCGGGCTGCTCGCGATCGATCGTTTCGTGGACTTCGTCGACGCTCGCCTGCGAGACGTGAGCCGTCCCGAGGACGTGCACGGAGCCCTGCTCGTCGACCGGGGGCTCGGGCGGATCCGGCACGTCGGCGTCGCCTGCATCGCTCATTAGCGGCTTAACTCGGTGACGACTTTTACCAGTATCGAAGCGCAGATAAATACCAAATTCCCTCCATTTGGCCTTGTATATATCGTCGCCCGAGCGTGGCGGTCCTCGATTGCCGAGTACGAAGACCGGCAGACTCGAGGGCGCGAGCAGACTACAGCGTCATCGCCGTCGACGCCGCGACCGGCGACGAGAATCGGCCCGCGCCGGTGCCAGAACTGACCGTGAACGGCGAATTGGGAGAAGAATTGTTCGGGAAGCGCCGGCGGAGAAACCGGCGCGGACTGAGTCGTGACCCGGACGACTGGAGTTCAGCCCCGGTCTACGTGGGAACCGGCCGGTCCGCAAACTCGCTCCCGGCTATCGGGGACACCGGGCTTTGCCACCGGTCACTCCCGGTAGCGTAGTGTCGTGGCCGAACCGTCTTCGGTCGCTTCCCGTGCGGACGAGTCGGCGATAGCCGTCGCGCCGACGGCGAGTACGAACAGCGACGTAGTGATCGCAGCGAGCGTCGTTCCGGGAAGCGAGAGCAACCCGGCCGCAGAAGTAACTATCAGACCCGTGTTCGCTGCCGTCGCAGCGACATAATACCTGTTGAACGCGTCCGCGAAATGGGATCGATCCGAACTGCGTTTCGGAGACCCGCGGTCGCCCCTCGACTTCGCGACGTCGAGATACGGTCGAAACGTCTCCAGCCGCTCGGCCGGACGGACGATTCCGCGGGCCTTGTCGTATTCGATAATCCGCTTCGTATCGAGTTTCGGGAGGTGGGTCTGATACAGCGGAATGTAGACGCGCTGGCGCTGGACGGAGGTCAGCTCGCCGACGGTCGTGTCGTGTTCATCCGCCGCGATAATTTCGGCAATATCTCGCATCTTGACCGGACCGTCCTCGTTTAACAGGTAGGCGATCACGTCTCGTCGGCGGTTCGTCTGGAGAATGTGAAAGATTTCGCTCTGATCGAGCCCGTGAGAATTGTCAGACCGTTCGTCGACTCCCGGCTCGACGAAAAAGCGAGACTGAGAATCTGATTTGGAGGTCATTCTCTATTTAGCGTAGAAAACTATCACAACATCACTCTTATGAGTTTACTAGTGGAAATATTACTAGATTATACTGGAACTAATTATGACTGGTTGGAGATACCTAATAGCAGACAACATATGGTCGATCCTCTCTCTCGGCGCTGAACGATAGAGAACGGTCAGTTGCGGTATCCGGTTCTGCGAACTACCCCCCGGACAGAGTGTATAGCGTAGAATGGCATCTACGAACTGGAACGTTGCCGAAGTGCTTCGTTCCCGACTCGCCTCAGATCACGTTCACTCGAGTGACGGACGCGGTAGCGTCGACCGAATCCGACCACCGCTCGAGCGACGACAGAGTAATTGCAGTCAGCGGACAAGAGCGATCGATGACCGATCTCATGGAGACGCTGGTCGAAAACCGCGAGATGGTGCAGCCGAACCACGCGAACATGCTCGAGACGGCCCACGGGGGCAACGTGATGAAGTGGATGGACGAGGTCGGGGCGATGTCCGCCATGTTGTTCTCCGGCGAAACCTGCGTGACCGCCCGCGTCAACCGGATGAACTTCCAGCGGCCGATCCACGTGGGCGATACCGCCTACATCACAGCCTACGTTTACGACGCCGGCGCCTCGAGCGTGAAGGTGCGGCTGATCACCGAGCGCGAGGATCTGCGGACACGAGAGCGCGAACGAACCACGGAATCGTACTTCGTCTACGTCGCGATCGACGACGAAAATCAGCCGACGTCGGTGCCCGAACTGACGGTCGGCAGCGAGACGGGCGAAGAACTCCGCCAGGCGGCCCTCGAGAACGAATCGACGGTCGCGTGACGGCGGAAGACGAGAGCGATCCGGTCACTCGAATCGGACCGCCTCGCTCGTCGGATCGAGTTCGACGCGACCGCCGATCGGAATCGGCGTCGTCGGCCACGTGTGACCGAAGTCGACGCCGAAGACGATCGGTGCGTCGGGGTTGTACCGTCCCACGACCTGCTCGATCGCGTCGCGCTGTCGGTCCCGGTAGCGTTCGCGCTCGTCCGACGACCGGTTCTCGAGGTGGGACCGCGCCGCCGGCCGGCCGACGAGCACGCCGTCGAATCGCTCGAGCAGTCCGCGTTCGCCGAACGCGCGAAGTACACCCGCGACCCAGGTGTGTGCCGGCAGCTCTTCGGACGTCTCGAGGGCGAGAATCGCCCCGTCGAGCGCGTCCGGATCGGGCAGATCCCGACCGACGAGGAACCGCTGACTGAGGCTCTCGAGGCAGCCGCCCCAGACGCGGCCGCTCACCCGCTCGTCGCTCCCGGCCCACGTCCAGCCAGGATTCGGTTCCGTCCCGCGGGGCGTCTCGAGCGAGTCAGGATCCGCCCAGTCGCCGGGTTCGTCGGTGAACGCAGGGGCGGGCTCGAGTTTGCCGACCGACTCCTCGAAGAACGCGCGGGTGGTGTACTCGATCGTGTGGTCGAACAGATCGCCGTCCATGCCGAGTTCGACGAGTACGCTCGGTCCGTAGAAGGAGACGATGCCGAGATTCCACAGCGTGAGCGCGAGCTGGGTGTTGTCGCTGTAGCCGTAGAAGCGGGTCGGATTCTCGCGCAGAACCTCGCGGTCGAGGTGCTCCAGGATCCGAATCTGGTCGTTGCCGCCGATGGTGCTGATCACGCCGCGAACGTCGGGGTCGGCGAACGCGTCCATCACGTCCTCGGCCCGCTCCTCGGGGTGTTCCGCGAGGTACGCGCCGCTTTTCGACGCCGTGGGGAACTCGATCGGTTCGAGGTCGAACGCCGCTCGAAGGCGTTTCAGCCCGAGTTCGTAGACGTGCGGAAAATCGGTCGCGCGGTTCGACGCCGGCGCGACGACCGCGATTCGATCGCCGCGCTCGAGCGGCGGCGGCGTGACGAAGTCGTCCATACGCCGACACGATCGCCAACTGTCATATGCGTTCGGGTACCCCCAGCGAACGCGGCGAAAATCGAAGCCGAGCGTCAGTTGTTGTTCGACTGGTCGCTCGAGAACGGACCGAACTCCGATTCCCGGGCCTCGTCGAGGTAAGTCGTCGCCGTGTCTTGCGTGTCCGCGACGGTCGCGCCGACCATCGCGCCGATCGCGCCGCCGGTACTCGCTGCGTTGCGACTGAAGACCGATCCGACCGCGGCCCCGACCGCCGCGCCGATCGCGGCGTAGCGGGCCCGACGCAGGACGTGCTTGATGCGTGCTTTCATGTATCGACACTCGTGAGTATCGGTGATAAATATGTGTGTCGGACGCACGCGGTGCAGCCCGGTCCCGCGCTACAGCAGGGTGTCGACCTCGGCCAGCGACTCGAGGACGTGATCCGGCTGGACGGCGGCGTCGTCGACGTCGTCGCGGTCCATCACGCCGGTCAGGACGAGCGCGGTCTCCATGCCGGCCCGTTCACCCAGCGCGATATCGGTGTTCAACCGGTCGCCGACGACGAGCGTCCGTTCGGGGTCGCTCTCGAGGCGGTTCGTCGCCGCGGCGGCGGCGACCGAGGAGGGTTTGCCGAGGATCGCGTCGGGTTCTCGCCCCGCGACGGCCTCCATGGCGGCGAGGATCGCTCCGGAGCCCGGAATCAACCCGCCGTCGATCGGGATCGTCGTGTCGGGATCGGTTCCGTAGAACGGCGTCCCGTCCTCGAGGGCCCGGAGCGCTCCCCAGAGCGAACCGTAGGAGAACTCCCGGTCGAACGAGCCGAGGACCACGTCGGCGGCGGCCGGATCGGCGGTCAACTCGACGGTCGCCTCCTCGAGAATCGCCTCGAGGCGGTCGCTTCCGACGAGATAGACCCTCTCGTCGGGGTGGGTCGTCGCGAGGTACTCCGCCGAAACCGTCGCCGAGGTGAGAACGGTGGCAGGGTCGACGTCGATTCCGTAGGGCTCGAGTTTCGTCCCGTAGTGGTCGCTGCCCCGCGTCGGATTGTTCGAAAACAGCAGTCGGTCGATACCGGCGTCCTCGAGGGCGTGGAGACCGTCGGTCACGTTCGGAAGCAGTTCCTCGCCGCGGACGATCGTCCCGTCGACGTCGAGGATCGCCGCCTCGTAGTCGGTCATCACCGGCGGTAGGGGCGGCCGAAGATTCAGTGTTGGGGTCCCAGACTTCGGCCTCAGCTTCGGTTTCGGGTTCCGTACCGGTCCCGCGGGGTGTTCTTCTGCCGGCCGAACCCCCATCCGACTGGCGCTCGACGAGTCACATATGGACGCCCGCGAATCGGCGTCGGTCGATCCGGTACTGTCGTCTCTGCAATCCGACCCGCGAGAATTACTCGAGACGACGCGGCGGATTCTGGCCGCGGACACACGAAACCCGCCCGGGAACACGCGGGTGCTGATCGACCGACTCGCAGACGAGCTCGCGTCGCTCGGATTCGACTGCGAGCGCTTCGCCGTCGATCCGATGAAACCGAACCTCGTCGCGACGCTGCCGGGAGCCAGCGACTTCACGCTCCTCTACAACGGACACGTGGATACGGTCCCGTTCGACGCCACCCAGTGGACGTACGATCCGCTCGGCGAGGTCGTCGACGATCGCCTCTACGGCCGCGGCGCGACGGACATGAAAGGCGCCATCGGCGCGATGGTCCAGGCCGCTCGCGCGTACGCCCGTACCGGAACCGAGCCCCCGGTGACGCTCCAGTTTGCGCTGGTGAGCGACGAAGAAGTCTGGGGGGAGATCGGACTGAGCGAGCGACTGGAGGGCGACCGTCTGGATCCCGACGCCTGCGTCGTCGGCGAGGCGACCGGACGGCCCGACGTCAACTCGATCGCGGTCGGCGATCGAACCTACGTCTGGCCCGTGATGGAGTACGCGGGCCGGGCCGCCCACGGATCGCGGCCGATGCTCGGCGAGAACGCGATCGACGGGCTCTACGAGGCGCTGCGGGCGTGTCGCCGCAGCCTCCGCGAGTTCGACGTGCCGACCGCCGAGATCGACGACGCGGTCCTTGACGAGAGCGTCGCCTACTACGCCCACCACCTGGACGAGGAGGCGGCCGCGGCGCTGTTTCACTCGCCGACGGTCAACCTCGGACGATTCAGCGGCGGCGACGCGGTCAACACCGTTCCCTCGAGCGCGCGAGCCGAACTCGACGTCCGCGTTCTGCCCTCGGTCGATCCCGAACGGCTCGTCGCGCGGCTTCGCGACTGTCTCGGCGCCCAGGAGAGCGCGACGCTGACCGATATCTCGTGGAACGAGGGGTCGTACACGGAGCCGGAGACGACGATCGTCCGCGCGATGAGCACCGTCGTCGACGACGTCGTACCGACGCCGGTCTATCGGCGGTTCGCGACGGGCAGCAGCGACGCGCAGGTGTTCCGAGCGGCCGGCGTCCCGACCGTCGAGTTCGCGACGGGGACGGGAACGGCCCACGCGATCGACGAGTACACGACCGTCGACAAACTCGTGCAAAACGCCCTGATCTACGCTCGGCTTCCGTTCGTGGTCGATCGCATCCGGGGCGACTGACGGGAGGCGGGAGTCAGGGGACGGGCACGACCGACAGCGACGGTCGACCACCGGCGATCCCGAGGTGGGAATTCTTATCCGCCGACCTGCCCTACGTTCGTCCATGACACTCGAGGTCGAACCCCCCGAGCCGCCGGAACTGGACTTCGTCGACCCGAACGAGTACGACGACGCGACGATCAGCGCCGAGGGCGACGTCGACTACCGTCGCGAGGAGTTACAGGCGTTCCTCGAGGAAGGCGCCTGGGAGGAGGCGTTCGAGGAGTGGCGGGCGGACACCGATCTCGAGGAGCGAGAGTACGAGATCACCCGCGATCTCGATCTCTTCGCCGGCTTCGACTTCTTCTGGGACGATTTCGCCGACAGAGTCGGCTATCACGCGCCGGGAATTCCGGAAGACTGGCAGGAACGGGAGTACCACCCCGGATTGGACACCTGGGGAACCGTGTCCTCGATCAACGCCGAACTCACGGAGTTCGGACAGGTCGTCTCGGTCGTCCTCAAAGACGAGTATATCGACTGGGAGGCCGAGTACGAACCGCCGGAGGATCTGCCGGATTTCGACTGACCGCGAGCGACGCTGTCCGCATCTCCCTATTCTCTGGCGGCCACGATGTTACACGTACCCGCCCGCCACAGTTCGGACACGACGAGAGTGTCTCGTTCGTCTCCCGATGACCGCAGTCGTGACACTCGTAGTACGAACGCGACGGCCGTTCGTCCCAGCAACTGCTGGAAAACGACCGGCTCTCGAGCGGTGAAAACGACGCAACGAAGACGCGATGAGCGAATCCGAATCGATCGAACTCGAGGAACGCCGCTCAGCCCGCCCACTCGCCGGTGATGTCGCCGGCGATATTCTGTCGCCACTGTTCGAAGCCGGCCTCGCAGTCGGCGTTGTCGTCGATGTGGTCGACGAACCCGGCACCCGGTGAGTCGAGTTCGTCGCCACAGAACGGACACGTGATCGGGTCGGACCAGTTTGTCGTCGTATTGACTGCCATTCGTGCCCAGATCTATCAGGAACGATCATATAGGTTTAACCGGTTAAGATCTATTATAATTAGTATGTGGTATAACCACACAGTTACGCGCTGACGACGCGCTCGAGACGCAACGCGAGATCGCACTACACCGTGACGGAGCGGGATACGAGAGATGAAACGCGAGGTCATCGACGGCCGAATCGGTGGCTATTCCGCCGTTCGGTCGCGTACCACTCGACGGTTCGAGATGTCCACTCGAGAGATGCCCGGTCGGCTCGTCCGGTACGACGTGCTCCTCGTGACGGCGGCGATCTGGTTTCTGGCGAAGTTCCTTCGGTACGCGTTTCCGCCGCTGTTCGACGCCTTTCAGACGAGCTACGGCGTCTCCAACGCCGCGCTCGGGGCGGCGTTTACCGGGTTCATGCTCGTCTACGCGGCGATGCAGTTTCCCTCCGGCGTGCTCGCGGATCGGTTCGGATCGGTCGTCGTCGTCACCGCCGGCGCGCTCGTTGCGGGCGTGGCCGCGCTCGCGCTCGTCGTCGACTCGCCGTTTCCCGTCCTCGTCGCCGCGATGCTCGTCATGGGCGCTGGCACCGGCGCGCACAAGACCGTCGCCGTGCGACTGCTCTCTCGAGCGTACCCCTCGCGGACGGGGCGAGCGCTCGGCGTCCTCGACACCTTCGGCGCCTTCGGCGGCGTGGTCGCACCGGCCGCGATCGTCGCCGTCGCCGGGGTCTCCTACGCTTTCGGCGCGAGCTGGCGGCTCATCTTTCTCGTCGCCGGCGCGGTGGCGATCGTCCTCGCCGTCGCGTTCCGACTGCTGGTTCCCCGACGCGTTCCCGACGAGACGACCGGTGACGCCGCCACCGGCGCCGCATCCGCCGCCGGCATCGCACAGTACGCGACGCTGTTTCGCGACCGTCGGTTCGCCCTCTTCGCGCTCCTGACGGTGCTGTTTTCGTTCACCTACAACGGGTTCGTCGCGTTCGCTCCGCTGTATCTCACCCAGGAAGCCGGGTTGACCGACGCCACCGCCGGCTTGCTCTACAGCGCGCTCTTTCTCGCGAGTCTGGTCCAGCTCGTAACCGGCGACCTCAGCGATCGGGTCGGTCGCCTGACGCTGGTCGTCGGAACGCTCGGCCTCGCGTCGGTCGCCCTGATCTCGTTCGTCGCGCTGACCGGAACAGCCGGCCCGATCACCCTCGGCGCCGCGCTGGTCGCCGTCGGGATCGGCGCCCACGGCTTTCGACCGGTCAGAGGCGCCTACCTGGCGTCGGCGATTCCCGACGACGTCACCGGCGGCGGACTCGGCGTCGTTCGAACGCTGCTGATGGGCGCGGGCGCGGTCGCCCCCGCCATCGTCGGAACCCTCTCTGAAATCGTCGGCTTCCGACCCGCGTTCGGCTTGCTCGCGGCGTCGATCGTCGCCGCGACCGCGCTGGGCGTCGTCCTTCGGCTCGTCGAGTGAACGCGCAGCGCCGAACCGTTTACCGCGGAAAGAGTTAACACGCATCAAGTATGATGATGACATATGACACTTGCCGAGCCACTCGAGTACGAATGCGTCACCTGTGATCACCGGGAGACGGTCATGGACGCGATGGTCGGTACCTGCCGGCGCTGCGGGGGCGAGATGCGCAACGTCGAGCCGATTCACGGGTAGCGAGCGACGGAGTACGGGCCACCACTGCGAGCGACGACCTCGGTTTTTTGCCGCCGTTCGTTGAACCCCGGCGTATGTACTCGCTGACCGATATCGACGCCGTCGAGCCGCGCGAACTCGAGGACGAAGCGCCGACGCTGCTCCCGATCGGACTGGAACTTCAGCCCGACGAGATGCGCCCGAGCGTCTGGGAGTACGCGAAGGGCGAGGAAAACGCCTACCACCGCCAGGGCGAACAGGAGGAACTGTACGTCGTCCTCGAGGGTACCGTCGACGTGACCGTCGAACGCGAGAACGAGCGCGACGTCGTCGAACTCACTCGCGGGGACGTCCTCGTGGTGCCGCCGGAGTCGTGGCGCCAGCTTCGGGCCGTCGAGGAGAGCCGCGTTCTGGTCGTCGGCGCACCGAACGTCAAAGACGACGGGATTCGGCAGGACGAAACGTAAGCGGTCGGGTCCCGGCCATCATCGACTGACGGCGACGGCGAGCAAGAGGAGTCCGCACACCACCGCAGCCGCGCCGATTGCCACCTCGCCGGCCAATACGAGCGTTCCGCCGGCGACGGGCGCGGTGAGCGTCGATCGATCGGGTTCGGCGTCGAGCGTCTCGAGGTCGTCGACGCGCTCGAGTGTGTCGTCGAGCTTCGATTCGAGTTCACGTGATCTGTCGTCAATGCGCTGGTATTCGGCTCGAATCGGTCGGAGCCGGCGGTAGTCGATCGGTTGCCGAGCCGGAACCGCAGACACAGTCGCCACCGGCTCGAGGGCGGGCCCTTCGGGGGACAGCGGCAAACACCGGAGCAGTTGCGTCTCGGACGGGAACGACGCGAGAGAGAGAGACGACACTCCGTACGAATCGCTCAGTCGGACGCTCGAGGACACGTTTTTTGCTCCTCGAAACCGTCAGTTGGACCGAAATGTCCGCCACGAATCCGCTCGCCGAGGTGGTCGACAACCTCGTGTACGAACCGGTACAGGTCCACGAACACGGGATCGATCTCACCGTCAGCGCGGTCTACGAGGTTGCCGGCCCCGGTCGGCTCGACTTCGGCGGTGACGAACTCGAGGACGCCGACCTCGAGCCGGTGGCGACCGAACTCCGGAACCCAGACGACGAGTACGGCTGGTGGGACCTCGAGGGCGGCCAGTACGTCCTCCAGCACAACGAGTTTCTGACGGATCCCGCGGAGCCGATTCGGCTACAGCCTCGAAACGAACTGCTCGCCCGAGGCGGCTCTCACCCCTCGCTGATGGTCGCGTCACATCTGCCGTTGATTCCGCTATCGGTCGCCGACGGCGGACTTCGGCTCAAGGAAAACGCGCGCGTCTCGACGCTGGTTTCGCCGCCGGATGGCTCGTCACAGCACGGATCGGCCCACCCGCCGGATAGTTGATCGAGCCGTCGGCGGTCGACGGTTGACGCCCGAACCAAGCGTTCTCTCGTCCGACGAAGCGTAATTTCTTCGCCAGTCGTACGTGATATTCGATAGTTCTCTATAGATTCGGGGTCGTGGCTCGTATGATAGAGGCGTTCGTCACTTCGGAACGACCCTCTCGAGCGAGGATTATCCCTCGAAGGGGAGGTCGTCGAGAAACTCGTCGCTCTGGTAATCGAGGTGGTCGAGCCGTGGTCCCAGCAGCTCGCGGACGAGGACGACCAGCGGATTAGCCGCGCCCTCGCCGACCATCGCGACCTCGGTCCGTGATCCGTCTCGATCCTCGTCCCAGAGGCCGACGAGGGCCTTCTCGCGGTCGGCGACGATGAGTCGACTCACTTTCGGATACTCCGACTGCGGGTACAGCCAGTCGAACTGCGGGTCCCAGACCGTCGCCCTCGGAAGCTCCTCCCGGAAGAACGTCCGCGCGTCCTTGCTCTTCGTTCCGGCGTAGAACTCGACGCCGCGGTCGATGGCGTGTTCGGCGTGTGGCAAGCAGGCATCGTCGAGCAAATCCGAAGAGGCGTAGATCAGGAAGAGCTCGTCGTCGGCGTCGTCAGCCAGCTCGCGCCCGTACTCGTAGGCCTGTTCGCGGCCCTCTACGAGCTGAATCGGATCGTCGGCTGACCGACCGCGGTTTTGAAACCGGGCGAGCAGGTCGCCGAGGGCGTCGACGTCCACCCAGTCGGCGTCGACCGTCGTCCGCCCGCCGCGGCGAACGACGTTTTCGGTGCGATCGTACTCGAGCAGGTCGACTTCATCGAGTTTCGGGAGGTGTTTGTGATGCAGCGATATGATCACCCGCTCGAGGGAGTCGTCGCCGGCGGTAACTCCCAGGCTGCCGTCGTCCCGTGAAACGAGTCGTTCTGCGAGCTCTTCGACGAGGAGTCCGTGGGTCGAATCTTCGAGGACGGTGAGGATCGCTCGATTGGTCGCGTCGGTGAGCAACCGAACGATCTCCTCCTCACGTGAATCCATTGTCAGTACTCTCTCGTGGGGGCGATTTAAGCGGCCGGCATCGATTCAAAACGGGACTGTTCGAATTGTAGTATAGCGCTAACGTCGATGACAGTCCGGAAACGATCGGTTCGATCCGAGTGAGCGGACCGCTTACCGACCGTCGAACTCGGGATCGCGGTCCTCGAGGAAGGCGTTGACGCCCTCCGCGTGGTCTGCGGTCTCGAAGACGATCCCCTGGGCGACCGCCTCGTCGGTCAGGGCCTGCTCGAGGGATTTGTCGAGGCCTTCGCCGACCAGCCGGTTGGCGTGGCGCAGCGCGATCGGCGGGCCGGAGACGACCGTCTCGACGAACTCGTCGACCTTCTCGTCGAACTCGTCGTCGTCGTAGACGTGGTTGACCAGGCCGAGTTCCGTCGCGCGGTCGGTGCCGAAGATCTCGCCGGTCAGGACGAGTTCTTTGGCGACGTTTTCGCCGACGATCCGGGGCAGCAGGTAGGAGGTGCCGGCGTCGACGCTCAGGCCGACCTGTCGGAAGACGAAGCCGAAGGCAGCCGACTCGCTGGCCAGCTGGACGTCACAGGCGATCGCGAGGTTCGCACCCGCGCCGACGGCAGGGCCGTCGATCGCCGCGATCGTCGGAATCGGGAAATCGACCAGTCGGGTCATCAATTCGTTCGTCGAGCGCTCGAGGCGGCGAACCCGTTCGTCGGCGGGAACGTCGTCTTCGATGGCCTCGATCATCCGCTCGATGTCGCCGCCGGCCGAGAACGATCCGCCGGAGCCCTCGATGACGACGCAGCGGGCGTCGCTGCCCTCGATCTCGTCTAACGCTTCGGTGATACCCGCACTGATTTCCGCGGAGAGGGCGTTTCGCCGGTCGGGTTGGTTGAGCGTGATCGTCGCCGGGCCGTCCGCTTCGATCTCGAGGAGGACGGCGTCGCCGAGGGCCATTATTCGGCCACCTCCGAGTCGTCGTCATCGCCCTCGCGGAGCTTGAACTTCTGGACCTTGCCCGTCGTCGTGCGTGGCAGTTCCTCGACGAACTCGACCTCGCGGGGATGTTTGTACTCCGCGAGGTTGGTCAGGCAGTACTCCTTGATCTCGTCTTCGGTGACGTCGGCGTCCGGCGTGGGGACGATGAACGCCTTGACGGTCTCGCCGCGGCGTTCGTCGGGAATGCCCGCGACGGCGGCGTCGGCGACGGCCTCGTGTTCGAAGAGCAACTCCTCGACTTCACGCGGGTAGACGTTGTAGCCGCCGGTGACGATCATGTGCTTCTCGCGGTCGACGACGTAGAAGAAGCCGTCCTCGTCGCGGTAGCCGATGTCGCCGGTGTGGAACCAGCGCGTGCCGTCTTCCTCGGTGAAGGCCTCCTCGTTGGCCTCGGGCAGTCCGTAGTACCCCGTCATCACGTTCGGGCCGGAGACGACGATTTCGCCGGTAATGTCGTGGAGATCCGCTTCCTCCTCGTCGATGGGGCCTTCCTCGATCGGGTCGACCGCCTCGAACTCCTCCGTGACGACCTTCGACTCGACGCCGGGAACGGTCTTGCCGATGCTGCCGACGCGCCGGCCCTCGATCGGGCTGTTGAAGTGCGTGATCGGGCTCGTTTCAGTCAGCCCGTATCCTTCGTAGACCTTCGGTTCGTACAGCTCCTCGAACTTGCGCAGGACTTCGACCGGAATGCCAGAGCCGCCGACGCCACAGAGCCGGACCGACGAGAGGTCGAACTCCTCGGCGTTCGGCTGGTTGATCACGTCGTTGTACATCGCCGGCACGCCGTGCATGATGGTCAACTCCTCGTCTTCGATGAGCGAGACCGCCTGCTGGGCGTCCCACTCCGGCAGCGGATAGAACGCGCCGCCGTTGAACAGCGAGGCGTTCATCACGACTGTCATCCCGTAGATGTGAAACAGCGGGAGCACGCCGAGCGATTTGTCGTCGGGTCGGATTCCGTCCGGAATCAGCTTCGACGCCGCGTTCGCGTTCGACGCGAGGTTCCCGTGGGTCAACTGGACGCCCTTTGGCTGTCCGGTCGTCCCGGACGTGTAGGGCTGGACGGCGATGTCGTCGTCCGCTCGATCGACGACGTCCGGATCGGCCGGCTCGAGGAACTCCTCGAGCGCGGTGGCGCCGTCGGCGTCCCCATCGACGCTGACGACGTGTTCGACGCTCGTCTCGTCCTGTACTTCCGTGACGAACGGAACGAGATCGGACAGCGTGACGACCACCTTCGCCTCGCTGTCGGAGAGCAGGTGCCCGATCTCGCGGGCCTTGTACTGCGGGTTCATCGGGACGACGACCCCACCGACGCGAAGCGTCCCGTGGAAGGCGATCAGAAACGGCGGGACGTTCGGGAGATAGATCGCTACCCGATCGTCGGCACCCACACCGCGTTCCTCGAGTGCGGCGGCGAACGCACCCGTCTGTCCCCAGAACTCCTCGTAGCTCGTTTCGGATCCCTGATATCCGATCGCGGTATTCTCGCCGTATTCCTCAACGGCGGCCGCGAGATTTGTGACAAGATTTGTCATACTCCGTGCGATATGTTTGCGTGTACCGTAAAAAAGATTGTCAAAGACCGAGCCGGCTGCCGATTTTCGGGCCGTCGTCGTCGAGGCCCCTCCGAGCCTGGTCGCGTCGCTGTAACGACTCTCTCGGTCCGGCGGTCCCAGCCTGCAGCTGCACCGGGACGTCACGTCGGACGTCGGTACAGCCGACCGTTTCACTCGAGCGGCGAGAATAGCTCCACTTCGTACCCGTCCGGATCCTCGACGAACGCGGCGCGGGCGTTCGCGGGTTCGATCGTCGTCGGCTCGCCGGCGACCGACGGATCGACCGCTTCGACGAGCGCGTCGAACGTTTCGTCGACATCGTCGACACGGATGGCGAGGTGAACGATTCCCGCAGGATCGACGTCGTCGGCGTCGGGGTCGGAGACGAACTGCAACTCGGTATCGAGATCGTCGCCAGTCACGTAGTAGTTGTGGACCCCCGATTCAGTCTGAAAATCCTGACTGTACTCGAGGCCGAGGCCCTCCTCGTAGAACTCGCGGGTCGCTTCGAGATCCGAGACTCGAATCGCGGTGTGCTGGACGTCCATACGAACGGATTCGATCCGACGCGGATAAAGCGTTCCCTCGGTCGCGGTCGGCCCGAGCGACGGCCACACCCCGAGCAACCGCGCCGTCCGTCCCGGCCACCCAACTGTTGGCTCAGGATATATGAGTTCGCACTCCTAACGACCGCTAGGATGTACCAGGACGTACTCGTTCCGACGGACGGAAGCGACGGGACCCGACAGTCGATCACCCACGGTCTGACGATCGCCGAGCAGTTCGGCGGGACCGTTCACGCGCTGTCGGTCGTTCCCGAGGGGCCGCTCGGAACGCTCCAGAGCGACGCCGCGATCGACGTCGCGGACCGTGCGGTCACGCGCGTCGAAACCGAAGCCGTTCGGGCGGGCGTTCCCGTGCAAACGACGGTCGAAACGGGCGTTCCCCACGAAGAAATCATCGCCTACGCCGACGAGTACGATATCGATATGATCGTCATGGGAACGCAGGGCCGGACGGGTCTCGATCGCGTGCTCGTCGGGAGCGTCACGGAACGGATCGTTCGGATGGCCGACGTTCCCGTGGTCACCGTCCGCCTCAGCGAAGACGTCCGCATCGAAGACGCCGACGAGGCCGAACGCATCGCTCGAGAAGCCCTCGCCGCAGACGAGGGACTCGAGCCCGACGACCCCGTTCTCATCGACGCACCACATCGAACCAGCGCTTCCTGGATCGTCCCCCTCGAACTCGACGCGGCCGACGTTCACGTCCACGTCGACGCGTTGACCGGAGACGCCAGAATTGCGAGACGGAACGAGTGAGCGTCGCCGTCCCGTCGGTGACGGAGACAGTATCAGTTCGGTGCCGGTCGGATTCCCGACGTGTAGCCTCGGAGTAGTGACGGTCGGCGGCGCCGTCTTTCGGTTCGATTTAGCCGTGTTAACCGGAGCCAACAGTCCTGTAGTCTCCACCATCCGATCTGCCGGAGTGCTCATGTATTCACAATAGCTAATTTGTGAGAACAACGGTAGGGCGGACTTTTCATCGATTTCGCCGCAGTGACCGTTACGAGTGAACGACACGTGAACAGGCGCACACTTCTTCGAGGGGTCGCAATCGGTAGTATCGTCCCGGCGACGGCAGCCGGAACCGCGGTCGGATCGACGCGTCGGCAAGAGACGCCCGCCGACGCACAGACAGCTGACGACGCTGGCGCGGATGCCGGCGACGGCGCCGGTGCCACCGTCGAAATCGTCGACGTCCCGGAGACGGTCGTCGGTGGCGCACTCCTCCAATGGACCGTCGAGTTGACGAACGACACCGACGAAACAATTACGACGACGGTCGAGTACACCGTCGACGGCGAGCCGGCCGGCGCCGTCACGGTGACACTCGAGCCCGGTGAGTCGGAACAGCCGTTCGCGAGCGGGCGTCGAACCGAACCGGTCGCGACGGAAGAGACGCTCGAGCTTCGCGCGGAAACCGAGACGGACGCCGATACGGCGACGGTGACGGTGCTTCCGGCCGAGGAGATCGATCCGGAACTGACGTTTCCCGACCCGCAACTCACCGTCGAACCCGACACCACGGTTCATTTCGAGGTCGGCGCCATCGACCCCGATCCCGACATCTTCCAGGAGACGGCCTGGTGGGTCGACGGCGAGTTCGTCGGCGACTCGCTCACCCCGTGGCAAGGCGAGTACTACGCCGAGCAAAACGCCCACTACTGGCAGGAGACGTTCGCGGAACCGGGCACCTACGAGGTCGTCGCCGGCGTCACCGTCGACGACGAGCAGTACCGCACGAGCTGGACCGTAACCGTCGAGGCCGGCGGGCTCGCCGATCCCGTCATCGACGCCGCCCGCCCGGCCCCGGGCGTCCTCGAGGTCGGCACCGACGCGTCGCTCGACCTCGAGATCGACGTCACCGATCCCGACGGGAACCTCGATCGCGTCGTCTGGTGGCTCACGCAGGCGGACGTCATCCTCGGCGTGAGCGACGTCGCCGGCGCGTCGGATACCGCGACGCTCTCGGTCGACGGCGGACTCTGTCACACCTGCGCGATCGTCCCCTGGGTGATCACCGGCGACGGAACGTTTACGAGCGATAGCGTCTGGATCATCGACGATCCCGAACTCGACGCCCCCGATGTCGACGACGACGATATCAGCTTCCGCGACGACGAACCGGCACCGGACGATCCGGGCGTGGAGCCGGACCCCGAGCCCGACGAGCCGGACGTAAAGGAGGAGCCCGAGCCAAAACCGACTCGAGACGAAAAACCAGATCCGAACGGGAAGCCGGTTCGAGACAAGAAGTCGAATCAGAACGGGAAGCCGAACCGAGACGGGAACGCGGACCGGAGCGAGAAACCGACTCAGAACGGAACATCGACTCGAAGCGGAAACGAGACTGCCGACGACTGCGGCTGTCACAACTGACTGACTCGACCGCCCGGACGCCTCGAGTCGAGTCGACCCGATCCGGTCCGGCCGATCTGACTGCACCCGTTTTTTGGCGGTGAGTCTCGAGCGCTCGAGCGCAGATCGGCGGTGAGAGTGTGCTGTTAGCAGTACTCAAACCCAACATACTTGGGGAGTAGAGCTTTCAGAATAACCGACGTTCTCTTCGATGACGAGGGTGGAACACCAGTCGTTGCCAGAGGGGGGTTCCGGCTCTGAGACAGCAACCCTCGTCGTTCCAACGTCGGCCTTTTCGGCTGACTTTTAACCGTTCCCCGTCGGTCCGCGTCGTTTCTGATCCCCGTACGAGCTGAGCGAATTGCTTACCACCGCTTGTAGCCGCACCGATCAGCCGCCGCTCGTAGCCGCGGCGTTTTTCCCCGTCTACCGCGAGACTCGAGTGTGGACGCGAATCAGCGATCGCGATCGAACCCGTACGGGATGGACGAGGCGTGTCGGAACTGCCCGGCGCTCTGTGAGACGCGCACGCAGGTGGTCCACGGCTACGGAGACGTCGCCGCCGACTTCCTGTTCGTCGGCGAGCGACCGACGCCGAGCGCGGACGAGCGTGGAGTTCCCTTCGCGGCACCGAAGACGGAGACGGAATCGGAGTCAGAGTCAGAGTCAGAGCCGGAGTCGGGAACCACGCTCCGGCGCATCCTCGAGCGACTGGGGCTTTGCGATTCGACGTCGCCGGCTGACGAACCCGCCGTCGAGAACGTCTACCTGACGAACCTCACGCGGTGTCGCGACCCCGTTCGGCGACCGACCGACGAGGAGATCGGCAACTGCGAGCCCTATCTCAACGCCGAGATCCGGATGATCAACCCCGAAATCCTGATTCCGGTCGGCGAGCGGGCGCTGTCCGAACTCGGCGTCGAGTACACGACGACGCCGGCCGAGGAGCTCTCGTTGCCGGCCGACCACGGCCGGCGGATCCGGGGCCGCGGCTTCGAACTCGTGCCGATGATCGACCCGCGCGAGCAGACCGACGATCAGACCCAGGCGTGGCTCGAGGCGTTCGTCGATCTGATGGCGTCGGACTATCGACAGACGAAGGGGCGCCAGGAACGGTAGCTGAACGTCGGTGCTGTCGCGGCGTAGCCGCCGTGGTTACCAGTACGGCCCCTCACGCCATTGCTTGGAGCGGGCGCCCGAGGCCGCGAGCGCGACGACGACGACGGCCGTCACGGCGAAGACGCCGAGCGACGGCGCGAGGTACTCCGACCCGTCGCCGGCGAAGCCGTCGACGGCCGCCCACAGACCGAGAACCGCGAGGGCGACGATACTCAACACGCCGAGCAGTCCCACCGAACCGGGAACCGATCGCGAGACGGTTTGTTCGTCCATACTCCGTCCTGTACGTTCCATCACTATAATTCACCCGAGTCGCGTCGGCGTTCGAATCGACTGCCGAAAGCGCCGCGTTCAAGGACCGTGCCGGCCGAGTACTGGTATGATCGTCGTCGTTCCGGTCGATCCGCCCCGCGAGGGGCTCGTGTTGCCGTCGCTCGTCGACGAATCGTCGCTCTCGCCCGCGGAGGCCGTCTCCCTCTACGAGGCCGCCGTCGCCGACGTGCTCCGAGCCGTCGCCTCGAGCGGCGGCGACCTGCTGATCAACTACCGCGACGGGGAGACGGTGCCGGACGAGTACGTCGACGGCGGTGCGGATCCGGAGGCCGAAATCCGCTCGCTGGCCGTCGACGCGCTCGGGAAAATCACCGAGGTCAGTGCCGAAAGCGACGGCGAAGGCGGCGCCGACGGCGACGGCGTCCGGTTCGAACGACAGGTCGGTTCGACGCGCTCCGCGCGGGTGGGAAACACCGTCACCCACCTGCTCGAGCGCGAAGACGCGACCAGCGTCGGCGTCCTCGAGCCGACGGCGCCGCTGGTCCGACGCACCGAAATCGACGGCGCCGCGATGTCCCTTCGGCGCAACGACGTGGTACTCGGACCGTCGACGGAGGGGGAAACCTACCTCGCGGGCTTTGCAGCGCCCGTCGACTTCACGGACGCGTACACGACGCCCCGTGTGGCCACGCTGGCTGACCGCGCGGCCGAGGCGGAGCTGGGGACCGGCTTCGCCCCGATGATGCCGTCGATCGAAACCCCTGCCGGGTTTCGGGCAACGATCGCGATGCTCGAGGCGCGAGCGGCCGCCGAAACGCCGGGCGGCGAGGCCACGGCTGCGGTGATCGACGACCTGGGACTCAGCGTCGGTCCAGACGGCTCGCTCGAGCGAGCATAACGCACTCCGAGACAGACCGATAACCCTTTTTGAACGGACGGAAAAGAGAGTGATGCGGTGGGGTAGCGAAGCGGCCCAACGCGCCTGCCTTGAGAGCAGGTGGCTGTCAAGCCTCAGGGGTTCGAATCCCCTCCCCACCGTTTTTGCGACGAACAATACGTGAGGAGCAACGCGGATCTGATGGGGTTGACGTGCTTTCGCGAGCAAGCCCGAGAGCGCCAGCAAGGTCGAGCGCAACGAACTCCAGCGAGCGCTCGAACGCCGTCGGCATCGGACGCTCGAGCAAAACGTCCGGGCCGAACGAGTCAGTCTGCCGGGGTTGCGTTTGGCTCGACCACGCCGCGTGCCCAGGTCCCCCGAAGGAACCAGAACCCGGCGATGACGACGCTCACGACGTTCGAAAACGCCATCGCGTACCAGACGCCGGTCTCGCCGATGCCGGCCCACTCGATGAGGCCGTAGGCGACCGGAATCTGGAGGAGCCACAGCGAGAGGATCGAGAACGCCATCGCGATCCGCGTGCTGCCGCTACCGCGGAACGCCCCCATCAGGATCTGGAAGACCCCGAGGAAGGCAAACGTCGGGCCGACGATCATCAGGAACTCGGCGCCCATATCGATGACGTGCTGGGACTCCTCGCCGGCGAGGAAGACGTCGATGATCTCCGGTGCGAACGCGTAGACGACGACGCTCATCGCGGCGAACGCGCCGCCGATGATGCCCGCGTTCAACAGGACCCCCCGGCGGGCACGAGTGGTCTGCTCGGCGCCCAGATTCTGGCCGACGACCACCTCCGTCGCCTGGGCGATGCCGAGTGAAAGCATGGTGAAGACGGCGTAGACGCGACTGCCGACGCCGAAGGCCGCGACGGCGTCCGAGCCGGCGAGGGCGACGAGCGCCGTCAGCACCGTCAGCCCCAGCGCGCGCGTGCTCTGTTCGATCCCCGCCGGAATGCCGAGGTGGACGATCTCCCGGACGGTCTCGAGTTCGAGGCGAAACGCCGAGAGCGACGGCGTGATGCCCAACCCGCCCGAGAAGAGCAGCCAGATACCGACCGCGGCGCCGACTGCTCGGCTGAAGACCGTCGCGATCGCAGCGCCCTGAACGTCGAGGCCGGTAAAGCCGGTCAGCGAGTAGAGCGTCGACTCGAGGGCGCCCAGGCCGAGCACCGAAAAGACCGGGTTGTTCTCGAAGCCGAGGATGAGAAACGGGTCGAGAACGATGTTGAGCACGACGCTGATCGTCATCAGGTACAGCGGCGTCCGGGTGTCGCCCCAGCCGCGCAACAGCGCCTGAAACATGAAGAAAGCGAAAACGGTCACCGTTCCGACGAACCAGGTCCGCGTGTAGGCGACGGCCATTGCGTGGACGTCGCTCCCGGCTTCCGCGCCGACGAGCGTGAGCAACTGCGGCGTGAAGACGTAACCGACGATCGACGCCGCGATGGAGACGAGCAACACGAAGGACATCGTCTGTCCGACGACGTGATCGACCTTCTCGTCGTTGCCGGCACCTTTGTGCTGGGCGATCAGGATCGTCCCGGCGACGGTGAATCCGCCGCCGACGCTGATGACGAGGAAGATGATCGGGAACGCAAAGGAGATCGCCGCGACGGCGTCGGCGCCGACCCGACCGACCCAGAACGTGTCCGCGACGTTGTACGCGACCTGCAGCAACTGCGTGAGAACGAGCGGAATCGCCAGAAAGAGAATCGGCTTCAACAACTCGCCGTCGGTGACGTCGACGGATCGATCACCGCCGGCGGTGCTCATCGTTCACCCGTCGGTCGGTCGTTCGCAAGCGTCCCCACGGCCCGCCGAGACAATGGTCGCCGTCTCGGTCGTCCTCGCGTCTGCACTGGCTGTCGTCGGTCCGTTCGTTTCGGTCTCGAGTGCGAACGGAATCCGACTACGGCGGAGAGAGAGAGATACTCGATCGCCACATACTGACTGACTGACTAGTCAGTCAATGCGTAAAGTCGTTGTGTGATGGAGCGTGACGATCGGTGGCGGTGACGTATCGGTCCCGGTCACTGATTCGATCCGGACCGACACGGAGCTTCGTCGAGTCGGTGAAAATCGGCCAGCGTCGCGATCGGTCGCCCCTCGGTGCGTCGGTCGCGTCGCCTACTGGTAGGAGAGTTCGAGGTTGCGAGCGCGCTCGAGGAGGTCCTCGTCGTAGTACTCCTCAGTCTGGGCGGGTCGGGTCTCGTCGATCGCACGGACCTGCTGGACCGTGTTACGGAAGACCTTGAACGTGGCTTCGTCGACCATCTGGCCGTCGAGCGTGACGGCGCCGGTGCCCTCCGCCTTGGCCTCGTTGAACCGTTCGATCTTGCTCACGTCGCGTTCGAGTTCGTCGGGCGTCGGCATGTGGACGGTGTTGGCCTGAATCGTCTGCTTCGGGTAGAGCGACCAGGAGCCGTCGAGTCCGAGGTGGGCCTCGTGTTCGACCTGATCCGCGTAGGCGTCGGCGTTGTAGTAGGTCAGCCCGGCGCGTTCCTTGAAGAGGTCGTCGAACGGACCGCCGATACAGAGCAGGTCCGCGGCGCTGGCCTCGTTCGAGAGCGTCTCAAGGAGACCGTCCCAGCGCGGGCGACCGTCGCCGAGGTCGCGAGCGCCGAGTTCGGCCGCGTAGTCGACGGGGCCGAAGACCAGGGCGGTGAGCCGAGACTCCTCGCCGAATTTGGAGATTTCGCGCAGATCAGAACGGGCGCGGCCGGTCTCGACGATGATCGAGAGCTTGATCGAGCCGTCGGCGTAACCGTGTTCGGCCTCGGCCTCTGCGACGGCCTCGGCGGCGCGTTTCACGTCCTCGACGCGACCGACCTTGGGGACGACGACGCCCTCGAGTTCGTCGCCGATCTCGCCGACGAGCTGGTCGATCTGCTCGCGGCCGCGGTCGCGGAAGGAGGCGTCCTCGTAGCTCCACTCGACACGGGGCCAGATCTCGCCGGCGAAATCGTACTCGGGGACGAGGTCGATCGTGTTCTCTAAGCCCTCGTCTTTCATGTTTGGCGCGGTGCCGTCTTCCATGTCGGGGACGAGCCAGTCGGGGGCCTGGAAGCCCTCGGCCTCGAGGCCGGAGCGAAGGTACTTCGCCGAGTCGTCTTTGGGAACGGCGGCCGGTGCGGTCTGGAAGGTTCGACAGAGTCGGATATCGTCGGTCATGTGTATGATGTGGTCTGGTGGTGTCTCGCGTGTCGAATCGCTGTGTCAGCAGTCGTTTGTAACGCTCGATCGTGTTAGTTAGAACGCTTTCGAATTTCCGCCGTTCGCGTCCCGGAGTAGACGGGTTCGTCGTCCTGGTTGAACGCGATGTGCTGGAAGGTGACGGTACCAGCCTCGTCGCTCGAGGCTGTCTCCTCGGCTTCGATCACGCGCGTGAACGCGTAGACGGTGTCGCCGACGGCGACGAACGTGTGGAACGATTCGTCGTCGAAGCCGACCTCGCGCCAGGTCCGCTCGTCCGAGCGGGCGTGTCCCAGCGCGGTCGAGCGAGTGACGTCGCCGTAGGTGACGATGTCGCCCGACGGGGAGTCACTCATCACGTCGACGTTGTGGTGCTGTTTGGCCGTGTTCAGCGTCGACAGCGGCAACTGGGCGACGGTGACGTCGTCCTGCGTGCGGCCGCGCTCGTGGCGGTAGGCGACCGCCGCGTTCTCGTCGTCGGCGTCCTCGAGCGCCTCGGCGAAGTCCTCGAAGTAGCCGCCTTCGGGCGCGATAAACTCCTCGGGGAATTCCGGCTCGGCGTCTTCCGCTTCGGCGGCCGCAGCCCCGCTCCCGTCGGTCGCAACGGGCTCTCGGCGCGGGATCATGTTCGTGCGCTCGTACGAACAGAGGACGTCGCCAGTTTCGGCGTCCTTGCCGCGGGTGCGCCAGGAGACGATGCCGTACTCCGGTCGGGAACTCGAGGTGGCCGTGTTGACGACCTCGCTCTCGACGTGGAGTTCGGTGCCCGTGTAGACGGGCGTGCCAGGGAACCGAACGTCGGTCCGGCCGAGGAAGTAGCCACCCTTCTCACTGAGGTCTTCGACGGTGATACCGAGCGTCGCGGCGGTGAGGTAGTCCGGGTGCACCGGCGGTTCCTCGAAGCCGCGTTCCGCAGCGGCGTCGGCCCGCCAGTAGGCGGGGTCGTGGTTGAGCGTCTGGCTCATCCACTGTTCGTTGCCGAACTGGGTGAGGGTGAGCCCGGGGTCGTGCTCGATGAGGTCTCCCTCCTCGAAGTCCTCGAAGCAGTTGCCCTTCTCTTTGGTTTCGACCTGTTCGAGCGCCTGTGCGAACGTATCGGGATCTGTCCAATCAGTCATCTGCGGTAATTTCGTCGGTCTCGGTGGTCTGCTCGCGGTTCCGTCGGGCGATGGTCCGTCGCATCTCGTTTTCGACGATCATGTAGCCCTCGTCGAAGCCCATCCCGGGCTTTGCAAGCACTTGCGCCGCGTTGGTCGCGAGCGCGACGTGGGCGCAAGCGCGGGCGGACGTCTCCGTCTCGTTGCAAGTCCCGCCCAGATAGGCGCGGGTTTCGGTCCCCTCGCAGTAGCGGACCGCCTGCGCGCTGCGGTGAATCCCGCCCAGATCGGGCGTCTTGATCTGCACGAGGTCGGCCGCCCCGGCGTCGACGAATGCCTGGACGTCCTCGAAGGTGTTACACCACTCGTCGGCGACGATGTCGACGTCGACGCCGGCCGCGTTGAGCCCGTCGCGGAGCTCGACCATCGCCTCGATCTGGTCAGCGCGGTCGCCGACGTCCATCGGCCCCTCGATCTGGATCGGGTACGGCGCGGCCGCCTCCTCGAGGGCGGCGAAGTAGTCGACGACCTCGTCGCGGTCGTAGGGCGCACCGAAGACCTCGCCGATCATGCCGTAGACGTCGATGTGGAACCGAGGGTCGTAGCCGTCGGGCCCCAGTTCCTGGGATCGCTCCGTAAGCCACTCGACGTACTCGAGGAGCGTTTCACCGTTCTCGCCGATCTTCTCGACGCTGTTGATCAGCGCGTGGGGGAGGACGGGAACGCCCTTGACGAACATCTTCTCGGTGTTGTTGTAGCGGTCGTCGCCGGACTGACCGAAGACCGGCACCGGCTCCGTTGCGGGCTCGGTGCCCATCGCGTCGGCCATGACGTCCGTGCGCGTGGTGTTTTCGGCTTCGGCGGCTGCGGCGAGCAGGGCCTGCGAGACGCCGTAACGGATCGCCGTGTGCAGGCGGTCGCCGTCGACCTGCATCTCCTCGAGCAACTCGGCGTTATCGAGGAACTCGGTGGCGTCCCGTCCCTCGAGTTCGTCGGCGACGGGGCCCTCGATGACGGGAGCGTACGCCTCGGCTTTGAACAGCGGGTCGCGCCCGCCGGCGCCGGAGTACTGAACGGCGGCGCAGTCGCCGCGAACGACGGTGCCGTCCGCGAGTTCGATGTCGACGATGATCGTCTCGCCGGCCTGGCGAATCTCGTCGAAGCCGTCGGTGACGGGCTCGCCGTCGTACGTGAAGCCGTCCTGCGTTGCACCCTGCTTGATCGCGCGCTGGTCGTCGAAGAAGAACCCGGAGAATCCGGGCGTTGCGTACACACCTGTAATATTCATAGCTTGACCTCACCCTGTGGTCGGCCGATGAGTTTCCCGTCGCTGATCGCGTCGACGTCGTCCGCGACCATGCGGAACGACTGTTCGCGGCCCTCGGTGTCCGCCCGCTGGGACAGCCGGGCCTTGTGGATCTCCTTGATGTCGTCGTCCATCTCGAGGTCGGCCCACTCGAAGATGCGGACGCGACCGTCGTCGTCTCGAGCGGGGAGGACGGCACCCTTCGCGCTGTCACTGGGGGCGAAGGGAACGTCGAGCGCGCCGGAGTCGAACGCCTTGAGCGTCCCCTGGACGACGTCGCCGTCGCCGTGTTCGAAGATGGTGTCCATCAGACACCGCGTCTCGCGCTCGATCAAGTCCTGTTCCTCCTCGATGCCGTCGATGTCGATCTGCTGCTCGATCGCCATGTCGATGACCTGGCGGGTGGTGCGCAGGCCGGAGGCGTTGGCCTCCTTGGTCGGAACCCCCTGGAACTCCTGTGGGGACTTCGTGATGACCTTATCGGGCTGGGCGATTGCGGCGGTCATGCCGCCGAAGCTGATCACGCCGTTGGCCCGCGCCTCGTCCGGCGGGAAGCCGCCCATCCACTCGTGGAAGACAGTGGTGACGACGACCTCGTCAGGGAGGTACTCGTTGCCGAGCTTTTTGAGGGCGTTCAGGGCGGCGACGTCTTGCACGACGTTGCCGACCTGCCCGTAGCCGAGCGTGATCGACCGCACGCCCTGCGTGGCCGCGAGTTTCCCCTCGACCAGCATGATCGCGATGGCGATCGACGGCGGCACCAGGGTGCCGGTAAGCGGCCCGAACGGCTCGCGGTTGATGCGGATGCCGCGTTCGGTGTAGGCCCCCGCCAGTCGGTCGACGAACTGCCAGCGCTCGATGGTCTCCTCGAGCCCGTGGCGTTTCGTGTAGGGGATGTTGTAGGAGATCGGGCCGCCCTCGAAGCTCTGGAAGCCGCCGGCGAAGGTAATCGCCGCCAGCAGCCGGGCGTCGGGCGTGCCGTGGCGAACTTCGATGGGGGCGTCGACCTCGTCGATCAGCTCCCGGCAGCCGTCGACGCCGTGGTTGACGGCGGGAAAGCCGTTCAGCGTGTCGTCGCCCGTCTCGCGGGCTTTCTCGAGGCCCTGCTGGGCCTTCTCGTACTCGTTGTCACGCGTGTAGGAGTCGATCGTGGTCGGCAGGAGATCGGCCTGGCCCTCCTCGTGGAGATACTGCAGGAGCTCGATCTGGTCGTCCAGCCGGGGCACGCCGGCCCGGGGCTGGAGGAGGGGCTTGTCGGCCGACTCGAGGACGTCCGCGAATCGCTTGTGGTCGGGCAGCGATTCGTGGTACTCGATAGCGTCCTCGAAGTCGACGTCTGCGCCCGTCGGCCAGTTCGAGCGAATCTCCTCGTCGATACGCCGTAGCTCGTCGGATGGAATACGTTCGTCTCGTATCATCTAGGAACTGATAGTCGCACGTTCCGACTCGGTCGGTTTGATCTGCAGGTCCTCTCGCAGCGCTTCGATCGCGTCTTCGGGATCGGTCTCGGAGTCGAACACCCGATCGAAGCCGAGCTCCCGGAACGTCCGTCGGGTCTGCTCGAAGTCGTCTTGCCCGACCGCGAGGTTGCCACCGATGTAGGTGACTGCCTCGACGTCTGCCTCCGCGAGGACCTCGTGGAATCCCTGACAGTCTTGCTCGGCGTGGCCGTAGAGCGAAGAAACCAGTACGGCCTCAGCGTCGTGTTCTACGGCGGATTCGGCGAACTCTTCCTGTGACGTTTGCACGCCGAGGTTGATGACGTCGAAGCCCGCTGCGCTGAAGGCCTGCTCTAGGATTGTGATTCCAACGACGTGGGCGTCGGAGCCAATCACGCCGAGGACGACCGTTTGGGACATCGTATTGAGAACCATGAGGAACCACCCTATAAACCTAATGATCTTCCATGATAATACTCCTTAAGGATCCTAAGAGCGTCCCTATGGGATGGTGTGACAATGTACATGATCGATGGTAAGGGTTTTGGCACTGCCCTGAAAAACTACGGCGTACATGGGAGCGCTTTCGAACCTGCGTGTGCTCGATCTGACCCAGGTGCTGGCTGGGCCGTACTGTACGATGTTGCTCGCGGACATGGGCGCGGACGTCGTCAAAATCGAACGGCCGGGCGGCGACATGATCCGATCGAACCCGCCGTTCGTCGACGACCCCGAGGAAGAGGCCTACGGCGGCTACTTCCAGAGCGTCAACCGGGGCAAGAAGAGCATCGAGCTGAACCTCGGTGACGAGGACGACCGCGCGGACTTCCTCTCGCTCGTCGAGGAAGCCGACATCGTCGTCGAGAACTACCGCGCGGGCACGATGGAGAAATACGATCTGGGCTACGAGACGCTCACGGAGTACAACGAGGATCTCATCTACTCCTCGATCCGCGGCTTCGGCGACCCGCGTACGGGTGAAACCGAACGCCAGGGGCAACCCTCTTTCGACCTCATCGCACAGGCGCTTGGCGGCGTCATGGAGACCACCGGCCAGTCCGACGGCCCGCCGACGAAGACCGGCCCCGGCGTCGGCGACCTCTTTACCGCGACGCTGAACTGTATCGGGATCCTGGCCGCCGTCAACCACCGCGAACAGACCGGCGAGGGTCAGTACGTCGACACCGGCATGTACGACTCGATGATCAGCTTCACCGAACGCGCCATCTACCAGCAGTCCTACACCGGCGAGGCCCCGTCCCGTCGGGGGAACTCCCACCCCACGCTGTTTCCCTACAACGCCTTCGAGACCGACGACGGCTACGCCGTCATCGCCGCGTTCAACAACAACCACTGGGCCGAACTCTGCGACGTGATGGGCCGCGAGGATCTCGCCGAGGAGTATCCCACGACCCCCGAGCGCCTCGAGCACCGCGAGACGCTCCGCGAGGAGATCGCCGACTGGACCGTCGAACAGACCAACGAGGAACTGGTGGGCAAACTCGAGGGCCGCGTCCCGGCCGCCAAGGTCCAGACCACCGAGGAAATCTTCGCTGACGACCACGTCCACGCCCGGGACATGCTCGTGCCCGTCGAACAGCCCGGTGCGGACCGCGAGGTCGAGATCGCGGGTAACCCGATCAAGATGAGCGAGACGACGCCCCAGCCCCGCGGGCGGGCGCCGCTGCTCGACGAACACCGCGAGGAGATTCTGGGCGAGCAGGCCGAAGCGGAGACGACGGCCGACGACTAACGACTGACGGCTTTCGATCTTTGACCCTCGAGCGGCGGTTCCGCTCACAGGGACGCTCGTCGACAGCGAGCGCGAGCGAATCGTTTCGATGCGGTCACTTCCTTCGGACGAACTGCTGTCCTCCCATCTCGACACAGTCGCTGACCGGATCGAAACTGTGCTAGAACCGACGGAGTGCCCGTATCAGTACATTTTGTGGGGGTTCTCGACGGTAAGGTCGTCGATACAATCGACGTCGGTATCCGAGGTGACGAGCGGTGCGTCGAGCGACCGTGCAACGCCAGCGATCATCATGTCGGGGTGTTGAATGCGTTGTCCCTGTTCCGCTAACTCGGCGCGGATCCGTGCGCTCTCACGGCTGTGAGCCGGCGTGTAGTCGAGACGGTCCACCCACGGCAGATCTCGGTCGACGGCGACGGGATCGCGACCGACTTTCACGGCGCCGTGATACAACTCGTAAAAGCCGATCTCCGAGAGGGCAAAACTCTCGTTTCGATGGGCGAGTCGGTACTGCTTGGCGTGATCACGGCCGCGGAGAAAGTCGGCGCAGAAACTGCTGTCGAGAACCTTCATGGACCGGCGTCGAAATCGTCGTCCAGTTCCCGTTTTACGTCGTCGACGGCCTCGTCGATCTCCGTCTCGCTCCACGCGCCGAATCCGGCGAGTGGCTCGTCATCCTCGAGTTCGCGCTCGATGACGTCGTCAAAGCTCTCGGACCCCCGTTTGCGCGCTCGGAGCTTTCGCCACGTTCGTTCGGAGACGCGAATCGTTTTGTCGCCCATGTATACATCGTTGTATACGTGCTCTCCGCTTCGGTGTTTCGCCTCCGTCGGAAATGGTTCCCGGGCGGCAGACCGACTTCGAGATATGGCGCGGCTCAGAGTACGTCTCGCAAGACCCGCTCGAGGTTTCACGACACCAGCGGGCCGTTCCAGCCTAAGTCGACGTAACCGTCTTCGTCGGTGGCGAAGCCCGACTCCTCGACCCTCAGCAGAAGGAGACGGACTCGAGGTCGGTGCTTATCGCAACTGTTCGAGGATTTGCAGGAACCGAAACGCGGGCTCACCGTACGCTTTCGTCTCCTCGGCTGCGAGCGACCGGAGTTCCTCGACGCGGGCCGTGTAGGTCTCGTTGACGACGCGTTCGATCGGGAGTCCGTACTCGGCCTCGAACTCGCTCGAGAGTTGGGCGAGCCCGTCCGTGAGATGGCCGTCCGAGAGAGATGGCGCCCAGAGCTGAAGGACGTACTCGTCGGCGTCGTCGAACACTCTCGAGACGTAGTCGTAGTCGGATCGGAACTTGGACTCGAGTTTCTCGAGGGAGAACTGGTAGCTGTCGTTGCCGTAATCGTCCCACTTGTCGGTCTCGGGGGTCCCCGAGTACGCCGAGCCGTTGAGGTGGGTGATGACCTCGCAGGCGTAGACGGTCTGCGTGCCGTCGCTCGAGTCGATTGCGACGACGTCAATCTCCATCTGGGCGCCGTCTCGTTTGGATCTCGAGTTGTAGCTCACGACTTCAGCGTCGGTGATGATCTTGTGATACGCGCCGACGATGAGTTCGCCAATTTGTGCGTTAGAAACCATTCTTCTCGCTCTGGTGACGTGTTGTCGCCGGTGAGTGATAGGTGTTGAGATCAGTGATGCTATAGTAGCCACTGAAAGTCACTGCACACCTGATCGCAGTACAGCGTTGCGATCAGTGTGTAAATCGTTTCAGTGGCTACTATAGGTTGAATATCCCGGTCGAGGGAGGAAGCAGAATGCCTACAGAATCTCGCTCAATATCCGCTCGAGGTCCCGTTCGAGTTCCGACGCCTGCAGGATCGTCACCGGGTTGTCGGTTTGCTCCTCGAGCGAGGCGGTCTCGTCTTCGAGATCCTGCGTCACCAGCAGGCCGTTCCAGCCCGAACCGAAGTAGTCGTCCTCGTCGGGGCCGAAGACGTACTCCTCGTTGACCCGCAGAAACGCGAGGTACTCCAGCGTCTCCTTGATCCCGCGGCGGATCGTGTCCACGTTAGTGCTGTTCTTGACCTCCGTGATCAGGTACTCGCGTTGGGTGTCAGCCTCGGAGACGACCTCGAGAACGATGACGTCCGGCCGACCAGTGTGATTGGTGAACTCCCGGCCGAAGTAGTCGCCCGCGATCTCCTGGGCCTCGAGTTGGACTTTGTCCGTTCGCGAGTGATAGTCTGCGTCCTCGTCGGGGACGGCGACGAACGACAGATCACGATCACGCGCGGAGGTATCGTGGTAGAGGACGATCTCTTTCTCGTCCTCGAATCGGGCCACCTCCTGTCTCCCCGTCGCGATTGTCTTGTACTGCGGCTGCATCTCGCGCATTCGCTCGAGGGTCGCGACGAACCGAAAGAGGACGAACAGTTCGAACAGCGAGTCCTGATCGTCGGGGGCGATCGCCGTTTCCTCGAGGAGAGTTCGGATCGCGTCCGCATCGCCGTCGAACAGTCGCTCTCGAGTTCGCAGCAGCGACGCGGCCTCCCGATAGACCGCGTGGCGAGAGCTGGCGGCGGTCGTGAGCATCCGTTCGGTCGGTTCGTAGGTGTCGGGGTCGCGAATTCGACGGACGTGAACGTTCCGTTCGACGATCCGCTGGAGTTCGTCGATCAGATCCTCGTTGCCCTTCCACGTCTCGCGAACCCAGTCGTAGTGGCCGCGGAGGTACTCCTCTGCCTCCCGGATCGCCGTGTGGATGACCGAAATCAATCGCTTGAGAACGATGTTCTCCGGGATGTCGTACTCGACCGTCCGATCGTCGCAGACGAAGATCGATCTGTCGCGGGGGTGCTCGGAATACCGCTTCTTGATCGTCTCGTTCCAGTCGATTCGGCCGTCGACCGCGCCGCGTCGCGTCCGCGACGTCGTTCTGGTTTCGGTCCGGAGGCTTCGCAGGTGCACCGAGAGGTCGCGGACGAAGTCGACCACGTCGGATTTGAGCACGAAGTGCAGATCGAGCAGCAGTTCGTACTCCTCGAAGCGCTCGTCCAGTTGTTCGGGTTTGATCGACTGGGCGAGTTCGCGTTCGGGGAACGAGCCGTTCATCACGTGCGCGAGGATATCCTCGGTCACCTGCTCGAGCAGTTCGTCCCTGTTCATACCGTCTCGCTCTCGGCCGGCGTCACCTGCAGCATCTCGGCCGCGGCTCGCTCGAGCAGCGTCGAGTCGACGGCGTCGACAGCCGCGATCTCGCGGACGATCGTCCGGCGCTTCGGAACGCCCTCGAGTTGTGGGAACACGTAGCTGATAACTGCCTGCGTGAGGTGGTACTCGAGGTCCGACTCGGGGTGGTGGGTCACGTAGCGGAGGAGATCCTCGATGATCGCCGGGCCGATCGCCCGCTCGTCGACGGCGTGGTTCGTCTTCCGCCAGACGCGACCGACGGCCATCGCCACGTCGCGGTCGATGTCGAGCCCCCACGCGTCCGCGTACTCGTGGACGAGTTCCTCGAGTCGGATCTCCGCGTCCTCGGTCTGCCCTTCCGGAAGCTCGGGCGCCGGCACGCGAACGAACGCGAAGCGCCGCATGAACGCGTAGCTCATCTCGTAGAGCGACGTCTTGTCGTAGGTGTTCATCGTCGCGAAGATCCGCCACGAGTCGGGGACGAGATACTGGTGGTCTGCGGGCCGTCCAGTCACGTCGCCCGTCGTCGCGAGCTCGACCTCGCGTCCGTTCTTGCTGTAGGGAAGCTGAACGGACTGTCCGGAGAGAAGCGTAAAGAGCTGGCCGAACGCCTTGTCGATGTCGGCGCGATTCAGTTCGTCGATGACGAGCAGTTCGTTCGACTGGGTCCCCGTCTGCGAATCTTTGAGCCGATTGAGGACGATTCCGGGCGTGAACGCGAGCTCGTCACCGCCATCCTCGGCCGATTCGTTAGGCATGTAGCCGCCGACGGTATCGAACGTCGACCAGTCGGCCGTCGCCGTCGTCGTCTCGTAGCCCGAGTACAGGTACGGATAGTCGGCCGCGAGCCGTTCGCAGATTCGGCGCGCGATCTCCGTCTTTCCGGTTCCGGGCGGCCCCGTCAGGAGAACGTGCTTTCCCGTTCTGAGAGCCGTCTCGATCTGCTCGAGGATGCGTTCGCCCTGATCGTCGGGGAAGTACAGCCCCTCGAGCGTCGCAGCGGGAATCGACCCCTGATAGGACTCGTGGACGTTGACCGTCGACGCTTCGGTTAGCGAATCAGCCATCGCCCCGACGAGCGCGATCGCCCCGTCGTGGTCGACGCTTCCGTCGTCAGATCGGAACGGCGCGCACACCGACTCGGTCGGAAACGCGGTCTCGCCGGCCGCCGCACAGATCCGGTTCGCGTCCTCGACCGAGAGGGTGTCCGAGGTCAGCGCCCCGATCTCCGCCTCGTATTTCGCCGGCGTCTTTTCGGGAAGCGGTTGCGACGTATCGACGTCGTCGATCGATCCCAAGAGAAACAGTCGGTCGAGGGTTGCAACCAGGGGATACGACGCGTCCCCTGCGTGCTCGTCCAGCCGCCACGGTTCGTCTTTCTCGAACGTCTGTCCGAGAACGCCGACACCGAGAACGTCGGCCGAGGCCGGGTCGTGGCGTTCGTCGTTCGTTCGCGTGTGGAGCACGGCAACGTCGCCCTCCTCGAGAGCCGTCCACCGATCACGGTGTGCTTCGTCGAACGGCACCGAACCGTACTCGAGTGTCGTGAGCCAGTCGGTAGGCGTTGCACCGAAGGCGTAAACGGTCGGATCCGTCTCTCGGATGTGAGAGCGCACCGGGTGGATGACGTCCGGCGAATGGGGGCTCGGGTCGCCGTCCGTTTCGCCCTCGATCGAGTACGTTTCGCGGAGGATGCTGTTCAGTCGCGGCTGGCTCAACGGCGCGCCAACGTCGCCGATCTCCGCCTGAACGAGTCGGACCCAGCACAGAAAGAGCACTTCCGTCGGTGAGAACGAGCCGTGCGATCCCACGCCGATCTCGGCGGCGATCTCTTCGAGTTTGGGCTCGAGCGATTCGTAGACGTCTCGAAGCTGGTCGAACGTCGCGGCGGTGCTCGCCGGGACGGTCCCGGATGGTTCGAACCCCTCGAGAGCCCGCGACCACTCGGCGACGAGCACTTTCCCGAGGCGACGCTCGAGCCACGCCGGATCTCTCGAGGCGGCCGCGAGTCGGGCTCGAACGTCGGTGATCGCGGCCTCGAGGGTCTGATAGTCGTCGGCCGGCTCGGATCGGCCGTCCGCCTCACTCGACTCGTTCGGGTAGATTTTCTCGCCGCGGATCTCCTCGATAAACTCCGGAATCGAGTCGTACGCCGTAACGAACGTCGACCCGCGGCGGTCGAAGTTAATGGCGCTAAACGTGTCGTTCGGCCAGCCCTTGAATCCGAGCGTGTCCCAGAACGCTTCGCGGTCGAGTCGGGCCTCGTAGATCGGATCGAGAAACATCACGTGCGGGTACGCGTCGTCGGGGTCGTCACTCCATCCGATCGTCTGGGTGAACGCGGCTGCGGTCTCCGGATCCAGAACCGTCGCGTGAGCGATGCGAGCGAGCAGCGTGTAGTCGCCGCCGCGGCGGCCGTCGCGATCCGCGAACAGCAGATACTCTCCCGTCTCGGCGGCCTCCGACTCGGTGTTTCCCCACACTCGAAGCGTCTCGTGCTCGACCGGAACCTCGCAGACCTCCTCAAGTCGGTCCCGTCGAACGCCGTCGATGACGGTCCGTTCGAAGTTCGATCGAATCGGCTCGTCGGCCGACGCTTTTACTGGCACCTGATAGATAGTCGGATCAGGCGCGATAGCATCAGCGGACGGCTCGCGTTCCCCAGACGTCATTGCTTGCCTCGAGACAGCACCATCGTATAAATCCTGTTGCACGATCGACGCACCGGTATCGATGACCACACCGACCACGATCGACCGAATCAAGCACTGAATGGCCGACCGGCAGCCCAGGAGGTGCTGAGCTATACCGTTTCCGTGCGGTTAATTATTCACGATTCGTTCAGCAATACAAGTAGATGACACAGGATATACTGTACCGGACGGTTACCGCGTGGCTCCTCGCAGCGATTGGGTTTTACCTGTACGCGATCGGACACGGGACAAACTCCTTCGGTGGTCGGACTGGAGCTGTTGCGCCGAGTGTACTCGAACCACTGTCTCACCTGCTGTTGGTCGTCATCGTGCTCGTACTGATTGGACTCCCCGCGTACGCGGTGTTTCGCAGTAAGCAGTAGCGTATTCATCGCTCCTTCGATAGCTGAGCGAAGCCACAAACCGGAGCCCCGCAATGGTGGTGTGTCACTCCGAGCGAAGTGGGAAGACTCCGGTCGGCCACCCCGCCCCCACTCGAGTCCCACCGTCCTACTCGTCGAACTCGAGTGCGGGTGGCACGACCGTACAGCCGCAGGGAACGGCCGTTCCGACCGCGGGTTCGGAGACGGCGGTCGCGACGATCGCCCGTCCGCAGGTCGGACACTCGGGGAACGATCGCGAGTCTTCGCCCGACTCCGCGAGGGCGCCGTTCCCGCCCTCGGGATCGCCGTTCGGGCTCACGTCGACCACCCGCCGGCTGTCGCTACTCGGTAGTGGTGTCGGTGCGTCCGTCGTTCGGGACGTTTATATCCCGACAGAATGTATGCAATCATGGCTTCAAGCCTCTCGGCTGGAAGCCGCGTCTCGGGTGCTATGATCACCCGGGGCATTTCCGTACCCCCGACGGAGACCGGCTTCCGCCCTAATTGTCGGCCTATAATTCCTTATAACTACCGATTGGTGGGTGAAATAACGTCGCACGGCGGACAAGATCGGTCTCGATCCGCCGGGAGCAACTCCCATTGCTGTACGGTCTGTGGCTTGTACGAGACATTATCTACGCCGTGAGGACTGCACGCCGAGCGCAGCGACCCCGTTCCGGATCGCTGATCTGTCGCCAACAGTAATCCTTTTGCGGGACCCCTGCACACGTCGGAGTATGAGCAGTGACTGGCCAGTCGACCCCGACGGCGAGGAAGGCAGCGAGGGCATGCGCAAGTACGACATGCGAATCATCGCCGACAAGGTCGACGAGGAGGAGGACTTCCCGATGGACGTCGCCGAATTCGTCGACGAGTACGGCGACTACCCGATCCGGATCAACCACCGCAAGGTCGTCCCGATGAGCGAAATCTTCGAGTACGTCGAGGAAGCGGAGTTCGAAACCATCCTCGAGATGCACAAGGGCGTCGGCGCCGCCATGCGAGCCGGCGACTTCTGGGAGTACCACCCGAAGGGCGCCAACCCCGAGATAAAACACGCCTGAACCCGTTCTCGAGCGTTCAGTTCCCGTTCTCGAGCCCCCGACTCGACCCCATCACGAATCTGGATTACGTATCACTTATACGACGCCGTTCGAAAGACTCTCTCACCGTGACTAATACGCAGGTTACGCTCGTCCAGATCGACAACTACGGGCCGTGGACCGTGACGCCGGAGCCCCGACGGGAGGCCGATCTCCAGACCATGCAGTCTCGACTCTACGCCGACATCTCCCAGTTCGTCGGCAACCGCGGCGGCTACACCTTCTTTACGCGCTTCGACAACATGGTCGCCGTCACGAACGGCCTCGACCGCGAGGACCACGCGCTCCTCCAGGAGTCCGTCGGCAACCGCTACCCCGTAACCCTGAGCCTCGGCGTCGCGACCGGCACCAGCCCCGTCCAGGCGCTCGCCGACGCGACCGCCCGCGTCCAGGACGCCGGCAGCGCACAGGACGAGAACCGACGCGAGTGTCTCGAGGGCCGGACGATCGACGACGTCCACCGGACCGACGACGACGTCCAGATCGCCCACTTCGACGTCGTCAACGCGACGGGCAACTACACGGACGAACTCAACGCTTTCGACACCTTCATCGAAATCGAGCAGGGGTACGCCGAACTGATGCGCCACATGCGCTACAGCCACGACAGCCTCTCGTTTTTCGTCGGCGGCGACAACATCATCGTCGTCTGCCCCGACCTCGAGGAACCCGACTACGAGGAGGCGATCGAGCACGTCGCCGAGGCCGTCGACGTCGAACTGCAGGTCGGCGTCGGCCGCGGCGAGAGCGCCCACGACGCCGGCTTCGCCGCGAAACACGCCCTCGAGACCTGCCGGGCGGACGGCACGCGCGTCGAACTCGAGTGGTAGCGCCCGACGGCGGACACGCACGCACACGTTACGTGAACGCCGATGTTCGAGGCACGAAATGCCTCGAACGAGGGGCGATTCGCCCGTCGATCCCTCGAGTACTAGACGGTTGACGTATTGCGACGAACCGGCACGAGGAGTCTCGAGGCGCCGAATCACGAATCTTCGTCACGGATTCGCTTAAGTGTGGCGGGGGTAGTTTTTAGCACAGCCACGACCACTGTTCTCACATGGAATCAGAACTGTCGGTCAGAGACGTTTTGACGACCGAATACGTCGGCGTCAGTGAATCCGATACCGTTCGCGGCGCCGTCGAACTGATGCGCGAGGAGCGCACGAGTTGCGTGCTCGTCGTTCGTGGCTCGGAGCCGGTCGGGATCATGACCGAGTGGGACGTCCTCGGCGTCGTCGCCGACGACGGCGACCCGAACGAGACCGCCGTCGGCGACGTGATGACCACCCCCGTCATCAGCTTCGCGCCCGACCGGTCGCTCACCGACGCCGCCAGCGCGATGGCTCGCGAGAACATCCGCAACGTCGTCGTCGAGAACGAAGACGGCGTGCTCGGACTCGTGACCCAGCGAGACGTCATCGCCGCCGCGGGTTCGTTCCAGGCGACGATGACGCCGCCCCGCTCGAGCGCGGATTCCCTCGAGGGGGCAGCGCCGGCCGACGACCGCGCCGCCCAATCGGTCACCGCCTCGAGCGCGGACGACTCGGCCGACGCCGACCTCCAGATGCTCCCGAACGGCGGCGACGAGTACTCGACGCAGGGCGTCTGTGAGGCCTGTGGAACCCTCGCGGATTCGCTCTGGGAGTCGAACGGACAGCTGATCTGTACGGACTGCCGGACGGTCTGAGTCCGATATGGCATTACACGCACGTGAGAGACCGAATCGACACCGCCTCCGTTCTCCGTCTTTTGCTCCCTGAACTCTCGCCGTCTCCCACCGCGCCGCTTACGGAACGACCGGTCGGTCGGACTCGCGGTCGCGACGACCGATACGCCGCCGAGCTGACAGCAGTCCCCGACAGCGATTTCTCCGATAGAAAGACCTTTCGGGTGCCGCGGTGCACCTGTGGATAATGATCGATACCCTCGACGACCTCGACGTCGAAGGGACCACCGTCGGCATCCGCGTCGACATCAATAGCCCGATCGCTGACGACGGTGGCCTCGCCGACGACGCCCGACTGCAGGCCCACGTCGATACCCTCTCGGAACTGCTCGAGCGCGGCGGTCGAGTCGCCGTGCTCGCCCACCAGGGTCGACCCGGCGGCGACGATTTCGTCTCTCTCGAGTCCCACGCCGACCGCCTCGCCGAACTGCTCGGCCGCCCGGTCGACTACGTCGACGCGAACTTCAGCGTCGCCGCCCGTGAGGCCGTCGACGCCCTCGAGAACGGCGACTGCGTCGTCCTCGAGAACACCCGCTTCTACAGCGAGGAGTACATGGAGTTCGAACCGGAGCGCGCCGCCGAGACCCACCTCGTCCAGGGGCTCGCGCCGTCGCTCGACGTCTACGTCAACGACGCCTTCGCGGCGGCCCACCGCTCCCAGCCCTCGCTCGTCGGCTTCCCGACCGTCCTGCCCGGCTACGCCGGCCGCGTGATGGAGTCGGAACTCGACGTCCTCGGCTCGATCGAGGAGACGCCCGAACCGCGGATCTACGTCCTCGGCGGCGCGAAGGTCTCGGACTCGATCGACGTCGCCTGGTCCGTCTTAGAGAAGGGGCTGGCCGATCACGTCCTCACCGCGGGCGTCGTCGGCAACGTCTTCCTCATCGCCGACGGCGTCGACTTAGGCGACGCCAGTTCGGATTTCATCTACGAGCAGGGCTACTGGGACGAGATCGACCGCGCCAGCGACTTGCTCGACGCCTACGGCGACTCCATCGCGCTTCCGCGAGACGTCGCCGTCGAGCGCGACGGCGAACGCTACGAGATCGGCATCAACGCCTTGCCGCCGGAAAACGAGGAGGCCGCCATGGATATCGGCTCCTCGACGCTCGAGTACTACGAGCGCCTGCTCGAGGGCGCGGGGACGGTCATCCTGAACGGCCCCGCCGGCGTCTTCGAGGAGGACGCCTTCGAGACGGGAACGAGACGGCTCTACGGGATGGCGACCGACGTCGACACGAGCATCGTCGGCGGCGGCGACACCGCCTCCGCGCTGCGCCGACTCGGCGTCGAGGGCTTCTCGCACGTTAGCACCGGCGGCGGCGCCGCCCTGCGGATGCTCACCGCGGAGCCGCTGCCCGCCGTGACCGCACTCGAGAATGGTCCCAGACAGCAACAGCCCGCCGACGATTGAACGCGCCGCGCCGAGCGACCTCGAGACGGTCGCCGACCGCTGGGTTGCCCTCGCCCGCGACCAGCGACGCCACGACTCCGCCGTCCTCGCCGACGCCAACCGCGAGGCGATGCGCCAGACCCTCGCGGCACACCAGGCCAACGACGGGCTGCTCGTCGCCCGCGACGCCGGCCGAATCGTCGGCTTCGCCTCCTTTCACCTCGAGCACGGCTCGCTCGCCCTCGACACCACCCGCGGGATGCTCTCGAATATCTACGTCGAGCCCGCCTACCGCGGACAGGGGCTGGGCGGCGCCTTACTCGAGGCCGCCGAAGCCGAACTCGAAGAGCGTGGCGCCGAGGCCGTCGTCCTCGAGGTGATGGCCGACAACGAAGCCGCCCGGCGGTTCTACGACCGCCAGGGTTACGACGCGTATCGGGTCTCGATGGAGCGTGACCTCGAGGGCGAAGACGGTCAGGACGACGAACGCGATCACGATCCCTGACTCGAGGGCGCCGCCGGCGTCGACTCGACGGGACCCGACGCCCGGTCCGAAAACGATACACATTCAAAGGAGGACGGCCAAGTCGAACCCGTGCCAGAGGAGCATGGGCGGTTCATGCACTCGACTTGTAATCGAGACTCCCGGGGTTCAAATCCCCGCTCTGGCTTGTACTTCTCGAGCGAGAACGGCGACTAGCGGACTCGAGTCAGGCCTGTGACCGTGCCGCTTCGATCCACTCGGAGGCGCGCTTCTCGGTGATGTCGGCGACGTCGGCGACAAGTCTGCCTGTGCGTCGGCGAGGTCGGCGACGGTGTCGATGCCCGCCTCCGCGAGTCGGTCCGCGTAGGTCTGTCCGACGCCCTCGAGGGCCTGCAGGTTCCGTGCGGTCGCGTCGACGGCCTCTTCGGTAGCGGTTTCGATCGCGTCGGTCGTCTCGATGGCAATTTCTTCGGTCGCGTCGGCGGCCTCGCCGGCCAGCTGTTGGCCCTCTCGCTGTGCCGTCTGAGCGACGAACTCGGACTGCTGCTGGACGGTTTCGGCGGCGTCTTCGGCGCGGTGGACGCCTTCGATCGTCTGCGTCTCGGTCTCCGTGTGGGCCTCGAGGACGGCGTCGGTCGATTCGGCCAGCAGCGTCCGCTGTTGATCGGTCAGGTCGTCGACGGCCTCGAGAAACGCCGCCTCGAACTCGTCCCAGGTCTCCTCGTGGCGTCGTTCGAACTCGTCGAACCCCTCGTCCATCGCCGAGCGGACGCTTCGTTCGTCGCCGTCGCCCGTTCCGTTCATCGCCGCCTCGAGGGCGTCGAACTGGACGTGGAGCAGCCGCTGGAACAGCGCGGCACTCTGCTCGAACTGCTCGTTGACGAGCTGTTGAGTCTGTTCCATCCCCTGTTCGAGCTGCTGGTTCAGCAGCTCCTGTGTCTGTTCGGTGCCGTTCTCGAGTCCCTCGCCAACGGTCGATCGAACGTCGGCGGCGCTCTCGTCGAGGGCGGACTCGACGGCCTCGAGCTGGGCGTCGACCAGCTGTCGAGCGAGTTCGGTCCCCTGTCGCTGGGCGCTGCGCTGGGCCGCCAGTCCGTTTCGGAACATCGTCTCGGCGGCGTTTTCCTGGAACGCGAGCCCCTGTTCGAACAGCTGCTGGCTCTGTTTGATCGACTGGCGCTGCAGTTCGAACGTGGCCTCGAGGGGTGTGGTCGTCTCGGTCATGAGTCTGTCCGACCGAACAGCACCGGACGACATAAGCTGCACCCCTAAGTGGTTTTAGAAACCATTTGATACCATAGAGAACCAACTACGATAGCCGTAACTGTAGCTGCTGGTTTCGGTCGAAGCTGTTTGATCGGACAAAACGACGCGACTCGAGTCCCGACTTAGCGCCCGAGACCGCCGCGTTCGTTCACCTCGAGGATGAACTTCACGTTGCGGACGATCTCCTCGGGCGTGGTCTCCTCGTCGGGATCGTAGAGGTCGCTGGTCCGGTACAGAACGTTCGCGAGTTGTTTGCTCTCGCTGGTCTCGCCGCGGACGTCGTCGCCGATCGCACGCAGCGTCGCGACGCGTTCGGGATCGGGTTCGAACTGGGTCTCCGGATCGACACCGGTTGGATCGGTCGGTTCGGAACCGGCCGCATCGCCGTCCGCCGACTCGCCGTCGTCCGCACCGTTCGTCGTCATCGTTCGGTCGAAGCGTTTCGCCGCCGTCCCTGGGAGACGCCGCGTCGGTGGACGATACCCGTGTTGTTCGCGACGTTCTCGGTGATCGTCCGGAACGCGTCGGCGGTCTCGCTGTCGTCCTCGAGGACGGTCGGCCTCCCGGTGTCGCCGCCCTCGCGGACGGCGGGGTCGAGCGGGATCGAACCGAGAAACGGCATCTCGTGTTGGTCGGCGAACTCCCGGCCGCCGCCGGCGCCGAAGATGTCGTGTTCGCTGCCGCAGTCGGGGCAGGCAAAGGTCGCCATGTTCTCGGCGACGCCGAGGACGACGGTGTCGTGTTTGCCGAACATCTCGAGGCCCTTCCGGGCGTCGTCCAGGGCGACGTCCTGGGGCGTCGTGACGATGACGGCGCCGGTGACGGGCATCGTCTGAAGCATCGTCAGCTGGGTGTCGCCGGTCCCCGGCGGCAGGTCGACGACGAGGTAGTCGAGGTGGCCCCATTCGACGTCCTCGGTGAGCTGTGTGATGACCTTGTGGACCATCGGACCGCGCCAGATAACGGGGTCGTCCTCGCCGGTGAGGAACGCCATGCTCATCAGCTTCACGCCGTGTTTTTCCGGCGGAACGAGCGTCTCCTCTTCGGTCGTCATCGGCGGCTCGTCGGCCTCGAACATCCGGGGGACGTTCGGACCGTAAACGTCGGCGTCGAAGAGCCCGACGCTGGCGCCCAGCTGCGAGAGGCCAGCCGCGAGGTTGACCGAGACGGTCGACTTGCCGACGCCGCCCTTCCCGGAGGCGACGGCGATGACGTTCTTGACGCCGGGGAGGACCTGATCCTCGCTGGCGACGTCGTCGCGGTCGGGAACGCTCGCCGAGAGGTCGGGGTCGACGCCCTCCTCGAGGAGGCGCTCGCGGATCTCGCCGGCGATGTTGGTTTCTGTCGGCGAGTACGGTGCCCCGAGCGCGAGATCGATCTCGACCTGGTCGCCGTCGACGGTAACGTCGTTGACAAGTCCGAGCGAGATGATATCGTCACCCAGTTCCGGATCCTCGACCGTCCGGAGGCGGTCGCGAACGGCGTCTTCGTCCATGCCCGTAGGTACGCCCCGTGGTCGAAAAGGGTTGTGTTGTGAACTACCCCTGCCTACTCACTCACGGCTTGCGCCGTTCGTTCCTTGAGGCAGGGGCTTCCTGTTTCAACGACGTTGTCAGACTACGTCTGACAGCCCGTGAGATATGATCTCACGAACGCGACTTGCAGACACGGAAAACGAGTCCACAGCGGTCGCAGTCTTCACAGGCGTTACTTTGGAGTGAACCACTCCTATAGTAGTCAGTGAAACGATTTACACACCGATCGCAATGCTGTCCTGCGATCGGGTGTGCATTGACTTTCACTGACTACTATAGTTTCTCTAGACCACGCGATTTCACATTGAGAGCTGCGTTCCAATCTCTATCCAACTCGAATCCACACGACGGGCACGAGTGCTCCCGAACCCACAACGGCTTTTCAGTCTCCACTCCACACTTAGCACACTCTTTCGTCGTTCCGCGTGGATTCACCTCGACGTAGTGCGTTCCGTGCTTGTCGCAGTGATGTTCGAGAATCGCCCTGAAATCACTCCATCCAACTTCGGCCTTGTTCCGCGCGTTGCCATCTGCTTCCAGCATCGACTTCACGTTGAGGTCCTCGACAAACACAGCGTCGTACTCTTTCGCGTAGAAGTGCGCGAGCTTGTGCTTGTAATCGTGCTTCTTGTTCGACATTCTCGCATGGACCTTGGCAACGCGACGGCGTTGCTTCTCCCAGTTATTCGACTCGTGTTGCTTGCGGGAGAGTGAGCGTTGCTCATGTTCGAGTCGCTCTCGCTCGGCAGTTAAGTCGAGTCGACCGATAGACCGCCCGTCCGAGTCGTGAATGAAGTTGAGTACGCCGAGGTCAAGCCCTACGGTATCTTCAGAGTCGATGTCGTCTACAACTGGCTTTTCTGGCTCTTCAGTTCTGATGCAGAACGAGGCGTCCCATGCTCCCGTGGGTTCTTTCTTCACTGTGACTTCCTTGATAGCGGCGTACTCTGGCAGGTCACGGTGGAGTCGGATTGGAATTTCCAGCGTTTCGCCGCGGACTTTTTTGAGTCGAAGTATCGCTCGGTCTCGTGGGCCACTCTTCTTGTCGAGTTCGAAGCCCGATTGCCGATACGTAAAACTCCGATACTCACGCAGTCCTTTCCAGTTCAACGAGCCAACAGCGTATCCCTTGGCTTTGAGCTTGCCGAGGTTGGTAATGTTGGTGTGGATGCGTTCGACAGCTTTCTGCAAGACGGTGGAGTAGACCTGTTTCAGGTCAGTCCACTGTTGCTTGAGCTGTGGCAGGTTGTCTCGGACTTGCCAGACGCGCTGTCGAAGCGTTCCGTCGTCTTCTGGAATCTGGTTGAATTCGTGGAGCGCGTGGTTGTACACTTGTCGCACGATGTCACGAGTCCAGTCGAGACTCTCCCGTTGCTCGGTCGTTGGGAAGAGTCGGTATCGTGGACTGTACTCCATACGACTTGCTGATGTCTATGGATTGTGTTAGTTAAGAACTTTGATTAGAATTGGTTGTGAGTCGTGCAGGCGCTGTATCCCCTCCCTGCTCGCTCACTACGTTCACTCCCTGAGGAAGGGGGGTTAGCGCCCTCTCTTTCAGCTAACCGTTTTTCTTCGGGTTGTCGAGAAGCGCCGAAGCCACTTCGAACGATTGCCGTCGCCTCGCTGGCTCGAGTTCATTTGCGAGGTGCCGGTCACTCCGGGTGCAACGCGTGCAAAATACCGAGGTGCCGGTCACTCCGGGCACAACGCGTGCAAAATATCGACCTCCCGGAGCCCGCTCACGCGTTGAAGTCGAACCGCGGCCCGCCGTAGGTCGGCGGGTCCGGATCGAGTTCGACCCCCTGCTCGTAACGCACGAAGTTCAGGTAGTACGGCCGACCGCAGCCCTCGACGGGATCGCCCTCGAGGTCCGTGACCGGTCCGTCCTCGCCGCAGACGAACTCGATTCCGTCGGCGGACTCGCGGTCGGGGTCGTCCGGTTCCGCGTACTCCCACCCCGGCTGGCGGACTTTCGTGACCGACCGATCCGCCAGATCCGGCGGTCGCTCGAGGCTGACGACGGCGTTGCAGTGGGGACAGGTGTAGCGAACGGTGACGGTCATTAGCGGGGGATAGGGGACTCGAGAACGTAAGCTTGCGGCCGCAAGCGGAGGGCCGTCGCATCGGTCGTCGGTCCGTGCGGGCGGTTCGCCCACCTTGCGGTCCAAACCGTTTACCCGCCGGCGCGCCCAGTCCCGTCCATGACCGATTCCAGCGCCGAGTTCGACCCCGAGCAGTTCGAAGACAAGTACGTCCACTACTTCGACGAACTCGAGGAAGCGTACTCGAACGCGTACGACCAGCTTCACGGCCGGTACGACTCGAAGGTCCTCCGAGCGATCGACCGCAAGGTACTGAGCGAGAGCGAACCGTTCTACGAGGGAAGCGGGGAGTTCCGCGTCGAACTCCCCGACGACGCCGGCGAACGCGTCGGCGCCGTGGCCGACCACGACCAGTTCGAGCCCCTCCTCGAGGAGTTCACCGACCGGATCGACCGCGAACTCCGGCGAATCTTCGGATTCGCCGACGAGTGACGCGGGCGGCGAGCCACGGCCGCGTTCGCAGCGTCTAGAGCACGTACTGGTCGGCCATATCGACGGGCGAGATCACCTCGAGTTCGCCCTCGCTCTCGAGGTCGGCGAGTCGCTCGGCCGTCTCCTGGAGCGCTTCGATCGCGTCGTCTTCCTCGAGCTGGTAGAACGGAATCGCCGTGATGCCGCCGTACTCGGCCGTCCACTCGAGCAGTTCGGGGCCGTCGCCGGGATCGGGCGAGTTGGTTATCGAGCAGAGATGTGGGTTCCCCGCGTAGCCCTGTGCGGGCGCCCCGCCCGCGAACGCGATATCGTAGTTCTCCTGGACGATTTCGTAGGCCGTTTCGGTGTACGTCGCGCCCGGGTAGGCGAAACAGCGGGCGCCGTCCTCGTAACCCTCGCCCTCGAGCCACTCGATGGGGCCAGTGATGTTGTCCTCGAGGTCGTCCCCGGGAGCGTCGACGTCGCTGAGCTGGGAGCCCTGTGCGGAGTAGCTGCCGATCGTCCAGCCGGCGTCGGCGAGGTCTCCGATCTGGTCTTCGGTAAGGTAGTCACCCGCAGCCGCCGCGTCGGGACCGATTCGGTTCGTCGGAACGAACGCGGCGCCCGTCAGCCCGTGTTCCTCGAGGGTCGAGAACCCCTGTGTGTAATGGGTTTCGTGGCCGCCGTGGAACTGAAGCATGACCTTCCCCGGCCGTTCCGGACGGGGTGTGAAGTAGAAGTCGTCGACCCACAGCCGAGCGTCTTCGGCCCAGTAGACGACCTGCAGGACGATAACCTCGCTCAGGTCGGGATCGCCGCGAATGCGAGTGAGCCCGAAATTGTGTCGCGTCAGGGGTCCGTTTTCGACCACGCGCTGGCTGAACTCGGCGTAGTCGCCGTTTTCGTCCTGTAGTTGAATCAGAATCGTACTCCCGGTTTCGCCGGTCATCGCGATGCCAGGAACGACGTCCTCGACGTCGATCGGTTCGTCCAGGCTCCGTCGCATCCGAACCTGGCCGTCGTCTTCGGGGTCGAGGACGGCCGACTGTGATCCCTCTGACGATCGGTCCGTATCTGCCTCCACCGACCCGTAGTCTTCGTGCGCGAACCACAGGTCGAGGTCTTCGAAGTCGTCGAACGTCCCGACCAGATCGTGGTCGGTGTCGGTCGTCTCCGTATCAGCGTCGGAATCGTCACTGTCGTCGGACTCAGTTCCGTTCGATTCGTCCTGAGTGTCCGTATCCTCCTGTCCACTGAGACCCATACAGCCAGCGAGCGTGACTGCAAGTCCCGTCGCGAGGTAGCGTCGTCGATCCATCGGTACGTCAGTGGTGGGGCCGAGTACCACATTTGTTATTCTGTCAATAGCTCGCGAGTGACAGTTATCGAGACGACAGTGATTCGAAGTAATGAGATCCAACTGAGCCAGAATTGGCGGGTAGCAAAGCAGTCAGTACCCCCATTCGTTCCCGTTCATTGCGAGTCGATCGTCAGCCACCCCAACGAGACACTGCACCTCGTGCACGACCGACCTACTGACGGTAGTTCCGTCCTTGGAACGATCATCGGACCTGAGTGTCACGTGAAAGGGTCAACGAACGGATACAGTAGTTGCGTACACTCGTCGTCGACCGTTGGACACAGTGGGAACGACGGGACACCGGCCGCTGCGAAATATCGTAGCCACTCAAACGATGTACACACTGATCGCAACGCCGTACTGCGATCAGATGTGCAGTGACGTTCAGTGGCTACTATCGGAAACGAGACTCGCGGACTCGAGTTGACCCCGACGCAGTCACCCGGAACACCTTTGACGCTGACCGGAATCCGTACGCGTATGATCGACGAGACAGTCGAGGAGATCCA
>NZ_AOHZ01000008.1 GCF_000337215.1 Natronolimnohabitans innermongolicus JCM 12255 | reverse complement strand
CCGCTCAGAGATGTGTATAAGAGACAGGCTCACCGAAGAGAAAATCGACGCCGTCGTCACCAGAGTCGAGGCCGGCAAGGACCGGGCGGCCGAGAACGCCGTCGCCCACCTCGAGGACGGCGCGACGTTGCTGACCCACGACTACTCCTCGACCGTCCTCGAGGCCATCGAACGCGCCGTCGAGGCCGGCAAGACGTTCGACGTCTACGTGACCGAGGCCCGGCCGCGCTACATCGGGCGGAAAACGACGCGCGCGCTCGCCGGTCTCGAGGGCGTCGAGACGACGCTGATCACCGACAGCGCCCACGGTATCTATCTCGAGGACTGTGACCGCGTCGTCGTCGGCATGGACTGTATCGTCGACGAGACGCTGTACAACCGTGTCGGGACGTTCCCGATCGCCGCGACCGCCGCCCAGCTCGACGTCCCCGTCACGGTGCTCGGCTCGGCGTCGAAGATCGTCTCCGAGGGGTTCGTCTTCGAGAACGAGTTCCGCCCGGGAAGCGAAGTCATGCCCGAGCCGGCGGAGGGGTTCGTCGTCGAGAACCCAAGCTACGACGCGACGCCGGTCGAGTTGCTCGAGAGCGTGATCACCGACGAAGGCAGACAGGAGTTCTAGACCAGGAGCCCGGTTCGGTTCAGTCTCGCTCGCCGAACGTCCGGGGTGCACCCTCGCGCGGTGCGGCCCACTCGACTGCGTTACGGAGTACGCGTCGGATCGCCTCGTTTTCGTAGATCGGATACGTCTCGTGGCCGGGTCGGAAGTAGAAGAGTCGGCCGCTCCCCCGGCGATAACAACAGCCGCTGCGAAAGACCTCGCCGCCCTCGAACCAGCTGTTGAACACCAGTCGGTCGGGCTCGGGCACGTCGAACGGCTCCCCGTACATCTCCGTTCGCGGGAGTTCGATCGACCCCTCGAGGCCGTCGGCGATCGGGTGGCCCGGATCGACGACCCAGAGGCGTTCGGTCCCGCCGTCCTCGCGGTACTGGAGGCTACAGGTGGTCCCCATGAGCCGCTTGAACGGCTTCGAGTAGTGACCCGAGTGGAGCACGATCAGGCCCATCCCCTCGAGGACGCGCTCCTGGACGCGGTCGACGACCTCGTCGGCGACCTCGTCGTGAGCTTCGTGGCCCCACCACAGCAGGACGTCGGTCGACTCGAGGACGGTCTCGGTGAGGCCGTGTTCTGGCTCGTCGAGCGTCGCGGTTCGGAGTTCGTGGCCCGTCTTGGTTCCGTCGGCGCGTTCGGCGAGCGCGTCGGCGATCGTCGCGTGGATGCCGTCAGGGTAGACGGCGGCGACGGCATCGTCTTCGCGTTCGTGGCGAAACTCGTTCCAGATAGTGACGTCGACCATCCCCTCGACGTCGTCGCTACCGGCCCTTCAGTCGGACGGTAGTCGCCGACGACAGTCCAAATCAAATGTACGTTTTCCCGATGTATCCGGTCGTATGACGGCGTAATACTGTCTTTCTCCATGAAAGACAGGGAAACCGTACAGATTAATCGGTCACAACCCTTATTTCGATCGACGCTCGTCTCTCTCTATGGATCGGGATCGCTTACAAACGACGAAAGGGCAGATTTCTCACAGTATCTCCGTCTCGTTCGACCGGCAATCGGGGGTTTCGCGATGATCGGCGCCGGGATCGGCGTCGGCATCGTCGGGCTCGGCGGAATGGGGCATCTCCACGCGCGATCGATCACGGAACTCGGGGCCGACGTCGTCGCGGGGGCCGACCTCGTCGAGGCCCAACGCCAGCGTTTCAGCGACGAGTTCGGCGCGCGGACCTACGAGACCCACGAGGGTCTCGTCGCGGACGAGGCCGTCGACGCCGTCATCGTTACGACGCCCAATCGGTTTCACGAACCGATCGCCGTCGACGCCCTCGAGGCCGGCTGTCACGTCCTCGTCGAGAAACCGCTCGCACACACTCTGGAAAGTGCCGAGCGGATCGCTCGGACGGCCGCACGCGCCGACGGCGTCTGTATGGTGGGCTTTCACAACCGCCACGCCGCTTCGATGGCCATGTTCGACGAGCAACACGCCCGCGGCCGCTTCGGCGAGCTCACTCACGTCGAGGCGAACTACGTGCGACGACGCGGCGTTCCCGGCCCCGGCTCGTGGTTCACCGATCCCGAACTCGCCGGCGGCGGCGCCTTACTCGACATCGGCGTTCACGCGCTCGATCTCGCCCTCTACGCCCTCGACTTTCCGGAGATCGCGGAAGTGTCGGGAGTCGCCCGATCCACCTTCGGCGCCGACGACGAGTACGCCGATCCCGACGGCTTCGGCGACAACTGGGACGCCGAGAACGAACGCTACGAGGTCGACGACTCCGTCAGCGCCTTCATCCGGACCGCGGCGGGACAGACCATCTCGCTCGAGGCCGCCTGGGCGACCAACCGCGAACCGAGCATGGACTTTCGGGTTCGGGGTACCGACGCGGGCGCGCAGTTCGACATCGGCGACACCGCCCTCGAGATCTTAGAGACCGGGACGGCCGGCGGCGACCACTACGCCGACGTGGCGATGCGCGGCGACGAGTCGCTGACGGGCTACACCGAGCAGGACGAGCAGTTCCTCCGCGCCGTCGTCTCGGAGGCGCCGCCCGAAACGAACACCGTCGAAGAGGCGCTGACCGTCCAGCGCGTCATCGAGGCGATCTACCGCTCGAGCGAGACCGGGCGCGCGACCCAGCTCGCCGAACCGGAACTCGAGGCCGAACAGCGCGCACAGATCAACTAGTCGACGGTCTAGCCGCCGTCGCTCTCGTCGTTTTCTCTCCGTTCTACTGCGCTGTGTGCCAACTCGGAGCCGCTGCTCGAGAGAGCCACGGCTTTCCCGGAGAAAGCGGAAGAATCGATTGTCGTGACAGGACGGCTGGCCGGATCGATGAGCGGCCGATTAGATGACTTCGTCGAAGTCGTGGTGGCCGTGGATGTCGACGCCCTCGCCGGTGATCTCGCAGAGGAAAACGCCGTTGCCGGAGCCGGTGTCGCGCTCGGCGGCGGACTTGATGCTCCGTGCGGCGATCGTCTTCGCCTCCTCGTTCGAGAGGCCGTCCTCGTAGGCCTGCTCTAAGTGACCGTAGGCGAGTTGCATGCCCGAGCCGGTGACGGTGTAGTCGTCTTTCATGACGCCGCCGGCGGGGTCGATGCTGTAGACGTGGCTGCCCTCGTCGTCGACGCCGCCCAGAATCGGGTGGATGGCGAAGAACGGGCCGCCGCGAGCGAAGTTGCCCGCGAGCGTCGCGAGCGCGTCGATGCTCATCCCCTCGCCGCGTCGGGCTTCGTAGAGGTTGACCTCGGCGCGGAGACTCGAGATGAACGACTGGGCGCCGCCGACGCTGCCGACGAGGGTGAGCGCGCCGGTCGGGTGAATCTGCTCGACCTTCTGGACGTTCTTGTTCGAGACGAACCGGCCGCCGAGGCTGGCGCGCATGTCCGTCGCGATGACGACGCCGTCGGTCGTCGTGATACCGATCGTCGTCGTTCCGGTCTTGTTGACGTTATCCAGATCGGCGCGCGTGAGATCGTTCTGCGGCATCGATCCGATTTCGGGCCCGTACGGGTCGGAGTCGTCGGCCAACTGGTCGACCGTCCGGGAGAAGTCCGAGTGCTGGTGCGGTCCTCGCATTGACCGAACGTTACGACCGGCACGATATAAAACACCGGCGGTCACCGCCGCCGTTTCCGCTTCCAGAAGCAGTTGCTCTCGAGTCGAACAGCGAAAGAAACGGCGGGGAAAACGGGCGTCCGCCGTCGGCGAGTGTGATGAGTGTCAGATTCGGTTACGCGTCCTCGGCCTGGCTGGCTTCGTAGGCGTCCTCGACGTTCTCGAGGAGGCGATGGATCGGGAGGGTGATCCCGGCCTGGCGGGCGGCGATTGCGAGTGGCATCATGGCGATACCGGCCACGATACACAGTTGGTACAGTCCGAACAGGGTCGCGCGGTACACGCGGGATATCATCAGCGTTCAGGCGTGCTGAGTCGGAGGGTGTATATAAGCTTTCTTGAACAGAATTAACGATAATGATCGATAATTTCCTACAGGGTCGCCGCCGTCGTGCGATTCAACTACGATTTCTCTCGAGACAACTACAGGCGGATACTGACCGATGTACACCTAAGGAGACGGGAATCGACGCGGGTCATCCGCATAACTTATCGGAATCATTCGGCTCACGTGCGCACTCGAGCGCGACGATCGATCGGCTGTGTTAGACTCGAGACTCCCACCCGTGGGCCCGGTGACCGTCGGCCGTGCGTTCGGTCTCTCACGCCGCCGACGAACCGCAAGACAGGAAACCCCCCGGGACGACCACTCTGTATGAGCAATTATCTCGTCGCGATGGAAGCGGCGTGGCTGGTTCGTGACGTCGAGGCGATCGACGACGCGATCGGCGTCGCCGTCAGCGAGGCCGGGAAGCGACTCAACAGCGAGAACATGGACTACGTCGAGGTCGAGGTCGGCGCGACGGGCTGTCCCGCCTGCGGCGAACCGTTCGACTCCGCGTTCATCGCGGCCGACACCGCCCTCGTGGGTCTGGCCCTCGAGATGGAGGTCTTCAACGCCGACAGCGAGGAACACGCCTCCCGGATCGCCAAAAGCGAGGTCGGCGGCGCGCTGCGCGACGTTCCCCTCTCGGTCGTCGAAATCATCGAGACCCCAGAAGACGACTGAGTCGACGGCGATCGAACGGCGATCGAACGGCGGTCGGCGGCCGACGCCCGATACCAGACACCCGACGTCGAAGTAGCGACGGTGGCACGTCGACCCAAAGTATTTTTGATAACCCGTGGTTATTGTAGCGTATGGAACTCCCGACGCCCGCGGACCTGCGCCAGCGACGGACCGACCTCGGGCTGACCCAGAGCGAACTCGCGGAGACGGCCGACGTCTCCCAGCCGCTGATCGCCCGTATCGAGGGCGGCGACGTCGATCCGCGCCTCTCGACGCTGCGGCGGATCGTCAACGCCCTAGAGAAGGCCGAAAGCGACGTCGTCCGCGCCGAGGATCTGATGAACGAAGCCGTCGTCAACGTCTCGCCGGACGACCCCGTAACGGCCGCCGCCCGGAAGATGGAGGAGGAAGCCTACTCGCAACTGGCAGTCATCCAGGACGGCATTCCGGTCGGATCGATCAGCCAGAGCGACCTCGTCCACCTCGACTCCGAAGCGCGCGACGAACCCGTCGAATCGCACATGAGCGAGAGCTTCCCGACGGTTTCGAAGGACGCGACGCTGGACGAGATCAGCAACTTGCTCGAGCACTACAAGGCCGTCATGATCACCGAGGCCGGCGAGACCGTCGGCATCATCACCGAAGCCGACATCGCCTCGCGGTTCTCCTGAACGGTTAACCGAACGTTTTTGACCCAGTTCTCGACGAGTGCCGTTTCCCCCTCGAGCGAGCGCTCGTCGACGACAAACGGTCGCCGATACGGGTCGAACACATCTCCGACGCGGAGACGCCACCGAGATACGCCATCGAAAACGTCGCTCCCGGTCACTCGCTGGCGAACCTCGGAACCCGGCCGTACGACCACGTCGATTCCGAGGCGCTCGATCGCCTCGTTGCTCCGGACCGATCGAACGCCGTTTCGGTCACGCTGCCGATCCACGCGAAGCGACAGTACATCGTACACGTCCACGAGGACGGCCGACTCGTCGTCCGGCGTGCAGAGCGGTGATCGGCGATCGAACCGCTCACTCGCGGTCGGGACGGGGTGCGTTCTCGTATTTCACCATCTTCTCCGGTTTATCAGAAATCGTTCCGTAAATCAGACGGAGCGTCTCCTCGGCTTGCAGAAGGTTGTGTCGCTCGAGCAGTTCTCGACCCGCGTCGGTCAACCCGTAGAACTTCCAGGGATAGCCCTGTCGGCGTTCGTCGTCGGGAAGTGCGACTTCCTCGACGACGCCGGCGTCGATCAGCTTCTGGACGTGTTTGTAGACGGTCGCCTCGCTGACGCTCGGGTTCAGTCGCTCGAGTTCGTACATCGAGGGCAGCCCTTCGGGGGGTTGTAGGATGTTGCTCAGGATCGCGAACCGGGTCTCTTGCGTGACGAAATGCAGGAGTTCGCGCGTCTCCGTCCCGCCGGCCGCCCCCGCGTCGGTACTCATGGGCGGACCTACGGGGTCAGTGCCCAAGTAGTTTACTCCAGAGTAAATCACCCTCGAGTACCCTGCACTCAGAATCGGTGTCGGTCGTCGCGCCGGTCGCAGTTTCGGAAACGGAATCGAGGGATTGACATCCACCCACGACTGAAGTCGTGGGATTCCTCTCGTGGGAATCTTAGTCGTTCTGAACTTCTCCGAGAGCGATATTCCCGCTTGACGCGGTACTTTGGTTTGTGTACTCCTCGTTGGCCGTTGTCTCCACGAGGGAGAGCGGGCTG
>NZ_AOHZ01000007.1 GCF_000337215.1 Natronolimnohabitans innermongolicus JCM 12255 | reverse complement strand
TTCTGACGCTACGAGGTCTGCATGTCCTTCGAATCCACACAGACACGTCAACGAGTCCTCGTGGCGAACAGTCCCTTCGCGTTCGTCACACTCAGGACACGTCTGACTCGTCCACGCCTCGGATTCTTCCTCAACCGTTATTCCGTATTCCTCACAGACGCATTCGAGGCGATTGATAAACCGGCGGTACGCCCAGAAGTTGTGCGTCTTCTCGTTCACACGAGCAGACCAGTGAGTTTCGAGAACACCCTTGATGTCTCCGACGTACAGCGTTGAAACACCCTCGTCGTACAACCGTCCAACGATGTCTCGGACAAGCGTGTCTTGGGCGTGGTCACGTCGGTTCGTGCGTTTTCGATACAGTCGGTCGATTCGGTTGCTGGACTTGCGCTGGTTTTCGAGGAGCGACTGGTAGTACGCGATTTGCACCGTGGTTGAACGAAACTCCTCGAACAAGCCTTGTCCGTTGTATAGGTATTGTGAGCCGGTCGAAACTGTGCAGGCGACGAGGTTGTTCGCGCCAACGTCCAGAGCGGCTTCTTCCGAAGCCAGTGGTGAATCCAGTCGAGAATCGTCGATGGTGACTGGTTGATACGCCCTGAACACTTCAGCGGTTTCGTCGTACACGAGTTCTAACCGGCCTTGCTCGCCGTTCCATTTCGGGTCTCCCGCTATTTCAACGCGAAGACGCTGGTTCCGATTCAATCCAAGTTCGTCTTTGAGTTCGGAACCGATGGGGAGTTCGAGTCGAGAGCGTTCTCCGTATTCGATGGTGTACTGGTCGTTGCGAACGTACGTGCGAAGCACACGCCCGTCTTCTTCGTTGCCCCAGTACCCGGGTGGTGACGGTTTCTCATCGAGTTTACTAGCGTGGTATTTCTCGTTGAGGCTGAGAAA
>NZ_AOHZ01000006.1 GCF_000337215.1 Natronolimnohabitans innermongolicus JCM 12255 | reverse complement strand
GCTTCATCATCAACATGTGCGAGAGAAGTGTATGTGAAACTATTGTTTGACGTTGGAGACTCGGGCCTGCTGTCTCTCGTGGAGTGTGTGATCATTTTTCGGATTCATCCCACGACTAAAGTCGTGGGCTTTCTCCTCAACTTCGTGTAACTCCTATTTCGGTCTCGTCTGAATAGCGGTGTATGACCGACGAGTCGCCGCCGGTTCCCGACGACGTCCTGACGAGTGCGAGCGAGCGACTCGAGGACGACTCGCTTACGCTCGCGGACAACGAGGCGTTGTTGGGGGCGCTGAGTGAACTGACGCCGCTGTACGAGCGTGAGCGATCGTACTTCGTCCTCGGGAACTACGACGCCGACCAGCGACGCCGACTCGAACTGGTCGTCGACCGCCTGAATCGCCGGGAGGACAGCTACGCGTTCCTCATGTCCGACGTTCGCGGCGGCTGGAACAACGGCATCCAAAAGTTCTGCGTGATCGCCGACCTGGTGACCCACATCGTCGGCGTCGCCGAACGTGAGCCGAGCGGCTTTCTCGTCGAACAGGGGCTGCTCGTCGGCACCGAAGCGTACTACGAAAAAAGTCACGTGCTCAAGCGCGAGTATCCCGAGGCCGACGCGGACCACCCCTACGGCTGGATGGAAGACGGCGTCTTCGAGTTGCTCGAGGCGGACGACCGACTCTACGGGTGGCGGACCGAAGACGACCTGCTCGAGGCCGTCGATCAACTCCCGTGAGTCGGACGGGGTGCTGGAACTATGTACCGCCGATCACCGACCCGTTCTGGCGATCGGCGGTAATCGACGACAGTAATTCGTACCAGTCGTTCGCGTGGTGTGTCGGTTGCGTCGGGTTCGCTCGAGCCTGCAACTCGGTCAGTCCTGCTCTGAGTCGGAATCGATGTAATAGGTCGTTCGACCGGTCGCGACTGGGTCGGCTTTGCTGGCACTTTCGACGACGATCTCCGCGACGCCGATAGTGTCGCCGATCTTTACGACCTCGGCGGTGGCCGTCAGGTCGGTTCTCGCAGGCTGCAGGAACGAGACGTTCATATCGGTCGTCGTTAGCTGTATCTGTTCGTCAGTACACGCCGTCCAGATGGCGAACCCGCCGGCAACGTCGACGAGCGAGCTAATGACGCCACCGTTTATCGCGGGTGTCGTCCCCTGTGCAGGATTGAACACGTGCTCCGATGCGGGCAGACTCGCCGTCACGGATTCGCGTCCTTCCTCCTCGATGCAGACGTCGAGCCACGACAGATACTCGCTTCGCGTGACGAACGTCTCGATGAACGACGACTGCTGTTCGATCGATTCGGTAGTCATGTCGGTTCGACACCTCTCGCTGGCGTTTCGAGTCGGTTAGCCGGATGCGATCGCGCTCGGATTGGGGCGGATAGCAACACCATGCCATCCTGTGTTCCAGTATTTTCACTTATAAGATTTATCTACTAGCAATATGTAATAGAGATGTTCTCCATAGATGGTTAAACGATATCGGCGTTGGTTATTTACTAGTATTCCTAGGACATATTTATGTCCGTGTGAGAGGACATTTAGTCTCTGAACGGCGCCACCATCGGGGTGAAGTATCTCGTTCTACCCGGTGGGCAGTCCGCGATCGATGCGCTCGATCTCGAGTTCCGACTACGCGTGACCGGACACCGCAACTGGCTCGTAGGGCTCCTCGAGGTAGGCTATATCGGACGCCGACAGCGAGATATCGAGGGCTTCGACGGCCTGTTCTAAGTGTTCGACGCTCGTCGTCCCGACGATCGGCGCGTCGACCCAGTCCTTGTGGAGCAACCAGGCGAGGGCGATCTGGGCCATCGTCACGCCCTTCTCGGCGGCGAGTTCGGCGACGCGCTCGTTGATCTCCCGGCCGCCGCCCTCGCGGTAGGGGTGATCGTACATGTTCTCTTCCGTCTCGCCGCGTTTCGTGGCGTCGATCTCCTCGTGGGGGCGGGTGAGATAGCCGCGAGCCAGCGGCGACCACGGCATCACGCCGACGCCCTCTTTCGCACAGAGCGGCAGCATCTCGCGTTCTTCCTCGCGGTAGACGAGGTTGTAGTGGTTTTGCATCGTGACGAACCGCTCGAGGTCGAGCGCGTCGCTCGTATAGAGCGACTCGGCGAACTGGTGGGCCCACATCGAGGAGGCGCCGACGTGTCGGACGTGGCCCCGTCGGACCGCGTCGTCGAGCGCTCGTAGCGTCGTCTCGATCGGCGTGTCGTCGTCCCAGCGGTGAATCTGGTAGAGGTCGATCGTCTCCATTCCCAGCCGCTCGCGACTGGCCGCGAGTTCCTGTTCGATCGCCTTCCGGGAGAGCCCGCCCGAGTTCGGATCGTCGTCGCGCATCTGAAAGTAGCCTTTCGTCGCGACGACCGACCGATCGCGATAGCCCTCGAGTGCCTCGCCCAGGATTCGCTCGGATTCGCCGCGCGAGTACATGTTTGCCGTATCGAAGAAGTTGATCCCGAGGTCGATCGCCCGCTCGATGATCTCCTCGCTCTCCTCGTCTTCCAGTACCCACTCGCGCCAGTCGCTCGAGCCGAAACTCATACAGCCCAGACAGAGTCGACTGACTTCCATGCCGGTCGAACCGAGCGTCGTGTACTCCATACGGGGGCGACGGCCGCCGTCGAGAAAAACGCTGTGCGGTCGCTTCGCTCGCGTTCAGCTCGGAACAGACTCGAGAGAGAACAGGTACAGTAACCGTCACTTTTTTGGCCGGTTCGGTCGTCACTCCCGAGTGCCTATGGCAGAAGACAGCGACCGAAACGCGAACGGTAACGACGACGGTATCGTCTCGCGAATCAAACGCGTCTTCAGCCGCGACTGAGCAGTTTGCTGTCCACCGTCGTTTTTTGACCCGAGTCTCGAGTCTCGAGTCTCGAGTCCGCGCCGCCGGTCACTCGAGTCCGCGGGCGAGCGACCCGAGCACCGGCAGTCCGAACGCGCTGGCGACGACCAGGTAGACGACCGGCGTCATCTCGAGGACGGTCAACGTTGCGTCGCCGAGCGAGAGCGCGAAGACGACGAGCGCGACCGCGCCGAACCCGAGGCCGCCGACGACGGCCCGCGGAAGGGACGGTGCGGTGAATCCGACGAGCGCCCCGCCGACGAGCAGACCGGCCCAGTGGAGCCACGAGGCGAGCAGGCCGAGCGCGACCGCAACCGCGACGGCCGCGACGTGTGGTCCCGGTTCGGTTCTGACGCGCTCGAGCGCGACCGCGCTTCGGTTCGTCAGGGTGTCGGTTGCGCTCGATCCCGCCGCCCCGCTCGCACCGCCCGAGGCGTCCGAATCGCTCGAGTCGGGGCCGGTCACGACGACCCCTCCGTGAACTCGACGGCGACGTCGGCGTCGGTCTCACGTTCCATCGGCTTCTGCTCGTTCTCGATCCAGCGATCGAGCTGGTCGCCGTAGTGGGCCGAGAAGTAGTCGCCAGAGTTGCCGCCGGGGAGGATCGCCGTCGCGTCGCCGCCGGGTTCGACGACCATCCGCCAGCTGGCGCCGACGCCGCTTGCGACCCGGTAGTTGTTCACGGTCGCTCGCGAGCCGTCGAGCGGCCGCTCGTCGTAGTCGAAAAACGGCGCCTCGACGGCGAAGGGGTGTTCGATCGCCCGCGTCGTGTTCCAGTCGCCGTAGCGCTCCCAGCCCTCGTCGTCGAGTTCCTCGAGCGCGGCCTCGAGGGCCGCGACCATTGTCTCGGCGCGCGATCGGTCGTCGTAGAGGTCGCTGTCGTCGTCGAGCGTCGCGACGGCCCAATCGCCCGGGTAGTGGGACTCGTCGAGGTCGGCGTCCGCGAACTGCGGTTCGACGGTCAGCCGCCGGAAGTGGTCCATCCAGCGGGCGAAGACGAGCGCACCCTCGCTATCTCGGTCCATACCGCGGTCCCAGCCTTCGAGCGTCGCGGCGGCGTCCTCGAGTCGTCCGTCGGTGTCGGCGTCGGCGTCCGCGAGCGCCGCGAGCAGTTCGGGCAGAAGCTGGTCGGCCCGCAGGTCGTACGCGTCGGCCTGGAGTTTGCGGTGGAACTCGAGGTCGGTCGATCCCGGCGCGTCCCCGCCGTCGTCGCCAGCACCTTCGAGGGCGGCGTCCAGCCGGTCGTAGATCCGCGCGCCGCGGTAGGGGGCCGCGTAATCGACCCCGACGTAGTGTTCGGGGTCGTCGACGACGCGCTGGTTCGCTGTCGCGAGCACGTTCGCATCGATCGCGTGGGGCTTCTCCGCGAAGGGGACGAAGCCGTCCCACGAGGACTCGCCGAAGGGCGTAAAGCCCTCCCACTCGCCCTCGCCCGCGGAGCCGTCGAAGATTCGGTTGCCGGCGACGGCCTCGCCGTCGATCTCCCTGATCGGAAGTTTCCCCGTCGCGTAGTAGAGGGTTCGGCCGTCCGCGTCCGCGTAGACGAGGTTCTGCGTCGGCAGGTCGAACTTCCGGGTCGACTCGAGGAGGTCCTCGAGGCCCTCGCTGCGGCCGTACTCCTCGATCGCTTCGGTCGTTCGCGTCGCGGTGTGGCCGGTCCAGGCGACGCCGACGGTCCGCCCCTCGCGCTCGAGGAGCGGGCCGTGAACCGTCTTGCGGAGCGTAATGTCTCGATCGTCGCCGCCGGCGACGTCGAGGGTTCGCAATTCGGTCTCGAACTCGCGCCACTCGCCGTCGTAGCGGTAGCGTTCGCCGTCGTCGTCGATCTCGTAGGCGTAGCAGTCGAGGACGTCGGCGCCGACGTTGGTGAACGACCACGTTCCGGCGTCGTTGGCGCCCGCGATGACGAACGGGACGCCGGGGAAGGTCGCGCCGCGGACCGACCGCTCGGGCGTCTCGACGCGCTGTTCGTACCACAGCGGCGGCGCCATCAGCGTGAGGTGGGGGTCGTAGGCGACGATCGGAAGCCCGCTCTCGGTGTGCTCGCCCGAGACGACCCAGCTGTTCGAACCGACGCCGGTCGGCGACTCGTATTTCGAAAGCCAGCGCGTGAGTCCCGCGCCGACCGCGGCGTCCGGGTCTGCACCTCGTTCGCGTTCGTCGGACTGGCTCGAGCCGCCCTCGATCGAGGCTGTCGTCGCTCCGCTGGCGTCGGCGGCGTCGGTATTCGCTTCATCTCCGCCGCCGTCCAATCGCTCCGCGCTTTCCAACACCTCCTCGCGGAGGATCGGCACGTCGTGGTCCATGCGCTCGGGATACAGGTCCTCGGCGACACCCTCGTCGAGGCGGTCCGCGACCAGCGCCGTCCGGAGTTCGCCGAAGTTGCCCGTCAGATCCCACGAGATCTGTTTTTCCATCAGCATCGAGTCGACCGGCGTCCACTCGCGTGGTTCGTAGTCGAGCAGCTCGAACTCGAGGGGCAACTGCTCGGTTTCGATCACCCGATTGACGCCGTCGGCGTAAGCCTCGACGAGCCGGCCCGCCGGCGTCTCGGCGACGTGTTCCCAGGTCGCTTCGGCCGCGCCGGCGAAGTCCATCCGCGCGTGGAACTCGTCGTCCTCGAGGGTCGCCTCGCCGACGACCTCGGACAGTTGCCCTCGCATGACCCGCCGCTGGAGGTCGAGCTGAAAGAGCCGATCGAACGCCTGCGCGTAGCCGACGGCGAAGTAGGCGGCGGCCTCGTCGTCGGCCTCGACGTGCGGGACGCCGTCGGCGTCGAACCGAAGCGTCGCCTCGCCGTAGGGGCTCTCGACCGTCGACGACGGCGTTCGATCCGCCGCGTCCCAGGCCCGCCCCGACAGCGGCGCGAACTGCTCGAGGAGTTCGCGCGCGCCGGTAAACGTCAGCCCGCCGATGCCGGCGGCGAGCGCGCCGGCGATGACGCCTCGTCGTGTGGTGTCTGATGGCACGTAGGCAACGGTTCGTCTCGGTCGACTTAACAATCACGACGAGATAGAGATTCGATCCGCTCCGAATAGCCTGGAAACGGGAACAAACGGGAACGGACGGGAATGCGCGCCGAGAGCGTTCAGAGATCGTCCGCGGACCGGCGCTCGAGTCCGGCTCTCACCGCGAGGAAGGCGCCAGCCGCGAGCAGACAGTACCCGGCGAGCGAGAGCCAGGTGACCGTCGTCGGCGAGCCGATCGCGAGCTTGGCGACGGTGTTGGCCGGGTGTTCGGGCAACAGCGCCGCGACGACGAGCAGGCCGACGATCCCGACGGAGTAACTCAGCTGCGCCTGACGCCTGTCGGGCGCGAGGAGGGCGATTCCCGCGCCGGCCGTCGTGATCAGCAACGCCAGTGCCGCCGTCAGCGCGATCAGCGCCGTCGGTTCGGCGATGCCGGTGCCGTTGACCGAGAGCAACGCGAGCCAGGCGATCACCTGCAGCGGTGCCAGCGCCGCGATCGAGAGCAGCTTCGCGTCGACGACGTCGAGCACCGACAGGGGGCTCACCCGAAGCAACTCGAGCGTCCCCCGCGAGCGCTCCTCGATCAGCGAGTCGACGACGATCGAGCCGCTGATGAACACCGGCAGGAACACCAACAGCGGCACGAGGATCGTGTAGGTAAACTCGACGTACGGGCTCGCCTCGACCTCCTCGGGGGTCGGCAGGGGCTGGGTCTCGAGCGAGTCGGCGTTAGCCACGCGCTCGTCGTGCTCGAGGGTCTCGAGTACCTCCTGCAGCTGGACGACGAGCAGCGTCGTCTCGAGTCCCTCGTCGGGCACGCTGGCGTCGACGGCCAGCCGTCCGTCGGGGGTTTCGGTCACCTCGAGGAGGGCCGCGACCTCGCCGCGATCGAACGCCTCGCTCGCACCGTCGCCGTCGGCGAGGCGGGGCTGAATTCCGTCCCGCTCGTCGGCGAGCGCGGCGAGTCGCTCGACGGTCTCCTCGTCGGTTCCGGTGATCGCCACCTCGTAGCCCTGGCCGTCGACGCTGCTCGGATCGTACAGCGAGACGAGGCCGACGACGAGAAACGACGAGAAGCCGGCGATGACGAGCTGGATCGCCAGCGCGAGGACGATCGTCTTCTCGGAGCGCAGCGACCGCAGTTCGCGGCGGACGATCGCCCAGCGCGGGCCGAACGGCGAACTGCGACCACCGTCGCTCTCGGTCGGCGTCGGCGGGTTCGGGCCCCGCTGGACGGGCGTCGACTCCCCGCCGTCGCTTGAGGGGGCGCCGTCGGAATCGCGCGTCCGATCGCGATCACGCGACAAGGAGGATCACCCCCAGGTTGTACGCCGCGTGAACGAGCGTCGCCGTCAGGAAGCCGATCGCGTAGGCGGTCGGTCCGCGACTCGCACCGACGGCCGCGATCACGGCCGTCACGACGTGTAAAACCATCGGCGTGAAGAAGACGACGAGGAAGCCGAGCGGGTCGTTCGAGAGCGCCGGGCCGAAGGCGGCGACGCCGACCGTGAGCTCGGGGAGGCCGACGAACTGCGCGAGGTGCGTAACCTTCTCGCCGACGAAGAAGCCGACTCCCGAGAGGACGCCGCAGACGACGGCGACGCCGAGCGTGGCCTCGAGTCTCGAGCGAGCGAAGCCGGCGTAGACATGGACGCTCTTGGCGAGTTCCTCCACCGCCGCCGCGAGGACGAAGATCGCCGGCAGCGCGATCGCCTCGGGGACCGCGAAGAGCACGGCGACGACGAGCAGCTGGGCCGCGAAGACGAGCGGGATGAAAAGCGCCGAGAGCAGCGGGACGCTCCGGTAGCCGCCGACGCGGCTCGCGACCGCGTCGATCGCCTTCGCGGGCAACGACTTTTGGGCGAACATGTCCTCCTCGCGGTAGACGCCGAGGCCGAGTAGAAAGCAGACCGCAGCACTGCCGTAGAACGGCCCCGTCGAGAAGAGGTACTCCGCGAGCCCAACGGACTCCCCCTGGAGATCCATCACGATCAGCGAGAGCGGCGAGATCAGCGCGATCGGCGTCACGTCGGTGAAGACGGCGGGAATGAACGTATAGGCCGTCAGGAAGACGCTGATCGTCACCGTCACGAACGTCAGCTCCTTGTACGAGCGCGCGAGCATCGCCCCGACGAACGTCGTCGCCAGGAACAGCGCCGCGATCGGCACCGCGGCGAGCACCGAGAGCCAGCCGCCGCCGACCGCGAGCGAGATCGCGACGACGACGGCGGCGAGCCCGCACAGGTACGGCAGCGTCTTCCCGGCGACGATCTCGGAACTCGAGGCCGGCGAGACCAGCAGCAACTCCCCGCGGCGCTTGACCCGCTCGTCCATGATCGTGCTCCCGTAGGCCTGGATGACGAAGTTCATCGGGACGACGAACAGGAACGCGAGCAGCAGGGACTGGAACGGAAACGGCGGCGAGATCGACCCCGGCGGACCCGAACTCTCCTCGAGGGAGCCGCCGCTGCCGACGTCCGGAACCGCGAGCTGGCCGTCGTCGGCGCTCGAGTCGTCGCCGGCCGTCCCGTCTCCGTCGGTAGCCCCGTCATCGCTGTCGTCACCGTCGCCGCTCGAGTCGTCAGCGCCTGAATCAGAACCCGACCCCAAATCGTCGCTCGAGTCAGCCGGATCGTCACCGCCGGCATCGTCCGTCTGGCCGTCCGTTCCGCCGACCTCCTCGAGGTCGCGGTCGACGTACTCGAGGTCGACTACCACCGGATAGGCGGCAGTCTGGTCGTCTTCCTCGCTCATTCGCTGCTCGTTGTACGCGTCGATCGCATCGCGGAACGCGGCGTAGGCGGCCTCGCCGTGGTCGCCGTAGTGGGCGATTCGGTTCTCCCGTAACGCGACGTCGGCGTTCGCCTCGTTTCCGTCCGAGAGCTCGAGGTCGTCGAGCGGAATCGGTCTGAACGACTCGCTCTCGTCGGCGACCTCGTAGTAGGGGTTCTCCTCGTCGACGGCGATCACGTAGAGGTCGTCCTCGAGGCCGATTCCGTCGTCCGCGACGGCGAAGCCGACGACGCCGACGGTCAACAGGATCGCGACCACGACGAGGACGGTCTTTCGATCGACGGTGCCGGCGCTGCGGGAGACCTCCCACCGGGCGATCCGCGCCGTTCGCTCGAGGACGCCGCGGAGCCGACCGCCGTCGTCCGCTGGATCTCGAGACGCGTCGTCGCGGCCGTCGGTCACGTCTCGGCCTCCGCCGCGTCCTCGTCGTCGCTCGACGCCTGTGTGCCGTCGGTCGGCCCGCCCTCGCCGTCGGCCGTCGCCGCAGAACCGTCGATCGACTCGCGACGCGTCGCCTGGCTCCCGTCCGAACCGCCCGCGACCTCGAGGAAAATTTCCTCGAGGGTGGGCGTCTCCGTCTGGATGTCGACGATCCGTCCGCCCTCGCGCTCGACAGTTTCACGGACCGACTCGACACCAGCCATATCGTCGACGGCGTGGCGGAATCGCCGGATCGAATCGGTTGCATCGGCATCCGCGCCGACTGCCGGCTCGCGCACGCCGCCGCCGGCGTCGACGGTCGCGAACACGTGGTACTCGGTGCCGCCGTGGGCGTCGCGGATCTCGTCGACGGCGCCCCGGGCGACGATGCGGCCGTCGTTCATGATCACGATGCGGTCGCAGACGCTCTCGACGTGAAAGAGGTTGTGCGCGCTGAAGATGACCGTCTTCCCCTCCTCGCTCAGCTCGCGCGTGAACTCGATGATATAGTTGGTCGTCAGCGGATCGAGTCCCGACGCGGGCTCGTCGAAGATCAACACGTCGGGATCGTTGACCAGCGCCCGCGCGATCGCCACCTTGCGTTTCATCCCCTTCGAGACGTTTCCGAGCCGTCGGTCGCGGTGCTCGAGCTCGAGTCGATCGAGCGTTCGATCGATACGGTCGCGGGCGACGTCGCGCGGTACGTCGTAGAGGTCCGCGAAGAACTCGAGGTAGCCGCTGGCCGTCATCTCCTCGTAGAGCGGGGACTCCTCGGGGAGAAAGCCGAGCCGCCGGGCCATCTCGGGGTCGCCGGGGGTGTGGCCCGCGACGACGGCGGTGCCGTCGGTGGGCTCGACGAGCCCGGCGAGCATCTTCAGCGTGGTCGTCTTTCCCGCGCCGTTGGGGCCGACGACGCCGAACACCTCGCCGCGCTCGACCGCGAACGTGCTGCCCTCGACGGCCGTAAAGCCGCCGTAGGTCTTGCGGAGGGAGTCGACTTCGAGTATCGCCATTCGTTGTCCCGTCGGAGGGAGCCACCCCAGTAAAGTCTAGTGGCTGGTGAACGTTCCGAGTCAGAACCCGTCCTCGAGACCGCGACTGTCGAGCGGAACGGCGTCCGCTGGAGGATCAGGCGTAGGCGTCGTCGAACTCGCGCTCGCGGCGCATCAGCTCGTCGACGCCGTGTTCGAGAATTGCGCGTCCCATCGCGGTTGGACGGTAGTAGGTGTAGAAGCCGTGGCTATCCGGGGTGCGACGTTTTCGCCTGTCGACGAGACCGACGTCGACGAGCTCGTCGAGGTGGTAGTGAAAATTGTGCGACTCGACGTCGACTGCGTCGGCGAACGCGGTTGCGCTCAGTTCGTCGTTCGCGACGAGCGTTCGCAGTAACTGATACCGGGCCGGATGACCGATCGCTCGTTGCATATCGAGGTATTCCTCTAGCTCCAGTCCGCTGTCGGCTGGCAGCGGCGGGTCGGGCGTCCGTACCGTCTCATCTGCGGAACGGTTGGTCGTATCTCCCATCTGCGTTCCCCTGGTCGAACGTCGGGCGGAGCGCACTTAGCTATTCCCTAGTAGAGAACTGCCGAAAACGCCCCTTTTTATATACAATCGGTTGGAACGAGTAGTCAATGCGGCAACGCGTTATCGATCGGCTCGAGCGAAACGTCAACGATTCCGATGCGCTGGCACCGGTTCGACGAGAACGGTTCCTGGTGTATCTGATGGGGCCGTATCGAACGTTCGACGTGGAATCGCTGCTACCGGACGACGTCGATCCCGATTCTGAGTCGCTGCCGTCGTTTGCAACCTGGGACGAATCAACGGGTGAGTACGCAGAAGACGACGTCCTGCGACTGTTAGAAGAGACGCGTGACTGCCTCAGGAACCGCGGGTTCAACGCGTTTCTCGCGATCGACGTCGGAATCGACCTCGAGGAGATGGATGCGGCGACACAGAGCATCGAGTTCGCCAACGCGAGTAACGCGACCGTGTTCATCGCACCGGCCGTCGGCGACAACCTCGGCGTCGGAATCGAAATCGGGAGCGTCCTCGAGGACCTTCTCGGGAGGATAGACGGTGAGCCGGCGGCGGCCACACCGCCGGCTGCTGCCGACCGGTTTCTCGTTACTACCGAACCGAACGTCCGCAGTGCGATGCTCGGTGCCGTCCAGCGACGATGGGACGGAAGCGTCCGAACGTTCGAGGATGCGGACGAACTCTGCCGGTCGTGTGCGCAGTTCTGTACCCACATCCAGAACCGAGAGCTGTACGGCGACCTCTCGCGACTCGAGTGAGGCGATCGAAGTCAACGGGCCAGTCCGAGCACGCCCTCCGCAGTACAAATTCCCATATCCGATGGGAACGAAGGGGGACGCATGACACGCCTCCAGCGGACGACCGCGCCGAACGGGCGTCGACTCGAGGCCTCCCACGTCCTCGAAGCGCCGGCCGACGACGCCTGGGACGCGCTGGTCGACACGACGCGCTGGCCGGAGTGGTCGCCGATCGTCTCCGACGTCGAGGCGAGCGACCGCCGCATCCGGCGGGGAACGACCGGCCGAATCCGAGCGCTCGGCGCGTGGATCCCGTTTCGAGTGACGGCGTTCGCTCCGGACGAGGGCCGCTGGAGTTGGCGGCTGCTCGGCCTGCCGGGTGCGACCCACCGCGTCGACGACCTCGGCGAAAACCGGTGTCGGATCGCCTTCGAACTGCCGCCGACGGCGACGGGCTACGCGCCCGTCTGTCTGCGCGCCCTCGAGCGACTCGAGGCGCTGCTCGTCGAGTAGCCGCGGCTCCCTTCGCAACGCCCGGGGTCGCGACGGGATCGCTACCAGCTAACACGATGTTAGCTGGTTCCAACCCGAACTGCTAAAGCGGCCGACGGCGTAGGCGGGCACAGCACGCGATGTCATCGCAACAACCCCATCCCCGCGACGAAGATGCCGAAGCCGGGGCCGACGACGACAGCGTCGACGCCTGTCCGGTCATCCAATCGCTCGAGCAGATCGGCTCCCAGTGGCGACTGGCGGTCCTCCACGAACTCCTTCAGGGCGAACAACGGTTCAACGAACTCAAGCGCTCGACCGGCGCGAACGCCCGGACCCTCTCCCGGGTACTCGACGACCTCGGCGAGATGGACTTCGTCGAACGTCGTCTCGAGGAAGACGCCCCCGTCGCGACCTACTACAGCCTGACCCCAAAGGGCGAATCCCTCGAGCCCGTTTTCGACGAGATCGGCTGTTGGGCGGGGTCCTGGCTCGACGAGGAGACGCTCGAAGACTGAGAACCGACACCGATTCACTGCGCTTTCTCCGGCACTCGAAACGCTATTCTACGCGATTTTGGCGATCGCCTCGAACGCGAGCGGCGACCGCGGATCGCGGTGGCACCCGAGCACCATCTCGCCCATTCTCGCCCGTTATCGGTGAGTCGGCACGGACGGAAGATATCCTGACAGTCCCCATGTCCGAACGCGGCCACCGATGTCGATACACGAACGTGCATATGGAAACCCATTTACCCACCGACTTTCACCACCTAGGTGAATGAGTCTTGCCGATTCGGACCGCGAACTCGTCGTCGACGAACTGGGCCGCGAGCCGACCCAGGCGGAGGCGGCGCTGTTCGAGAACCTCTGGAGCGAACACTGCGCGTACCGCTCCTCGAGACCGCTGCTGTCGGCCTTCGACAGCGAGGGCGAGCAGGTCGTCATCGGACCGGGCGACGACGCGGCGGTCGTCGCGCTGCCGGGAAGCGAAGACGGCGGCGCGGAGGAAGGGTCGACCTACATCACGATGGGCATCGAGAGCCACAACCACCCCTCCTACGTCGATCCGTTCGACGGCGCCGCGACGGGCGTCGGCGGCATCGTCCGCGACACCCTCTCGATGGGCGCCTACCCCATCGCGCTCGCCGACTCGCTGTACTTCGGCGGGTTCGACCGCGAGCACTCCAAGTACCTGTTCGAGGGCGTCGTCGAGGGGATCAGCCACTACGGCAACTGCATCGGCGTCCCCACGGTCGCGGGCAGCGTCGACTTCCACCCCGACTACGAGGGCAACCCCCTCGTGAACGTCGCCTGCGTCGGACTGACGAACGAGGAGCGACTCGTCACCGCCGAAGCCCAGGAGCCCGGCAACAAACTCGTCCTCGTCGGAAACGGAACCGGCCGCGACGGACTGGGCGGGGCCTCCTTCGCCAGCGAGGACCTGGCCGAAGACGCCGAAACCGAGGACCGACCCGCCGTCCAGGTCGGCGACCCCTACGCCGAGAAGCTCCTGATCGAGGCCAACGAGCAGTTGATCGACGAGGGCCTGATCGAGTCCGCCCGCGACCTCGGCGCCGCCGGACTGGGCGGCGCCTCGAGCGAACTCGTCGCCAAGGGCGGCCTCGGCGCCCACATCGAACTCGAGCGCGTCCACCAGCGCGAGCCGAACATGAACGCACTCGAGATCCTGCTCGCCGAGTCCCAGGAGCGGATGTGTTACGAGGTCGAACCCGAGAACGTCGATCGCGTTCGCGAGATCGCCGAGCGCTTCGATCTGGGTTGTTCGGTCATCGGCGACGTCACTGCGGAGAACTACACCTGCACCTTCGAGGGCGAGACCGTCGTCGACGTCGACGCCTACTTCTTGGGCGAGGGCGCGCCGATGAACGACCTCCCGAGCGAGGAGCCCGCGGAGCCGGAGACCGACCTTCCCGAGGTCGACCTCGAGTCGGCCGTCGAGGCCGTCGTCTCGAGTCCGAACACGGCCTCGAAGCGCTGGGTCTACCGCCAGTACGACCACGAGGTCGGCGTCCGCACGAGCGTCGGACCGGGCGACGACGCGGCGATCATCGCGATCCGAGAGGCCGAGCAGGGCCTCGCCATCTCGTCCGGCGCCGCGCCGAACTGGACGACCGCCGCGCCCTACGAGGGCGCTCGCGCGGTCGCCCTCGAGAACGCGACGAACATCGCCGCAAAGGGAGCGACGCCGCTCGCGGCCGTCGACTGCCTCAACGGTGGCAACCCCGAGAAGCCGGACGTCTACGGCGGCTTCGAAGGAATCGTCGACGGCCTCGCGGACATGTGCTCGTCGCTGTCGGCGCCGGTCGTCGGCGGCAACGTCTCGCTCTACAACGACTCCGTCGCCGGCCCGATCCCGCCGACGCCGACGCTCGCGATGGTCGGCACGAAAGCGGGCTACGACGCCCCGCCGCTGTCGGTCACGCCCGACGAGGGGAGCGCGCTCGTGCTGGTCGGCGACCTCGCGCTCGGCTCCGAAGACGGCGCCCCAGACGGCGAGGCTCGCCTCGGCGGCTCCGAGTACCTCGCGCAGTTCGACGGCAGCGACGCCTTCCCGGCGCTGCCCGACGACCCTGCCGCAGTCGTCGAAACGCTCGCGGCCGTCGCCGACGACGAGGCGACGCTCGCGGTCCACGACGTCAGCCACGGCGGACTCGCCGTCGCGCTGGCCGAGATGGTCACCGACGAGGCCGGTCTCGAGGTTTCGATTCCGACGGCGGCGTCGGCCGCAGACCCCGTCGCCGCGGCGCTGTTCCACGAACAGCCGGGCCGCGCGCTGATCCAGACGACCGATCCCGACGCCGTTAGAGCGGCGTTCGACGGCGTCGCCCCCGTCCTCGAACTCGGCGCGGCGACCGCCGACGGCCGCCTCGAACTCGCCGTCGGCGACCGCGAGATCGAACTCACGGCCGCCGACATCGCGGCGCACCGAGAGACGATCGAACGCGAACTCGAGTGAGACGACCGGCCGACCGCTGACCGACGACTCGACCCCGCCTCGCGTCCGTCTTTTTCGCGATAGCGCTCGAGGAGGCGACTGCTGAGAGCGCTCGAGAACGGTCGATGCCCCCGGTATATTGATATACCCGCGGTACGATTCCTCCGACGAACCGATAGTTCGGGGGAACACGTGGATGGCTACTGAGACACCGTCCGTCTTGGTCGTCGAGGACGAGCCCGACCTCGCAAATCTGTACGCAGCGTGGCTCGAGTCCGACTACGACGTCGAGACGGCCTACGAGGGGGAAAACGCACTCGACGCGATCGACGACACCGTCGACGTCGTTCTGCTCGATCGACGAATGCCGGGGATCTCGGGGGACACCATTCTCACCGCGATCCGCGATCGCGGACTCGACTGTCGGGTTGCGATGGTGACGGCCGTCGAACCCGACTTCGACATCGTCGAGATGGGGTTCGACGACTACCTCGTCAAACCCGTTTCGAAGGACGAACTCCGGCGAATCGTCGACCAGTTGCTGTTGCGCTCGAGTTACGACGACCAGTTGCAGGAGCTTTTCGCGCTGGCCTCGAAGAAGGCGCTGCTCGACGCACAGAAGACCGACGCCGAGCGAAAGTCCAGTCGGGAGTACGACACGCTGCAGGATCGACTGGCCGTCCTCCGCGTCCAGGTCAACGACACGATGGAGGAACTTCTCGAGCAAGACGGCTACCGCCGGGTCTGTCAGGACATCGCACGCGATTCGATTCTGCAGGATCAGGACACCGAGTGACGGCGACGGCCGGTCTAACGTCTAGGCGTCGCGCTCGAGCGTCGTCACGTCGCGAATCTCGAGTCTCGTTCCCCCGTTCTCGCCGTTGGCGACGGTCAACGTCCAGTCGTGGGCCTCGGCGATCGCCCGAACGAGCGCGAGCCCCAGTCCGTTAGACCGGGCGGCGGTGATCTCGCCACCGTCTCGATCGTCGTCACCGTCCGGGCGCACGCGACGCGTCGGATCGAGGACGTGCTCGTGGGCCGTCGGAGGGATCTCGGCGGCGTCGTCGAGCAGGAAAAAGCCGCGCGACCGGTCGTTCGCGTCGATTCCGACGAGTCCGACCTGAATCGTGACCGTGCCGTCCGCACGGGCCGCAGCGTCGTCGAACGCCGTCTCGAGGAGGGAGGCGAACCGATCGCCGTCCGCCCGGAGCGTTGCCTCTTCCTCGACGACGACGCACTCGTCGTCGAGTTGGGATCGCTCGAGGGCGTCGTCGATCGCCGCCGACAGCTGGATCCGATCCCGCGGGCCGACGGCCGAGGCGTTTCGAGCGAACGCCCTAATATCGTCGACGAGGTCCTCGGCCCGATCGAGCGTCGCGTCGACCGAGTCCTCCTCGAGCGGGAACTCCCACGCCTCGGTCGCGCGATCCGTGGCCTCGAGCGCGTCCGAGACGTTCGAAAGCTGCTGTTTCAGATCGCTCGAGAGCACCTCGGCGACGGCCTCGAGGCGTTCGGTCTGGCGCTCGAGTTCGGCCGACCGTTCGCGCAGAACCTGCTCGCGGTCGGCTCGATCGAGCGCCGAACGGGTGTTCTCGACGAGCGTGGAGACGAGATCGACGTCGGTCTCGTCGAAGCGGTGAGGCTCGCGAGAGCCGGTCATGAGGATTCCGTGGGTGCCGATCGGGGCGATGATCTCCGAGCGAATCGGCGTCTCCGGGTTGTAGATGTCGTCGATCGTCCGCAAATCGTCGAACCGTTCGACGCCGCCGGCTTCGAAGACGTCCCAGACGAGTCCCTCGCCCGGATTGAATCGGGGAAGGCCGCCGAACTCGTCGTGTGCGCCGGCAGTGCCCGCGACCGGATCGAGGTAGCCGTGCTCTTCGTCTAACAGCCAGACGCCGCTGATCGGCAGATCGAGCAGGTCGCTTCCGGCGTGGACCGCGATCGCACAGATCTCCTCCGGATCGTCGGACTCGAGCAGCCAGCGGGTAACCTCGTGGAGCGACGTGACGACCCGCTCGTACTCGTGGCGGTCGGTCACGTCGCGAATTACGGTGGCGACGGTCGCGAGGTCGTCCTCGATCGGGACGAACCGCGCCTCGCCGATCCGATCGCGTCCGTCAGCATCGGTAAAGGGCACCTCGACGGTTCGCTCGAGCGCCGACCCGACGTCGATATCGGCGATCGCGCGGCCGATCTCGATTGCGACCTCGTCGGCGACGCAGGCTTCGTCGATGAGCGTCTCGACGTGTTCGCCGCGAAGCGCCGATCGCTCGAGCCCGATCGCCTCCTCGGTGGCCCTGTTGACGGTAACGACCTCCCTGTTCCGGTCGAGCGTGACGACCGCGTCGGTGACGGCCTCGACGACGGCCGCGTGCTGGGCCAGCGTCGTCTCCTGATCCTTTCGCTCGGTCACGTCGCGCATGTACACCGAGAGGCCGCTTTCGGAGGGATAGGCCCGCGCCTCGAACCAGGTCTCGAGGTGGGCGTGATAGACTTCGAAGGAGACGGGGATCTGCTCGTCCATCGCGTGGTGAAAGCCGTCGGGAAACTGCGTCTCGACGGTCTGGGGGAACTCGTCCCACATGACGCGCCCGATCAACTCCTCCCGGGAGCGCTTTAACAGCGTTTCGGCGCGCTCGTTGAGGTAAGTGAAGCGAAAGTCGGTATCGAGCGCGAAGAACGCGTCGGTGACGCGGTCGACCTCCGGAAGGGATCGCAGCGTCACGGCTCGCCACCCCGACCGTCGGCCCGCGGCGGTACCGACTCGATCTCTCGGCCCAGCTCGCGGGCTCGCACCGTCGTCGTGTTCATCGACAGCTACTCGACTCCCACTTTGGGCAGCGGCTATTTCAGTGTCGTGGCTAGTACCGTTCCAACCGTCGACTGATGGGTCGAATCGGACCACACCGCATGATTCGCCCCATCAGTTCAGGCTTGGACCGCCACTATAGTAGTCAGTGAAAGTCAATGCACACCCGATCGCAGGACTGCATTGCGATCGGTGTGTAAATCGTTTCACTGACTACTATAGAGCGGACTCGTCGTTCCGTCGTCGTTCTCGAGTGCGCGCGCGAAGACGTAGTCGGCGGCTGCGGCGTCCAGAACGGCCGTGCCAACGCTCGAGACGACGACGATCTCCTCGGGCGAGTGCCGACCGACGTCGCCGGCCAGGATGGCGCCGAGCGAATCGATTGCGAGGTCGTCGTGCTCGCACAGGTCGCCGGTTTCGCGGGCCTCGGCGGGCACGTCTGCGATGACGCGAGCCGCACGGTCGACCGTCGGCGCGTCGAGTTCCCGCATCTCGGCCGTGTAGGCGCCGACGGCGATCACGAGCGTCCCCGACGCGAGCGCGTCGCCCGGGAACACCGGTTCGGTGCTCGTCGTCGCGGTGACGACGACCGTCGCGTTCTCGACGGCTTCCCGAGGGGTCTCGACCGGCGTCGCCGAGACCGAGGCGCCGAGGGCCGACTCGAGGTCGCGCGCACAGTCGACTCGGGAGTCGCTTGGCGAGTAGATGCGAACCGACTCGAGGCGTTCGATGCCCGTCGCGGCGGCGATGGCTCGCGTCTGCCAGCGCGCCTGCGTTCCGGCGCCGATGACGCCCAGTTCGATCGGGCCGTCGCGTGCGAGTTCGCGAGCGGCGAGGCCGCCGATACAGCCCGTTCGGGCGCTGGTGATCCGGTTCCCCGCGAGGTAGCCGACGGGCTGGCCCGTCTCGGCGTCGGTGAGCGCGATCTGTGCGGAGACGGTCGGCAGACCCCGGTCGGGATTGTCCGCGACGACGGTGGCGAGTTTCGTCGCCGCGTACTCGTTCCCGTGAATGTACGCCGGCATGCAAAGTCCCGTCCCGGTCGGTTCGTCGGGCGCGTCGGGATCGAGCCCCGTCCCGATCGGGTAGTGGGGCCGCTCGGGCCGTTCGACCGCCCCGGCGTGTTGCTTCTCGAGCGCGTCGGCGACGATCGGGAGCAGCGCCTCGAGGTCGAGCACCGACGCGACGTCGTCGTCCGAGAGAACGCGGACCGTTTCCATACTCGGAGATCGGGACTCGAGTACTTCAGTGTGGATTCGTTCGGCGTCGTCGCCTGCTCCCGTTCGAGCGCCGCCGACGCCATCGAGTTTATTTCGAACGAACTGGTCACAGTACGCATGGACGATGTACCCTCGGCTCGAGCGCTCGCGTCAGCGATTCGAGCCGGCGACGCCTCCGCGGAGGGGGCGGTCGACTCAGCGCTCGGGCGAATCGAGGCCGTCGAGGAACTGAACGCGTTCGTCACCGTACTCGAGGAGTCGGCACGCGAGCGGGCACGAGAAGCCGATCGAACGGCCGACGATACTAACGACGGCGACGGCGGGACCGAAGATCCGGGTCCCCTCCACGGCGTTCCGGTCGCGATCAAGGACCTCCGGGACCGCAAGGCCGGCGTCCGAAACACGCTCGGCCTCGCGGCGCTGTCCGAGAACGTCGCCGGCGAGGACTCGATCGTCGTCGAACGCCTCGAGGCCGCCGGTGCGGTGATCGTCGGGACGACCAACACGCCCGCGCTCGCGCACACGATCAAGACCGACAACCGGCTGGTCGGCGCGACGGCGACCCCGTTCGACCGCGAGCGCTCCGCCGGCGGCTCCTCAGGCGGCTCCGCGGCCGCGGTCGCCGCGGGCTGTGTCCCGATCGCGACGGGCTCCGATATCGGCGGCTCGCTCCGGGTACCCGCGTCGTGCTGTAACGTCGTCGGGCTGAAGCCGACCCACGGCCGCGTGCCCTCTAACTCCCGGCTCGACGCGTTCGACACCCACTCGCCGTTCATGGTCGGCGGGCCGATCGCCCGCTCGCCGGAAGACGTCGCGCTCGCCCTCGAGGTGATGGCGGGGCCGGACCACCGCGATCCGTTCAGCGCGCCCGCCGCCGAGGACGACGGGGCGTTTCTCGCGGCCGTCGACCGCCCCGCCGACGAGATTTCGGTCGCGTACAGTCCGGAGCTGGATCTCGCCCCCGTCGAACCGATCGTCCGGGAAACGGTCGGCGACGCGGTCGCCGATCTCGCCGACGCCGGCGCGACCGTCCGCGAGGTCGAC
>NZ_AOHZ01000005.1 GCF_000337215.1 Natronolimnohabitans innermongolicus JCM 12255 | reverse complement strand
CCGCGAGGTCGACGTCGGTCTGCCCGACTACGGCGACCTCCGACAGGCCTACTACGCGCAGGTCGGCGCCTACTTCGCCGCCGTCGCCGAGCGCGTCGAGGACGACCACGGGATCGACCTCGAGACGGCCGACGTCGAGCCGACGGTGCGCTCGACGGTCGCGATCGGTCGCACGCTCGAGGGACTCGAGGAGCGGCGAGCGAACGGGCCGCGAACGGCGGCCTACCACGCCGTCGAGGACGCCATCGGCGACGGGGACGTGCTCGTCACGCCGACGCTGACCGTTCCGCCGTACGGCAAGCACCTTGCCGACCGCTACCCGACCGAAATCGACGGACAGTCGGTCGACGGCCTCCCGACCGACGCGATGCTCACCTGGGTGTTCAACCTGACCGGCCATCCGGCCGCGTCGGTCCCCGCGGGGCTTACGGACGACGGGCTTCCGATCGGGCTGCAGATCGTCGGTCGGCGCTACGCCGAGACGGACGTGCTCGCGGCCGCGGCGGCCCTCGAGCGCGCCCGGCCGTGGGCCGAGCACTATCCCGACCTCGAAGAGAGCGCCTGAACCCCGCGGTAAGCGCCGTCAGACTGTCACCACTACCGGCAGCGATCAGAAGTAGTGGCCGAAGTACACGTCGGTCTCCGGAAACAGCACCTCGAGCGTCTCGACGGCGGTCGACTCCGAGGCCTCGAGCCGTCCGACTCGCTCGAGGTGGGCGGCGCCGTGGACGCCGACGACGAGCTGTGAGAGCGCGGCGATTCCGAGGCGGACGTCGGCGTCGGCCGGATCGGTGCCGTCGGCGGGCGCACACGGTTCGCCCTCGCCCGGGGGAGCGAGGCGGAACGTCCCGTCGTTCCAGTCGGCGAGCGGGTCGTCGACGGCGACGGTCAACGGCGAATGCGCGTCTCGGTCCGTCGGGGTCGGAGACGAAAGGGCGGACAGCGCCTCGGCTACGTCCACGAGCCGGACCATCGGCCCGTCCGAGACGGTGGTCTCGATCTCGTCCGGATCGCGGGCGATCTCCCGAAGCGGGACCGACTCGGGAACGCGCAGGCGGACGCGTCCGACCTGCGATTCGTGGCGGTGACAGAACGCCAGCAGGGCCAGCAGCGTCTCGTGGTCTCGAGCGACGAGTTCGGAGACCGCCATCGTTCGGTCGTCGGCCCCGCCCCCGTCCCCGTTCTCGCCGTCGATCGCGTAGACGAGGTAGCCCTCGATCTCGCCGTCGCGCTCGTAGCCGTAAACGAACGGGTCCCGGTCGTGCCCGCCGAAGATGCGGTGGCGCCACCATCCCGCGTCGCGCTCGAGCGAGAGCGCGTACCGCCGCCGGTGGGCATCGTAGGCGGCCTCGAGGCGGTCGTACTCGTCGGCCTCGAGGCGCCGGAATCGCCCGTCGTCCTCGGCGACCGCGTTCGCGGTGAACGACAGCGTCGCGGGCTCGCACTCGTGGGTGACGATTCGATTGGCGGTGTCCCAGCCGTACTGCCGGTAAAACCGGTAGCGAAACGGCCACAGGATCGAAAACCGGACGTTGCGGTCGCGGTACTCGGCGAGCGAGTGTGCGAGCAACTGTCGGACGTGGCCGCGACGGCGGAACTCGGGCGGCGTCGCAACCGAGGCCAGCCCGGCCGTCCGGTGGGCGTCCCCGCGGACGCGCGACTCGAGCCAGTAGTGACGACAGACGGATCGCGGTTTTGCACTCTCGACGTCGGCGGCGGTGGCATCCGCACCGTCTGCGAAGATCCCCCGACGGGATCCCATCGTATCCCGCGGCGCCTCGTGCTCGTCGGGATCGTACGTCGGAACCCCACCCTCGGGGCGGAACGCGTAGCTGCGATACTCGTGAAAGACGTCCCGTTCGTCCGGGATGGGACGGTAGTCGACCATGGGAACGTCACCGGGACCGATCGGGAAAACACTTCGCAGTGAGGTGGCGGGCGGTTCGTGGTCAGTTCACGGTCGGCTCGCGGCCAGCCGCCGCCAGCGATCGAACGGTTACGCTCCGAGAATCGAGAACGACCCCGTCGCTCGAGCGACCGTCTCGCCGTCGTTTTCAAGAGTTGCCTCGAGGTAGGCGGTCGACCGGCCCCGGTGGAGGAGTTCGGTCTCGCAGGTCACGGTGCCGTCGCGGACGGCCCGAAGGTAGTTGATCTTGAGTTCGATCGTCGCGCAGCGTTCGTCTTCGGCGAGTTCGGACTGCAAGGCGGCCGCCATGCCAGTATCGGCCATCGTGTAGAGGACCGCGCCGTGGACGACGCCGGTCGGATTCTTCAGTTCGTCGGTGACGTCGACGGTGCCCCGACTGTAGCCGGGGCCGATATCGGTAAATTCCAGTCCGACGAGGTCCGAGAATCCTTGGGGCATCTCGGGAGACATAGTGGTATCTCTCACACGGGCGGGGCATCAAACTGCCGACGGCCGGCCGCGATCGCGTTGGAGCGCTCGACGACCGTCGGTGGACGGTGTACGATCGGACTGTCGGCCGGATTCAGACCGGACTCGATCCGATATCAGGCCGGATTTACGCGTGCTCTTCGACGAACGCTTCGATCCGGGCGAGCGCCTCGCGGAGGTCCTCGAGACCGGTCGCGTAGGAGATCCGCAGGTGACCCTCGCCGCCGGCGCCGAAGACGTCGCCGGGGACGACCGCGACGCCCTGTTCGTGCAACACCGCTTCGGCGAACTCCTCGGCGGTAAAGCCCTCGGGAACCTCGGGGAAACAGTAGAACGCGCCCTTGGCCTCGAAGACGTCCATGCCGATCTCGCGAAAGCGCGAGAGGACGAACTGGCGGCGTCGGTCGTACTGGTTCACCATCTCCCGGACGTCGTTCTCACACGAGTCGAGCGCCTCGAGGGCGGCGTGTTGGGCCGTCGTCGGCGCCGAGAGCATCGTGTACTGGTGGATCTTGTTCATCGCGTGGATCGCCTCGGCGGGACCGAGCGCGTAGCCCAGTCGCAGCCCGGTCATCGCGTGGGCCTTCGAGAAGCCGTTGAAGACGATGGTGCGCTCGCGCATCCCCTCGAAAGAGGCGATGGAGGTGTGCTCGTGTCCGTCGTAGGTCAATTCGGCGTAGATCTCGTCCGAGAGGACCGTCAGGTCGTGCTCGCGGGCGAACTCGGCGATCGGCTCGAGGTCGTCGGCGGTCATGATCGCGCCCGTCGGATTGTTCGGGTAACAGAGGACGAGCATATCCGCCTCGTCGGCGCCCGCTTCCTCGAGGCCCTCGACGGTGAGTCGGAAGTCGTCTTCCTCTTTCGTCGGGACGGAACGCACCTCGCCGCCGGCGAAGATGACGCCGGGTTCGTAGGAGATGTACGACGGCTGGGCGATGGCGACCGTGTCGCCGGGGTCGACGAACGCGCGGAAGGCCAGATCGACGGCCTCGCTGGCGCCGGCGGTGACGATGATCTCCTCGTCGGGGTCGTAGCCCAGACCGAACCGATCGGCGACGTAGTCGGCGATCGCCTCGCGGAGCTCGCGCTTGCCGCGATTCGCCGTGTAGGAGGTTCTGCCCTGCTCGAGCGACGTGATGGCCGCGTCGCGGGCCGCCCACGGCGTGGCGAAGTCGGGTTCGCCGACGCCAAGCGAGATCACGTCGTCGCGCTCCTCGGCAATCTCGAAGAAGCGTCGAATGCCGGACGGCGGAACGGTCTGGACGCGTTCTGAGAGGTCGAACGTCATGGTTACGGTGAGACCGAGAGCCGTTCGTCGTCCTCTCCGTCACCGAGTTCGATCCCGTTTTCCTTGTAGGAGGTCATCACGTAGTGGGTGACCGTCTGGGTGATCTCGGGGACGGGTGCGACCTTCTCGCTGATGAACTGCGACACTTCGCGGATGGAGTCGCCCTCGACCTCCATGTCGAAGTCGTAGTCGCCGCTGACCAGCCGCAGGGCCGTGACCTGCGGGAACCGTGCGAGGCGCTCGGCGATGTCGTCGTAGCCCGTCTCGCGGTCGAGGCGGACGTTCAACTCGACTTCGGCGCGGACGCGCTCGTCTTCCAGCTTGTCCCAGTCGACGACCGCCTGGTAGCCACGGACCACGCCTGCCGCCTCGAGTTCCTCGATGGCTGCTTCGACCTCGTCTTCCTCGAGGTCGGTCATTCGCGCGATATCCGCGGTGGAGTAACGCGCGTTCTCACGAAGCAACTCGAGCACCTCGCGTTCGCTCATACCATGGCTCATCGCAGGACGGGCAAAAAGGCGTTGCTACTCGCCCGCGTCGGGGACGGGCAGTCGTTCGGGAGACGACGAGCGGAAACGGGCGCCCGAGGCGACCGTCGACGACCTCGAGACTCGCTAACAGCTACTGTTCGGGGTTGGTTCACTATAGAGCCACTGAAACGGTTTACGCACCGATTGCGACGCTGTCCGTCGATCGGGTGTGAACTGACTTTCAGTAACTACTATAGATTCACCGACTCGAGGGAGACGGGGCATCGACGCCGTTTTCGACGGAACACGCCACCGCTTCCGACAGACCCTTTAGCCACAGCACTGTCCTAGAACGGTAGCGCAGTCCGAATCGAACGCACTCGAGAGCGATCGCCAGTGAGTCTTCCCTCCGCCGAGTCGAACCGGATCGTCCTCGCCGTCGTCGCCAGTACCTTCTTCGTCGGCTTCGGCGGCGGCGTCATCTTCCCGATCCTGCCCAACCTGGGCGAGGTGCTCGGCATCTCGGCGTTCATGGTCGGGCTCATCCTGAGCGCCAACCGCTTTACGCGACTCGTCGCGAACGCGCCCGCGGGCATCCTCGTCGACCGGATCGGCACCCGAACGCCGTTCGTGGCCGGGCTGGCGATCGAGGGCGTCGCGACGTTCATGTACGTCGTCGCGATCGTCTCCCCGATGCCGGAACTCTGGTTTATGATCGCCCGCGTCCTCTGGGGGATCGGCAGCGCGCTCGTCTTCGCGACCGCCTACACGATCACGGCGGACGTCAGCGAGGCCGACTCGAGGGGGACGAGCATGGGAATTGTCCGCGCGGGGATCACCTTCGGCTTCCCGGCGGGGCTCGTGCTGGGCGGGATCGTCAGCGACCTCTGGGGGAACGTCGAGGCGTTCGTCCTCGCGGCCGCCTTCGCCGGGCTCGCGAGCGTCATCGCCTACGTGATCGTTCCCGAGACCCATGTCGAGGGCGAACAGACGTCCGTCAAGCCCTGGGATATCGACCGCAGCCTGCCGGCGCTGACGATCGGCTTCGTCAACTTCGGGCTCTACTTCGCCTACATCGGCGTGCTGTTTTCGACGCTGGTGCTCCTCCTCGACGCCCGCGCGATCTCGATCTTCGGCCTCGACGCGCAGGGCTCCTCGGGGATGTTGATGGGGCTGACCGTGCTCTCGGGCGCGGTGTTTACCCTCGCTGGCGGCTACATCTCCGACGCCGTCGGCGCTCGCGTCCCGATCATGCTCGGCTTCCTGACGACCTCCTGCGTCGGCTTCGTCGTCCTCGC
>NZ_AOHZ01000004.1 GCF_000337215.1 Natronolimnohabitans innermongolicus JCM 12255 | reverse complement strand
TGCTCGCAGATCTCACGCCGGAAGAGCGCGTCGGCCGGGCGATGGGGACGAACAACGTCTTCGGCGATATCGGCGGGGGTCTCGGTCCGTTGCTCTCCCTGCCGCTGGTCGAAGCCGACGCGGTCGGATTCGAGTTCGTCTACGGCGCCAGCGCGGTCGTCCCGATGGTCGCCGGCGCCGTCCTCGTCGTCGGCATCTACGTTCACACCGGTCGCGTAAGCCCGACGATCAGCGAATCGGTCCGATCGGGCTCAGACTGAAACCGAGACCCGAACGCTGAGCACACGCCGCCCGCTCGAGGGCGCCCTCGCAATCCCCTTATAGCCGCGCTGATCTAGTCCCCGTCATGCACCCTCCGGGAGCCGATACCGTCCTCGTCCGTCACGGGGACGTCAACACCAAGAGCAACACCGTCAAGCGGTACATGGAGGGGATCCTCGTCGAGAATCTCGAGGCCCTCCTCGCGGACCGTGACATCCCCGGCGACGTCGAACAGCGGTGGAACCGGCCGCTGATTCACACGACCGAGGACGCCGTCGCCGACGCCACCGCGGCCGCGAGCGACGCCTTCGGCGTCGTCTCCGCGAGTCCGTGTCTGACCGTCAGCACCGAGAAAGAACAGATCGTCGACGCGCTCGCGGAAATCGCCCGCGAACGCTATACGGGCGGCGCGTTCGCCGTCGACGCGCGGCGGGCCGACAAGAACCTTCCCTACGACAGCGACGACCTGGCCCGCGAAGGCGGCACCGCCATCTGGGAGGCCGTCGAGGACGAGTTCGAACCCGAAGTCGACCTCGACGACCCCGATATCACGTTCGGCGTCGAGATTCGCGAAGACAGCGCGTTCCTCTACCTCGAGAAACTGTCCGGTCCCGGCGGCCTGCCCCTCGGCGCGCAGGAACCGGTGATCGCGCTGGTCAGCGGCGGCATCGACTCGCCGGTTGCGGCCTACGAGATGATGAAACGCGGCGCCCCCATCGTGCCGGCGTACGTCGACCTCGGGGCCTACGGCGGGATCGACCACGAGGCGCGCGCGATGGAGACCGTACGGAAGCTCTCGCGGTACGCGCCGAACTTCGACCTGCAGGTGTACAGAATCCCCGGCGGCGAGACGGTCGATTTGCTCGTCAGCGAGATGGAGGAGGGGCGGATGCTCTCGCTGCGTCGCTTTTTCTACCGGGCCGCCGAGACGCTGGCCGAGCGCGTCGACGCCAACGGAATCGTCACCGGCGAGGCCGTCGGCCAGAAATCGAGCCAGACCGTCCGCAACCTCGGCGTCACCAGCCGCGCCACCCGCTTGCCGATCCACCGTCCGCTACTCACCTGGGACAAACAGGATATCGTCGCAAAAGCCCGCGAGATCGACACCTACACCGACTCGACGATCAACGCCGGCTGCAACCGCGTCGCGCCCGACCGCGTCGAGACCAACGCCCGTCTCGAGCCGCTGCTCGAGGCCGAGCCCGACGATCTGTTCGAGCGGGCCGAGGAGGCGGCGCGAAACGCGGAACTGGTCGATCCGTAGGTCGTCGGTCGAGCCTCCGAGTCTCGCCACCGAACGACAACGGCTACGGTGCTGGCGCGACTGAACGTCGTATGAGCGTTATTCTGGAATTCTCGATCGAACCCGACGAGTTCGTCCTCGGGCAGGCACTCTCCGGGACGCCCGGCGTCGTCCTCGAACTCGAGCGCATCGTCCCGACGGAAACCGACGTCATGCCGTTCGTCTGGGCGACGGGCGACGACCTCCAGTCGTTTGAAGCGACCGTTCGCGAGAGCCCGTTCGTCGAGGAACTGTTCGCCATCGATAGAATCGGGGAGAGCGGTCTCTATCGAATCAAGTGGGCCGACCACGACGACGACCTCATGGCCGGCCTCGCGGCAACCGAAGCGACGGTCCTCGAGGGACAGGCGAACGGGAACTGGGTGTTCCGACTGCGATTCAGCGACCACGAGAAGCTCACCCAACTCTACAACTACTTGACCGAGCACGACATCACCGTCCACGTCGAACGGACGTACACGCTCACCGAAGAGTCCGAACGGGGCCATCGGTTCGGCCTCTCGGACGAACAGCGAGAGGCGCTCGTTCTGGCGCTTCAGCGCGGCTACTTCGAAACGCCGAGCGAAGCGGACCTCGACGAACTGGCGACCGAACTCGAGATTACCCGTCAGGCTCTCTCGGATCGAATCCGGAGAGGAAACGAGAAGGTTCTCCGCCGGGTGTTGCTATCATCTATCAATGATTTTGAATGACGCCACTGCCTACAAAAACGGTTTTACGAGTCAACGCCCGCTTATTCCGGTCCTGATCGAGATAATGGGAACTGCTAATGGACGAAATCGACCATCAGTTTCAGGCGTGGCTCACCTGTCCGGACTGTACGGGTGACAGCGGCGTCGGAATCCTCGCGCACGGAACTGAGATCGTCATCGAGTGTTACGACTGCGGGACGTCGTCGGAGTTCACGATCGGCCAGGACGTCCCGGTGAGTAACCTCGATACGAGCGAAATAGAACGATTCGCACAGTGCGAGTAAGCGCTAGCACGCCCATCGTCGCGAGCGGTTCCACTCGCCTTCTGTCCGAGACCCCGCCTTCTGTCCGAGACCCCGCCTTCTGTCCGAGACCCGCTCTCGTATGTGCGGTTCCGTTCGGCTGTATCGGTCGCTCGAACGTGGGAGCGAAACCCACATTACGGCGACGCACCGAAGGTGGACCAGTGACGCGCGTCTGTCTCGTCGGGAACCCCGACACCGTCCTCCAGTACGAACTCCTCTCCCGGGAGACCTCCCGCGAGGCTCTGGCGACGTACGACCTGCGCCGTCCCTTCGAGAATTCGATCGCGCTCCGCACGGTCAGCGTCGGCGCCGCCGTCTCGCTGCTGAACGACCTGAACTGGTATCTCACTCGCTTCGTCGACGAGGCGCTCGTTCAGGAACCGAGCGTCAGCGACGAGGAGTGGCTCTCGCGGTCGCTCGCGACCGACCTTCGAAACGGCAACGTCGAACCCGCAGAGACCGACGAGTTCTGCAAGATCTACGGCCTCGAGCGAGTCGACGGCGAAGCCGGGGACTCGAGCGATGCGAAACCGGACGCGACGGCCGCTACGAACGACGCCGGAGACTCCGACGGGACGGTGCCGACGGACGAGACGGGAACCGATTCGGCCAGCGACGCCAACTCGAGCGAGTCGGCGGCCGCCGGCGCGTCGGGGCCGTCGTGGCGCCTCGTCGAACCGCTGTACGTCAGACGCACCGGCGGCGAACTCCCGACGTACGACCTGCGGGACGTCGAGGAGACGCTCGTCGTCCGGCTGACGGAAGCCGAGCACACGCCCTGATCTGATTCTGTTCCTGTCCCTGTTCTAGACCCGACTCCGACCCTGTCCTGACCTCGATCCTGTACGGTCGCCTTCCGTAGCGGGCGGCTGTACCGTCGGCCGGAACTCCGTACCGGCGCTCGAGTCAGTTTTGGACCGAAACGGAGTGGGGAGCGCCTGAAACGGGCGGCGAAAACGCAGGACAGGAGCGTCGCGGTTCCGCACGCGGTATAGTAGCCGCTGAAACGATGTACACACAGATCGCAACGCTGTACTGCGATCAGGTGTGCAGTAACGTTCAGTGGCTGCTATAGGTCGCGTGGACGGGTCGATTGTGCAGGGTGGGCGGACGGCGAGCGAGCGACGGCGCCGGGGTCAGGCGTCCGTCGCGTCGTCGGCCGACAGCTCGATCGAGTGGTCGTCGCCGTCGCGGTCGGTGAGCGTCGCCGAGACGGAGTCACTCGCGACCGGCGTGCGAACGAGGAGACCGACGGTTTGTTCGGCTTCGCCGCACAGTTCGTCCTCGGTCGACTCGTCGCTGACCGCCGCCTCGAGGTCGAGCGCGCCGCGTCCGTCGAGCGAGGCAGCTTCGAGGACCAGCTCGTAACAGCGCGTCGGCGCGTCGGCCTCGAGGGCGACGACGTCGGCGCTTTCGAAGTCGGTCGCGTCGACGAAGTCGGCGTACTCGTCGTCGAGGTCTCGATCGCCGAGCCACTCGAGCGTGCGGTCGGCCGCGGACAGGAGGGCGCCGTCGGGCTCGGTCGGGACCGTTCCGTACTCGAACTGAGCGGCGTCGATCGTCTCGGTGACGTCGAACGAACCGTCCGCTGCGCCGTCGATTTCGAACGCGCGTTCGTCGCCGTCGCGGTCCGTGATCGTCACTGACACGGTCGCGTCGGCGTCGATCGGCGCGCGAACCAGACGACCGACGACGCTCTCGACCTGGGCACAGCCCATCGCGTCGTCAGCATCGTCCGCTCGCACTTCGGCGGTGATCTCGAGGGCGGCGTCCTCGTCCGCTCCCTCGAGGTCGGTCGTCTCGAGTGCGAGTTCGTGACAGGGTGTCGGCGCGTCGGCCTCGAGGGCGACGACGGCGGCGTTCTCGAAGTCGGTTTCGGCGACGAACTCGGTGAGCTGATCATCCTCGAGACCGTGTGCCTCGAGCCAGCTCGTCGCGACGCCGTCGCTGGCGAAGAGCGTTCCGGATGGGGCGGCGCCGGGGCCGGCGGTGAAGCCGAACGCGACGTCGTCGATGGACGTCTTGCCCGTACTCTCCTCCGGATCGTCGTTCTCGTCGCCGTTTCCGCCGGCGCCGGGATCGTTCTCGTCGCCGTTGCCGTCGTCGGAGAGGCCGGCGTCACTGAGACAGCCGGCGGAGAGGGCTAACAGGCCAGCGCTACCGCACAGGACCGTTCGTCGGGATCGCTTCGTCATCATCCGGGCAGAGACGCGGTAACCTAAAAGGGATTTGCCAAGGTGAAAGAACGATTTTCGCTTCGCTCGCGTCGGTCGTCAGTCGAACAGCCCAGTCGACATGTACCGCTCGCCGCTGTCCCAGAAGACCGTCACGACGAGCGGGCAGTCGTCGACCCGTCCGTCGCCGCCGTCGGCCTCGGGCGTGGCCGCGTCGTCGGCGACTCCGCTCGGGGGGTCGGGGCACTCGAGGTCCGGATCGGCGATTTCGTCGGCGATTCGCTGGGAGACCAGACTCGTCGCGCCGCTCGACTGGCCGACGAGGACGCCCTCCTCGCGGGCGAGGCGTCGACACTCGTCTTCGGCGTCCTCGAGTCGGACGGTTTCGACGCGGTCGATCAGGTCGCGGTCGAGGTTGTCGCTGACGAAGCCGGGACCCATTCCCTGAAAGTCGTCGTCGCCGGCCTCGCCGGTCGAGAGGACGGCGTTTCGCTCCGGTTCGACCGCGATGACGTCCATCTCGGGGAACTCCTCGCGGAGCCGACGGGCGGTCCCGGAGATCGTGCCGCCGGTGCCGACGCCGGCGACGAAGGCGTCGATCTCGCGGTCGCCGACCTGCTCGACGATCTCCTCGCCGGTGGTCTTGTAATGGGCTTCCGGATTCGCGGGATTCTCGAACTGGCCGAGCTGGATCGCGCCTTCCGCCTCGAGTTCGTCGGCGCGCTCGCGGGCCGTCTCCATGTTGCCCTCGACGAGCTCGAGGTCGGCGCCGTAGGCGGCCATGATCTGCTGGCGTTCCTCGGACTTGTCGGCGGGCATGACGATCGTCAGATCGTAGTCTCGGGCCGCACAGACCAGCGCGAGCCCGATGCCGGTGTTTCCGCTGGTCGGTTCGACGAGCGAATCGCCGGGTTCGATCGCGCCCTCGCGCTCGGCCGCCCGAATCATCTGCAGGGCTGGCCGGTCCTTCGCCGATCCGCCGGGGTTGAAGGATTCGACCTTCGCGGCGACGGTCGCTCCCTCCGGCGAATCGACCTGGACGAGCGGCGAGCCGATGGTGTCCAGGATGCTGCCTTTCATTACACCCGAGTTGGGAGTCGAGGCATAAACCCCTACTGGACGCGGGCAGGACGTGCCGGTGTGTCTGACGCGGCGGCCGGCCGTCGGTACGCCCGCGGTGTTCGATCACGGCTGCGCGAGCGTCGTCGATTCGGCGCCCTCGAGTCGCTCCTCGGCGTACGCGTCGGCCGCCTCGAGCACCGTCGTTCCCCGTTCGTCGGCCCGCTCGATCAACCCGAGTAAGCGGTCGCCGATGGCGGCGGCGTCTTCGTAGGCGTCCTCTCGAGCGCCCCCGAAGTGCTCCGCGGCGACCGTGATCAGGCCGCCGGCGTTGATCACGTAGCCGGGCGCGTAGAGGATGCCTCGCTCGCGCAGCGCCGTCGCGTGGCGACGCTCCGCGAGGACGTTGTTCGCCGCGCCGGCGACGATATCGCACTCGAGCCGGTCGACCGTCTCGTCGTTGACGACGCCGCCGACCGCACAGGGGGCGAAGACGTCGCAGTCACGGTCGTAGACCGCCTCGGGCGGGACCGTCTCGGCGTCGTGCTCGTCCGCGAACGCCGCAACCGCGGCCTCGTCGACGTCGCTGACGGCCACGTCTGCGCCCCGAGCCGCGAGATCCGCCGCGAGCGTCCGACCGACCTTCCCCAGCCCCTGGACGACGATCTCGCGGTCGGCCACCGTCTCGGTGCCGTAGACGGCCTCGAGGCAGGCACGAATCCCGTGAAAGACGCCGTGGGCCGTGATCGGCGACGGATCGCCCAGGCCGTCGCTCGTCCCGACGACGTGATCCGTCGTCCGAGCGACGACGTCCATGTCGTCGACGCCGGAGTTGACGTCGACCGACGTGATGTAGCGGCCGGCGAGGCAGTCGACCGCGCGGCCGTAGGCCTCGAACAGCGCCTCGTCCGTGATCTCGTCCGGATCGCCGACGATGACCGCCTTTCCGCCCCCGAGATCCAGATCCGCCGCGGCCGCTTTATATGTCATCGCCTTCGAGAGACGCAAAACGTCCTCGAGGGCCCGCTCTTCTGTGTCGTAATCGAGGATTCGCGTCCCGCCCAGCCCCGGCCCAAGCGTCGTGTCGTGAACGGCCACGATCGCCCGTAACCCCGTCTCGGTATCCGAAAAGTACGATACCTGCTCGTGTCCGCCGTCGATCATGGGGTCGAATACCATAGATATAGCTTTTACGCTTAGTGTAAAAGTTGCTTCGGCGAGCGGCCGCCGTCGGAAGCGCCGTCGTTAAGCCCGCGGACGCGCTACCGGCCGGTATGAGTCTCGAGACCATGCAGCCGAATCCGACGTGGGACGCGGCCTCCTACGAGGACGCGGTCGACACGCTCGAAGCGCACAACGACGACCTGGTGTACAAGATCTGGGGCGGCGACTGGTGTAAGGACTGCCGGAAGCTCCTGCCGGATCTCGGCGCCGCCCTCGAGGCGGCCGACGTCCCCGACGAACGCATCGAGGAGATCGCCGTCGACGAGGACAAGCAGGGTCCCGGCGTCGACGAGTACGGTATCGAGTACATTCCGACGGTCGTCGTCGAGGACGACGGCGGGAACGAAGTGACGCGGTTCGTCGAGTCCGAGGACCTGCCGCCGGCCGTCTGGCTGGCCGAGCAGCTCGAGGCGGAGCTGTAGCGGCCGTCGGCAGGAAGTCACGGTTTTCGACGGTGGCTAGCAATTGTCAATAGAGTTGCCGGATGTCCTCTTCGGCCACTACAAATGCAGACCGAACTTTTGCGCTGCGGGCGCGACGGAGTCGCGCCCTCGGCAAAACTTCGATGAAAAGCACTCCTCCCTCCCCTGCGGGTCGGTCGTCGGCCCGCTCGCTCCCTTCGGTCGCTCGCGGTGATCGCACAGTTTTCCACCTGTGCTGAACGCCACCGTCACGATCGCTTTCGAAAACCAGAGCGGAGCGGTAACCGACCGGGACGGCTTCTACCAATCGATTTCGTGATGAAAACCGACTAGTGGCTTCCCAAGCCTGAACTGATGGGGCGAATCATGCGGTGTGGTCCGATTCGCCCCATCAGTCGACGCTTGGGAGGGTACTATAGNCTAGTGGCTTCCCAAGCCTGAACTGATGGGGCGAATCATGCGGTGTGGTCCGATTCGCCCCATCAGTCGACGCTTGGGAGGGTACTATAGTAGTCAGTGAAAGTCAATGCACACCCGATCGCAGGACGGCGTTGCGATCGGTGTGTAACTCGTTTCACTGACTACTATAGGTTCGAGCCCGCGAGCCGATCAGTCGTCGTCCGCCGGCACGGGTTCCGGATCGACTTCGCCGTCGTCTTCGCGCGGGAAGTTCTCGATCGTCGCCGCCTCGAATCCCGCTTCGTCGAACTCGTAGTCGCCCTCGAGGAACTCGAGGACCTGCTGGGTGTCGCGCAGGGCGTTTTGCAGGCAGGTCGAGGCGCCGGGCGAGGGCGTGACGTTGAAGATGATGTTGTCGCCGGTGATCTTGGCCTCGCCCATGTCGAGCGAGCGGTTTTTCGTGTCGACGATCTGCGGTCGGACGCCGCCGTAGCCCTTGGCTCGTTCGATGTCCTCGAGTTCGACGGTCGGAACGACCTTCTGGACGTGCGGGAGGAAGGCTCGCTTGCCGACGGCGGGTACGTCGTAGACGAGGTTCTTGAGGACGTAGGGAAGCAGAATGCGGTCGGCGAGGATGTTTCCGTAGCTCAGGAACGAATCGGGGTTCAGACCGAAGACGTCGAAGAAGTCGGGCACCGTCGAGAGGCGGCCGCGCTCGAGGGCCGGGACGACCTTGGCGGTCGGGCCGAATCGCGTGAGGTTACCGTCGTGGACCTCCGCGTCGCCGTGGACCGCGGCGAAGGGCAGCTTCTTCATCTGGAGGGTGTAGACCTTGCCGTTCAACAGGCCCTCGTTCGCCTCGAAGAAGCTCCCGGCGACCGGCAGCAGCGACTTGTGCTCGCCGTAGCCCATCGTCTTGGCGATCTGGAGGCTGTGAGAGCCGGCGGCGACGACGGTCGTCTCCGCGGAGAACCAGCCCGCCTCCGTCTCGACCAGGAACTCGTCTTCGGTCTCGTTGATCGATTCGACGGCCGTACCCGTGTAGACGTCGACGCGGTCGAGGTCGCGAACCTCGTCGACGAACGACTGTGCGACCTCCCCGTAGTCGACCGTGTAGCCGTCGGGCGTCTGCAACGCCAGCATCTCCTTGCTCGGGTCTCGACCCTCGACGACCATCGGCTCGATCTCCGCGATCTCGTCGCGTCCGATCGCCTCGAGTTTCGGGAAGAGGTCGCCAAAGCCCGCCTCGTGGTAGCGGTGTTCGAGTTCCGCGACCTCGTCGTCGCCGACCGCGAGCACCATCTTGCTGCGCTTGCTGTGGATCTCCCGGTCAGGATCGTTCGCCTCGAGGTAGCCCGCGACCATTTCGGCCCCCCGCTTGACCGTCTCGGCCTTCTCGAGGGTGTAGTTGGTCTCGATATCACCGAAGTGAAGCGTCTGCGAGTTGTTCGTGTGATGGGAGTTGATCGCGGCGATCTCGTCTTCTTTCTCGACGAGCGCGATGGACTCGACGTCCGTGTAGTTCGCGACCGTATAGAGTAACGATGCCCCACTGATGCCGCCGCCGACGATAATCAGATCGTATTCGCCTTTCATAGCAGTCGTAAGTTGGCTCTCCGAGTGCCGTTACCGGTGAAAATTCGTGAACATACAAAACCGCTACTATCTCGACCGGCAAAACAGTGACATTTGTTACCACAGCGGTGCGAGAGACGAACGAACGTCCGGAAATACGCTCGTGCGGTGGATAGAATTGAGCGAACCAGAGTCGTTCCGGCGCTCGCACGCGTCGTCGCCGGTAACCGACCGCGAACTGGACGGCCCGTGAATTACCTCGGGGTCACGCCGCGGGGCACTCGGCCTGCGTCGCCTGTAGAACGTCCGTCGCGTTCATCAAAACGGACTCTCCGGTCCGTCAGGCGATCGGTCGCCGAGATCCGAGACCGCTTCCGATGCGTTCTCGCCTAGCCACTCGAGTGCGTCCTCGACGTCGTGCGTCGGCGGCGAACACGTCCGGTTTCGGCAGACGTACAGCGTCGGCTCGCCGTCCCGGGCTTCGCGGCCGGCCCAGATCGCCGGTGGCTCGGCGAGATTCAGCGCCTCGAGCCACTCCTCGAGGCCGTCCTCGGTCGGCGGTCGACGCGCGATCAATCGGTCGGGGCGGTACGCGTCGGCGACGCGGTCGCGCCACTCGTCGGGGAGTTCGTCGGCCGCGACGGTGATCTCGAGCGCCCCCGCCTCGAGGCGGTCGGCGGCGAGACAGAGCGAGGCGTGCTGGAGCGCGTTGGTCTGAATCTCGTTCGCGTGGGTCCGGAGAACGCCGACCGCGATCGACTCGAGGTCGTCATCCGCGAATCCGTCCAGCGCGAGCAGCGTCTCGACGGCGACCCCGGTCGCCGAGGGCGTCGACTGGTCGTCGAGTTCCTGTGGCCGCGTGACGAGCGACTCGCCGCTCTCGGGGGTGAAGTAGAGCGTGCCGGCGTCGGCGTCCCAGAACTCGGCCTCGATCGATCGGGCGAGTTCCAGCGCGAACGCGAGGTGGTCGACGTCGCCGGTCGCCTCGTAACACCCGAGCGCGCCGCGAGCGAGGAAGGCGTAGTCCTCGAGATAGCCCTGAATGGCGACGTCCCCGTCCTTGTACCGACGGCGGAGTCTCCCTTCGTCGGCGTCCCAGAGCCGGTCTCGAACGAACTCGAGGGCGTCGACGCCCATCTCGGCGTACGCGTCCTCGCCGAGGACGAGCGCGGCCTCCGCGCAGGTCGCGATCATGAGACCGTTCCAGCTCGCCAGCACCTTCTCGTCGCGGTTCGGGCGCGGCCGTTCCTCGCGGGCCTCGAAGACCTGCTCGCGGGCGTCCTCGAGTCGCTCCCGGAGTTCGTCTTCGGCGAGGTCGTACGCCTCGGCCAGCGAGTCGATCGAGCGCACGCGGTTTGGTTGATTCTGCCCTTCGAAGTTGCCCGACTCGGTGACGTCGTAGCGCTCGCAGAAGAGCTCCGCGGTGGTTTCGTCGTCGAGAATATCGCGGATCTCGTCGGGCGTCCAGACGAAGAACGCGCCCTCCTCGCGCTCGCCCGTCTCGGGGTCCTCGCTCTGGGCGTCGAGCGTGCTGAAGAAGCCGCCCCCCTCGTGCGTGAGCTCGCGGTCCACGAACTCGAGGGTCTCCGCGACGACCTCGGCGTAGCGCTCGTCGCCGGTCAGCTGGTAGCCGGCGAGGAACGCCCGCGGGATCTCGGCGTTGTCGTAGAGCATCTTCTCGAAGTGGGGCACCGTCCAGTCGGCGTCGACGCAGTACCGGTGGAAGCCGCCGCCGACGTGGTCGTAGAGCCCGCCCGCGGCCATCGCGTCGAGCGATTCCTCGAGGACCGCGCGGTACTCACCCTCTCCCGTACGATCGTACGCGCGGGCGAGCACCCTGAGCCGGGAGGGCTGGGGGAACTTCGGCCCGCCGGAGCCGAAGCCGCCGTGCTGGTGGTCGGCGCTGCGAACCGCCGCGTCGGCCGCGGCCGTCAGAACCTCGCTGGTCGGGGGCTCCGCGCCGGCGACGGAGTCGGGCGTCTCCTCGAGGCGATCCTTCGCGGCGTCGGTCCACTGCTCGGCGCGGTTTTCCATCTCCGGACGGTCTTCGGGGCTCGACCAGGAGTCGCTGATCCGCCGACAGAGGTCGAGAAATCCGGGCTGGCCGCGTTTTTCCTCCTTCGGGAAGTAGGTCCCGACGAAGAAGGGCTTGCCCTCCGGCGTGAGCCAGGCCGACAGCGGCCAGCCGCCCCGGCCGGAGACGAGCTGGCAGACGGTCATGTAGATGCTATCGACGTCGGGGCGCTCCTCGCGGTCGACCTTGATCGGGACGAAGTGCTCGTTCAGGACGTCGGCGACCGCCTCGTCGGCGAAGCTCTCCTCCTCCATGACGTGACACCAGTGACACGCCGAGTAGCCGATCGAGAGGAAAATCGGCACGTCGTGTTCCCGGGCCGTCTCGAGGGCCTGTTCGTCCCACGGCTGCCAGTTGACGGGGTTGTCCGCGTGCTGGCGCAGATACGGACTCTCCTCTTCCTCGAGCCGATTGCGCTCGGTGGGCGTGGTCATGCCTGTCCGTAGGTTCGTCGATCGTAAAAACGCGAGGTCCGCGAACGGTACGCCCGGGGTCAGGCCTTCCGTGAGTCGGCCATCCCCGCCTCGAGGCTTCGCTTGGTTTTGCGCCCCGACATCGAGACGGTCAGCATCGAGACGCCGGTCACGAGGAGGCTCACACCGACGAGTAGCCCGATAGCCCACGTCGCATCGGCGGGGAAGCCGGCCCAGAGAAGCCCGGCGATCACGAGCGAGAGCACGCCGCTGACTGCGACGGCGGCTCGCTCGCCTCGCCCTTCCATGCGCGTGCTCGCGGCGAGTTCCATGACGCCGTCTGCGAGCAGGTAGCCGATGGCGAGCAGCGTGAGCGACGCGAGGCCAACGACGGGGTTGGACAGCAACGCGACGCCGGCGATTACGGCGACGGCCGCGAGTGCGAGTTGCCAGATCGTCCCGCCCCAGCCGCGGGTCGAGACGGCGGTCACCCCGTGGACGATTCCGCCGACGACGAGCAGCACACCGAGCGCGACGGTTACCGACAGCCCCGTGGCGAGCGGGAACGCGATTGCAAGCACGCCGAGCAGCGCGACGATCGCTCCCGCGATCGCGATCAGTTGCCAGTTCGTCTCGAGGACGGACGCGCCGTAGACGTCTTCGGGTGTGGATTGTGTACTCATGGTCGCTCCTCTCTCGTACAAACGCTTGGAGAGATAATATAGTACGCGCCCCTCCCGGTAGAAATTCAGCGTAACGGACCGGTACGAAACTGCGACGAACGCCGTCGCTCAGCGTGAACGGCTCGACGGAGACACCAACTCGAAAAATATCGGTCGGAAGCGTCGACCGGCTGGCCTACTGCGTTTCTTCCTGTAGCAGGCGCCGCAGCACGAGGTGGAGCACGCCGCCGTTCTCGACGTACTCGACTGCCATCGGGGTGTCGACCTGTGCGGTCACGGTGAACTCGACGGTCTCGCCGTCGTCTTTCTCGGCCGTGACGTCCAGTTCGGCCTTGGGCTCGAGGCCGTCCTCGAGGCCGGAAATCTCGAAGTGCTCGTCGCCCTCGAGGCCGAGCTCTTCCCAGCCCTCACCCTCGGCGAACTGCAGGGGCAGGACGCCCATGCCGATGAGGTTGTCGCGGTAGATGCGCTCGTAGCTCTTACCGATGGTCGCGCGGATGCCGAGCAGGTCGGTTCCCTTCGCGGCCCAGTCGCGACTCGAGCCGGTACCGAGTTCGTCGCCGGCCATGACGATCAGCGGCGTGTCGTCCTCGCGGTAGCGCTCGGAGGCTTCGAAGACGGTGGTCTCCTCGTCGGTCGGGTGGTGGATGGTGTAGCCACCTTCCTTGCCGTCGAGCAACTCGTTTTTGATGCGGACGTTCGCGAACGTGCCGCGCATCATGACTTCGTGGTTCCCACGGCGGGAGCCGTAGGTGTTGAACTCGTGGGGGGCAACGCCGCGCTCGGTGAGCCACTGGCCGGCCGGCAGGTCCTCGCCGAACAGACCGGCGGGGCTGATGTGGTCGGTCGTGACCGTGTCGCCGAGGGTGAGCAGCGCGCGGGCGTCGGAGACGTTGTCGACGCCGGGCTTCTCGAGCGGGAAGTCCTGGAAGAACGGCGGCTCGCGGATGTAGGTGGACTCGTCGTCCCAGTCGTAGACGTCGCCGGTCGGGGCGTCGAGAGCCTCCCAGCGCTCGTCGCCCTCGTAGACGCTGGCGTACTTCTCCTCGAACATCTCGGGGGAGATGCTCTCGTGGATCGTCTGGCGGATCTCCTCGGTGTCCGGCCAGATGTCCTCGAGGTAGACCTCCTCGCCGTCGTCGTTCGTGCCGAGCGGTTCGTTCTCGAGGTCGATGTCCATCTTCCCGGCGAGGCCGTAAGCGACGACCAGCGGCGGGCTGGCGAGGTAGTTCGCCTTGATCTTCGGGTGGATACGAGCCTCGAAGTTGCGGTTGCCCGAGAGGACGCTCGTCGTCCAGAGGTCGTGTTCGTCGATGGCGTTCTCGATCGGCTCCGGCAGGGGACCGGAGTTGCCGATACAGGTCGTACAGCCGTAGCCGACGACGTGGTAACCCAGTTCCTCGAGATCGTCGAGCAGGTCCGCACGCTCTAAGTACTCCGTGACGACGCGGCTGCCGGGTGCGAGACTCGTCTTGACGTAGTCGGGGATCTCGAGTCCTTCTTCGGCGGCGTTACGCGCGAGGAGCCCGGCGCCGACCATCACGGACGGGTTCGAGGTGTTCGTACAGGACGTGATCGCGCTGACGAGGACGTCGCCGTGGCCGATCTCGACCTCGGTGCCGTCCTCGAGTTCGACGGGGACCTTCTCGTCGAGCGGGAGGCCCGGTCCGGCGTCGGTCGCGTCGGCCGCGGCCGTGCCGCTGCCGTCGCCGATTGCGGGCTCGCCGCCCGCGCCGATGACGCCCTGCTCCTCGAGCAGGGTCGGGAAGTGTTCGTCCAGATCGCCCATCGGGATGCGCTGGTGGGGCTTCTTGTGACCGGCGAGGCTGGGTTCGACGTCGCTGAGGTCGAACTCGACGTCCGTCGTGTACTCGGGGTTCTGCTCGCCGAAGAGGCCTTGGGCCTCGAGGTACTCGCGGATGAGTTCGATGTGTTCTTCGTCGCGACCCGTGAGTTCGAGGTACTCGAGGGTCTTCTCGTCGACGGGGAACATGCTGATGGTCGAACCCTGTTCGGGGGCCATGTTCGAGATGGTCGCGCGGTCGGCCACGGAGAGCTGGGAGACGCCGGGGCCGTAGAACTCGACGAACTTGTCGACGACGCCGACCTCGCGAAGCTTCTCCGTGATGTGGAGCACGAGGTCCGTCGCCGTCGCCCCGTCGGGCAGGTCGCCCTCGAGGCGGACGCCGACGACTTCGGGCAGGCTCATGTTGATCGGCTGGCCGAGCAGTGCTGCTTCAGCCTCGATACCACCGACACCCCAGCCGACGACACCGATGCCGCCGATCATCGGGGTGTGGCTGTCGGTGCCGACGAGCGTATCGGGGACGAGCCACTGCTCACCATCTACTTCGCGCTCGTGGACGACACGGCCGAGATGTTCGAGGTTAACCTGGTGGACGATGCCCGTTCCCGGCGGGACGACGTTGAACTCGTCGAACGCCTGCTGGGCCCACTTGATCGCGCGGTAGCGCTCCTCGTTTCGCTCGTACTCGATCTCGACGTTCTTCTCGTAGGCGTCCTCGGTGCCGAAGTGGTCGACCTGCACGCTGTGGTCGATCACGAGGTCACAGGGGACTTCGGGTTCGACGACCGTCGGGTCGACGCCCTTGCGGTCCGCCGCGGAGCGAAGTGCCGCGAGGTCGACGACTGCTGGAACGCCGGTCAGGTCCTGCAGGACGACCCGCGAAACCGTAAACGGAACTTCCGCGTCCGGCACGTCGGGCTCCCAGGAGGCCGCGGCGCGGATCGAATCGGCGTCGATCTGGTCGCCGTCGGCGTTTCGGAGGACGGACTCGAGCAGAATCCGGATGCTCACCGGCAGCTTGTCGAGGTCGCAGAGACCCTGTTCCTCGAGGACCGTCAGGTCGGCCATCTTATACGTCTCGCCGTCGTGTTCGAACTCCCGGATGGCGTCCGAGAACTCATCGGTTGACATTGTGCCCCCTTCGAAGTCACCACATTTGAAACTGCCGAGATTCTGGAGTACAGCTTATATACGTCCCGTATCTGACGGTGTGAGAGTGTCCGAAGTTGTCTATTTAACCGAGAAGGAATAGTTTCAGGATTAGTTTTAGGGATTTTATGTCGTTGAATCCGCTTTGCTACACTCGTACGATTCGAGACGGTTCCGTCGTCGCTCGATTCCGGCCACGCGTTGCGTCGCGGCGACCACGTGCCGGGTGGTGACCGGCGTTTGGCGATCGACTCGAGCGATCGAAGCCCCTCGGGTCGCGTCTCGACCGGCGGCGGGCCCCTGGAGAGCCAGAGGGCACTGCACCATCGTTTCGACGACCGACCACGCGAGTCAGGTGGCGCAGACAGAGCGGTCGACGTGTCGGCGAACGCGCGACTACTGCGCCGTCACACCCTCGCTGTTCGCCGCGAGCCAGCCGAACTGGCAAGCGGCGTACAGCGCCTCGCTCGCGTGAAACGCCCGATCGACGACCTGCCAGAGTTCGGCGTCTCGTCGATACTCGACGGCACCGTTGAACACCGGCGCCTGCCCGAACCAGCCGCCGGCGTTCGCGGGGCTCGGTAGCCAGTAGGCAGCGTCCGGTGCGACCGCCGCGTCGAGTTGTGCGCGTTGCAGGGCCGAGTTGTGAACCGTACGATCCATGAAGGCGGCCGTGACGTCGCGGACCTCGTCACCCTCGAGACGACTGAGGGCGGCGTTCAGTCCGCCGACGATATCGCCGGCCTCCCAGACCGTGGTCGCGATCGTCTCGTTCGCCCGCTCGTCGTCGAACGTCCCGTCCTCGTCGCTCCATGAGTCGTCGACGAGAGATGAGAGGACGTCGTCGACGCCGTCGTCGTCGAGACCGAGTCCGAGGCCGTCGTTCGCCAGATCTAACCCCTGTCCGACGGCACCCTGAACCGCCGCCTGGTGTTCCTCGTCCCCGGTAGCGATCCGTCCGTCGTCGTCGATCGCGTCGTCGACGGACGCGACGAGATCGGTCCCGAAGCGTTCGACGTCCGGGAGCGCGTCGTCCGTTCCGACGCTCCCGTAGCGTCCGAGCACGGAGAGGACGAGTCCCACGTTGGCGATTCCCCCTTCGTCCGCGATCGTTTCCGCGTCGTACGCGTCGACGATCGCTCTGGCCGTCGAATCGGCCAAGTCCGTCGCGTCCTCGACGTCGATCCCCGCGGTTTCGACGGCAGGGTGTACGTCCGCTCGATCCGCGACCGTGGACAGACACCACACCGTCGCCGCGTAGTCGATCGCGCGTTCGTCCTCGAACGTCGTCTCGTCCGCCTCGGGATCGTACGACCGCGCGAGCGCGAGGACACCCTCGTCGTCCTCGTCAGCTTCGTCGCGCAAGACGCCGCCGTCGCCGAACGCGTACTCGAGGCCTCGCCAGCCGGCCAGTTCGAACAGCGCCGAGTACTCCTCCGCGACGCCGTCGACCTCGGTGGACGGATCGCCGAGGTCGTCGAACGCCCGGGCGAGTTCAAACGCCGCGTGAACGAACCAGGCCGCGCCGGCCGGCGTAATCTCCCGCGTCGTCGCTCCGTCACCGTCCCACCGGAGCGTCGCCTGGACGGGTCTGGGAGAGAACGTCGGCCGGGTCACGTACTGCGGATTCGACGTCTCGTACGGCGCGATCGTAAGCGACGTGAGTCCCTCGACGGGGAACTCCTCGTCGTCCGGTTCGGCGTCGAGGTCGTCGACCGCCTCCGCGAACGACTCGTGGTCGGGGTCGTCGGCGTACTTGCGATCCGGAAACTGCACGCCCGCCCCGCCCAGGAGCACGCTCTCGACGTTGTGCCGAAAGTACCAGTAGCCGTCTCGTTGCGCGTCTTCGAGGTCGTAGCCGTTGACGCCGTCCGCTGCGTCCGTTTCGTCCCCCTCGTCCGCGTCGTCTTCCCGTGTCGCGGCAGTGGTCGCCCCGAACGCAACCCCCAGACCGCCCGTAGCGAGTCCGCTGAGAACGGCCCGACGGCTCGGCTGCATCCCCCGGTTGTGCGTCTGCCGCGTCCGTGTCGGTCGCATACCCGCCCGACCACGCCCACGTTGGTAAAAGCGTACACGACGTGATCGACCTGACTCACTGTCGTCGCGGTCGACAGGTGCGGCAGTTCGCGGCGAACGCTCGCGACGTCGGCCGCGGACGGATCACTCCCTGTCTCTTATACACATCTCTGA
>NZ_AOHZ01000003.1 GCF_000337215.1 Natronolimnohabitans innermongolicus JCM 12255 | reverse complement strand
CGCGCCATTAGAGATGTGTATAAGAGACAGCGTCAGTACGACCGTCGTTCGGCCGGGCAGCGGCTCGCCGAGCGTCTCGAGAATTCCCTCGTAGGTGACCCGACCCATGATCAGCGGGTGGTCCATCGTGGTTTCCTTGAAGTGTTGCAGATCCGCGGGGACGTGCCACGGCATGTCGCCGTCCTTCCCGATGACGCCGTTTTCGGCGACGGCGACGATGCCGACGAGTTCGCGGTCGGTTTCGTACTCGAGACCGGCGCTCGCATCGCGGTTGGCGGCGCCCGCGTCGGAGTCCGGGTCAGGGTCAGGGTCGGAACCGGAGTCGATGTCGCTCATTCGGCGACCGAAAACTCGATTCCGTCGTGGGACTCGTAGTCGCGCAACTGGACGTCCTCGTAGGCCAGGTCGTCGATCGAGACGTCCGCGACCTCGAGCGTCGGTCGCTCGAGGGGCTCGCGGGAGAGCTGTTCGAGCAGCCCCGGAACGTGATCGAGCCGTTCGTCGCCCTCGGCCTCGGCGGGCGCTTCGGACTCGAGCCACTCGCGGACCGCTCGGTAGTCCTCGCGGTCGTCGACCCCCTCGAGGCGGGTTTGGAGGGCCTCGAGGTTGTCCGCGTACCACTCCCCGCGCGCACCGCGCCCGCAGTAGACGTGGGCGTCGACGACGGTGTGGGCGAACGTGCCGGGCTCGAAGCCGGTCTGCTGGGCTATCACCTTCGTCAGCAGCGCGTAGGCCGCGATGTTAAATGGGATGCCGAGGGCCGTGTCGCCAGAGCGCTGGGTGAGATGGCAGTTCAGGCGGTCGCCCTGAACGTTGAAGACGAACGAATAATGGCAAGGCGGCAGCGTCGAGACGGCCGCGTTCGCGGGGTGCCAGGCGTTGACGACGAGTCGACGGGAGTTCGGCGAGTCCGAGAGCGTGTCGATCACGTACTGGAGCTGGTCGAAGGTTCGGCGACCGTCTTCCTCCTCGGTAACCCACTGCTGGCCCTCCTCGGGCCAGGACTCGCCCGCGAGTTGGTCGTCTCCCTCCGGGACGGGGAATCGACGCCAGAAGCGGCCGTAGGCGGTGTCGAGTTTTCCCTCTTCGTCGGCCCAGGCGTCCCAGATCTTGGTCTCCTCGCGGAGGTCCCGGATGTGCTCCTCGCCGGAGAGATACCAGCAGACTTCGTGGAGCATCGAGTCCCAGCGGTAGCCGTCCATCCGCTTGGTCGTCAGCAGCGGATACCCTTCCTGGAGGTCGACCTCGTAGTGCTCGCTGAACGACGAAATCGTGTCGACGCCGGTCCGGTTGGGCTTGTAGGTGCCCTCCGAGAGGACCGCGTCGACTAGCTCGAGGTACTGTTGCATTGGGGCCTCGTTTCGCGTGCGTTCCCTTTAGCGTTGAGTTTCGTCGTCTCAATACGAGTCGATATCGAGACCGTCGACTCGTTCGAAGTGATCGACGTTTCGCGTGAGAACTGGCTCTTCATGAATGAGCGCTGTCGCACCGATGATCGTATCACTGATTCCGATCGCCCGTCCCTCCAACGTAAGTCGACCATCGATTCGTCCAGCCTTTTTCATCACTGCGCCGTCAGCAGGATATACGGACCTCGTTTCGAGGACGTTTTCGATGCGTCGACGTCGCTCACTGGGATCGTTCACCCGCTCGACGCTGTGGTAGAGTTCGAACTGTGAGACCGCCGAAATTCGAAGCGGAACGCGCTGGGTTTCGAGTTCACCGATTTTTCGCTTCGCTCGATCGTTACCTTGCATCAAATCGATGAGAACGTCTGTGTCGATAATCACGGATCCATCCGATCGGTAAGTCGATCGAGTTCGTCGCGCGAGCGCTCATTCCGTTCGCGAATCGCTTCGCGCATCACTTCGGCTTCTTCGTCAGAAATAATCCCGGCGAGATCGAGCAACGATCGCTCACCGGCGATACGCTCGACCGTATCTGAGAACGATTCTCCTTCCTGTTTGCGACTCTTCAGTCGCTGATACGCGTCTTCGGTAAGCCGGATATTCCGGTACTCGGTGTCGCCCATGCACACATATGTGTGCAGACAGCGGTTAACTGTTATGGAGGTCAGTCCTCACCGCAGTACAGAACCGGCTTCACTTTCACTCCGCTGTCCAAACCCTCTTACTTCCCGCCCGCCTCCCGACCACCAATGACCGCTCGAGCCGGCGCCACCGTGCTCGCCCTCCCGCCGTCGGCGGTCGCCGATCGACCGATGGCGACCCTCGAGGACCTCGGTCGGACCCTCGAGCCCGACGCCGTCTGGGTGCTCGGTCCCAAGCGCGAGCCACAGGCGTTCGCTCGAGCGCGGAGCGCGTTCGACGCGCCGGCGTTTCACCCGCCGCTCGAGACCGCCGGCGACGGGACGCTGCATCGGCAGGTGATCGCCGACTCGAGCGCCGACGAAACTGGCGGTATCGATACTGAGCCCCTCGAGTTCGCCGTCACCCCGAATCTCCGCGCGCTGGAGGCGACGCCGACCGCCGTCTCGAGCGCGCTCGCCGACCGACCCGCCGTCGCCGCGCTCGTCTGCGACGACGTGACCACGACCGTCCGACCGACCGCACTCGAGACGCGACTCGAGGGCGCGGAGGTGCTCGCCGACGCGCTCCCGACGGGCACGGTCACGACCGTCCTGACGGGGAGCGAGCCCGCGGGCTACGACGCGGTGTGGCACCTCGAGTCCGGGACCGGCGCCATTCGCGGCGTCGATCACGAGGCGATCGGCGGGGTCGAACCCCTGGCCGAGGACTGTGTCTCCGTCCGCGTCCGTGGCGCCGGACCGACGGAGGGCTACGGCAACTCCCGGTCGATCGCGACCCTGCGACTCACCGCGGACGGCGTCGCGAGCGTCGAGACCCACAAGGTGACCGACTTCGGCCTCGAGGCCGTCGACGGAATCGGGCCGAAGACGGCCGAGCGACTTGCCGACCGCGGCGTGACGACTCGTGCGGACTTGCTCGAGACGCCCGTGCAGACGCTTGCCGACCTCCCCGGCTCGAGTCCCGACGGTGCCCGCAGGATGCACCAGCACGCGCGGGTTCTCGAGACGGGCGAGCCCCGCCGGCTCACCGACGACTCGCTACCCGGCGAGGACTGGTCGACGCCACCGCTCTGTCTCGATATCGAAACCGACGGCCTCTCGCCGACGATCCTCTGGCAGATCGGCGTCTACGATCCCGCGAGCGACAGCTATCAGGCGTTCGTCGAGCGCAGTGATCCGTCCGATCCGGGCCGGGTGCTCGAGGCCTTCTGCGACTGGCTGCTCGGCGTCCACCCGAACCGCGCGCTGCTGACGTGGAACGGCTGGGGGTTCGACTACCGGCATCTCGGTTCGTTCATCGCGAAGCACGTCCCCTACTACGCCGAGGAATGGGAGTCGGTCCCCAAACTGGACCTCTACCTGTGGGCCGCCACGGACGAGCACGCGCTGTTGCCCGGCCGGACGAACAAGCTCGAGGCCGTCGCCGACGCGCTGGGGTACGAGGGCGCGGGAACGGGCCTCGACGGCGCACAGACCGCAGCGGCCTACCAGCGGTTCGTGCGAACCGGCGAGGAACTCGAGTGGGAGCGCCACGAGGCCTACTGCGAGGACGACTGCCGCGCGCTGTGGCACGTCTACGAGCGCCTGCGGGACGCGCCGCGGGCCGATGGGGTCGCTGCGACGCTCTCGAGTGCGGCCGGCTCGAAGACGACCGACTCGAGTCGATCCGGCGGTCGCTCGACGCAGTCGTCCGCGACGGCGACCGAATCCGAGCCGGCCGAATCGCGGGAAACGGAGAGACCGACGAAACGGAGCGCGAACGCCGACGAGACGGAACAGACCGGACTGGGTGACTTCTGACGAATGAGCGACCAACGGTCGAAACCGCAGGCGGACGTCCCGATCACCGGCGACGAGCTGGTCGAAACCTTCCCCGGCTACCGCGACGAGGACGACGTTACCGTCCTCGAGCGTCCCGGTCGATCCGCGGAGACGGTTCCCTGCGCCGAGGTACTGGACCCCGAACTCGCGGGACCGCTCGAGAACGACCTCTACACCCATCAGGCCGCGGCGCTCGAGGCGCTTGCCGACGACGAGAACGTCTGCGTCGCGACGAGCACCTCCTCGGGGAAGACGCGGATCTACGCGCTCCAGATCGCGCGCCACTACCTCGAGGCGCGGGCCCGCGACGCGGCGTCGACGGCGTACCTGCTGTACCCGACGAAGGCGCTCTCGCGGGACCAGGAGCGCAGCCTGAACGACCTCTACGACGACCTGGGGCTGGACATCACGGTTCGGGTCTACGACGGCGACACCGAACGCGGCGAGAACCGCCGCCGGATCCGCGAGGAGGCCGACGTCATCATCACCAACTTCGCGGGCGTCAACACCTACCTGCACGACCACGACCGCTGGGCGCGCTTCCTCTCGGCGTGTGACCTCCTCGTGATCGACGAGTCACACACCTACACCGGCGTCCACGGGATGCACGTCGCCTGGATCGTCCGCCGGCTGAAGCGGGTGCTCGACTACTACGGCGCCGACCCGCAGTTCGTCCTCACGAGCGCGACGATCGGCAACCCCGGCGCCCACTCGAGCGCGCTGATCGACGAGCCCGTTACGGTGGTCGACGAGGACGGCTCGCCGACGGGACCGCGGGATCTGGTGCTCTGGAATCCGCCGCCCAAGGACCGCGAGGACCCGTCGCACGACGAGCGCGACGAGTGGCGCGACGACGAGGACGGTGACGGCGCTACGAGCGAAAAAGCGCCGGCGGACGACGTCGCCCTCGAGCGCGTTCCGGCCACCGTCGAGGCGCCGCGCATTCTCTCGCATCTCACCTATCAGGACGCACAGACGCTGCTGTTTACACCCTCGCGAAAGCTCGCCGAACTCTCCGTCAAGCGAGCGTCGAAACACCGCCACGACAACCGACGCTACTACGCGAATCCCGACCGGGGGAGCGCGATCGAACCGTACCACGCGGGTCACTCGCGGACGAACCGCCACGGCACGGAACACCAGCTCAAGACCGGCGTGCTCGACGGCGTCGCCTCGACGAACGCCCTCGAGCTCGGGATCGACATCGGCGAGATGGACGCGACGGTTCAGCTCGGCTACCCCGGCCAGCGCCAGTCCTTCTGGCAGCAGATCGGCCGCGCAGGACGGGGCTCGCGGCGGGCGCTTTCGGTGCTCGTCGCCGAACACCGCACGCTAGATCAGTACGTCGTCAACGATCCCGACTACCTCCTCGAGAACGACGTCGAGGACGCCGTCGTCGATATCGACAACGACGCCGTCTTCGCCCAGCACCTGCGCTGTGCGGCCGACGAACTCGCGGTCGACGAGTCCGACGTCGGAGCGTTCGCCGACCGCGACCGACTCGAGCGCGCCGTCGAGATGTGGCGACGCGCGGGACAGTTACGCGGCCACCTCGAGACGGGTGTTTCCTACGTCGGGCCGCCCCGCCCCCAGCGGTCCGTGTCGCTGTACGCGACGACGGGCGAGGAGTACGAGGTGCGACTCGCCGACGGCGTCGACGAGCGCTCCGATCCGGAGATGGAACCGCTCGCGAAGGAACGCGTGTTGCGGGACTTCCACGAGGGTGCAGTTCGGCTCCACCAGGGCCAGCAGTACGAGGTGACGGCGGTCGAACACGGCGCGCCGCGGCCGTCGGTCACGCTGCGGCCGACCGACGTGGACTACTACACGCGCACGCGGACGGACGTGACCGTCCTCGATGCCGTCTCCGAGGAGTCCCGCGAGGTCGGCGAGTTCACGCTCCACTTCGGTCGCGGACGCGTGCTGGTCTATCACGGGACCTACGACAAGGTGGCCGTCCACGGCGGGAAGAAACGGGAACAGGGCATTCCGACCGACAACCCGCCGCTGTCGATGGAAACCCAGCTCTGCTGGCTCGAGGTTCCCCAGAACGTGGAGGACGCCCTCATCGAGAAGTACCGTGACGTCTCGGTTCCCGACCTCGAGGACGGCCTCGCCGACACGGCCCACCTGGGCTACGCGGGCGGGCTTCACGCCGCCGAGCACGCGACGATCGGCGTAGCGCCGCTCGAGTTGATGGTCGACAAGCGCGATCTGGGTGGGCTGGCGACGCTGACGATCGACTCGCACCTGGATCGGGCGGTCGGTCGCGAAGGGGGCACGAACACGAACACGGATGCGGATGCGGATGCGGAGGCACGCAACGAGTCGACGTTCGGCGCGCCGGGGAGCGACGACGCCCCGCGAAACATCGCCGCCGCCGAAGCGACCGTTCGGGAGATCGCCCAGGGACTCGAGCGCACGCCCGCGAGCGGCTGGTTCATCTACGACGGCATCGAGGGCGGCCTCGGCTTCGCGCGGGCGATTTACGAGAACTACGAGGCCGTCGCCGAGCGCGCGCGGGATCTCATTGCCGACTGCGACTGCGGCAACGTCGGGGGGTGTCCCGCGTGTGTAATGGACGAGCAGTGTGGCAACGACAACCGGCCGTTACACCGCGAGGCCGCCGTCGACGTGCTGGATCAGTTACTCGGCGACGCAGACGAGGGAGCACTCGCGGCCCACCGCCCCGACGAGGAGCACGGCGGGGATCGACGGCCGCCGCTGTTCTACGCGTGATCAGCCGCGCATCGGCGACGAGTCGGTCCCGTCGGGGAGTTGCTCTAGCAGCGGGCGCACCTCGTCGAACCGCGGTCCGCGTTCGACACAGCAGATCCCGCGATGCCACTCGATGAGGTCGTAGTCGGCCAGTTTCGGCAGGTGGACGTGATGATGAGACAGTTGCTCTGTCTCGTTCACACGAGGGTCGCTTGCGGGTTCGATCCGGGGGCTTTCCTTTAGCAACGCGAGCAACAGGCGGCGCCGATGGCCGCTCGCAAGACTGTCGTACAGTTCGGAACGATCCCGGCACATACTACACGTTGGGTCGTCCCGCAGCGGATTACTACACGACCCTAAATATAGAGGGGAACGTGAAAGGAGATCCCCGCGAGGACGACGTCACTGCCAAAACAGGCGCACAGCGCACGGACGTGCATACATCTGGCTCGAGCAAAGAGCAACGTTTACAGGTTCGTGCGTCCCGCGTTCTCCCATGCGAGAGCACGTGCTCCTGATCGGCGGCGGTGGCCGCGAACACGCCATCGCTCGCGCGCTCGAGGACAGCGAGGCAGACCTCTACGCCTGTGCGGGCAACCGAAATCCCGGTATCGCACGGATCGCGTCCGAGTTCGAGACGCTCGAGACGACGAACCCGACGGCCGTCGTCGACTACGCCGAGGCGGTCGACGCGACGATCGCCGTCATCGGCCCCGAAGCGCCCCTCGAGGCCGGCGTCGCGGACGAACTCGAGGCCGCGGGGATCTACGCCTTCGGCCCGAAGGAGGCAGACGCCCGGATCGAGACGGACAAGGCGTTCCAGCGTCGGTTCATGGAAGAAGAGGGAATTCCGGGCTGTCCGGACTTCGAGACCTTCGACGATATGGAGGCCGCCTGCGACTTCATCGACGAGTACGACGGCGACCTGGCGATCAAGCCCGCCGGCCTCACGGGCGGGAAGGGCGTGAAGGTCATCGGCGACCAGGTCACGGCCGAGGAGGGCAAGGAGTACATCCGCGACGCCGACTACGACCGGATCGTCCTCGAGGAGCGTCTCGTCGGCGAGGAGTTCACCGTCCAGGCGTTCGTCGCCAACGGCGAGTTCCGGACCGCCCCCGCGGTGCAAGATCACAAACGCGCCTACGAGGGCGACGAGGGGCCGAACACGGGCGGTATGGGCAGCTACTCCGACGCGACCACCCACCTGCCCTTCATGACCGAAGACGACTACGAGGAGGCCGTCTCGATCATCGAGGCGACCGTCGACGCCCTCGACGACTATCGGGGCATCCTCTACGGCCAGTACATGCTCACCAGCGAGGGACCGAAGGTCATCGAGTTCAACGCCCGCTTTGGCGACCCCGAGGCGATGAACACGCTGCCCGTCCTCGAGACGGACTTCCTCGAGATTCTCACCGCGGCCCGCGACGGCGAGGCCCCGCCCGAACTCGAGTTCGCCGATCAGGCGACGGTCTGTAAGTACGCCGTGCCGGAGGGCTACCCCACGGACCCCGAGGCCGGCGCGAAAATCAAAGTCGACGAAGAAAGTGCGGGTGACGCCCTGCTCTACTACGCCAGCGTCGAGGAGCGAAGCGCTTCGGGCAATCAGAACTCGTCGAGTTCTGATGACGTCGACGAGCGCGACGACGGCATCTACACGACCACGTCGCGGTCGTTCGCCGTCGTCGGCCTCGCCGACTCGATCACCGAGGCCGAAACGATCGCCGAGGACGCCCTCGAGGTCGCCGGCGAGGAAGGGCTGCACATGCGCCACGACATCGGCAAACCCGACCTCGTCCAGCAGCGCATCGACCACATGAACGAACTCCGCGGCGAGTAGATCGCCTCGGCGGTCGACCGTTCCCGTTTCGTTTTCCCACCGTTTTCCGCGTCCCACTGATCCCTTTTTCACCGACGTCGATAGCGACGCGGCGGCGTTCGTCACTCGAGTACCGGCATCGCAGCGTCGACCTCGGGCGCGTCGGCGGTCGCCTCGACGAGGTCGGTTGCAAGCGGGAACAGCGGCCCGGCCTGTACCGTTCCCTGCGTGGCGTCGTACTCGAAGACTTCGGCCTCGTCGAGCATCGGCAGATGGACGTGGCGGAGACGAGTCTCGATTCGAGCGGCGCGGTTCGGATCCGGTTCGGTGGCCGCCGACGATGCGTCGGCGAGCGTGGTACGCAGTTCGTCGATGGAGACCGTGGTCGCGTCGGTCACGGCCACGTGGCGACAGCACAGCCGGCGGTGGGAATCAGCCAGCGTCGAGAACACTCTATCGAGCGTCGATGATGTCATCACATAGTGAAAAACGACTCGAACGTATCCCTCGCCGCCCTGAATCCCGAGGCAGTTAAATCGGGGCCGGATTTCGGAGCAGCGTTTCTTCGATGAGCGTCGCCGTCCCGCGGCGAAGCCGCTCCGAAAGCGCTTGCGACGAAATCGACAGCTTCGAGGCGAGTTCGGACTGGGACGTCGTTCGCGGGACGTCGAAGTAGCCGGCATCGTAGGCCGCCACGAGCGCCACGTACTGCTCGCCCGTGAGCTGCGCTTCGGCGGTACTCGCCGCGTCGCTCTCGCGATAGAGCGACTGGAGTCGAAACTCGAGACCGCACTCTCGCAGCGCAGTCCGATACTGTTCGAGCGTCTCTCGGTCGGGAATTCGCACCCGATTGGCCCACCCGTCGGCCGTGCCGACCGACTCGAGCAAGACGAGATCGAGCTCCGCCCATCGGGGGAACGTCGTCTCCGACTGGCCTTCGTCGGTCAACGTGATGCGGTACAGCCGCCGCTGTGTGGCGTCGGTCAGCGGTTTCGCCTCGGAAACTGTTGGGTCGCCCGCGAGCGCCGTCTCGAATCGGGACCACGTGTCAGTATCGGTGGTGTCGGTTTCACCGACTGCATCCGTTTCCGCCCTTTCAGCCCAGAAATACACGCGAATCCGTCCGTCGGCGGTGAGATACTGTTCCTCGATGTGAATCGTGACGGACGAGAGGCTCCCCAGCGTCTCCATGAGAACTGCCGAATCCACCCGATACTCGACGATTAACATACCGCGAATACGTCACCGATATGAAAAAGCGTACGTTTGCTATTCAGTTACCGAAAAAACAAATCGCGTTGATGGGACCGGTGGATGTTCGAGCGAACGGGCGATCGGCCGACTACTCTCGACGGTTCAGGCGTCGCCGTCGTCGTCGAACGACGCGGGGTCTCCCCCTTCGGCGAACTCGTCGAGTTCCTCGTCGGCCGACGACCGAAGCGCGTCGACGTCGACGTTCGATCGGAGCTGTTCTCGGTCGATCACCTCGTCGAGCGTTCGGACGTCAGCGACCGCTTCGATGCCGTCCTCGTCGATGGCGGACTCGAGCGACTCGGCGTCGATCGCCGCCCCGATCGACGCTTCGTCGGCCTCCGTTGCCGCCTGCAGGGCGCGTCGAACCGCAACGTAGCCGACCAGAACGACGCCGCCGGACGCGACCGCCCCGGGAACGCCGTATCGTTTGTAGCCGAACGAGAGCGCCTTCTTGCCCACCGTGAGTGCGCCGATCATCGTACGCTCTCTTCGGCGGGGAGCCGAAAGAACGGCCGGCTTTCGTGTGACGAGGTCCGAGAGTACGGGTCGGAGTTATAGTAGCCACTGACAGTCATTGTACACCTGATCGCCAGAGGGCGGTGCGATCAGTGTGTAACTCGTTTCAGTGGCTACTATAGTGAAGCGCCGTCAGTCGAAATCGGCAGCGACCGCACCGATCGCCTCGAGCAACAGCGTCGCGCCCAGTTCGATCTCGCGTTCGGTCGCGTCCAGCGGCGGAAGTAGACGAAGCGTTTTGTGGCCACAGCCAAGCGTCAGGAGACCGCGCTCGAACGCCGACGCGAGAACGGCCTCGCGTCGTTCTGTCGTGTCGAACTCGACGCCGAGCATCAGCCCCTCGCCGCGGACGTCGACGACGCCGGACGCTTCGCCGTCGGCGACGGCGTCCTCGAGGCGCGTCCGAAGCTGTCGGCCGCGTTCGCGGACGTTTTCGAGGAGGTTTTCCTCGCGAATGACGTCGAGCGTCAGCGCTCCCTGGAGCGCGGCGATAACGTCCCCGGCACCCCACGTCGAGGAGAGCCGGCCCGTCTCCGTCGGGAAGACGTCGCGCCGCGAAATCGTCGCGCCGACGCGCAGCCCCTTTCCGGCCGCGATGACGTCCGGCGTGAGTTCGAGGTGATCGACGGCCCACAGCTCGCCCGTCCGCCCGAGTCCGGACTGGATCTCGTCGACGACGATCGACAGCCCGTAGCGCTCGCGAAGCGCCTCGAGGTCGCGGGCGAACCCGGGGTGGGCCGGCCGGTAGCCCCCCTCGCCCTGGATCGGCTCGAGGATCAGGAAGGCCACCTCGTCGGCGTCGACGGTCCCGCGCTCGGGGTGGAGCCTATCGGCGACGACGTTGCCTCCCGGCCCGTCCGTCAGCCAGCGGCGTTCGTACGCGTCCTCGCTCGAGGGGTAGGGAACGGTCATCACGCCTGGAACCTCTGGAAAGCCCCGACGGTGGACGGTTTTCGAGCGGTTCAACGAGAGCGCGCCGAGCGTCCGGCCGTGGAACGCACCCTCGAACGTGAACGCGCGGTGGCCGCCAGCGGCGTAGCAGATCTTGATCGCGTTCTCGACGGCTTCGGCGCCGGAGTTCGAGAGGAAGACCCGGTCCATCTCGTAGTGGTCGGTTGCGTCGATCAGCCGCTCCATCAGCTGCGTCGGCCCCGGAAACTCGGGGTCGTCGGGCGGCCCGCCGTTGCTGACGTAGAAGTCCTGGCCGGCGATCTTCAGTGGATCGACGAGGTCGAACGACTCGAGTCGCCGCTCGATCGCGGGATTGTTGTACCCGAGCGGTGCGGCGGCCACGTGGCTCGTAAAATCGAGCAGGACGTTGCCGTCGACGTCGGTGCAAAACGGCCCGATCGCCTCGGCGCTCGTGTCCCAGACGAACTCGTAGACGTACGTACTCGGCGCGGCGACGCGGTGGTGGGCGTCGACCCACTGACGGGCGCGCTCGCCGGGAATTCGATCGACGCTCGGCTCGACCGTGTCGCGGTCCATACGACGTGTTAGCACGCGTGGGTGATATAGCCGCCGCTCGGTTGCACCGAGCGAACGCCGCCGTGTGGTCGTAGAGCAGCCACGATGACGATTGGCCGGGTCAGCTCACGACGACGAAGGCGGATCTCCGGATCAGATCACGACCACGACGGTCGCGACCGCGCCGCCGAGCAAGAGCAGCCCGCTGTAGGCCGCAACCTGGAGCCGGAAGCCGCGGTTGGACGACGTCGCGGCGAGCAGGGCTTTGACGACGATACTCGAGACCGTCGCGAGTAAAATGGCGATGGTCGCCTCCGCGGGCCCGAGCTGGCCGCCGCGATAGAGGACGACCGCCGAGGTGGTCGCACCGGCGCTCGAGACGAAGCCGCTGGCGACGGCCGTCGCGTAGAAGCCGAGGGTGCCGAACCAGGTCTCGGCGAGCGACCCGAAGACGAGCACGACGAGGAAGACGGCGCCGAACGCGAGGGCGTTTTTCATCGAGAACGGACTCTCAAGTTCGATCGGCCCTGACTCGCCCCAGTCTGCGGACCACGCCGCGACGGCGAACGCGACCAGGATGACCGCGCCGAGCGGAACGATCGCCTCGAGGAGGATCCGCGACCCGCTGCCGACGGTGAAGCCGACCGCGATGGCGAGGTTCCGGGCGGCCATCGCGGCGTTGGCCAGTAAGATCGCGGCGACGGCGTAGGACGCCGCTTCGGGCCGCTGGCGGACGTGGTCGAGCATCGTCCCGACGACGGCCGTCGACGACGCCAGCCCGCCGAAGAAGCCGGTGACGGCGATCCCTCGTCCGCCGTAGGTCGAGACGATCGCGTAGTTGACGATCCCGATTCCCGCGACGGCGACGACCATCAACCAGATCACCTGGGGCTCGAGGGGGATCACCAGCCCGCCGAACTCGAGATCGATCTCGGCCGGTAACAGCGGGTAGATGACGAACGCGAGGATGGCGAACTCGGTCGTCGAGCGCATCTCCTCGCGGGAAAGCCCCCACGCGAACTCGTGGAGTTCGCGCTTGAGCACGAGCAACAGCGACGAAAGGACGGCGACGGTGACGCCCTCGGTGATGAAGCCGGCGACCACGAGCGCGCCGATGCCGTAGGCGACGAGCATCGAGACCGACGTCGTCAGCGAGAGCCCCGTCCCCTCGTCGCTCAGCAACCCCTGAATGCCGAGCATGACACCCTGGACGACGACGAGCAATCCGCCCAGAATGAGCAGCGGTTCGCCGAGGTCGGTCTCGAGGACGAGCAACGTAAAGACCGCTCCGAGGAGGCTGATCAGCGAGAACGTCCGAATGCCGGCGGACTTCTGCGACCACTCGCGCTCGAGGCCGAGGAACATCCCCAGCGCGCCGGCGAGCGCGAGGCGGATGACCGTCTCGTCGAGGGGCGCATCGGCGAGTTGCAGCGGCACCGTAACCTCGTTCACTTCGTGGAGTTCACTGTGAACGGATATAAACGACGCGCTGGAAGCACAACGGTCTGAGAACGTGTCGCGGGAGTCGGTATCGGTCGGACGCGTCGACACCACCCGCGTGTTTTCCATCGAGCGCGCGGCCACCGGTCAGAGAGAGGTACTACTCTCGCATCGTTCGAAGACGCCGCCCGTCTCGCGGACAGTACTCGTACGACGGGTCGGTCGTTTGGAACGAACACGCTGGACAGCGTTTGTGCCGTCGAACCCCTTGGTCCTCAGATTCCGCCTCCGACGGTCTCTCGGCACCTCGAGCGAACAGAAACGGCACGAACGGGAGAAACAGAAACAGCAGGAGCGTCTCGAAGTACAGCCAGGCGAAGACACTGACGACTACGCCGAGCAGGAGACCGACGAGTGCGGTGGCTGTTCGCGACCGAACCACACGTTAGAGGTCGACGTACTGTGCTTCCCACTCCCGGCGTGCCTCGAGTTCGCGCCGACCGCGACGCGTCAGCGTATAGAAGTTCGTCCGCCGGTCGCGTTGCCCCTTCTCGACGAGCCCCTTGTCGACGAGCGTGTCGAGGTTCGGGTAGAGCCGACCGTGGTGGATCTCCTTCTCGTAGTACTCTTCGAGTTCCTCCTTGATAGCCAATCCGTGGGGCTCCTCCTCGCCAGCGATGACGTACAGCAGGTCCCGCTGAAATCCTGTCAGGTCGTACATTGGGAAAGTACCAATTGAGCTTACTGTCGAAATTTAATAAGGCTATCGGGTTGTTTCGAACGAAACAGGGATATTACCGGCATAATCCGTCGTCTTCGATGGATCACAACAGATAACGTCCGTGATTGGTTTTCTGCGAAACTCACGTAATGTACCGTTCATGTTTACAGTCCATCTGAATTTGTTCGGTATTTTTATATTGGTTGTACCCGATTGACGGCCGATCTATCGTCGAGTTCAGTACACGAACGGCAAAGCGGCCGCTCGGTGGTTCGGTATCGAAACAGGAAAGCAAATCGCGTGGCGGAAAAATGCCACGCGATCGCTTGCCGCCCTGAATTGGTCCCCGCTGACGCTTCGGCCCTCCAAGCGAAGCGTCACCTGAAAGGTTTTCCCGAGTGTACTTAAATGTAACGACACCGGATCGAGCGGTGATACGTTTCGAGCGCGGCTCAGATATACTCCTCTTCGAGAACCCACCCGAGGGCGCGCTTGTAGTAGGTGAACATCTCCTCGACGCCGTCGTGGCGCATCTCGTCGCTCTCGAGGTTCTCCTTGAGGAACTCGTACTGCTCACGGATTTCTTCTTCGTCTCGCATGGCAAGCGGTACGGACGGCGAACGGAAAAAAGGTACCCGCGCGGACGCGACGCCGGACGTGGTTCGGCGCCAGGTCACCCCATGTCGGTTTCGGGCGGGAGCGGCGTCTTTCGATGGCACCAGAAGGGCACCGGGAGACCGACCCGTTCGCTGAGATAAACAGAGATTGTGTCGGTTGCCGACGTCCGTTGCAGCCGCTTCCGTCGGGAAGAGGGCGGTTTCGTGGCAACAACTGTTTGCAATCGTTCACGACGAACGAGCGACGATTGTCCAGCGACTGTAGACGCGAACCGAACTGGCGGTCGTTGTGCGATGAACGGAGGTGCGACGCCTGCGTCGAGAACGAACGGTTCGATGTCGACAGGCTGATCGACGGGTCGAGAAGCCACGCGTCGAGGTTGAGCCAACGGCTCTCCGATGGCTGCAACGGCTCTCCGGTGGCTGGTTCGTCGAACAACGGTCCGCCGAAAAACGTTCCAACGGACCGTACTACCGATGGGACACGACCGCCGTGACCGACGGCCGGGGCGGACAGTTACCGCGGTGTGCTAGCTGTGCCTTCGAGGGACTCGCCGATTAGAGTCCGTCGTCTTCGTCGTCGTCCTCGTCGTCGTCGAGGCCGTTCTCGTCTTCGTCGCCGTCCTCGTCGTCGTCGAGGAGGTCATCGTCGTCTTCGTCGTCATCATCCTCGTCCTCGTCCTCGTCGTCCTCGCCGAGCGTCAGCGTGAGCTCCTCGTCGTCGCCGTCGATCTCGACCTCGTCCTCGGCCTCTTCACCCTCGTATTCGGCCGTGACGGTGTACTCGCCGTCCTCGAGGTCTTCGAACTCGACTTCGCCGTCCTCGTCGGTCTCCTCTTCGAGCGGGAAGTCGTGTTCCTCGTCGTCGTCCTCATCGTCGTCCTCGAGACCGTTCTCGTCATCTTCGTCGTCGTCCTCGAGACCGTTCTCGTCGTCCTCATCGTCGTCCTCGAGGCCGTTCTCGTCGTCGTCTTCCTGGATTGCGGACTCGGTTTCCGCCTCGTCGTCCTCGTCATCGTCGTCGAGGCCGTTCTCGTCGTCCTCGTCGTCATCCTCGAGACCGTTCTCGTCGTCCTCGTCCTCATCGTCGTCGAGGAGGTCGTCGTCCGCTTCGTCGAGTTCGACGGTTGCGCCCTCTGCGGGTTCGCCTTCTTCGTCCTCGACGGTGACCGTCAGCGTGTACGTCTCATCGTCGTCCTCTTCTTCTTCCTCTTCGTCTTCTTCCTCGTCCATTTCCGGCTCTTCTTCGTCGTCATCCATGCCGGGACCTTCTTCCTCTTCTTCCTCTTCGTCGCCAGGGCCTTCGTCCGCACAGCCGGCGAGTACGAGTGCACTTGCGGTACCTGCGGCGGCAACGAACTTGCGACGGTTCAGTTCTGAATCGGACATATATCCTGATAGGACGTTCGCGGTGGTTTCAGTGCGGCCTGCAACTGCCGTCCGTTAATGACGTGTTTAACGTCGTCTAACCGCCGGTGACCGTCATCGATTACGTATCGTTTCCCGAGTAAAGCGGATCGTGAGCGACGGAATCGTGACCGGGACGGCGGTCACAGATGATTATACTCGAAACAGTTCTCCGTGTTCACGACGAGCACGGAGCCTCTCGAGTGCGATTCCGATCGTCAGTTGTTTCATAAAATAGTTGTAGGGTCGGTTCAATGTTGCGCTCGTGAAACGACGGATCGCCCTCGGATTTGTACTCGCCGTGGTTCTCCTTGCTCTCCTCGTCAGTGCGGTCGGCAGTCGGGACGTCGCCGCCGAACTCGGACGGGCGGATTACCGCGTGCTCGGTCTCGGGGTGCTCTCGGGGCTGCTCGCGCTGACGTTTCGTGGCCTCGTCTGGGATCGGTTCGTCTCGCTGATCGATACGACGATGGCCCGCAAGCGGATCGGCCAAATCTTTCTGACCGCGATGTTTCTCAAGTACGTGACGCCGTACGGACAGCTCGCAGCGGAGCCGTTCGTCGCGTACCTCGTCTCGAGCGACGGCGAAATGGCCTACGAGGACGGATTGGCGAGTATCGTCTCCGCCGACCTCCTCAACTACATCCCCTACTACACGTTCGGCTTTCTGGCACTCGGGATGATCGCCGTCGGCGGTGCGCTCGGCGACGGAATGGTGTTGCAGTTCGCAGCATTTGCAGGGCTGTTCGTCGTCGTCGCCACGGCAGTCTACGTCGTGGTCCGCCAGCCGGCGGTCATCTATCGGCTCGTCCTCGGAATCGCGACCGCCGTCCGGCGCGTTCTCGGACGGTTTTCCGATCGATTCGACGAGCAGCTCTCACCCGCTGCCGTCCGAACGCGACTGGACGGCTTCTACGGTTCGGTCGAGACGATCACGGCCGACAAACGGACCCTGCTGATCGCAACCGTCTACGCACATCTCGGGATGGCGTTTCTCATGTTGCCCGTCTATCTCGGTGCGGTCGCCCTCGGCTATCGGCTCGCCCTGCCGGTCGCCGCTATCGTCGTCGCACTCGGGAAGCTCGGGACGATCGTTCCCGCCCCGGGCGGTACCGGCGGCGTCGAAGCGATCGTCACCGCCGGGCTGACGACGCTCGGTCAGCTCGAGCCGGCCGCCGCACTGACGGTCGCGCTCATTTATCGACTCTCTACGTACTGGCTCACGATCAGCGTCGGCGGTCTCTCCGCGGTGAGTCTCCTCTTCCAAAACGCATAGCGCGACTCCGGTGTGGTTTTTGGGGTGCCACACGTACGTCGGTGCATGAAGATCCGGGGCGAACGCGAGTGTACGGAGTGTGGGACACGCTGGTCGTACTACGAGACGGGAAGCGTCGGCTGTCCCGCCTGTGGCAGCCTCCAGAGCGTCGGCGTCGACGAGCGGACCGAACACACCGACCTTCAGGTCGAGTTCGACCTCACCGAGGTGCGAAACGCCATCGACGAGCTGACGACCGACGAACTCGCAGACCGCGCGCGCGAGAACTGTCGCGAGTACGTTCGCCGCCGCGGGTTCGTCAGCGCCGGCGATCTCCGCGACCTCGACGACAGCTATCTGGCCGCACGGGAACTCCTCCACGTCGCCGATATCGTCCGCCGAGATATCGACCTCGAGGACGACGAAGAGTACTACTTCTTCTCGCTGTTGCGTGACGCCGACGACGGCGAGCGAACCCCGGCTGCGGAGATTCCCGCGACGCTTCGTAGTGCGCGTGGACTCGCATACGCGAACGCGATCCGTGACTATCGCCGCGATCTGCGTACCTGGACGACGGACGACGACCTGACGGCCGCCGAGCGAAGCGCCGTCGAGATGCTCGGCGAACACGTCACCCGGATCCGGATGCTCGACGGCGACGTCGATCCGCGGACGGCCGACCGACTGGTCGATGCCACTCGCGACCTGGCGAACGGACTCCGCGGTGACGAACTGGCGCTCACGCAGGCCCGGGACAGACTCGAGGACCTCGAGTTCGCGCCGTAACTGGGTCTCCGCGTTCGAACCGACCCATTGGAGGAAGTGCGTCACCGCTCGGATCGGAGCAGCCACACGAACTCCGTGAGGGGGGCGAGACGGGACGGCGGAACCGCCCTGAGTCGGCCGCCGATTTGTGAGGGGGGAGTCACCGAAAACAGTGTGACGTAACCGGGCTCGAGACAGGTCTCGTTTCAGGGGAGGGTGACGTCGACGTCTTCTTGCAGGCTCGCAGCCTTGACCGTATTGTACAGTAACATCGCGCGCGTCATGGGACCGACGCCCCCCGGGACCGGCGTGATCGCGCTGGCCTGTTCGGTCGCGCTCTCGAACTCGATGTCGCCGACGAGTTCGTATCCCTTCTCGTTGTCGGCGTCGACGCGGTTGACGCCGACGTCGATCACGACCGCGCCCTCGCCGATCATCGAGCCGTCGACGAGCTCCGGAACGCCCGCGGCGGCGACGACGATATCGGCGCTGCGGGTCTTTTCGGCGAGGTCGTCGGTTCGAGAGTGACAGACCGTCACCGTCGCGTTGCCGTCTTCGGCCTTCTGAATCAGCAAGTTAGCAAGCGGCTTGCCGACGATGTCCGATCGGCCGACGATCGTGACGTCTTTGCCCTCCGTCTCGACGCCCGCCGACTCGAGTAACTTCTGGACGCCGTGGGGCGTACAGGGTCGGAATCGGGCGTCGCCGGCGACGAGGCGGCCGACGTTCTCGGGGTGGAAGCCGTCGACGTCCTTTACGGGATCGACCCGGCGGATGACCTCGCGGTAGTCGACGTGGTCCGGAACGGGCGCCTGGACGATGTAGCCGTGGACCTCGGGGTCGTCGTTCAGCGCGGCGATCTCGTCGTACAGTTTCGCGGGCGGTGCGTCGCCGTCGACGTCGACGTGGACGCTCTCGATGCCGACCTCCTCGCAGTCGCGCTGTTTCATGTTTACGTACGTCTCACTGGCCGGGTCGTCGCCCATCAACACGGTTGCCAGACCCGGCCGTGAACCGGCGTCAGCGAGCGTCTCGATTGCGTCGGTCAACTCCTCGCGAATCTCGCTGGCGACGGCGTTGCCGTCGATGATTTCGGTCATTACTCGAGTGGGCGACCGCGAGACTAATCAACCCTCGGGTTCGTGCGCAGATGCCCCCTCTATTGCGTCGGTAGTATCCACGAATGTGGATATCTTTGTGACTGCTGTCGGGCGTGTCAGCGCTGTCGTTCGCCGCGGACGAAAACGTTGCTAGCGGTTTCGTGTCGTTCGGTTTCCGTTGGAACGCATATTTGCATCATCTGTATCACCATTAACAATGGATTTAATATTGTGGTTCGTGATATCGCTTCACAGGCTATCGATGACAGGAGACGATTTCAAGCTGATCAACGAGCAGATCGGTCCGATCGCGGCGATCGCATTGTTAATCGGGACGGCGGTGGGGATGAGCATCTTCATCGTGCCGACGCAGATGGCAGCGGTGGCGGGGCCGAGTATCGTCGTCGCGATTTTACTGGCAGTGATTCCGATGGTGCTTGGAATCTTGCTGTTGTTGCAACTCGGCGGTTCGATACCGGTCGCTGGCGGCGCGTACGTCTACGCTTCCCGGCTCGTCGGACCCTACTGGGGGTTTCTCGGGGTGGCAGTCCCAATTATGTCCGTCTGGGCGTACATCCTGTTCGCGGCGCTCGGGTTCGCCGAGTACGTCCCGGTTTTCGCCGACGTTCCGACGCTGGTTTCGGTGTACTTCCTGTTGGGTGCGTTTCTGGCGTTCAACTACGTCGGCGTCAAACTGGCCGCAAACGTCCAGATGGTGCTCGTCTCCATCCTCCTGGCAGCGATGGTCACGTTCTCCGTCGGCGGGTTCACGTCGTTCGACACGTCGAACCTCACGCCGATGTTCCCCGCGGGCGAGGGCGACCCGTTCGCCGACGGCTACGCGCCGTTCTTCCTGGCGGCCGTGACGCTGTACATCCCGTTCCAGGGGTTCGCGATGATCATCGAGATCGGCGAAGAACTCGAGAATCCGGCGAAGAACATCCCTCGCGTGCTGGCCGCCGGGATGGCGATCGTCGCCGTGTTGACGATCGCGGTCATCGTGGCGCTGGTTGGAGCGGTGCCGTGGGAGTCCATTATCGGTGACGACGGCCAGGCTGTCGAAGGGGGTCTCGCGGCCGTCGCCGAGGGTATCCTGCCGGGCTGGGCGATCGCGTTCGTCGCGATCGGCGCGCTCGTCGCGGCGGCGACGACGATCAACACGCTCTACACGTCCTATTCGCGGACGATCATGCGCGCCGCCCGTGACGACGTGATTCCGGGGTTCTTCTCGGACATTCACGACCGGTTCGGCACACCGAACCGCGCGCTCCTGTTGCTCGCGGTTCCGCCGTTGCTCGCCGCGCCGCTTATGGGCCCGTTCGACGGTATCCTCGCCGTCGACGTCCTCGACTGGCTCGTCACGGTGACCGTGACGGGAATCTTCATCAGCTTCATGATCAGCGGCGTCGCGCTGTGGAAGCTCCCGACGGTCTTTCCGGACCGGTACAAGTACTCGTTCTACAAGCTTCCGCTGCCCGTGTTGAAGGTCGTCGCCGTCGGCAACGTCGTCGTCTCGGCCGTGTTCATGGTCTTCGTCGCCCTCGGAGCACCGACGGCGCTGCTCCTCCAGTTCGGCTGGATCGGGCTGGTCTCGCTGCTGTACGTCTACCGGATCCGAACCTACGACGGGGAGGAGGATCTGCGCGAAAAGATGGCACTGCTGCACAAACACGAAGCGATCGGTGGCGATAGCAGCAGTCAGGGCGACGATTGACCGCGTCGTCTCACCGATCGATCATTGCTAGTGGCCTCGACCGCATCCGCATCCCGGTGGCGACGACCCTGCTCGGCTATAGTAGCCACTGAAACGATTTACACTCTGATCGTAACGCCGTACTGCGATCAGGCGTGCATTGACTTTCAGTGGCTACTATAGCTCCTGGCGGACGGTATCGAAAATTGTTGCCGTTCGGAAGTCGTGTTCGACGCCGTCGTGGGTCTCGTTGGTCTCAACAGAAACAAGAACGTCCGCCGTTCGGTTCGAGTGGCACGGACGGGAACTGGCTACGCATCGTCTTCACCGACCGTCTCAGCCCTCGAACCCGTTTACTCTGCGGTGTCTCGCTCCGCCGTGACGAAAAGAGCGGAAACGGACTCGAAACCGTCGTGTTCGGCCTCGACTCCTTCAGTTTCCTCGAGCAAGCGCTCGGCCTGTCGCTCGTGAATCGTTCGGACGACGCCGAGGGCGTTCCCGTCGACGTCGACGCCGGCGTTCTCGAGGTCCGGCGCGATTCGGCTCTGCCAGGCGCCGTCCTCGAGTCGGACGACAGCGCGGTCGTCGACCGACAGCGGCGGGGTCCCGGCGGCGTGGTCGTCGACGCCGACGACGTCGTGGGTTTCGCTCGCCTCAAGGAGCCCGACGACGTCGGCTTCGGGAACGTCGGTCGGCGCGTCGGCCATGACGTCGTCGAAGACGACGGGATCGATCGGCGCGTCCATCGTCTCCGGTCGCGGCGTCGAATCGCCGTCGCGCTCGTGCTCGATGGTCCCCTCGGCGATCGGATCGCTGGCGTCGGCCACGTTCGGAAGCGGCTCCGAGCGGTAGGGCTCCCCGTCGCCGAATCGGACGGGAACCACGCCGATCGTCTCGGCGGCCGTCAACGCGTCGAACAACAGCGGCCGCTCCGCGTCGTAGGCGTCGAGATCGAGCCCCAGTCCCGCCGGCGGTTCGGCTCGTACGAGCGGATCAGGGACGGGAGCGACGGTCTCGCCGTTTTCCTCGCGGAGTCGCCGCGGGTACGGCGCGTCGCCGGTCTGTTCGTCCGGAAGCTCGCTCAGGACGAGCATCGGCTCGCCCTCGTGCTCGTCGACGTCCCAGTCGACGTGATCGCCCGGTTCGGCGCCCATGAACTCGGCGACCGGCGTCAACTCGAGTGCCAGCTGTGCGGCTGCGGACTCGCGAGTCTCTCGGAGCTCGAGACTTCGGTCGTCGTCTAAAATGGTTCCGGTCGGGTTAATCGACATCGGCGGCGCTACGGCCAGCCGGCTGAAAAGGCGCGTGCCGGCGAGTGACAGTGATCTCGAGGGGGTCGCAAGACGACTCGAGAGCGCCTCACGGCGGAGGGTTCCGAACCGATCACGCCAGTCCCGACCGAACGGTCTCCGAGAGCGACGCGATCCGAGCGTCGTGTTCGTAGCCGTCCCGGATGCCGTTGCAGACGAACGCGAAGGCGAGGTCCGTCTCGGGTTCGGCCCAGGTCATGCTGCTGCCGAGGCCCCCGTGGCCGAACGTTCCCGCCGGCGAGGGGACGCCGCGGCGGTCGGGGAGCGCGCCGCCGCGCTGGAAACCCAGTCCGTATCGCGAAGCGGTGCCGACGCCGCCCGTCGGCGGCTCCTCGACGTGCAGCGCGATCGCTTCCGCGACGGTGTCTTCGCTCAGCAGGCGCGTGCCGTCGAACTTGCCCCCGTTCAGATAGCAGGCGTAGAATCGCGCCAGTTCGCGCGCCGGGCCGATCCCGGTCCAGGCGGGGTTGATCCCCTCCTGTACGTCCTCCCGATTGTAGGTCTCCGCGGCCTCCGCGGTCGTGTAGCCGGCCATCAGCCCCGGCTCGCCGACCCGGTCGTAGGGCTCGAAGCCGACCAGCGTCGCGACGTCGACGTCCTCGTCGTCGGGCCGACCGATGTGAGTCCGATCCATCCCCAGCGGCTCGAAGACGTGCTCGCGGGCGAACTCGTCGATCCGTTCGCCCGTGACCTGCCGGACCAACTCGCCGACGATCCAGCCGAAACTGTAGAACTGGTAGCTGGTCTCCTCGCCGGGTGAGAACTCCAGGTCCGCTTCCTCGACGCCCGCCGCCAGCGCGTCCGGGTCGGTCCACACCTCGTACTCCCAATCGACTGGCGTCTCCGGGAGGCCCGACTGGTGGGTCAGGACGTGGCGGACCGTTACCAAAGCTTTCTCCGAGTCCTCGTCGGCGAACTCGGGCCAGTGGTCGACGATCGGATCGTCGAACTCGAGTGCCCCTTCGTCGGCCAATACGTGAACGCAGGCCGCCGCGAGCGGCTTCGTGTTCGAGAACAGTACGAATCGCGAGTCGGGTTCGGTCTCGACGTTGTCGAAACCCATCGAGTTTCGACCGCCAACTGAGCTTTGCTCAGTGCTGCCGTCGGGGTTCGCCTCGTCGGTCGGGAGGTCGTCGTCCCCGTCCTCGGTAGCCGTGATTCCGCCCGCGAGGTCGACGACCAGTTCCTCGCCCCGGTAGACGGCCAGTTGCGCGCCGTGGTGGAGCCCCTGGTCGAGTTGGTACTGAAAGAGGCGTTCGACCCTCTCGAGTCCACTCACGATCGTTTCCGGCTCGTCCGTCTCCTCGAGTCCGTCCTCGAGTCGCTCGAGTGCGCCGTCGCCCCCGCGAGTCGTTTGTGCCGCGGTCGGTCGGCCGACCAGTGCGAGCAGCCCTCCCGAACCGAACGCGGAGAGCACCGCCCGCCGGCCGGTGGTCGGTTCGTCCGCTCCCATACGGAACGGACCACGGTCTCGAGGGGAAAACCACTGCACGCGTATTCCGGTCCAGTCGACGGGTCCGTGCCGCCGCGGACCGCGACCGGGCGGCGCTCGGACCGGATCCGTCGTCGCCGTCGGCCTTCGGTTGTTCCTCGGACTCAGCGAACCCGCTACGGCGCTTCGTCAGTGTCTTCCTCACCCTCTTCCTCTGTCGTCTCCTCCTCTTCTTCCTCTTGTACTTCGATCGACCCGGCATCGGGGTCCGGGTCGTCGTCGGAGATGTTCCGCGTCTCGAGTCGTTCTCGGTTCGCCTCGGCGTCGAACCTGGCTTCGTCGGATATCGGTGGTATGACCGCTCGCCGCGGTTTCGGAACGGTTCAGTCGCTCGGACTGTGAGCGTGTCAGATCGGTCTCGGCGCGCAGTCTATGTTGAGTGATATCTCGTGTCACGCATGACCGTTTCGGATGCATCTCCAGACGATAGCCAGCCGGCAGGAACGGCGGCGAAGAATCGGTCGAGAACGGGACGGTGCGATCGGCGAACGGTACCGCTGACCGGTTCAGTTACTCGTACAGCGGGTTCGCCGCACAGAGGTCGGCGACTTCCTCGCGGACCTCCTCGAGTACGTCGTCGTCCGCCGGGCTATCGACGACGCGGGCGATCAGCTTCGCGACCTGTCGGCAGTCGTCCTCGTCGAAGCCGCGAGTCGTCAGCGCGGGCGTCCCGGCGCGAATACCCGACGGATCGAACGCCGAGCGGGTCTCGCCGGGCACCGTGTTACCGTTTAAGACGATACCGGCTTCCTCGAGCGCCTCCTCGGCGTCGCCGCCGGAGGTGTCGGGGTGGCTTTCCCGGAGGTCGACGAGCACGAGGTGGTTGTCCGTGCCCTCGGAAACGAGCGAGAAGCCGTTCTCGACGAGTTCCTCGCCGAGGGCCTTCGCGTTGGCGACCGTCTGCTCGGCGTAGTCCTCGAATTCGGGCTCGAGGGCTTCCTTGAAGCCGACGGCCTTGCCGGCGACGTTGTGCATGAGCGGACCGCCCTGGCCGCCGGGGAAGACGGCGGCGTCGATGTCGTCGGCGTACTCCTCGTCGCACATGACGATGCCGCCGCGGCCGGCGCGGATGGTCTTGTGCGTCGAGCCGGTGACGAAGTCGGCGATGCCGACCGGCGAGTCGTGAACGCCCGCGGCGACGAGACCCGTGATGTGGGCGATGTCGGCGAGGTGGAGCGCGCCGACGTCGTCGGCGGCCGCCTGGATGCGATCCCACTCGATTTCGCGCGGGTACGCGGAGTAACCCGAGACGATAATATCGGGTTCGAACTCCGCGGCGTGCTCGGCGAGTCCCTCGTAGTCGACGTACCCCGTCTCGGCGTCGACCTCGTACTGCTCGACGTCGTACAGCTGGCCGACGAAGTTCGCCGGGTGGCCGTGGCTCAGGTGACCGCCGTGGGTCAGATCCAGCGAGAGGATCTTGTCGCCGGGCTCTAACATCGCGAAGTAGACGGCCTGGTTGGCCTGGGTTCCCGAGTGGGGCTGGACGTTGATGTGCTCGGCGCCGAACAGCTCCTGTGCCCGGTCGATCGCGAGCTGTTCGACCTCGTCGGCGTACTCACAGCCGCCGTAGTACCGCGAGCCCGGGTACCCTTCGGCGTACTTGTTCGTTAGCGCGCTCCCCTGGGCGTCGATGACCGCCTCGCTGACGTGGTTCTCGCTGGCGATCATCTGCAGCGTCTCTCGCTGGCGGTCTACCTCTCCCTCGAGTGCGTCGGCAACGGCGGGATCGACCTCCCGAACGTGCTCGTGGTCCATGTGCAAGGTGCCGGCTGGGGACTGTATAAGTGTACCCGATTCGAACGCGTCTCGCCCGCGGCGATCGAGTCTGTGTCGACGGCGGCGGCGGTTGTACGTTCGCCGGTTCGCCGGTTCGCCGAGGCCGGAGCGACCCAATGTAATATTTTTGACACCCGATACAACTAACTTTCTCGAGGAACATTCAGCGTACCGAATGATAGAGTGGGCGGTCGAGGACGGCACGCTCCGCGTCACCGACGCCGACAGCACCGAACTGTCGGTTCGTGGCGGAACCCTCGCCGTCGACGGAGCAGGACCAGACATCCCCCGGCCGGTCGACGAGACGGTTGCCGTGACGACCGACGAACTTCGATTCCCACACGCGGTCGCCTACGCGTTCTCGCTGGGCGCCGGCGAGCAACACGAACTCGACCCCGACGGCTCGCCGCTGTCGCTGTCCCCCGGCGAGTACGTCGTCGACGTCGACGCGGAGATCAAGACCTATCTCCGGTTTTCCGGTCGGGCGACGATCGAGAAGACCGACGGCTACGAGGAGACCGTCGTCACGTTTCCAAACCGCGTGCGCGTTATCCTCGGCTTTCGCAGCCACCACGAGTTACCCACGGGGACGATCACCGTCCCCGACGACCCCGAGTCGATCGCGACCGCGATCACCCACCTCTCGGCGTCCCACAAGACCGACGGTCCCGACCGAACCTATCCGACGCTTCGGGGCCACCCCGCGCTACTCGAGTCCGGCGACGAACTCTCGATCCCCGACGAGATCCGAACGGAACACGCGCCCGCCGGCATCGAACTGATCGTTCCGGCCGACTACGAGTCGCTGTTCGTGACCGCGCCGCTGGCCTACTACCTGCAGGCGACGGTGACGACGCGTAAGTCGACCGCCTCCGGCCCGGACTACGTGACGCTTCGCCTCCCCGAACACGGGATCGAACGACGGCTATCGGCGATGCCGGACCTCGAACGCGACGTCGAGCGGCTGCTTCGGAAGGTCTTTTTCTTCGACTGTCTCGTCCGCAACGCCGGCCCCTACAGCACGGAACTGGCCGAACGACGCCTGCTCGAGGTGCTCGACCTCGACGCCGAGGACCTCTACGAGGCGAGTCCCCAGCGACGGCTCGCGACCTACCTCGAGATTTCGGACGCCGCGATCGAACACCGGCTTCCCGACTGGCACCTCGCGACGTACGTCAGCCCCGACTACGGCAGCGTCGACGCCCTTCCGTTCCTGCTCGATCGCATGAGCCTGCTCTACATGCCCCGCACGTCGGAACTCGAGGGAAAGGAACTCGTCGAACGCTCTCTCGAAGACTTCTATCGCGGCGGCAGTCGCTCGAACGCGGGGCGAGTCGCCTCGGTCGACATCGTCAAACCCGAGCTTCGAAACGGACGCGTCCACGGCTGGCTCGCAGACGGCGTTCCGATCGACGTCTTCAAGACGACCCGCGAAGCCTACCGCAATCGGCTCGACTTCCTCGAGCGCTCGCGTGACGCCACGTCAATCTGCGTCGTGTTGAACGATCCCGACATGGCCGGCGAACACGACGACGTCGCGACGATCTATCGACAGCGCTCCGAGGAGCTGTCGATGGACGTCACCGTCGAGGAATCGCTCACAACGGCCGAACTCGCCCGGGTCTTCGAGCGCGAGTACGATTTCGTCCACTACATCGGCCACTGCGAAACCGACGGATTGCGCTGTCCCGACGGCAATCTCTCGACCTCGACGCTCGAGCGCTGTAACGCACAGACGTTCTTTCTGAACGCCTGTGGCTCCTACTACGAAGGCATGGGTCTGATCGAGAACGGCAGCGTCGCGGGCGCGGTGACGTTTTCGAAGGTGCTCAACGATCACGCGGTCAAGGTCGGCTCGACGTTCGCCAAACTCCTCGTCCACGGCTTCAGCATCGAGCGCGCGCTCGACCTCGCGCGACGGCGGATCATGATGGGGAAAGACTACGCCGTCGTCGGCGACGGCACGCACTCGCTCACACAGGGCGAACACCGCGTACCGATCACCATCACGCTAGAGGAACTCGAGGACGAACCCACCGGTGCCGAGTATCTGGCTACCTTCGACTGTTACTCGACGCGAGTCACCGGCTCGTACTACTTCCCGCACGTCGAGGCCAACGACGTCGCCTACCTCTGTGGCTCACAGTCGAACTTCACGGTCACGGAGTCGGAACTGGTCACGGTGCTCGAAGAAACGGAGGCGTCAGTGATCTACGACGGGGACGTCTACTGGTCGACCACGCTCGCGTCCCAGTTCGACGGGTGAGGCGGGTCGCTGTGACGAGTTTCCGGCGAACCGCAACTGCGCTGCGGTTGTCCCGGCAACGACCGCCAGTGGTCCAGACGAATGCTACGGACCGCCGTACGTACTGACACGCTTCGCTCGTATCGCTGGTCGATCCGCCGGGTCGGTCGGTCGGACGCTATCGAGGACCGCGGACAGCGTCCACCATCGTCGCGTGTGTCTATCACCCATACGATACTACAATAACAGATCCATGGTAAATATCTATTGTCATATCACGGATAAATTACCGGCGTAACTTACGCGGTAGTTCAGTCGCCGGCTGTAAGATATTTCTCTGACACCTACTTCTGCCAACGACGAACCTGCCGGGAACTGATTAGATCACGAACAAAAAATTACCCGCAGCACCGCCAGAGACGATGTTCTGGTGTGAAAACGGCCACCAAAATTAAGTAGTATCCGTTCGTTTACTTCTGTATAGACATGGCCTCGAATTTACTCAACCATCAGATTGACGATATCCTCGACTCCGTACTCGAGGATGCAACCGGGGACGTCTACATGGTCAACCCATCGGCGGACGCCATCGAGGAGTTCGTCTCCGTAGCAACCGCGTTCGACGGCGACCGGCCGTCGGTACACATGCTCGCGGACGAACGGACGCTCAAAGACGTCATGGACGACTTCATCGTCGCCTCCAACGCCGCCGATCTGATCAGTGAGGACGTACTCGCACTGCGAACGCTCGAGGAAGCACCCGAGAACTCGCTGTTGATCACCGACGACCGCGTCATCGCCGTCGTCCACGCCGGCGACCGCGTCGGCGGGCTCGTCACCGACGAGGAGAGCTTCGTCGAGGACACCTACGACACCTACGCGGCCCGCTGGGAGGACGCCTCGCAGTTCAACCTCCGGACACCGCCGATCACGGCTGTCCGCGACACCCTCTCCGAGGAGATCAGCCCCGACGCCGAGGAGGACTTCACATCGATCCTCAACTCGCTCGAGACCGCCCGCGGCGACGGCGACGGGCTCGACGAAGTGACGATTTCGCTGCTCGTCGCGGCCAAAAACGAGGCGTTGCTCTACGACATCAGCAAGTGGGGCGAGGACGTCGGCATCGCCTCGAAAGCGACGTTCAGCCGGACGAAGACCAAACTCGAGGATATGGGCCTGATCGACACCGAGAAAGTCCCGATCGACGTCGGCCGCCCGCGCCTGCGTCTCAAGATCGGCGACGACCGACTCCGCGAGGCCGACAACGGCCAGCTGGCGACGGTCGCACAGAGCATACTCAACTAGAACCGAACTTTTCCGCTGCGGGTGCGCCGTAGGCGCACCCTCGGGAAAACTTCGATGAAAAGCACTCCTCCTTCCATTCGCTCGTCCTTTCAATCCTCGCTCACATCAGTCGTCGGCCCGCTCGCTCACACCGTTCGCTCGCGGTCGGATACGGTGTGACCGCCTGCCGTTCCCCGTTGAGCGAACCCGAAGGGTTCGCGATGCTCGGAAGACGCGTAGCGTCTTCCGTTGGGTCGCGCGCCTCTCGCAGTTGCTCGAGGCGCGCTCCCGGCCGTTCGATTTCGTTCACTCGACCGTTCGGTTTCTGCTTCGACCGCGGGGTAGCACCGGGACATGACGCAAACCCCAAGTCGTCGCCGTGAGAGGAGTCGGATATGTACGAGGCCGTCCGCGCCCAGCCAGACGGGAAGAGTTCGGTCGCCGAGTTCGTCGAGCGGGCGGCCGACTACGGCTTCGATGGCGTGGTCGTTCGCAACCACCACGACTCGAGGGCCGACTACGACGCCGACGCCCTGAGCGCGGAGTACGGCATCGACGTCGTGGCCGGCCTCGAGGTCCACGCCGAGGATCAGCAGACGGCGAGTGGCTCCGTGGGGAACTACCGAACCACCGAGACGATTCTGGCGATCCATGGCGGAACGCCGGCGTTGAACCGCTTCGCCGTCGAGACGGACAAGGTCGACGTGCTGGCCCATCCGATGGCCGACGGCGGCGACGTCAACCACGTCATCGTCAAGGCCGCCGCCGACAACGGCGTTCGCCTCGAGTTCGACCTCTCCGGCGTGCTCCGACTGAGCGGCGGTCGTCGGGTTCGAGCGATCCAGTCGCTGCGCAAGCTCTGGGAGATCGTCGACCACTACGACGCGCCCTACGTCGTGAGCGCGGAGCCGACCTCTCACCTCGAGGTGCGCGCGCCCCGGGAACTGAAAGCCGTGGGCGAGCAACTCGGTCTCTCGCGGGAGTTCGTCGAAGACGGCCTGGTCGAGTGGGGCCGCCTGGCGGAGCGCAACCGTCGGATTCAGTCCGAGTCGTTCATTGAGCCCGGGGTCGAACGTGGCAGGTATGAAGAAGAGCCGTGAGGACCACGCCGCCCGCTTCGACGAGAAAGCCGGCGAGTACGACGAGTCGAAATCCGACGAGTACCGCGCCTGTGCGAACCTCGTGGTCGAACACGCCGCTCCCGAGAGCGACGACGTCGTCCTCGACCTCGGCACCGGAACGGGCGCCATCGCGCTCGCGCTCGCCCCCGACGCCGAGCGGGTCGTCGGCCGCGACATCAGCGAGGGCATGATGAACGAGGCTCGAGCGAAAGCCGACGAGGAGGGCCTCGAGAACCTCGAGTTCGGCGCGGGGAGCTTTCGCGAGCCCGACTACGACGACGAGGTCGACGTCGTCACCTCGAACTTCGCCTTGCACCACCTCTCGGACGCGGAGAAACGGGAGGCGATCGACGTGATCGCCGGGCTCGAGCCCCGCCGGTTCGTCCTCGGGGACGTGATGTTCTTCGGCGAGCCGGATCCCGACGAACCGTTCTACTCGCCCGAGGTCGACGATCCGGCGACCGTCGGCGTCCTCGCCGACGCGTTCACCGACGCGGGTTTCTCGCTGACCGCGGTCGAACGCGTCCACGACCAGGTCGGCGTACTGGTCGCCGAGCGGACGCCGACCACCGCCGAGACGGACGGCGTTCCCCTCGAGAACGATAGCAGCGGAGACGGCGGCAACGAAGACGATAGCGACGGGAGCGAGTCCGTCGACGGCGACGCCGCGTCCGGGGCATGAAACACCTCCCGAAGCACCTCCAGCCGCGCTGGCGGTACCTCGCCGTCGAACTCGAGAGTCGCCCCGGAGCCGCGATCGACCGCCGGGCGTTCCAGCGCGAGTGCTGGTACGCCGCGCAGAACCTGCTCGGCGACCCGGGTAGCGCCCGGGCCGATCTGACCGTCGTCAGGTTCGGCTTCGACGCCGACAGCGGTCGGGGACACGCGATCGTCCGGGCACGCCGCGGCGAGTCCGAACCGGCGCGTGCGGCGCTGGCCTGTCTCGACGAGATCGACGGACATTCGCTGGGGCTTTTCGTCCGCGGTATCAGCGGCACGATCCGGGCGGCAGAGGAGAACCACCTTCGACGATAATTCGGCGCTGCGAACCGCTGATTCATCTCCGAAACCGCGGATCGAATCGTCCCGCGTGCGACCGACACTGGCGCGATAGTGGCCGCAGAAACGGCGGTTTTTGCGAACACCGGCTTGCGTTCCTTGAGTCTTCGTGTACCGGAGACGACCATCGCGGTAAGAAAACTATTTAGGACGCCGCGGGCAAGATTCGGGAGAGAGAAACGTCGTGTTCGGGAACGAAGAGCGAGTCGCCGTCTTGCGAGGTTGCAGTGCAGATGCGCGACTCGATGAGGCGTTTGCGGACGCGACAGACCTCGATTACGATTACGATTTAGCGTGATACTATGCAGGGACAAGCCCAACAGCAGGCGTACGACCGCGGCATCACGATCTTCTCACCGGACGGCCGACTCTACCAGGTCGAGTACGCTCGCGAGGCCGTCAAGCGCGGCACGGCGAGCATCGGCGTCCGAACCGCAGACGGCGTCGTTCTCGCCGTCGACAAACGAGTCCCCTCCCCGCTACTCGAGGACTCGAGCGTCGAGAAGATCCACAAAGCAGACAACCACATCGGCATCGCAAGCGCCGGCCACGTCGCCGACGCCCGCCAGCTGATCGACTTCGCGCGCCGACAGACGCAGGTCAACCAGCTCCGCTACGGCGAGCCGATCGGCGTCGAGACGCTGACCAAGGAAGTCACCGACCACATCCAGCAGTACACGCAGGTCGGCGGCGCCCGACCGTTCGGCGTCGCGCTGATCGTCGGCGGCATCGAAAACGGCGAACCGCGCCTCTTCGAGACCGATCCCTCGGGGACGCCCTACGAGTGGAAGGCCCTGGCCGTCGGCGCCGACCGCGGCGACCTCCAGGACTACTTAGAAGAGAACTACGACGAAGAGGCCGACCTCGACGGCGGCATCGCGCTCGCACTCGACGCGCTCGCGTCGGTCAACGACGGCTCGCTGCTGCCCAGCGAAGTCGGCCTCGCGACGGTCGACGTCGAGACCGAGGACTTCGAGCAGTTCGACCACGACAAGATCGAGTCCCACCTCGAGGAGAACGACCTCCTCGACACCGGCGAGGACGACGAGTCCGACGAATAACGACAGTAATCGAGACGTCGACGGCGGTCGTGACCACCCGGTTACCGCGGCGACGACCGGACGTTATCGACTGCCGTCAGGAAAAGCTCTTTTACTCGGCCGGGGGAAGGTCACCGTATGATATCACTCGACGAGGCGGTGACGGCGCAACTCGAGTCCCACGGAGCGCGCTTCGAGGTACTCGTGGATCCTGACGCGGCGCTGGCGATCAAACGCGGCGAGTTCGACGGTGACCTGGAGGAGGTCATCGCCGCCGAGGACGTCTTCGAGAACGCCTCGCGGGGCGACCGTCCCGCCGAGGACGACCTCGAGACGGTCTTCGAGACGACCGATCCGCTCGAGATCATTCCCGAGGTCATCAAGAAAGGGGAGATCCAGATCACGGCCGAGCAGCGCCGGGAGATGCAAGAACAGAAGCGAAAGCAACTGATCGACACCATCGCGCGCAACGCGGTCAATCCGCAGATGGACAACGCCCCCCATCCGCCCGACCGCATCGACAACGCCCTGGAGCAGGCCGGCTTCACGGTCGATCCGATGGAGCCCGTCGAACAGCAGGTCGACGATGCCCTCGACGACCTGCGGCCGGTGATTCCGATCCGCTTCGAGGAGGTTACCATCGCGGTCCAGATTCCCGCCGAGTACGCCGGCAGCGCACAGGCACAGGTCCGCCAGTTCGGCGACTTAGAACGCGAGGAGTGGCAGGCCGACGGCTCCTGGATCGGCGTCCTGACGTTCCCCGCAGGGATGCAAAACGACTTCTACGACGTGGTCAACGAACACTCGAGCGGCGAAGCCGAGACGGAGATCATCAAAGATAAGGACGACCTGAGCACGCGGTGACGGTGATCGGTGGCGGTTTCACCTGGCCACGAGTCGGTCGTCTACGTTTCTCCTATCGTTAGCCCCTGTGATACCCGATCAGAAAACCGCTGGTGAACCCGGCGCCGACCGTCGCGACCGAGAGCGCCGACTCGAGCCAGTGGACGCCCTCCGCGGCCCGTTCCTGCGTATCGAGTAATCCCGCAGAGAGGCGATTCCAGTCGACGATGATAATCTCCTGGGACTCGAGGTAGCGAAAGGCCATCAACTGCGCGCCGATAACGAGCGCGAGGAGTTTCGCGACCTGTTTCGTCGCAAATCCGAGAATGCCACCGAGGATCGCGCTGGCGCCGAACTCGAAGCCGAGGGTCGTCGGATCGACGTCGAACATCACGACTTCGCTTTCGGGTGCGTCGAAATGACTGTTATGGTAACGTGAGATTCGCTAATATCGATATATGTGTTTGACTGTCAGAGAAAACGCCGGCGATCAGCCCCTCGAAAACCGGCTGAAACGGCGTTTCGAGTCACCAATCGCCAGACGACGACGTGCACGGGATTCAAGGCGGTCCGGCCCGTACGTCCGCGTATGAGTGGCGTTCGTCAGGCGACGACGGAGGTGACCGACCGGCATCGCTACTCCTGATTCGGTCGGGCAACCGCCGCATCGAACGCAGCGTCGTCGCAAGCGACGCGTTCGACCGTCGACTCGCCGGCGAGAGCCCCTCGACTCGAGTCGTCACGAACGAGCAAGCCCGATCCGAACTCGCGGTCACGATCACGACCCAGAGCACGAACACCACGTCACATCCGCATGAAAGCGATCATCGCAAAGCGCGTCGATTCAGGAACGCCCGACACGAGTGAGATCCGCGACCTCGCCGCAGCGGCGGGGTACACCGTCGTCGGCGAAGTTACACAGTCCAGAACGGCCGACGCCGCCCTCCAGCTCGGCGAGGGGAAAGCCGAGGAACTCGCCGACGAGGTCGCCGCGACCGGCGCTACGACCGTCATTTTCGACAACCGACTCGGTCCCTATCAGACGTACAACCTCGGCCAGCTGCTTCCCGAGGGCGTCGAAGTCATCGATCGCTTTACGCTCATCCTCGAAATCTTCGGGCAGCGCGCCCAGACGCGGAAGGCACAGCTGCAGGTCGAACTGGCGGAACTCCGTTACGAACTGCCACGAGCGGAGGCCAAGACCAGCCTCGCCAAACGCGACGAACACCCCGGCTTCATGGGGCTCGGCGAGTACGACGAGAGCCGCGAACAGGACATCAAAAACCAGATCAGCCGGATCAGAGACGAACTCGAGCAGATCGAGCAGACCGAGGAACACCGCCGGGAGCGCCGGCGCGACTCCGGCTTCGATCTGGTCGCGCTCGCGGGCTATACGAACGCCGGCAAGTCGACGCTGCTGCGTCAGTTAGCCGACGACCTCACCGTCGAGGAGAACGAGGACCTGCACCCCGACCTCGACGCGACGGCCGAGTCGCAAGACAAACTGTTTACGACCTTGGGGACGACGACCCGACGAGCCGCCATCGAGCCCCGCGACGTGCTCGTGACCGACACCGTCGGGTTCATCAGCGACCTCCCCCACTGGCTCGTCGAGTCGTTCAAGTCGACGCTCGACTCCGTCTACCGGGCCGACCTCGTCTTGCTCGTCGTTGACGTCAGCGAGCCGATCGACGAGATCCACGAGAAGCTCGTCACCAGCCACGACACGCTCTACGAGCGCAACGAGGCGCCGATCGTCACGGTGTTGAACAAGATCGACACGGTCGACGACGAGGAGCTCGCGGAGAAACGCGAGGCGCTGTCGGCGCTCGCCCCGAATCCCGTCGCTGTCAGCGGACGCGAGGGGACGAACGTCGAGGAGTTACTCGAGCGCATCGACCGCGAACTCCCCGACTGGGAGGAAGAACGGCTCCTTTTGCCGATGACCGACGACACGATGAGCGTCGTATCGTGGCTTCACGACAACGCCCACGTCGAGGACGTCGATTACGGCGACGAGGACGTCGTCGTCTCCTTCGAGGCCCGTCCCGCGGTGATCTCTCAGGCGCGCTCGCGGGCAAGCGAGTTGCGGACGGCGGCGGCGGAGTCGGCCTGAGTCACGAGTTACTGTCCAATCGTGATAGAAACCGGTACAGTTGCCCTCGCCAACACTCCGTACGGTGCATGGACGCACAGGAGTTGTTTCTCGGGATGATCGCGTACTTTCTGGCGGCGATCGTCGCATCGATGGATGGGTTCCTCCCGCCGATAGCGGACTTCGTCGTGATCGCGACGCTCTACGCGCTGCCGGTGTTCGCACTGATTGCAGCCGTGTGGGAGTACGCCGCGATGAGGGGGATGCCGGCGTGAGGCCGGACGAACTGCCCGCGACTCGCGAGGTCGAGCGCGGCGATCGATCTCGCAGTCCACGGTGACGCTGTGCGAGACGGACGCAACCCCCACATTATAAATTCATCACCGAAGTCCAGTAGGATATGGAACGTGTTGCGATCATCGGCGCCTCGATGACCCAGTTCGGCCAGCGGGAGGGCGAGTGGGTCATGGACCTCCTCGCGGAAGCCGGCGAGGAGTGTCTCGAGGACGCCGGTGTCGAAGCTGCGGATGTCGAGCATCTGTACGTCTCGAACATGGCAAGCGGCGAGTTCGAAGGACAGACCGGGGTCCCGAACGCCCTGGCACACGACCTGCAGGCGATGCCGGCGTACACTCAGCGGGTCGACCAGACCAGTTCGAGCGGTGGCGCGGGGATCTTCGCCGCCTGGCAGTCGGTCGCCAGCGGGGCGAGCGACGTGACGCTGCTCGTCGGCGGCGAGAAGATGACCCACCGATCGACCGGCGAGGCGACCGACGTCATCGCGTCGCTGACCCACCCCGTCGAATACAAGACGGGCGTGACGCTGCCCTCCTTTGCGGGGCTGACGGCGCGCCACTACCTGGAACGGTTCGATGCGCCCCGAGAGAGTCTGGCGAAGGTGGCCGTCAAGAACCACAAGAACGGTCTCGACAACCCGAAGGCGCAGTTCCAGAAGGAGATCGACGAGGAGACCGCCCTCGAGTCGCCGATCATCGCCGATCCGCTGCGGCTGTACGACTTCTGTCCGATCACGGATGGCTCGGCGGCCCTGCTGCTCTGTTCCGAAGACGTCGCCCAGGAGTACACCGACGACTACGTCGTCATTTCGGGTATCGACGGCGCGACCGACACCCACGTCGTCCACGAGCGCGAGGATCCGACCGTCATGGGCGGCGTCGTCGAGAGCGGCAAGGGTGCATACGAGATGAGCGGCCTCGAGCCCGAAGACATCGACGTCGCCGAACTCCACGACATGTTCACCATCCTCGAGTTCCTCCAGATGGAGGGACTCGGCTTCGCCGAGCAGGGCGAGGCCTGGAAGTTAGTCGAGGAGGGCTACACGGAGCGCGACACCGGCGAGTTGCCGGTCAACACCTCCGGCGGACTCAAGTCGAAGGGCCACCCGCTTGGCGCGAGCGGCGTCGCACAGGCCGTCGAGATCTACGAACAGTTGATGGGCGAGGCCGGCCCGCGACAGGTCGACGCGAACGTCGGTCTGGCCTGTAACGTCGGCGGCTTCGGAAACTGCGTTATCACCACGATCATGGAGGCAGCACAATGACCATGGAAGCCTATCGGTACGAGGACGGCTCGATCAGCTACCCCGGACACCCGCGCGGCCCCGGCGGCGGGGAGCCGGTCGAAACGATCGATCTCAGCGAGTACACCGCGGAAGTAATCACGTGGACGACCTCGACCGCGACGCCGCCCGGCGTCCGCGAACCCAACACGCTCGCCATCGTCGAGTTCGACGTCGAGGGAGAGTCGGTCCGTGCGATCGGCCAAGCGACGACCGACGAGATCGAAACCGGCGACGAGGTCGAACCCGTCTACGTCGACGAACTGCGCGAACCCGGTGCAGGCATTCGAGAACCGGAGAGTCAAGACTGGGATGGGTATCGGTTCGAGCCGGTCTGAACCAGCGTTCTGGCGCGAACTCCCGTGAGCGACCGCGGCTACGGCGACGCGCCGGGTTCGTTGTCACCGTCGGTACCGTCAGTATCGTCAGTATCGTCAGTAGCGGACCGAGCGTCGTTTCGACCGGCATCGTTCGATCCGTTCCGTTCGCTCGAGTCATTCGAGTCCCCGCCGTCGTCTCCGGCGGTATCGGTCGCGTCGGATTCCTCGACGCCCGTCGCCGACTCGTCCTCCCCGTACTGATCTTTCAGCGTCTCGAGTTCGGCGTCGACGTCGACGTGGGACGGAGACTCGTCGTCGGTCGCACCGTCATCGGTCGCGTCGTCGTCCGCCGTCTCGATGGGGCCGTCTTCGATATCGATTGTGATTGCGTCGCTCGAGGTCGAGCCCGCAGTCGTAGTCTCAGAGGGGGGTTCGCCCGATCCACGGTCGCCGTCGACGTCCGTGGCCGTTCGCAGCCGGTCGTCGACCTCGTCGCGGAGTTCGCGGGCGTCAGAAAGCAGTTCCCGCGCGCGGTCGTCGGCGGGCAGGGATCCGTCCGAGGCTGCCTGCTGGAGTTCCGCCAGTACGGTATCGAGTCGAGAGAGCGTCGTCCGTCGAAGATCGTTCGCACGCTCGCTCGTCGTACTCGTAGCATCGGACGTCCGCTCGCGGACCTCTCGTTCGGTTCGTGCCAGACGCAACGCCCGCTGGAATCCTTCGAGGGCGCGGACGCTCGCGTTCAACGCGGCGATCGCAGTCGGGATCGCGATTTCGTCGGCGACCCGCAGGAGCTCTCGTGGCGTCGGTGGTCGCGGTCGCGGCGTCGGCGGTCGGATCCCGGTTCGACGGTCGGTGGAGACGAGCTCCGACCGGAGTTCGTCGATCGTCCGCGTGAGTTCGCGGACTGCCTCCTCGAGGTCGTCGTCGTGGTCGGCCATAGCGAGCGTACGGCCGCAAGGATGAAAAGTTGGGTGATTGATACGGCTATCGGACAGATTGGCCGGAGACGGCGACCGAGTTGCGACTTCACCGGGGTCGCGTTCCGGAACCGTCTGAAACGCATCGAGGACCGTGGATTATCCACGGGTAATCTCGATAGGAAGAACGCGGCCGCAATATTTATTATCTATCCTGAGGTTCGATAGAAAGAATGGCAGATAAATCTGAGGGTGGGACCGTCGCGCAGGCTGACTTCGCGCGGACGCTCGCGGCGCTCAAGCGACGCGGAAGCAACGTCTTGCTCGTCGGGCCGGAAACGGCCGAGGGACACGGTGCGCTCTGCCACCGATTACTCGGTGAGAATGTGGCGTCTCGATACCGACTGCTGGTGACCGACAGCAGAACGCGAACGGTACAATCCTGCCACGAATCGTCGGTGTCCTGTTCGACCCACGAAACACCGACGACACGGACCATCGATTACGCGACCGCCGGCGCTGGGGCGACGGGCGAGCGGTCGGGTGACCACGCGCCACTCGAGGCGCTCGGCACCGATATCGCCGAGGCTATCACCGCGTTCGATGCCGACGCTGACGGCCTCGAGCCAGCCCAACTTCGGGTCTGTTTCGACTCGCTCGTCTCCCTTCTCGAGAGGCACGCGGCCGAGCCGGTGTTTCGACTGCTTCATATGGTGACTGCACGGGTCAGTCACGTTCGGGGAATGGGCCACTATCACGTGCCAGTGACTCGAGACCACGACGCCGTTTCCCTCCTCGAGCCGCTGTTCGACGGGATCGTCGAGGTACGGACTCGAGATGGGGCGTACGACCAGCGCTGGCACCTTCAGGAACGGGAGACGACCACCGAGTGGCTACCGGTGTGATCACCGCGGAGCCGACTGTCCGCGTGAATCGGTCGACGTGGCTCTCGTCGCAGAACAGATAGTAAGCAAGTAGATAGTATTGGACGTTCGACCGGTTTTTCGATTTCTGAAAAGGCGGAATATCGCCGTCCTCGGACGATTGCGCTCCAGTATTATTGGTGTTACGGCATAAGGTCTATATATCGAACGACCTATCGGTTTACAGAGTACAATATATGGTTGAAGTGGATGTTCAGCTTCTCGGTGGCGCTGCGGTTACGGTTTTCCTCGCGCTCCTGTTCTTCGGCGTCGTCGTGATGTGGGACGTCGCCCTCGCATTGCGCAGCGTCGGGGACAAGATCGACAAGTTAGAGGATAGTGTCGACGGTGACCTAACGGATATTAATCACACGCTCGACGGAATTTCGAACGCCCCGGGCGGCGGCGGTGGCGGAACACAGTTGCACCTGAGTAGCGGCACGATCAGTTCCGGCCCAACGGCCGGCCAGACACAACAGCCGCCACAGGCCGGTCCGTCTCAACGCGACGCGAGTGGACCACAACACCAGACACAGTCCCCGAACCAGCAACAGGCAGTGCAGCAGCCACGACAGCGTGGCGCTGACGACGGCGAACGGCAACCGGCCGCGAACGCGGTTGGGCCGCGCGAGTCCGAATTTGGTCCTGAACCCGAACCCCAGTCCGACCCTCGACGTGACCCAGCGACCGCTGGCGTCGAGGGTTCGGAGACGGACGAGAGCGCCGAACAGGCCGTCGACGCTGCTGCCGCTGCGGCGGCGTCCGACGTCGCCGGTCACGACGCGACGAACGATGACGGCGAGTCACCCGACGACCGCGATGGGAGCGAGTCGGAACGCGACGACGGATCCTCGAGTGACGCCGAGGCCGGTACCGAACCGGCTGCGTCGGCTAGCGAACCCGGCGCAGACGCAGACGCGGACGCGATCGCGGAGTCGGCACACCCGGCGGCGGAGCGCAACCGCGGTCGGTTCGTAACCTCGCCCGACCGAACGGCGTGGTACGCGGTCGATCTCGATCACGAAGCGCTTCGGGAGTCGGAACCCGCCATCGCCGGCGAACTCCCGGACGGCTCTGTGTCGGTCGACGACGCGGACGTCATCGCCGCGGGACCAGCCGGATCCGGCGACATCAGCACCGAATCGGGAGCGATCGCTAGTTCTGTGGAAACGCCGGCAGATGCCGAACCGACGGCGGATGCCGAACAGTCAGCGTCCGCTACCGCGACGGACCTCGAGTCGGAGCAGTCGGGCGCCGACGCCGAGACGGGGCCCGAGGCGTTCGCGTTCGACGAAGACGGAACGGCTGTTGCGACGGACACAGATGCCGACCCGTCGCCGGACGGCGACGAGACGAAAACGGAGTCACCGGAGACGGCGGAGGTGGCGGCAACGACAGCGGAAGACGACGCGGAAGACCACGGCGAACCGCTCGAAGATATCGAAGACCAGGACGTCGAGGAACACGAAGACATCGAACCGGACACCGCGCTCGTCCCGGACGCCGAGACCGGCGACGAGGACGTCGAACCGAGCGGGGAGGATATCGTCCCTGACGACGGGAGTAGCGTCGACACTGACGACGAGTCGGGTCGCGAACCTGACTTCGAACCCGAAGCCGAACCGTCACTCGGTGGCGCCGTTACTCCGTTCGAGTTCGACGCGGAGTCGGACGACGAGGAGATTTCGGTCGCGGAAGCCGTCGAGACGATCAACGAAGACGCGCCCGCGCCGGAGCTCTCGAGTCACACGTTCGACGTTTCGGCCGACGTGTACGGTCGCGAAGACGGATCGGACGCCGATACTGACGACGCGCTCGAAGGCGAGACCGGCACCGAAGACACCGTCCTGACCTTCGAGTTCGAGGACACCGTCGACATCAGCGGCTCGACGAAGCGGCTGCTCCAGTATCAGATGCGAAGCTTCGCCGATCAGGAGGAGACGCCCGACGCGGACGTCTCGATCGGTCAGCACCGGATCGTGATCGAGATTCACGACTCGGACGGTAACGCCGTCACGCGCTGGAACGAAGCGGCCGTCAGCATCATCGACCGAACGCTTTACCTCTCGGACAACAGCTCCGAAGACAACTGATCGCTGATCGACGGCCGCCACGTTTCGACGGCCGTCGAATCGATCCAATCGCTTTTAGTTTCCCCGGCCCCCCTCAGACAGTGTGAGAATCGAGAACAGTTTCATTCCCGTCCGCGGCGTCGGTGAGACGACCGAACGCCGGCTCTGGCAGGAGGGGATCACCCACTGGGACGACTTCGACCGCAGCGCCGACGCCGTCGGCGCCACGGTGGCGGCTCGCATCGAATCGTTCATCGACGAGGGATGGTCACACCTCGAGCGCGGCGACGTCTCCGTCTTCGCCGACGCGTTGCCCGCTTCGAGTCGCTGGCGGTGCTACGAGAACGTCAGCGACGAGACCTGCTTTCTAGATATCGAGACGACCGGCCTCGACGCGACCTGCAACGACGTGACGACCGTCAGCGTTCACCGCGATGGCGAGACGAAGACGTTCGTCAAAGACCGCGATCTGACCGCGCGACGACTCGAGCGCGAACTCGACGACTCGTCGCTGCTGGTCACGTTCAACGGACAGCGCTTCGACGTCCCCTTCCTCGAAACCTGCTACGATATCGACGTGACGACGCCACACGTCGATCTCATGTACCCCTGCAAGCAACTTGACCTCGACGGCGGCCTGAAGGCGATCGAACGCGACCTCGGCATCGACCGTGACATGCCCGACATCAGCGGCCGCGACGCCGTTCGCCTCTGGCACCAGTACGAGTCCGGCGACGAGAGCGCCCTCGAGACGCTCGTCGAGTACAACCGCGCGGACACGCGCAACATGGAGCCGCTGATGGAGATCGTCGCCGAGCGACTCCACGAGCGCGTCTTCGAGGCGGCCCGTACCGAGCAGTGAGTCCGGCGAGGACGAGGTCGCCGATGTGTTTTCCGCTCGCCGCGGCGAAACGGATCGCATCGATCACGCGGTTATACGGCCATCGGCTTCGTTGACGGGGACGATGACCACCGGAACCGAACGCGACGACGAGAGCGGTGACGACGCGGCGTACGACTACGAGGTCTCGATCGACGTCCGACTCCGCGATATCGACTTTATGGGCCACGTCAACAACGCCGTCTACGCGACGTACCTCGAGGAGGCCCGCGAAGCGTACTTCGAGGAGGTCGTCGGCGTCTCGCTGCCCGACATCGGCACCGTCCTCGCGAGCCTCGAGATCGAGTACGCGCGAGCGATCGAGGCCGACGAGTCGGTCACCGTCGCGATCGGCGTTCCGGAACTCGGGACCTCGAGCATCCCCATGCGATACGAGGTCCGTGCGGACGGGGAGCGGGCGGCGACGGCCCAAACCGTACAGGTCCTTCTGGACCGGGAGACCGAGCAGTCGCGGCCGATTCCGGACGACTGGCGTCGGCGTATCGGTTCGGCTCGTCGCTGATCGCTGAGTGTTGATCGCCGATCGCTGACCGTCGACGGCTTCCGGCCGGTACCGACGATCGAACTACCGGCTCCCGTCTCGCTCGTGGGCCTCGACCTCGCCGTCGCTGGTGACGACGATTCGATAGCCGGAGAACGCGAACTCGACGCGACCGGTGGCGCGACTCGTTCCGTCGTCGCGGTCGGCGAAGAGGGCGTCGAGCGCTTCGGGATTGATGACGTCGTACAGCGCGTCGTACTCCGGCGGTTCGATTTCGACCGGGTCCACGCCCTCTTTCTCCGCGACGGCGGCGATGACTTCGAAACTAAGCGAGTCGGTCGTAGTGGCACTCGAACGGTCGACTGAGAGTAGCATTGCTCGCACCCTTACAGGCGTCACTCATAAATCTGCTGTCCCCAATGACGTCTTGTAGGACAGAGTTGGGCGTCAGACAACAACTCTGTTCGTTACTGCATATATTTGTGTCTATAATAGATAAAATACAACTATATTCACCACGAGTTGATCATTTCAGTGACCCCTCTCGAGTTTACAGGCACCCATTGTGAGCGGTAATTGGCTCTCGTCCGGCCGTCTTCGGTCAATATTGCCGGGTACTAGTGTTACGTGGGAAGCGGAGCACGCATCGACAGCCCGCAACTGAGCCGAATATATTCGGCGACGAACGGGCGACTCTCGAACGCGTACGTGCCGGTATGCCGCTCGAAGCGACACACCGAGAAGCCACGCAGGATCGGTCCGACCGAACGACCGTTACCGTTCGCTGTACGGGCCACGTTCGAGACGCCATCGGCGTCCACGAACTCGAGTATCCGTTCGCGGGGACGCGGTTGCGCGAGTTCCTCGAGGCCTTCTTCGCCGATTACGACGTCGAAGAGCTGGTGATCGCCGAAACGGAAGCCGAGGCGACCCACCGCGGCTGGGCGCCGGCGCCCGACGAGTTGCCGGGCACCTGGCGAAAGAATCCGGAGGGCGAACAGACTCGACCCTACGCTCGCGTCCTGATCAACGGCCGGTTCAACGAGCACTACGAGGGGTTCGAGACGGAACTTGAGGAGGGCGATCGAATCGCGCTCGTCTATCCTTTCTTGTTCTGCTGTTGAGTGGGGGAGGGAAGATCGGACGCGATTCCGACCAGCGTCGGCGCCGCTGGCCGAACGGATTCGTCTCAGCGCTTACAGCTGTTCGAGACCGACGAGCACGTATGAGCGATAGTTCGGACCCGCCGATCGAACCGGTTACCCGCCGCAGCCACGAGGTCTCGTGGTCGGCGAACCTCGAGTACGTCGATCGGTGCGGGTGCGGCGGTCACGTGACGCGCGTCCGCGTCGACCGCGAATAGCCGAATCGCAACCGCTCGGACCTACTCTGCGGTTCCGCCGGCGACGGGACTCGCGCCGTCGCGACCCACCTCGTCCTCGCGCAGGTAACACTGCGGGTCGGGCGCGAACGGGTCGCCGGTCGCCGCGAGCGCGCGCAGGCGCGAGCCGCCGCGACAGATCGACCGGTAGCGACAGTCCCCACACCGTCCGGAGAGGTGCTCCTCGCGGTTTCGGAGCGCGGCGAGCAACGGATTCGACTCGTCGTCCCAGATTTCGCCGAACGGCCGGTCTCGGACGTTGCCGAGGCTGTACCCCTGCCAGAACTGCGTGAGGTGGACGTTGCCGGCGTAGTCGACGTCCGCGATCCGCTCACCCGTGGGATCGCCGCCGTTTCGCTCGAGGTAGTCGTAGACCGCCCGCGCCTTCGCTTCGCCGAACTCCTCGCGGGCGTACTCGACGAGGAAGGCCGCGTCGGCGTAGTTGCCAACCAGTAGCGTCTCGATCTCCTCGCCGCGGTCGTGGTACTCGAGCGTGAGATCCGCGACTCGCCTGACGGCGTCGCGCTTCTCGCTCGGCGAGAGGTCGGCGTCGGCGATTTCGGCGCCGCGGCCGCCGTAGTCGAGGTGGTAGAAGCAGAATCGGTCGAGCCCCTTCTCGGCGAGCAGGTTGACGACGCCCTCGAGGTCGGGCGCGTTGGCTTCGGTGATCGTGTACCGCAGGCCGGTCTTGAGCCCGACCTCGAGACAGTTCTCGATGCCGCGGACGGCGGCCTCGAACGCGCCGTCCGTTCCGCGGAACCGATCGTTCCGCTCGGGGAGGCCGTCGACCGAGATGCCGGCGTACTGCAGTCCCGCATCCCGCAGCGCGTTGGCGTTCTCCCGGGTCACGAGGGTTCCGTTCGAGGACAACACCGGTCGCAGCCCCAGATCGGCCGCGTAATCGACGAGTTCGACCAGATCGTCGCGCACGAGCGGTTCGCCGCCCGAGAAGAGCACGACCGGAACGTCGTACGCCGCTAACTGCTCGAGGAAGGTCTTCGCTTCGGCCGTCGAAAACTCGCCGGGCGCGGCCTCGAGGTCGGCGCCGGCGTAGCAGTGCGAACAGTGGAGGTTACAGCGCCGGGTCGCGTTCCAGACGACGACCGGCCGGCGCTGTTTCGTCGCGGTGATCTGTGGCTTCGTGGAGCCGTCGGCCGCATCGTATCGGAGCCCGTCGCCCTCGGCGTCGAGATCACAGAGGAGTTTGCTGATCGAAATCACGCGTCGCTCACCCGCGGCGTTCCGTCCGATCGGTGTTCGGAGCGGGACGGCTCGAGACCCCGCGTCGAGAATCGGGCGACGTCGGCGGCGGGACAGAGCCAGACGTCGACGCCGTCGCGGCCGAACAGGCTCGAGGCGTGTTCGTGAGCTTCGGTCGCGCTTTCGGCCGCGACGCTGCCGACGTGAGACAGCGTCTCGCCGGGTTCGTCGCGGTAGAACACTTCCCACTGCGAGGTTGGATTGCCGCGGCCGACGGCGTCGATACGCTCGCGTGCTTCCGTTCCCGTCTCGTCCATACCGAAACGTTCGAATCGGCGTCGAAAGCCGTGACTGAAACTCCCAGCGCGTGGGAACACCCGCCAGCGCGGCCGAATCCGTTCGTGCCGTTCCAGCGAATCCGGAACGAGAGGCGGCTTTTCGTCCGGTCTCGAGCGGGGGCAGCCAATGCGCCCCGGAACTCTCGATACGTCCTCGCGACCGTTCGTCCTGATCTGGGAGCTCACACGGGCCTGCGGGCTCGCCTGCGATCACTGCCGCGCCGACGCGAAGCCGGATCGCCACCCCGACGAACTCTCGACGGCCGAGGGGACGCGGCTGCTCGATCCCGCCGAAGCCGACGCGGTGATGGCCTGGCTCGACGACAGCAGCGACGCCGCGCCGTTCGGCGTCAAAACGACCGAAGCACCCCAGTACCGGTGCGTTTCGATACAGCGACGGGACGAACGCAACGGCCGCGGCGACCCCGGCGACTCGAGGCCGGCCGACGGCGTCCGCCGTCGCTCGGGAATCGTCGCCGGCGATGGCTTCGCGTTCGTCAGCCACACCGGCGACGTGTTCCCCCCGGATTCCTGCCGAAGTCGGCCGGCAACGTCCGTGGCAGACCCGTATACGAGAGCTACCGGGAGTCGGCGCTGTTCGAATCGCTACGCGACCGCGGCCGACTTCGGAGCAAGTGCGGCGCCTGTCCCTACCGGCGGGTCTGTGGCGGCAGCCGTTCTCGCGCGTTCGCGACGACCGGCGATCCCCTCGAGAGCGATCCACTCTGTCCGTTCGTTCCTGACGGATACGACGGGCTGCTGCCGTGGGATCGGAACGAAGCGGCCGCGTCAGGTAACTGACTGCAACCGGCGGTGGCGCAGACTGTTCGAGGACGCAATATTAACAGGAGAGAATAAGATAACAAATTTAAACAAGTAGTTTGAGTGTCGACTATGGAGCGTTCACGACGAGCCATACTCGAGGCCGGTATCGGGACGGTATCGATCGCTGCGCTGGCCGGCTGTACCGGCTCGGGTTCGGATACCGAGGGCGACGGCACCGACGAAGCCGCCGAGACCGACGACGATTCGACACCAACCGGCGACGAAGGCGAGACTGAGAGGGAAGAGACCGACGACGACGGAACGGAGTCCGAGTCGGATCCGACGGCGGCGAACGGAGTCGAGTTACTCGCGGAGGCGTCCGTGGATCACATCCACGCCTGCAGTCACGCGAAGTTCGACGACCGCGAACCGCTCGAGGCCGCCGAAACGAGCGACGCGGCGCCGACGGTCGGCCGAACGCACGTAATCTGGGCCGTCGAGTACGACGACGAGTACGGACAGGTCGTTTTCGACGCCAGCGGCTATCCCGGTTCGATCGTCTTCTACACGGCCGACGGATCGGCCTACGCCGTCGTCGGAACCGAACTCGAGCGCGAACCCGTCGACGACGACACCTGCGAGTATCTCGATCGATACGTCGAGGTCGCACCCGAAGACGGGCGGATCGAACTCGTGCTCACGGACGATCCGGGTCTCGAGACCGACGAGTGGGATGACGAAGACCGCGACGAGTCGGGTTCGTCCGAAGGCGAGGGCGAGTACGAGACCTACACCGTCGGCGAGATCGACGTTCCACTCGCCCCGACGACCGACGTCGCCGATTGGTACGAAAACGATAACGATCTGATAATCGTGGACGCGCGGTCACGGACGGCCTACGACCAACTCCACATCGACGGCGCCGTCTCGAGTCCAGCACCGGACGGTCGGTCGACCGACGATCCGCTCGCGGACGTCGCGACCGACACTCGGATCGTCACCTACTGTCCGTGTCCGTACGTGCTGGCCGGCCAGCGGGCGGCATCACTGATCGAAGACGGCTATACGGAGGTGTACGCCCTAAAAGAAGGCGTTCAGGAGTGGATCGACCGGGACTACCCGATCGACGGAACAGCGGGCAACTGAGCCGACGAGCGGGCACTTTCGATTGCTATTCCTCAGTGGTCTCGCGAATCGTCGCCAGAGAGTCGTCGTCGCAGAAGATAGCCCGCACCACCGATCCCCGAGAGCGTTCCCACGATGCCGAATCCGGGAACGCCGTCGCCGGCATCGTCGTCGGTGTCGTCGTCGCCGTCGGCATCGTCGCCTCCTTCGTCCGATTCCGCTACCGTGACCGTCTCCGTGACCGAGTCGCGGAGCGACCCGATCGTTACGGTTAGCGTCACGTCGTATGTACCCGGTTCCTCGAAAGTGTGTGTAACCGATTCGCCGCGCTCGGGGAACGCGTCGACGTCCGTCGATGCCCACTCGTAGCTGTCGATATCGCCCGTCGAAGGGGCGGCGTCGAAGGTGACCGAGTCGTCGACGCCGGGCTCCGACGGTTCGACCGAGAACGCAGCGTCGGGGCCCGGTACGGCGCGGTCGACCCACTCGGCGTGATTGCCGAGCGTACCGCTTGCGAGGCGCGAGCCCTCGCTCGAGCCGTCGACGCCGGCACCGATCGCGTAGATATTGACGTCCTCGCCACCGTGACCCCCGTCGGCGCCGATGTAAAGCGTGCCGTCGACGACCGTCGGTGAAGACCTGATGTTGCCGTCCGTTTCGAAGACCCACTCCTCGCTGCCGTCGTCCGTATCGACGGCGTAGATGTTGCCGTCGTAACTGCCGACGAAGACCAGTCCGTCGGCGACCGTCGGGGAGGATTCGATGGTTTCCCCCGCCCGGAACGTCCACTGTTCGGTGCCGTCGGCCGCGTCGAGGGCGTACAGGTTACTGTCTCGGCTCCCGATGTAGACGGTGCCGTCGAACGCCGTCGGCGACGACCGGACGACGTCGTCCGTCTCGATCGACCACTTCTCGGTGCCATCGTCGGCGTCGAGCGCGTAGACGTTTCCGAACGGTTCCGTCTCCTGTTCGGTCGTGGTGCCGACCGATCCGGCGCCGACCGTTCGGACGGAGGCGTGGGTGGTCCCCGACCGCAGATCAGTCCCGTCGGTCGCATCCACCCTCGCTGGGCGTGCCGCGGGCGTCTCCGTCGCTATCGACGACGGACTCGAGGCACCCGCTCCTGTTTCTGGCGTGGATCCACCGACGGTTCGAGAATCGGCGTCACCGACGTAGACGGTCCCGTCGTAGACGGTCGGTGAGGAGGCGACGTAGTCGCCGGCTTCGAACGACCACTGCTCGGTGCCGTCGGCCGCGTCGAGTGCGTAAACGGTCGCTTGCGCCTCGTTGAAGAACGAGCCGCTGCCGATGTAGACGGTCCCGTTCGCTACCGTCGGCGAGGAAACGATCCAATCCTCGGGATCGGTAAACCGCCACTCTTCGCTGCCGTCGTCCGCGTCGATCGCGTAGACGGTCCCGTCTTTGCCACCAACGTAAACGGTACCATCGGCAACCGCCGGCGACGACCAGACGTGTTCGAACTCCGCCTCGAGGTCCGTCTCGAAGATCCATTCCTCGCTCCCGTCGTCCGCGTCCAGCGCGTAGACGTGGCCGTCGTTGCTCCCGACGTAGAGGGTCCCGGCGACGACTGCCGGCGAGGGAAGAATCAGTCCGTCGGTCTCGTACGTCCACTCCTCGCCGCCGTCGTCCGCGTCGAGCGCGTAGACGCGTCCGTCTCGGCCGCCAACGTAGAGGGTCCCGCCGACAACTGTCGGCGACGACCGCGTGATCCCGAAGTCGGTCTCGAACGACCATCGCTTCTCCCCGGGATCGACGTCGAGCGAACGCGCGCTACCCAACCCGCTACTCGAGAGGGCCGCCGCGCCGACGACGCCCGTCGCGGTCAGTTGCAACAGTCGACGCCGGTCGAGCGCCGCGTTGTTCATCGCGTGACCTCCGTCAGTCGTCGCCGCGGTCGCAGCGTCGTCCGCGTAACTCGGTCGATACGGCACTGTCCGTCCGTTCGGAGAGTTGGTGTGATCACAACAGTATTAATCTAGAGTTGTAATTTAATACTTCCGAATATATCTACAGATCTAATTGTTATCGATTAGATACACGCGTAGCCTCGACTCGGTCGATCGTAGCCGCCTGAGAGCCGTCCGAAGGGTGGTTCGCGGAGAATGCAGCGACGAAACGGACGAGCGTGCTCTATGACCCCCTCGAGTCGCGAGGCGCAAAGCGAACCCGCGGTTCCCGCTGTCTCGGCGGAAACGCAGAACGGTCCTGCCGGTCACGCGGAAACGATCGCAAAACGGGCAGACCACGGGAGACGCATCGACTGAACTTCCACCACGTGCGGGCAGCGCCCGCATCGACCGCCTCCCGGTGGCGTCCCGACGGCTCGGAATCGTCCGGACCGAGTGACTGACCAGTCGTCGGTCCGATCACGCGGCGCCCGTCGGGCGTCGACCTGACGTCGCTCGAGGCCGCGTGTAGCTATCGGTTCGTGCGACCCGAGATGACGGTTGGGCCGCACATGTACACTACTGTAGTCGGGTCGCCAACGGCAGCAAAACGAGTCGGTCTGCGAACCGACCGACGGGGGTAGCAGTCGTCAGCCCGTCGTCGCCGCGCGAGTCCGCGTTACTCGAGGACGACGAGCGTATCGCCCATGTCGACGCTCTGGTCTTCCTCGACGGCGATGTCGGTGACGGTGCCGCCCTTCGAGGCGACGATGTCGTTTTCCATCTTCATCGCCTCGAGGACGACGAGTACGTCGCCGGCGGCGACCTCGTCGCCTTCCTCGACCTCGATGTCCAGGATGGTCCCCTGCATCTCGGCGTCGACGGTCTCGCCGCTGCCCTCGAGATCCGCGCCGCCGCTGTCGCCGCCGGCGGGCTGGGGCGGTTCGGCCTGGCCGCCACCGACGTCGACGTCGCCAGCCGGGATGGCTGGCGCGCCGTGTTCCTCGAGTTCGACCTCGAAGCGCTTGCCGTTGACCTCGACGGTGAACTCGCGTTCGACGCTCTCCTCGTCGTCGCCGGAGCCGTCGCCGGTGTCGCCGCCCCACTGCTCCTGGGCCTCCTCGATGCGGCTCTCGTCGATTTCCTCGTCGAGATACTTCGTCGTGTGCGTGCTGTTGACGAACTCCTCGTCGGTGAGCATCAGCCGGTGGAACGGGATGATCGTCGGGATGCCGTCGATCTCGTACTCCCGCAGGGCTCGCAGCGAGCGCTCGATACACTCGTCGCGGTCCTCGCCCCAGACGACCAGCTTCGCGATCATCGAGTCGTAGTCGGTGACGAGTTCGTCGCCCTGGCGGAGCGCGTCGTCCATTCGGACGCCGATTCCACCCGGCGGGTCGTACGTCTCTAACGTGCCGCCGGTCGCGGGCGCGAAGTCGTTGGCCGCGTTCTCGGCGTTGATGCGGAACTCCATCGCGTGGCCGTCGATCTCGACGTCGTCCTGTTCGAAGTCGAGTTCCTCGCCCGCCGCGATCCGGATCTGGCGCTTGACGATGTCGTAGCCCGTGATCTCCTCGGTGACGGTGTGCTCGACCTGGATCCGGGTGTTGACCTCGAGGAAGTAGAAGTTCGCGTCGGGGCCGAGGGGCTCGTCGGGGCCGCGGCCGGGCGCTTCCTCGACGAGGAACTCGACGGTCCCGGCGTTGGTGTAGTCCGCGGCGGCGACGCCGCGACGGGCGGCCTCGCCGATCTCCTCGCGGAGTTCGTCGGTCAGGGCCGCGGAGGGACCTTCCTCGATGACTTTCTGGTGGCGGCGCTGAAGCGAACAGTCGCGTTCGCCCAGATGGCGGACGTTGCCGTGTTCGTCGGCGACGATCTGGACCTCGATGTGTCGCGGGTTCTCGAGGTAGCGCTCGAGGTAGACCGAATCGTTGTCGAAGTACGCCTCACCCTCGCGCTGGGCGCTCTCGAGTTGGTCTTCGGCCTCGCTTTCGTCCCAGACGACCTTCATCCCGCGGCCGCCACCGCCGCCTTCGGCCTTGATGGCGATCGGATAGCCGTGTTCCTCGCCGAAGGCTTTGACCTCCTCGGGGTCGGTAACGGGGTCCGTGGTCCCGGGGACGATCGGCACGTCGGCTTCGTTCATGATCGTCCGGGCTTTGGTCTTCTCGCCGAGGCTCTCCATCGCCTCGGCCGACGGACCGACCCAGGTGATTCCCTCGGCGTCTTCGACCTTCCCTGCGAACTCGGCGTTCTCCGCGAGGAAGCCGTAGCCGGGGTGGATGGCATCGGCGTCGGCCTTTCGTGCGGCCTCGATAACCGCCTCGTGGTCGAGGTACGAATCGGCCGCGCGCGCCGGACCGACGTTGTACGCCTCGTCGGCGTACCGAACGTGGCCCGAGTCCTTGTCGGCCTCGGAGTAGATGGCGACTGTGCCGATGTTCAACTCCTCACACGCCCGCATCACTCGAACGGCGATCTCCCCGCGGTTCGCGACCAGAACCTTCCTGAACATTCCTGATTGAATCACACGATAACCCACTACCTTACTTTTTCGCAACGGGTCGCCCGACGACGAGAGTCCAGTCGAGCTACTGATAGCGCTCGAGAAACGGTTTCAGGCGCCGAAAGGGACGTGGACGAGGGGAGAGGAGACGCGGGCGCGGGACGCGGAGTCGAAGCCGCTCGTTCCCGGGAGACGAGCGTGCGACGGGCCGGAGCGACGCGCAGTGCCGGTCGGGACGTGAAAAGCGCCGTCAACCGGCATCCGGACAGACGGCGCCGCGCAATAAAAAGTCAGCGGTCGGCTCCCGCCCGCCGCGTCGCGAGATTACAGTCGGCGGTCCCGAAGCGCGGGAAACTCCTCGCGAACGCGTGCGACTGCCTCGAGGTCGAGGTCGGCGACGACGAGCGTCGGCTCGTCGCTGCTCGAGGCGAGCGTCGTCCCCCAGGGGTCGTAGACCGTCGAGCGGCCGAGGAGGGTCGCGTCGGCGTCGTCGAACCGTCCCGAGCCGTTGATCGTCGCGACGAACGCCTGGTTTTCGATCGCGCGCGCTCGCGAGAGCGTCTCCCAGTGTTCGATTCGCGGATACGGCCACGCGCTCGGGATCAGAAGGAGCTCCGCCCCGTCGTCGATCAGCTGCCGGTAGAGCGCCGGGAACCGGAGATCGTAGCAGGTCGTCGCACCGATCGTAACGCCGGCGACGGTGGCCGTCTCGATTCGCTCGCCGGGGACCAGCAGCTCCGACTCGGCCGACTGGTAGCCAAAGAGATGGTGTTTTCGGTAGACGAGCCGTCGCTCGCCGTCGGCGTCGAACAGCGCCGTCGTGTTCGCGAGCCCCTCGTCGGCCGGCCTCGCGGCCGACTCGGTCGCTGCCAGGTCCTCGACGATGCTCCCCGCGAGGACGGCGACGTCGCGTTCCGCCGCCGCCTCCCGGATCCGCTCGAACGTCTCCCCCTCGAGCGGTTCGGCCAGCCGTTCGTAGCTATCGAACGCGAAGTAGCCCACGTTGAACAGTTCGGGCAGGGCGACGAGATCCGCGCCGCGTTCGGCGGCGCGACCGATCGCCTCGAGCGCTCGGTCGACGTTCGCCTCGACGGCGGTCGGTTCGACCTCGAGTTGGGCCAGCGCGAGTCGAAGCGTCCGCGATTCGGCGGTCGATTCGTTCCCGTTCGTCGTGTCCGTCGTGGGTGTGGTATAGTCGCTCATCCGTTCACCGCTCCGACGCCGTCGACCGGAGGTCGGCCTCGAGCGCGCGCTGGAGGTTCCGCAGTTCGCCGTCCAGGTTCCGCTTGAAGAACTTCTCGACGCCGGGGAGCTTTCCGTCGACGGTAAACCGGTTCTCGAGGCGGCTGCCGTCGTCGGTTTCGACGATTTCGTGTTCGCCGGTGACGTTCAGTACCTTCGAGCGACCGACGAACTCGACGTACGACGGCGGGTCGCGCGTGACGTCTTCGGTTTCGACGGTGACCGTCTTCCGAACGAGCGGGATCGGCAGTTCGACGTGCCAGGTGACTTGTCGGCCGGCCGGGTCGTTGGCCGTGTACTCCTGGACGACGCTGATCGCCTGCGCGCGGTTCTCCGGATCGGCGATGAACTCCCAGACGCGTTCGGGGGGTGCCGACAGTTCGAACGACCGGTCGACGCGTACAGTCATAGGCCTATCTCCGGGAGTCTGCGATAAAAAAACCGCGGACCGGACTGTTCGGCCGGAGCCGACTTCCCGCACCGACACCGAGCGGGGTGGCGCCGAAGACGCGGCAGTCGCGGTCGGCGACCTAGCTCAGGGTGACTTTCCACGTCGTCGAGCGGGCACGACCCCACTTTTCGATGTCGACGTCGTCCGATTTCTCCGCGAGGTGGGGGAGTCGGGCGCCGACCTGTTTCGACGAGAGTCCGATGGCGTCCGCGATGTTTTTCGCCCGGAAGTACTGTTCGCCTCGGGCGGCGCTCTCTCGAAGATGTGAGAGAATTCGCTGCTCTTCGTCGGAGTAGTCGGTCATCGTCCGTGGAGGGGCTAGGGCGTCGTCGCTCTTAACTGTTAAGCGTGCAGTCTCGGTTCACCGGTTCGGGTGGTGGTTCGAAAGCGAGCGAGCGCGGACGAATGGGCTCAGTCCCAGTAGATGTGGATGCCGACGACCGCGAGTGCGCTGAAGATCATCGCCGCGGCGAAGCCCCAGGCGGCGGTCATATCGGGTGCGCCGATAAACATCAAGATCGCACCGATCGCAGCGACCGCGCCGAGCGCGAGCGCCAGTCCAACACCCATGTCCGTCGATGACTCGGTTTGCGTGGCCATAGCGGGGGGTTGTTCCCGGTGTCTCTTAATAGCATTCATTCACCGTCGGTGATCAGAGCCGACCGTTCGGCCTCGAGACCGGCGAACTGTTGCCATCGCCGCTGCTGCCAGCGTTGGATTCGCGTCTACGCCGAGAACTATGCTGCCGCAAATCGGTGGTCGTGGATCGGAAATCGCGTCTCGACACTCGAGGGGCGATTTTCGAATCGGCCGGCGGTCAGAACCGATCGGTTCGGCCGGCGGCGGCCCACGGGTTCGTGGGCGCGTCGCGTGGAACGCGAACGGTCCGCTGTTGCTGGGCGCGGATCCGACCCGCGAAGGCCCACCGCTTGTCGTCCCACGTCTCCTCGCTGTCGGCCGCCGCCGCGGCGACCGCGAGCGCGTGATCGTGGAGGTGCGCGCCGATGGCGGCGGCGATCGCGGCGGACTCCTCGTCGGTCGCGTCGTCCGGCAACTCGAGGTCGACGTCGGCGGGGAGTCCAAGCGACGCGGACGCCTGCTCGCCGACGGCCGCTTGGTCGCTCGCGTCGGATTCGGCGGCGGCTCCACTCCCGCCGTTGCCATCGGCCTTGCGTTCGACGTTCGATTGATTGGCGGTCATGCGCTTACAGCGGGATGTTGCCGTGTTTCTTGTCCGGGTTCGACTCGCGTTTCGTCTCGAGCATCTCGAGGTCGGCGATCAGACGCGGGCGAGTCTCGGTTGGGACGATGACGTCGTCGAGGAAACCTTTGTCCGTTGCAGTGTACGGGTTGGCGAACTCCTCGCGGTACTCCTCGATGAGTTCCTCCCGCAGTTCGTCGGGGTTGTCGGATTCGGCGAGTTCCTCGCGGTAGAGGATGTTGACCGCACCCTTCGGCCCCATGACGGCGATTTCGGCGGTCGGCCAGGCGTAGTTGACGTCGGCGCCGAGGTTTTTCGAGGCCATCACGCAGTAGGCGCCGCCGTAGGCCTTCCGCGTGATGACGGTCAGCAGCGGGACGCTCGCCTCGGAGTAGGCGTAGAGCAACTTCGCGCCGTGGCGGATGATGCCGCGGTGTTCCTGGTCGGTTCCGGGCATGTACCCCGGCACGTCGACGAAGGTGACGATCGGGATGTTAAAGGAGTCACAGAAGCGGACGAACCGCGAGGCTTTCATCGACGCGTCGACGGTGAGGGTGCCGGCGTTGACCCGCGGCTGGTTCGCCACGAGGCCGACCGAGCGCCCGTCGAGGCGGCCGAAGCCGACGACGATGTTCTTCGCGAAGTTCTCCCCGACCTCGAAGAACGAGCCCTCGTCGACCACGGAGTCGATGACGTCGGTCATGTCGTAGGGCTTTTGCGGGCTGTCGGGAACGATCGACGTCAGCGCGTCGTCGCGGCGGTCGGGATCGTCCCAGGGTTCGACCCGCGGCGGGTCCTCGACGTTGTTCTGCGGGAGGTACGAGAGCAGGCGCTTGATGTCGTCCAGGGCCTGTTCCTCGCTTTCGCAGGCGAACTGGGCGACGCCGGTCTTGCCGGCGTGGGTCATCGCACCGCCGAGTTCCTCGTGGGTGACCTCCTCACCGGTGACAGTCTTTGTGACCCCCGGGCCGGTGATGTACATGTGGCTCGTGTCTTTCACCATGAAGATGAAGTCCGTGATCGCCGGGGAGTAGACCGCGCCGCCGGCACACGGCCCCATCGTCGCGGATATCTGGGGGATGACGCCGCTCGCTTCCTGGTTGCGGCGGAAGATTTCCGTGTAACCGGCGAGGCTTTTGACGCCCTCCTGAATGCGGGCGCCGGCGGAGTCGTTGAGGCCGATAACCGGGGCGCCGACCTCCATCGCCATATCCATCACCTTGCAGACCTTCTCGGCGAAGACCTCCCCGAGCGAGCCGCCGAAGACCGTAAAGTCGTGAGCGAAAACGAAGACGGTGCGCCCGTTGACCTCGCCGTACCCCGTGACGACGCCGTCGCCGGGGATTTTCTTCTCTTCCATCCCGAACTGGCTCGTCTGGTGGGTTCGAAGCTGGTCGAACTCCGTGAACGTGCCCTCGTCGAGGAAGTAGTCGATCCGCTCGCGGGCGGTCATCTTGCCCTTGTCGTGTTGCTTCTCGATGCGGTCCTCACCGCCGCCCAGGCGAGCCTCTTCGCGCAACTCCTCGAGTTCGTCGATGCGGTCCTCCATCGTCATGCTGGGAACACCCCTGTCTGTCTCATACGACCTTCTGTGATGACCAACAGGAAAAGGATTCCGTAATACCTTCACGATTAATAACCAGACGAAAACAAACGACCCGGCAGTGATGTCGGTTGTGTGAAAATCGTTTCAACCACATTCCTAACATATCTACGGAAATCTGAAACGGGCGAGCATCGGTGGCTATCCCCGATCCGAGGGAGAGTTTTGGCTTCACGAAAAGTTATATGTGTCCACTCTTTCAAAGAGTGGGGTATGGCTCAACGAGAAACATGGGCAACACGTACAGGATTCATCCTGGCCGCCGTGGGTAGCGCGGTCGGGTTAGGAAACATTTGGCGATTCCCGTTCGTCACCGGTGAAGGGGGCGGGGCCGCATTTCTGTTGGTCTACCTTCTTTTCATCGCACTGGTTGGATTCCCGGCAATCCTCATGGAGTTCGTCATCGGACGAAAAACCGAACGCAATCCGGTGGGTGCGTTGCTCAAGTACGGTGGGAACGCCTGGAAGTACGTCGGTGGGGTCTTCATCATAACCGGATTCGTTATTCTCTCGTATTACAGCGTCATCGCCGGCTGGTTCGTTCGATACTTCCTCGAGGGATTCCGCGACAGCTACGGGGGTCACCTCGAGGCCTACGGCGAGGCGGGGGCGATGTTCGGCGATCTGACCGCCGGACTGGACGCGTTCCTTCTCCACACGGTGTTCATGATCGCGACGGTCGGCATCGTCGCGCTCGGAGTCCGCCGCGGGATCGAACTGGCCGTGAAGGTGATGGTCCCCGCGCTGATCGTCCTGCTCATCGGCCTGTCGGTCTGGGCTTTCACCCTCCCCGACGCCGGTGCCGGATACGAGTACTACCTCTCGCCTGACTTCGGCGTGATCGCCGACGAGTGGACGGATATTCTGCCGGCTGCCGCCGGACAGGCGTTTTTCACCCTCTCGCTCGGGATGGGTGTCATGATCACCTACGCCTCCTATCTCGGCGAGGACCGGAACCTGGCGAAAGACGGCGCGACGATCATCGGCTTCGACACCGGGATCGCGTTCCTGACTGGCCTGCTCGTCTTCCCGGTTCTCTTCAGTGCGGGCGTCGATCCCGCTGACCCCGGACCGTCGGTGATCTTCATCTCGATGACCGAGGCGTTCGCGGACGTGACCGGTGGTCGACTCCTCGGCATCGTCTTCTTCGGTACCGTCGCGATCGCCGCACTCTCGAGTGCGATCTCGCTGCTCGAGGTCGTCACATCGTACGCGATCGACGAGATAGGAATCGATCGGTGGAAGGCCGCCGTCGGCATGGGCGGTGCGATCTACCTGCTCGGCGTCCCGGCTACGTGGGACATCATCTTCATCGACCTGCTCGACTACTTCGCCGACTCGATCCTGCTGGTTCTGGGCGCGCTGCTGCTCGCAATCTTGGTCGGCTGGGTCGCTCCACAGGTCGCCGTGGACGAACTCGAGAAAGGGATCGGCGATCTCGGCGGTCTCGGTCAGGCCTGGATCTGGGCCATCCGCGTCCCGATCATCATCGTGCTGATCGTCTCGCTGTACCTCGGCCTCGTTGAGTACGCCGAGTTCCTGAGCGGAGACTTCGCCGACTGGCTCGACGCGAACCTGTAACGATCTGAGCGCCTTTTTTCACGCCTCGCCGTAGACCGGCACCGCCGCACCGCTCGTGACCGCGGCCCCGTCGCTACAGAGAAACGCCATCACGTCGGCGATCTCGGCGGGGTCGACCCACGCGTCGTGGTCCGCGTCGGGCATCATCTCCCGGTTCATCGGCGTGTCGATGACGCTCGGCATGACGCAGTTGGCGCGGACCGTTCCCTTGTTTTCCTCGGCGATAGTTTCGGTCAGCAGCCGAATGCCGGCCTTCGTGATTCGGTACGGGCCGTCCCCCTCGCCGCCCTCGAGCGAGGAGCGCGCGCTGATACTGACGATCGCGCCCTCGCTGTCCCGAAGGTGCGGAATGGCGTGTTTCGACGCCAGAAACGCCGTCTTCAGGTTGATATCGACGAGCGACTCGAACTCCTCGAGGTCGGTCTCCGCGATCGGATCGCCGCCGCGCCAGGTGCCGGCGATGTTCAGCAGGTGATCGAGGCGGCCGTGGTCGTCGACGACGGTCTCGAACAGCGGTTCGACCTCGTCCTCGTCGGTGAGATCGGCCTCGTAAAAGTGGACGTCCGCGTTCGAACCGACGTCCGTCTCGAGTAGGCTGTCTTCGTCGTCGGGCGCGCGCACGTCGACGGCACAGACGGTCGCACCCGCGTCTCGAAACCGTTCGACGGCGGCACTGCCGAGCGCGCCGCTCGCGCCCGTGATCACGGCGACGGTGCCGTCGAAATCGACCGCGTAGTTGGATTGGGAAGCCATACCAGACACTGCAACGTCCCGCCGGATGAATGCCTCGGGCGCGCCGATCCCAACGGGCGGATCGGCCGGGGCCCACCGTGGTGATACCGTCTGTGAGTCGTGTCGGCAGTTCGAGTCTATCGCCGCGTCGTCAGGGCGTCATCGGCGGCAACGCGGCCCGCTCGAACCAGAATTCCGCGACCGATTCGACCATCTCGGTGTACTCGATCGGATCCGTCGGCTTGGTCAGATAGGCGTTGGCCGCGAGCGTGTAACTCTCGAGGACGTCCTCGACGGCGTTCGAACTCGTCAGGACGAGCACGGGGATCCGCCTGAGCGTCGTGTCGTCCTGGATCGCATCGAGGAACTCGAGACCGCCCATTCGCGGCAGGTTCAGATCGAGGAGGATGAGATCGGGCAGCGACGACGCTCGTTCGTCGCGCTTGCTCGAGAGTTGGTCGAGCGCCTCGTCACCGTCGGTTGCGACGTGGATCGTCGTCTCCGTCGGCAGTTGCTTGAACGCTTCCTCGGTCAGACGAACGTCGCCGGGGTTGTCCTCGACGAGAAGGATATCGATCGGTTCTGAAAGTCTCTCGTTCATTGAATGTCACCACAGCTACTTGTATCGGCGGGGACCGCGAAGCTCGCGTCAGCATTCGGGACTGTGATCGACCTATCCTAGTTGGAGAGCCGATTTAGTCGTAGTTGCTAAAGTCTTTGGAGGTCGGTAGCTAATACGTCGAAATCGTGCAATAGGGTCGTCATACGCACCGATATCGTTCATCGGATCGAACATCGACCGTAGCGAGCCACTGAAGCCGATCGACGCCGTTGTTGTATCGAATGCGACTGATCGCTCACCGCGGATTTGCCGCGACGGCTCCCGAGAACACTATCGGCGCGATCCAGGCCGCCGCCGAACACGCCGACGCCGTCGAGTTCGACGTTCGACGCTGTGGCTCGGGCGAACTGGTCGTCATCCACGACGAGACGATCGACCGGGTCACCGGCGGCGTCGGAACGGTCGCCGACAGCAGCCTCGAGGAGCTCAAAACCCACACGGTCCTCGAGTCGGGCGAGCGCGTGCCGACGCTCGAGGAACTGCTCGAGGCGCTGCCGTCGGGCGTCGAGGTCAACCTCGAGATGAAGGAACTCGGAATCGCCGCGGACGTGCTCGCGGCGATCGACGCGTCCGGGATCGACAACCGCGTCGTCACCACGTCCTTTCTTCATCCCGAACTGCGAGCGATCCGAGAACTCGACCGCGATCAGCCGACGGGCTTGCTCGTCAGCCGCCGCCTCGAGACGCCGGTCACGACCGCCGTCGAACTCGACTGCGACGTCATCGGCGCGAACTACTGGCGCTGCCTGACGACGAATCTGGTTCCCCGGGCGAAAACCGTCGACCTCGAGATTCACGCCTGGTCGCTCGAGCGCCGGCTGACGGCGAAACTGCTCGAGTGGCGCGGCGTCGACTGCATCTCCGCGGATCGGCCGCTTCGCGTCTAACGCTTGCGCGGCGACGTCCGCTACGCCCGTTACGCCCCAAGGACGGTCACCGTCACGGTCCGGGTCCGCGGCCCGTCGCACTCGAGCACGAAGATCGACTGCCACGTCCCGAGCGCCGGCTCGCCGTCGGAAACGGGAATCGTTACGTCCGGCCCGACCAGCGCCGCCCGCAGGTGCGAGTCGGCGTTGCCGTCCAGTTGGTCGTGTGCGTGTCCCTCGTCGGGGACGAGGTCGCCGAGGAACGTCTCGAGGTCGCCGCGCAGGCGCGACTCGTTTTCCTGGACGAGCAGCCCTGCCGTCGTGTGGCCGACGAACGCCGTGACCGTTCCGACGGCGAGGTCGTCGGGCACGAGGTCGGCGATGCGGTCGGTGACGTCGACGGTCGTCAGTCGGTCGTCGGTCTCGACGGTGAACGTCTCCTGTATCGGCGTCGATGCCATACGTCTCCAGACGAGCGCCAGAACCCACTGCGTTGCGGTCCCAGAGCGACACCAGCGACACAGATGCGAGCGAAACCGTCGTCGCGTCCATCGCGTTTTTGCCCGCGAATTACCGGAGTGGCGGACAGTAAGCTGATTTCGGAATAGACGACTATAGTGTGTCAGATAGTATCACGCCATATGGGGGCGAGATGCACACTGTGCCGACGCACGATTCCGGACCGCTCGATGCAACGATGGTGTTCGTGCGGGTGGTGTATGGATCCCAACTGCGAACGAAACCACGAGTCGTTCTGTCCGGTTCACGGGACGGAGCGCTGGATCGGCGCGGTCGAACTGTGACCGCGTGAGCGACGCCATCCACCGCTCGCCACCTACTGCGTGGTCAACTGATCGAGCGCCCACCGCGCGCGCTCGCGAACGTCCGGGTTCGGGTCCTCGTAGGCCAACCGCTCGAGTCGGGTCGTCGCGGCCTCGAGTTCGGCGTGACCGATCGCGACGCAGGCGTTTGCCCGCACGCGGTCGTAGTCCTCGTCCTCGAGGAGGGTGAGCAGCGCCCGCTGTGTGTCCTCGAGGTCGGCGTCGGTTCCCGACGCCACGCGCGCGAGGGCGACGGTCGCGTTGGCCCGCGTCTCGGCGTCGTCGTGCTCGAGCGCGGTCGCGAGGTCGTCGGTGGCGGGTTCGACGACCGCGGGGTGTCGGCGGGCGACGTCGGCCAGACAGCCGACCGCGTTGCGCCGCAGCGACGTCTCCTCGTGGTCGACGAGCGTTCGGGCCGGTTCGACGAACGCGGACGCGGGGGTCGGTAACGAGACCCCCGTTCGGGCCAGCCGTCCGAGTGCGGAGAGGACGACCACGCCGTTTTCCGTCGGCGTCGCACACAGAGCGTCGACGAGCACCGGAACGGCCGGTTCGATCGTCGACGGCTGCTCTCGAGAGAGGTGATCGAACACGCGCAGGCCGTGGCGGTCGTAGCCGGGCCGCTGCTCGAGGACGTCGGCGAGCGTCGACGCGTGACCGGCGAGGGCGGTCGGCTGGTCGGCAGCGACCGTCTCGAGACAGCGAAGCAACTCACCCGTCGCGTCCGTCGACGGGTTGTCGGCGACGAAGGCGACGATCGCCTCGGTCGAGGGGGCGACGTCGGCGGTCGATTCGACCGCGAGGTCGGCCAGACAGCCCGCGACGAGTTCGTGACACTCGAGGGAGTCCCGGGCGAGCAGGCCGCGGAGCTTCGGGACGGTCGGGAGACACGCGTCCGGTCGGTCCGCGATAGCGCGACGGATCGTCTCGACCGCGTCTCGCTGTTCGCTCGGTTCGTCCGCGTCCAGCTGTGCGAGGACCGAGGGGAGATCGAACGCGTCGCCGTCGGGACGCACCCGTTCGATCGCCTCGCCCCCTTCCCCATCCATGATATCCCGAGGATGTAGGATGGAGACCAAAAGCTTTCCGAGAGTTTTCTCCAGAGAAGAGCGACACGAAAGGGTGAAGCTGCGGGTTATCACGCTCAGGCGAGCCACTCGTCGGGTTTCGTGTCGTAATCGACGTCGTCCGCGGCGAGGTGGTCGACCTCGTCCCACGGGACGTCCTCAACGGTGACCTCGCCGCCGTCGTATCGGAGGAGCTTGCCCTGTTCTTCGGCCTCGGGCTCGCGGTTGCGGCGCTTGGCGACCTCGATGTCGTGTTCGTTGACCTCTTTGACGATGGTCAGCAGGTTCACCGGCCGCCCCCAGAGTTCGAAGATTCGCTTCAGGGTCTCTCTGGCCTGTCCGAGGTCCAACATCACGCCGTTGTACTGGTGGCCCAACAGGAGTTCGTTGGCGTTGTTGTAGTTGCCGTCGTAGACCGCGATGGTCGGCTTCCCGAAGTTGGTAAACTGCAACAGCAGCTTCTTCTTGACGTCCTCGGCGGCGTCGCTGGCGACGTGGAACTGACCCGTCGCCTTCGAGTGCTCGTAGGTGAAGTAGTTGTTCTCCGTGATGAACTCCTGGGTCAGGAATTCGTCCAGGAAGGTCACGTCGTTGTGGCTCTCGCGGATGTCGAACATCCGGTCCCAGCCGGCCGTGAACTCGACGTCCGCGAGCGCCGCCGCGACGCTCTCGTAGCGCGCGTCGTCGAAGAGGTACCGCCCGATCTGTTCTAAGTCGTTCTGGCTCACCCGGCTGAGAAATCCGCGGTGCTGGCGCTTGACCAGCGAGTAGTGTCTGCGGGCCAGCCCCTCGTAGGTGAGGACCTTCCACGGGTAGGCGTCGACGTCGATCTCGCCCTCGCGTGCCGCCTCGAGCGCGTCGCGGTCGACCCACTCCGCAGGAACCTCCTCGAGCGCGTCGAGCGTGTCGGCCGTGATCGTCTCGAGCGCCTCGGGCGCCTCGAGTTCGTCGAGCACGTCGTCGAAGTCGACGACGTCCATCAGGTTGCGCCAGGAGATGCCCTCGACGCGCAGCAGGTTCTCAAGGACCTGTCGTCGGTTGGTACGGTTCTCGACGTACTCCCAGAGCTCCATGCCGAGGCTGTAGGGGTTGAGTCCGCCCGAGGCGAGGACTTTCGCCATGTGGTCGGCGTAGTTCACGAACTCGTCGTCGCCGGCGAAGACCTCGTCGGTCATCATCGTCGACTCCCAGTAGGCCGCCCACCCTTCGTTCATCACCTTCGTCATCTTCTGGGCGGCGAAGTAGTAGGCCTCCGCGCGCATCATGTCCAGAACGTCGCGTTGCCACTCCTCCATCTCGACGGCGCGGCCGGCCTCGTCGTCGTACTGTTTGCCGTGTTCGCGTACGAACGCCAGCACGTCCTTCTGGGGTTCTTCGGGGAAGGTGACCGACTCGTCGGCCTCCTCGAGTTTTTCGAGCCACTCCTCGTCGAACACTTCGCCTTTCACCTCGTCGGAGAGGCCGAGTTCGTCTAACTTCTCGGCGATGTCGTCGTCGAGGTCGTCGATCGGCCCGTCGACGTCGAGGCGGCGCTCGAAGACGCGGTGCTGGTCGATGTTGTCCTCCAGCGAGAGGCAGTGGTCGATCCACTTCTCGACCTCGGCGCGGTCGATCTCGGAGTCGGACATGTAGTCGTCGATCGCCCTGGCGTGGCGCTCTAACATCGCCGCGGCGTTGACCTGATCGTCGTCGGAGCGGCCGCTGGTGAAGAGGCCGAACCACTCGTTGTTCGCGAAGAAGTCGGAGTGGGCCTCAACGTGGGTGATCACCGCCTTCTGGTCGGCGATCGTGTTCGACTCCTGGAGGAAGGCGTGGGCCGGATTGTCGTTGTTGACGATCTCGAAGGCCTTCCCGCCGCCGTACTGGCCCTGTTTTTGCTGGCGGTCGTACTGCATGCCCCACCGCCAGTGGGGGTAGCGACTTTGGAAGCCGCCGTAGGCGATGAGCTCGTTCATCTCGTCGTAGTCGATGATCCAGTACTTGACGGGGTAGGGATCGAGGCCGAGTTTCCGGGCGAGGTTTCTGGCCTCGGTAACCGGTTCCTCGAGTTCGCCCGCGATCGCTTGCTTGCGGAATCGGTCGGCGTTGGAGTTGGTCTTACTCATGGTCGGGTACTGTCACTCGTCGTCCTCGCTCTCCGTCGAGAGGATCTCGTAGATCGCGTCGGTCACGTCCGCTTTGCCGTTGACGTACGCCACGGCGACGTCGTCGGCGTCGGTACCGAAGTGGCGCTCGAGTTCCTCCGCGTGGGTCGCGTTGATAGCGTTGCCGCTGGGTTGGGTCTCGACGTAGGCGTGGAGGTTGGCGTCGATCTCCTCCATCATCGGGATCACGCGCTCTTCGGTGTCGTTGCTCGAGTTCTCGGAGTCGCCCGCGGCGAAGACGTAGCGGTTCCAGTCGCTCCAGGGGTACTCCTCGAGCAGTTCGTTCGCGAGTTCGTACGCGCTCGAGATCTTCGTCCCGCCGCCGCTGCGGATGCCGAAGAAGTCGTCGCGCTCGACCTCCCAGGCGTCTGCGTCGTGGGCGATGTAGACGAACTCGGCGTTGTCGTACTTGCCCTGGAGGTACCAGTCCAGCGGCGTGAAGGTGCGCTCGACGAGTTCGCGTTTCTTTTCGCGCATCGACCCGGAGACGTCACGGATGTTGACGACGACGACGTTCTTCTCTTTCTCCTCGATGATCTCGGGGTGGCGGTAGCGCTCGTCCTCTCGGCGGAAGGGGACCTGCTTGATCCCCTCGCGGCGGATCTTCTGCTGGACCGGTTCGCGCTCGACGTTCTCCTCGACCGCCTCGATGGAGTCCCACGTGCCGCGCTCGTCGTCGGGAACCTCGCTGTGGGCCTCTTCGACCCAGGCCATCGAGACGGGGAGGTTCTCGCCGCGGGCCCACTCGAAGACCTCGCGGGGTTCGATGCCCTCGACTTTACAGAGTTCGCGCAGGAACTCCTCGTCGAAGTCCATCGCGAGCTTTCGCTTGAGCCCCTCCTTGAACATCCGCTCGAAGTCGAGCGTGCTGTCGGGCCCCGTCCGCGTCATATCGGTGAAGGGGCCTTCCTTCTCCTCGACGACTTTCTTGCCCTTCGGATCGAGGTCCAAGCCGAGTTCCTCGTCTAACTCCTCGGCGAACTCCTCGGGATCCATCTCGTAGTACTCGTGCTCGCCGCCCTCTTCGCCCGGTTCGCCGTCTTCGTCGCCGTCGCCGTCACCGGGCTGGGGTTGGGGCTCGCCGACCGGCTGTCCGGGCTGGGGCGTGCCGTCCTCGCCCTGGCCGACGCCGCCCTGGTCGCGCTGGTCGTACGCGAACTCCGGCAGCGAGACGATTTTGACGGGGATCTGGATGTCCCCGTTCCCCTCGCCGCGCAGGTCGCCGTACTGGATGAAATCGGCTAAGTCTTCGCGGCGCTCTTCGCCCACCTCTCGGAATCGCTCGAGGTCGTCTCTCAGTCCCATGATCGTCCCTCGCAGTCTGTGATCAGTCCCATCGGTAGCTCACCTGTCCCATGACGTGTCTGCTGGTCAGTTCGGCCGAGGCCTCGGAGTAGTCGAACTCGGAGACCATTGTCTCGATCGTCTCCTCCTTGACGGACTCCGTCTCCGTCTCGCTCGGCGGATCGTCCCACTGGCGCGGGTCGAAGTCCTCGAAGGTTCGCTGGACGTCGTCCCAGTCGTGGCTCTCGAGGACGGACTTGATCACCGGAATCGCCGTCAGGTCGACGTCCTGCACCGAGAAGTCCTCGTCGCGGTGTTCCCACGCGTGGCGGTTCAGCGACGTGATCACCTTCTCGCGCCGGAAGTTCCGGACGCTCTCGCGGGGAAGGTTCCCCTCGTACTCGCTTTCGGAGAAGCGCCCGAGGTGTTCGATCTCGAAGAGTTTCATCTTCAGCGGATCGGGCTCGACGCGCTCGCCGCGGTCGTTGTACAGCGGTTCGTCGGTCTCCCAGGCGTAGACGTGCTCGACGTACTCGGCGACGGTCTCCTCGTCGACGCGTTTGTCGTGCATGATCGCCTCGATGACGTCGTGTTCCTGGCGGTCGAACAGGTAGTTTTTCACGGGCACGATGCGGTTTTCGAACTCCGAGCGCTCGCCCGTCGAAAAGACGGGCGCGTCGGCCAGCCCCTCGGCCATCGCGTTCAGGACGTCTCGTGGCATGACGACGTCCTCGACCGGCAGATCGGCGTGGTGGCGGTCGCGGTCGGTCTGGAGCAGTTCCGCGAGCGTGTCGCGGGTGTAGGTGACCGGGATGCCGTGCTCGCCGTCGTGGGCCTCGCCGTCGAAGTCGAACTCGTCTTTCTCGCGGCGGGTGTCGCCTTCCTGAAGGTAGCCCTGGTCGTAAATCAGCGCCTTGTCGACCAGATCCAGCCCGTTCGGGAGGTTCTCCTCGTCGAGCCGAGAGACCACCGCGTACAGGGCGGCCGCTTCGATCGCGTGGGGTGCAAACTCCCGGTCTCTCGTCTCGCCGTCTTGCTCTTTGACCGCCACGGTCACCGGCTCGCGGATCCGTTCTTCGAGTTCGTCGTAGCTGTCGGCCTCCCAGACCTCCGTCTCGCCGGTCAGTTCCCGGCGGATGAGTTCGGTCTCGAGGCTCAGGTTCGTCAGATAGCCGAACTGGTGTTTATCGAGGCGTCGCTTGAGCGCCTTCAGCGGGTCCATGCCGTTGCGGTCGGCGTGCTGGTTCAGTTGGGCCTCCAGATCGGGGTTCGAGATGATCAGCAGCTGGCTGTCGACGTCCATCCCGATCCCCTTGTCGAGTTTGACGGACTGCTCGTCGGGGACGTTCAGCAGCTTCTGGAGCAAGTCGGCGTGCTGGGCCGCGTCCTCGACGATGGTGAGAACGCCGTTGCCCTGGGAGAGAACGCCGTCGTAGCTAAACGCCTGCGGGTTCTTTCGGCCGCGAGAGTCGAGTTCCTGGAGCATGCCGTGCATCCAGGAGCCGACGAGTCGCTCCTTGGGCGGTCCGTCGTCTTCGCTGTGGAGGACGCCGACGCCCTGGCCGACATCGACGACGTAGTTCTTGACTCGCAGGCTGTCTCTTATACACATC
>NZ_AOHZ01000002.1 GCF_000337215.1 Natronolimnohabitans innermongolicus JCM 12255 | reverse complement strand
CCTGGACGGGCACGTGGTCGTCGAGTTCGGCGTTCAGGTCCTCGAGGATGTCCGTTCGGATGTCTTCGGGGAAGACCGACAGGGGGTGGGCCTGTACGGGACTCTCGTACCAGTGCTGGTCGTCGGCCGCGGTCGGATCGCCGCTGCCGTAGCTCAGGCCGCGGTCGCCGGCCTCGGCGGTCGTGACGTTCCACTCGATCGTGTATCGCCGACCCTCGGCCGTCTTGGAGTACTCGCACAGTCCGTTGACGAGACAGCGCTTGAGTTCGGATTTGCCCGTCGCGGTGGGACCCTCGAACCAGATGATCTTCTCGTCTTTCGCCCGGCCCGCGGCGATCGAGCGGAGGTCGTCGACGAACCCGTTCAGGACCTCGGTGTTGCCGAGAATGGCGTGCTCGCCGTCGTTGTTCGGATCGTCGAAGAAGCGGTAGCGCTCTTTCTCCTCGCCTTCCTCGACCACGGTCCGCGTGCCGGCCGCCTCGATTGCCTCGAGGAGGTACTTCGAGGCGTGGGAGGCGATCGTCGGGTTCTCGAAGATCCGATCGACGTAGGTCGCGAGGTCCATCGGCTCCTCGTAGGTCTCCTCTAGCGTGCGGTCGGCTTCGGTAACGTAGTCGTCGCCGGTCATGTTAGGGGTCTCCGGTCATGTTAATCGTCCATCTCTGCCTTGGCGACCTCCGCGCCGGCGAACTCGAGGACTTCCTTGGCGCCGCCCTCGGAGTAACCCTGCTCCATCAGCGCGTCGATCCACGAGGATCGCTCGTCGTCGTCGAACTCGTTGGCCGACACCAGCGCGGAGAAGTTGATGTTGTGTTTCTTGTCCTCCCAGAGCTTGCGCTCGAGGGCGCGACGCAGGCGCTCGTTGTCCTGCGGGTTGAACGCCTCACCCTCGCGGGCGCGACGGGACACCCAGTTCGAGACCTCCTGACGGAAGTCGTCCTTGCGGTCTTCGGGCACGTCGAGTTTCTCCTCGACGCTGCGCAGGAACGTCTCGTCTGGCTCCTGTTCGCGGCCCGTGAGGTCGTCCTCGATCGTGTCGTCGTCGATGTAGGCCATCACGTGGTCCATGTACTTCTCGCCCTGGCGCTGGATCTCGTCGATGTCGTAGGCCAGCGCGTGGCGGACGTCCTCGATGGCGCGCTCGCGGTACTCCTCGCGGACCGTCTCCAGGTAGCGGTAGTACTGCTCGAAGTTCTCTTCGGGGATCGAACCGTGGTGCTCTAAGTTCTCCTCGAAGAAGTTGAACACCGTCAGCGGCGAGAGGAACCCGCGGCTGCGGTGTTTCGAGTCCATGATCGCCTCGGCGATCTCGTCGCCGATAAATCGGGGCGAGACGCCGACCATTCCTTCGCCGATCTCGGCTTTCTGGGCGGCCTCCTCGCGGAGCTTCTTGATGTCGATGTCGTCGCCCTCGTCGATCTCGCCGTTGTAGGCTTTGGCCTTCGAGAGCAGATCGACGGTTTCGGTGTCGGGCTCTTCGACGCGGGTGAGGACGCCGAACAACCCCGCCATCTCCAGGGTGTGGGGCTCGACGTTGATGTCGGGGACGTCGGCGTTGCTGAGCATCTTGTTGTAGATCTCGGCCTCGTCCTCGTAGGAGAGCACGTACGGGAAGTCGATCCGCTTGGTGCGGTCGTTGAAGGCCTCCATCTTCTCGTCGCCCTTCTTGTCCTTGTACTCGGGCATGTTCGTCCGGCCGACGATCACCTGGTCGATGTCGATCCGCGGGTTGTTCTTCGGCTTGATCGTCTGCTCCTGGGTTGCGTGCAGGAAGTCGTAGAGGAACTCCCGCTGGAGCTTCAGGAGCTCTTCCCCGCTGAAGATCCCCCTGTTCGCGTTACAGAACGCCCCCGAGTAGTCGAACGCGCGCGGGTCGCTCTCGCCGTAGACGGCGATCTTCGAGTAGTTGACGTCGCCCGTCAGCTCCGTCTCGTCCTGGTTCTTCTTATCCTTGGGTTCGAACGTCTCCAGACCCTGGCGCTTGTTCTCGTCGGCGACGAAGCGGACGATCTCGACGTGGTTGTCGAGAACCTGCTTCAGGTCGTCGTCGTAGTACGCGAGCAGCCTGTCCATGTAGAACTCGCTTTCGGGGTCCAGCGCCTGCTCGTTCTGGATCGTGTACGGCGCCTCGAGGCGCTCGTTGAGATCGTCGATAACCTGCTGGCGCTGTTCGACGGGCAAGAGCACGAGCGGATCCTGGTTCATCGGCGACCGAACCGTGTCGTCGGCAGGATCCTGATCCTTGATCACATCACAGAGGTTGGTCCACCGGAACGTGTACATCCGCCCCTCCTCGCGGAGCGTGTAGTCCTCGAAGTACTTGCGGACCTGCTTGTCGAAGTGGGACTTCCCGGAGCCGACGGGGCCGAGCAACAGCTTGATACGCCGCTCGGGGCCGAGCCGGCGAGCACCGGATTTGACTTTGTTGACGAACTCGTGGATCGACTGGTGGATTACCTTCCCGTAGAAGGTGTTCTCACCGTCGTTGAGGGGGTCCTCGCTCGCGAGGCGGTACTCGACGACCCCTTCCGTCTCGTCGTATGTCGTCCCGTAGTAGTCGAACATGTCCGCGACGCGCTGGTGGGCGTTGCGGGTGACCTTCGGGTCCTCGTAGCACTCCTCTAAGTACCAGTCGAACGACTTGGTCTCCCGCAGGTCTGCGGGCATCGACTCTTTGTAATCCGTACTGAGCGTCTCGAGTGTCTCGATGTCACCGGTCATGGTATCATTGCCAGTTTCGGTCTCCCCCGTTTGCTGCGTCCGTCCGCTCACGGACCGTCGTGGAGCGGACGTCGTTCGACCAACCGTGGTGTCGTGGCCGAACCGTCGGAATCCGTCGTGACGCGTCACTCGATGGCGACGCGACACCGCCGCTGTCGCTCGACGAGACGAGCGCGGGGCTCGCAACGCAGGGCATTCGACAGCGAGCGGCGATCTGTCGTGTCATGTGTGGTCGTCTACCACATATCGTTGCGCAACCGCCCTGTCGGCGGCTGGACAACGACGCGCCGGGGACGGGCGCGGAGTGGATCGGTCCGGCGAACGGATACCGATAGTATTTAATGAGTGAGTAATCCAGCTACTTAGCCTTAGCCCCAAAAGGTATTTAGCAGAACTTTATTACAGGCAAAAACTACCTCGATAGTATTGTGATATTCGATACCACGGCACAAGTTGATCGATTTGCGGCATAAATGTACGGCCAGCGAGGGCCGGGCTCGGTCGCGCGCGCTCGAGCAAGCGGTCGCGCGACACAGACCGATTAGTTTACCAACTAGTTCGAATGGATTTCGACGCGCCTCGGTCGTTCGACGACGGGGATTTATGGGTCCCGATTCTAGAACCGCTATGACCGATTCGGCAGCCGACGATCCCGACGCGTTTCGATCGTCGCTTCCCGACGGCTGGCAGCGATGGAGCCAGGGCGACGACGGTCGGCTCGTCCTCGCGTACCGCCCCGATGTCTTCGACGCCGAGGCGTTTCCGCCCGCGTGCCTCCCGACGCTGTATCTCACCCACGGCAAACGGACCCGGCGACCCCGGGTCAATCCGACGTCCCGTGCCGATGACGACGACTGGTACGTCACGCTCTACCTCGAGCCCGACGTCGACGCCGACACGGATCGATTTGCGACGCGAGAGGATGCGCTCGAGCGCGTCCTTGAACTCGCTCGAGCGTTCGACGCCGGCGAGGTCGATTACCGCGGCCTCTACCAGGTTCCCCGCGAGACGTACTTCGAGCGTCTCGACGAACTGACCGGCGCCGACGACGGCGAGGCGACGACCGACTCGAGGTGATCGGCGTCGGGCGCTTTGGGGCTCGATCCGCGGTCGAACGACGCTCACCAGAACGACGATGGCGAGTTGGACGACGAGAATTTCGAGGACCGCGCCGACGACGAACGGCGCACCGAGAAAGACGAGAACCGTCGCGACGGCGACAAACGCCGGCGATCGCCGACCTGAACCGCGCGTCTGCTGGTCGACGAATCTGACGAACAACGCCTGCACGAGAAGGTGTCTTATTTCTTATCTTTGTCGAGTTAAACTGGCCGCCGAGTCGGACGGTGGAAGAGACGTGACGCTTAACCGCGACGGGGAACTACTCGAGCGCATGTCCACCGTCACCCTCGTCGGAACCCGCCTCGCCGAGCCAGGAACCGAGTTCGTCTACCACGGCGAGGCCGACGCCTGCGCCGGCTGTCCCTACCGGAGCCAGTGTCTCAACCTCGAGGTCGACACCAGATACCGCATCACGTCCGTCCGCGAGAACGCCCAGACCTTAGAGTGTGCGATGCACGACGGCGGCGTCCGCGCCGTGGAGGTCGAGCCGGTCTCCGTCCGTGCGAACGTGCCCACGAAGGGCGCCTTCGCGGGCAGCAAGACGAGTCTCTCCGGCCCGTGTCCCTACGTCGAGTGCCCGAGCCACGAGTACTGCGAGCCCGACGGCGTCGCGTTCGACGAGGAGTACCGGATCGCCGACATCCTGGGCGAGCCGCCCCACGACGTCTGTCACCTGGATCGGTCGCTCGAGCTGGTCGAACTGGACGTCGAGGGCTGAGACGGCGTGTTCTCTGCGGACCGAGACACCCCCGATTTTCGCCGTCGGAGGACGGACCGAGTTGTTTTTGATCGAGACCACCTAATTCGTGGATAGACCCGTGCTGTCGGTTGAACTCCACGCGCACTCGTCGCTGTCCTACGACGGCCGCGACTCGGTCGAACTGATCTTAGAACAGGCCGATGCGGTCGGGCTGGACGCGATCGCCGTCACCGACCACGACGAGATCGACGCGAGCCTCGCCGCCGCCGAACGAGCCCCCGAGTACGGACTGGTCGGCATCCCCGCCATGGAGATCTCGAGCAAGGCCGGCCATATCCTCGGCTTCGGTATCGAGGACGCCGTTCCGCCCGGCCTCTCCTACGAGACTACCCTCGAGGCGATCTGGGAACAAGACGGCCTCGCGGTGATTCCCCACCCATTCCAGGAATCCCGACACGGCGTCATGGCCCGGATCGACCGTGAACAACTCGCCATGGGCGACGCCATCGAAGTCTACAACTCCCGGCTGCTAACCGGCCGCGCCAACCGGCAGGCCGAGCGCTTCGCCCAGTCTCGCAACCTGCCGATGACCGCCGGCAGCGACGCCCACATCAGCGAGATGGTCGGACAGGCGGTCACCCGCGTCGACGCCGACGAACGAAGCGCCGACGCCATCCTCGCGGCGATTCGCGAGGGGCGAACCTCCGTCGAGGGCAAACGAACGCCCTGGCACATCAGCTTCCGGCAGGCCGCCGGCGGCGTCAGCCGTCGCGTGCGAAACACAATGGTCGGGCTGTTCCGATGACGCTTCGCGGCGCCGACCCCGCGCTCGTTCGCCGCGCCCTCGAGGGCGACGATCCGCTCCCCGGTGCGGCCGGCTTCGGGGGCGTCCTCGAGGACGACGAGAGCGAACGGCTCGTCCGCGACGTGCTCGGGCGCGTTCCGGTGTACGTCGATTCCACCGGAACAGCCCCGCGGTGGGCGTTCGAACCCGGTGCGCTCGAGGAACCCGAACTCCTTCCGGCGGGGGCCACACTCGATCTGACGGTCCCCGCCGCCGACCCCGAACAACGCTGGACGCTCCCCGAACCCGAACCCGAGACCGATCCCGCGGCCGCCCTCGAGTCCCTCGCCGACGCGATCGAGACCGCCGCGAGCGACGCCCGGGCCGGGGACCGCGAGATCGCCGTCGCCTTCTCCGGGGGCGTCGACTCCGCGCTAGTCGCCGAACTGCTCGACGCGCCGCTGTACGTCGTCGGCTTCCCGGGGAGTCACGACGTCGAGGCCGCCCGATCCGCGGCCGACGCGATGGGCCGCGAGTTGACCGTCGTCGACCTCGAGCCGGCCGACCTCGAGCGGGCCGTCCCCCGCGTCGTCGAGGCGACCGGCCGGACGAACGCGATGGACGTCCAGATCGCGCTGCCGCTGTATCTGGTCGGCGAGCGCGTCGCCGACGACGGCTTCGACGCGCTGGCGGTCGGCCAGGGCGCCGACGAACTGTTCGGCGGCTACGAGAAGGTCGTTCGCCTCGACCACCGCGTCGAGGCCGAGACGACCCGCGACGCCGTCCGGGAACAGATCGCCACTCTGCCCGAACAGCTCCCGCGGGACGTTCGCGCCGTGGAAGCGGCCGGGCTCGAACCCGTCGCGCCCTTCCTCCACGATGCCGTCGTCGCGGCCGCGCTTCGACTTCCGGACGAACTGCTGGCAGACGAGACCGAACGCAAGCGCGGCCTTCGACGGATCGCCGCGACCCACCTCCCGGAGCCGGTCGTCGACCGCGAGAAGAAGGCCGTCCAGTACGGCAGCCTGGTCGCCCGCGAACTCGATCGGCTGGCCAGACAGGCCGGTTACAAGCGTCGGATCGACGACCACGTGACGAAGTACGTCCGCTCGATTACACCCGGCCTCGAGGCGCCCGAACCGCCCGTCGATCCCTGATCACTCACGATACGCGAGCGTTCGGCCGCCGGTCTCGTTCGACCACGACACGGCCTGCCGATTCCCAGCCAACCTATTTGTATCCGCTCGGTGGCGAATCCCCCATGGCCGAGACAACGGAGAACGAGACGGAAGTCCCACGCGATCAGGCAGCGGATCTGCTTCAGGCCGTCGCACAGGAGATCCGCGGCGACGGCACCGCCGAGATACAGGTCGGAAACAAACTGTTGAGCCTCTCGCCGGCCCACGAACTCGAGTACGGCATCGAAGTGCAGGAACGCTCGCCGATGCTCGGCGGCGAGCGAGAGGAGATGACGATCACGCTCGAGTGGGAGGTCGAAGAGGCAGAGGCCGATCCCGACCCGTAGTCGCTCCGGACGACTGGGACGAAAACGAGAGACCGGCGACGTCCGCGGTCGACACCATCCAGCGCGTCGACCCACCCGTTCTCGGCGCGTCGAGCGAGCCGATCAGTCTTCGGTTTCGGTCGGGAGCTTGTTGTCCGGACCGCCCTCGACGGTGTCGGCGACGGTCTGGCGGTTGACCTGCCCGATCCGGTCGGAGACGTCCGCGACGAGGTCCTCGAGGGTCTCCTGAACCGCGCTCTCGTCGTCTTTGACGAGCGCACCCGCACTGCCTTCGGCGCCGAAGTCGGGGTGGATCGGAATCTGGCCGAGCAGCGGGATGTCGTACTTGTCGACGATCGTCTGGGCGCCGTCGGTTCCGAAGAGGCTGTACTCTTTGCCCGTATCCGGCGCGATGAAGGTGCTCATGTTCTCGACGACGCCCAGGACGGGCGTGTCGTGCTTGCGGAACATCTCGATCCCCTTGCGGGTGTCGTCCAGCGCCATCTCCTGTGGCGTCGTGACGACGACCGCGCCGGTGACCGGCATCGACTGCAGCAGGTTCAGCGTCGCGTCGCCCGTCCCCGGCGGCAGGTCGACGACGAGGTAGTCGAGTCGGCCCCACTCGACGCCCTCCAGGAACTTCAGCATGAACTTGTTAACCATCGGTCCGCGCAGGATCGCGGGATCGTCTTCCTCCTGGGTCATGATCCCCATGCTGATGACCCGGACGCCGTCGGAACGCGGCGGAACGATGTCCTCGTTCGGCGTCACGCCGGGTTCGCTCTCGACCGGCAGGATCCGCGGGATGTTCGGCCCGTGGATGTCGGCGTCGAGCAAGCCGACCATCGCGCCGCGTTTCTCGAGTCCGGCCGCGATGTTGGCCGCGACCGTCGTCTTTCCGACGCCACCTTTCCCGGAGGAGACGGCGATGACGTTCCGTACTCGCGGCAGGACCTCGTCGTCGAACCCGTGCTCGGAGCCGACGTGAGCCCGCAGGTCGGGCTCGAGACCGGCCTCGTCGACGACCTCGCGGATCCGGTTGCCCAGTTCCATCTCGGAGGGTGCGTAAGGGGCGTTGAACGCGAGTTCGATACGGGCGGTCTCGTCCTCGATCCGGACGTCGTTAACCAGCCCGAGCGTGATAATGTCCTCGCCGAGATCCGGGTCCTCGACGTCCTCGAGCTTGATCTTGAGTTCGTGTTCAGTGATACTCATAGCGGTAGTGTGCGTTATCGGACGTAAGGTATCGAAACGGGATACGTGTGATGGTTCGGGGCTCGAACCCGCGACGGCGACGGCTCGGGAAGGCGTCTCGCGGTTCCTACAGCGCGCTGAGCGGGCGGACTCAGACCGCTTACTGGAAGCCTGTGACCGGGGCTGGAGTCGCGTCGGCAAATCGGAACAGCGGGCCGTCTCAGCTGATGCTCGGCACCGCGCCGTAGAAGATGATGCCGATCAGCACCGTCAGTATCAGCATCGAGACCCACATCGCCGTCGCGATGCCGACGAGGTAGGTGACGCCGAGCAATCCCGTCTTCGTCGCGCGCGGCGTGCCCGTAAACCACGCGATGATCATGACGTAGATCGGCAACAAGACCACCCCGAAGATGATGATCGTCCCCTCGTTGGGGAACCCGGTCCAGCCCTCGGTCCCCTCGTAGCCGTGATAGAGGACCGTCGCCAGCGTGTCAGCGAGCGCCATAGGATCCGTACACGGCACAGCAAAGTCGTGATTTGCCATGCCAATGCATGGAACGGCTGGCGAGGGCGCTCACGAGGCGTCTCGACGACTCGAGTCGGCTCGAGGGCGACCGCTGTCGTCGGTGTCGAGTCACCAAAGAAAAACCGCTGCAGTCGAAGTCGATTCGCTCGAGACCCCTACGGACCGGGTGAGCCGAGCGGTTCGGGGAGCCCGCCGAAGAAGACGACCCCGATGATGAGCGTCAGGATGAACATCCCGATCCACATCTGGGCCGTGATGCCGACGAGGTAGGTGACCCCCATCACGCCGGTCTTGGAGTCGCGCGGTTCGCCGGCGAACCAGGCGACGACCATGACGTAGACGGGAAAGAGGATGACTCCGAAGATCAGGTAGGTCCCGATGTTCGGGAAGCCGGTCACACCGTCGGTGCCGCTGTACCCGTGATAGAGCGGTTCGGCGAGTGCGGCAAGGGTTGCGGTCGTGCTCATGCTTTCACCTCGGGTTCGGATTCGTGTTCGTGTGTCTCGTCTTCGTGGCCGTGGCCGTGGTCACCGCGCAGGTGTTCGACCGCGTGGAGTTCGACCACCGGCACGACCTTGGATATCGCGAGGAAGAACAACGTCACGAGGCCGATCGTTCCCAGCACGGACGACATCTCGATGAGACTCGGGAAGTAGTCACCGGGGGTCGCCTCGTAGATGTTAAACGCCGGATACCAGAGACCGGCGACGACGAAGTAGGTCTTCTCGACCAGCGTCGCGACCAGCACGAGGACGGCGGCGGCGATCGCGCGCGCCTTCGTGAACAGCGCGGGACGGATCGTCGTCGCGAAGATGAACGCGAGGACGCCGAGGACCATCGTGATCGGGACGATGTACGCCGGGTGCGAGAGCTTCGAGGCCGTCGCAGCCTCGTGGGCGGTCGTCGGCGAGAAGCTCCCGGAGACGAGCTGCTGGAGCTGCAGCCACAGGAACAGCAGGCAGAAGAACCCGAGCCACAGGAGCAGCCCGCGGAAGACGTCGTCAGTGATGATGTGGTCCCAGTCGTAGGCGCGTCGGAACGCGTACGAGATCAGGATCACGCCACTGATCGCCGACGTCAGCGCGATGGTGAGGAACTGCGGCCCCTGAATCGCGCCGAACCAGCCGGGGTACGTCGAGAGCAAGGCGAACAGCCACGGAATCACACCGCCGTGAAGCAGCAGCGGCGCCATGATGATGATCGCGAGGGCGACCCACCAGACCATGCGCTCGATGACATCGTCTTCCTCTTTCGTGTAGCCGAGCGTCATGACCTTGTAGATCGGACTGAAGATTTCCGGCAGGTCGTCGCGCATGCGAGTAATGTCGTATCGCAGCGTCAGCCCGAGATAGGTCGCCGTCAGGACGAAGTAGGCCGTAATGACGGTCACGTCCCACACCAGCGGTGAGTTGTTGACCGTGATGTGGTAGTGGCCCAGCACGCTGGTGACCATCCGGTCCGGACGGCCCATGTGGACGATAATGTAGAAACCGGCGGCTGAGAGGCCGGCGAGCGTCAGCATCTCTGCGAGTCGGGCGACCGGCATGTATCGGTCCATGCCGAGCAGTCGAACCGCGGCGGAGAGGATGATCCCCCCGTGTGCGATTCCGACCCACCAGATGAACGCGCCGATGTACAGCCCCCAGGTGACGCCGCCGCCGGTCCCCCAGTCGGAGAGGCCGGTGACGCTCATGCCCTCGTAGAGCTGGTAGGCCCAGCCGACGAGGAAGATGCCGAGCGCCAGCGCCGCGACGGCAAAGAGGATGAAGTACGTCTTCGACGTGTTCTTGATCGGCCGCAGGATGTCGGCCTCGGTCGGTGACTTCGTACTCATCAGTACAGCCCTCCGGTGACCGTACTGTCGTCGAGGACGTCCTTGCGGTTGTCAGTCAGCTCGAGGCTATCGTAGGCGACCGGCCCTTCGACCTGCTCGGCGTTCGGTCCGGGCTCGTTGCCGAGATAGTGGATGTTCGGGTTGGTGCCGAAGTCCTCGAGCAGCTTGAAGCTCGAGGGTGCCGTGCCGGCGAACATCTCGATGAGGCGCTGTGCGTCGTCCTCGTCGGGACCTTCGAAGTCGTCCTCGGCTTCGGCTTCGTCTTCGTCGCCGTTTTCGTCTTCGTCGCCGTTCTCGTCTTCCGCTTCTTCCTCCTCGGGTGCGTCGGCGAGTCTGAGATCCGCGAGGACCTCCTGGCTGCCGAGGTCGAGGCCGTGGTCTTCGACGACTTCGAGGATGTCGAGGACCTGCTGTTCGTAGTCGGCGAGATTAGCCGTTCCCTCGGACTCGCCCATTTCACCCATGTGTTCGCCGGTAATCTCGAGGGCGATCAGGATGCCGAGGCCGTGTTCGTTATCGACGAGGTCGTCGCCCATCCCATCGAAGCTGACCGCGTCGAGGACGGCCTCGAGGTCGTCGCCGTCGGCGTCCTCGAGCTCCTCTTCGACCTCGTCGGCCGATGGCAGCGAGAGTCGCTCGAGCGTCCGACCGCGACTCGGGTTGCTGGCGTACTTTTCGGGATCGCTGGCGGAATCGTTGACGTTGCCGAACTGGATCGCACCCGGCGGACAGGCGCTCTCACAGGCGGTCATGCCGACCATTTCGTCGCCGCGTCGACCATCCTGGTGGGATGGACACATCGTACACTTGCTCATCACGCCGCGAGGAGCACGACCGTCGACCCAGCGGTCGCCCATGTCGTCGTATTCCGAGTAAACTGCGTCCTCCGGATCGAGGTCGTCGGGAAGTACATCGGATTCCGACGGAATGTCCTCGTATGCGACGTCAGGTTCGTCCCACTGGAAGTAGTTGACGCCGTAGGGACAGGCGACCTGACAGTACCGGCAGCCGATACAGACGTCGTAGTCGGTCAGAACGAGACCGTCCTCGTCGCGCGTGTGACGGGCCGTCGTCGGACAGACCTTCTCACACGGGGCGTCGGTACAGTGCTGACACGGGCGGACGAGCATGTTCTCGTATCCGCCGGCAGGGTGGTTGCCGAGGTCGTCGGCGGTCTGGCCGTCCTCGGCGTGCCGGAGGACGTACATCCAGTTAACACCCTGATCGAGCTGGTTCTCCTCCGAACAGGCGCTGACACAGGAGAGACAGCCGTCACAGCGCTCGAGGTCGATGGTCATCCCCCACTGGAGCCCATCGTTGTCGTCGTCGGCGGCGTCGCCTTCCTGGGTCGAGCCGAAGCTCGCGTCGGGGGCGGCGCTTGCACCCCAGGCGCTGAGACCGACGGCCGCACCGACGCCCATTTTCTTCATCGTCTCGCGTCGGGACTGGTCGCCGTCGCCGTCGAAGGCGTCGAGCATGCGCCCGACGGTGCCCTTCGCTTCCTGCTGGGCGGCCTCGTAGGCCTCCTCGGTCGGACGGTCGTCGACGCCGAACTCGTCCATGACGTCCTCGTGGTACTTTTCGTGGAACTCGGCTTCCGAGAGCTCGCCTTTGGTGACCCGCATCGCGTCCTGGGCCATCTCCATCCCGAGATCGGAATCGTACTCGGTGTCGTCGAGCATCGTCTCGAGTTCCGACTCCCACTCTTTACCGAGCGGGTGGAACGATTCGTCGTCCGCGCTCATCGAGAGCGAACACCTCCGGACGAGAACCCTGTCTGTACACAATAGTTACGTGCCGTCACGCACGTGAATTTACTCATATATGGATCCTCTACCCCCGACTCACAACTAGACGAGGTTGAAATATAGAGCCGATTTCCACCGCGTGAGAATCGACTCGAACACGTTCGGCATTATAAGTTGTAATATAAAACCTTTCACTTGAACTGGCCGGCTGTCAAGATTCTAACGTAGTTCATATCGCTGAGACGTGAGTCGGTATCGGAATCGACAACTCGACTGGAGTTTGTTTACCTGGATCCAGCGAGACAAAAACCGAACCGGTTCGTCGGAACGTCCGTAACGATCGACTCAGCCGAAATACCCGGCGACAGCCGCGAGCAACCCCAGCAGCTGCTGTAGTCTCGTGGCCAGGGACGAAAGCGGGTCGAGTTGGCCGTCAGTCACCGGCGAGCTGTTCCTCGAGGGCGCCGTCGCGCTCGAGTCCGGGGACGTCCTCGATGTATCGTTTGATGATCGCCTCCTCGGCGCGGTGTAACGTCTCGCTGCAGGTCGACTTCGCGATGTCGAGGCGGTCGGCGAGGTCCGTCAGCGAGCAGCGCCGCGGCGTGTCGTAGTAGCCCGCTTCGACGGCGGCGGCGAGGACCTCGAGCTGGCGATCCGAGAGGAGTTGGCTCTCGTGGAGGCGCTCGCGGACGTGGTCGATCCGGTACTGGAGGCCGAAGCGCTCGAGTTGTTCGGCGAGTTGGGCCAGTCGGTCCCGCGAGCCCGTCACCTCGATCGTCGCCTCGCCGTCGACGATTTCGACGGGCAGTTCGATCGGCATGCCGGAGTCTCGCGCGGAAAACAGGAGCAGCGGCGCCGTCGTCTCGAAGTGGACGGTCGCCTCGCTGTCGCTCCACTGGGCGAGCGTGAGTTCGGTGATCTGGGGGTGATCGCGCATGTCCTCGATCACGTCGCCGACCGGCTGGCCGGCGATCCGAACGAGCGCGAACCCACGCTCCGCGCCGGGGACCGCCGCCAGCACCCGAAAGGTCGTCTCCGGGTACGCCGTCGACAGCTGTTGGATCCAGACCTGTTCGGGCATCGTGACCGTGAGCGTCGCCTGAGCCATACGAACCAGTAGTCTACAGTACGTGCTCGTCACCTCGAATACGTCGCGACCGTTCCCACTCGGTGGGAATCCACGCCGCTCGAGACCGAGCGCGTTCGGACGAACTGCCTCTCCGTCAGGGGACGGCGGACCGGCTCACGCGTCGTCGTCAGCGACCGGCAGCGTCACGGTAAACGTCGATCCCTCGCCTGGGGTCGACTCGACGCCGACGTCGCCGCCGTGGCGGTTGACGATTCGCTTACACAGCGCCAGCCCGATACCGGTCCCGGGGTGGTCGTCGACCGTGTGGAGCCGTTCGAACACCTCGAAAATCCGCTCCTGTTCGGCCGGCGGGATCCCGATCCCGTCGTCGGTGACCGAAATCTCCCACATCGTCCCCCGCCGTTCGGCCGCGACGCCAACGTGGGGCTCACCGTCGTTGTACTCGATCGCGTTCTCGAGCAAACTCCGGAAGGCGAGGCGGAGCTGTTCGGCGTCGCCCGTCACGCGAGGCAGCGAGTCGACGGTAATCTCGGCGTCGGCCTCCGCGACCTCGGGCTCGAGAGCCGTTACGACATCCTCGAGAACGTCGTTCAGGTCGACGGGTTCGAACGGGCCGCCGCTGGTTTCGATCCGGGAGTACGCCAGCAGGCCGTCGATCATCGCCCGCATCCGTTCGGCCCCCTCGACGGCGAACGCGAGGAACTCGCGCCCGTCGTCGTCGAGCGCGTCGCCGTAGCGCCGCTCGATCAACTGCAGATACGAGGAGACCATTCGGAGCGGTTCCTGCAGGTCGTGGCTGGCGGCGTAGGCGAACTGTTCGAGGCGTCTGGTTTCGGCCCGCAAATCTTCGATGTACCCCTGTCGCTCGACGTGGAATCGGAGCATGGTCGCGAGCGTGTCGATCAGTTCGCGCTCTTCGGAGAGGAACGGCTGGGACTCGCCGGTCGCCGCGTCGAGTCGGGTGACGTCGATCCGAAGTTGCGTCCCCCGATCCGTACGAGTCCGGGCGGAAATCCGCTGGTCGGTCGGTTCGTAGTCGTCGGTCGCCCGCTCGTCGTCGCCGATCGAGACGCGAACCGCGGTGTCGTCAGGGGAGCGAAAGAACTGGGGGAGCTCCGTCACGAACTCGGCTAGCAGCTCGTCGACCGACTGCTCGTTGGCCTCGAGCATCGTCGTCACGAGCTGGACGGCCGTGAGCTCCTTCTCCCGTTCCTCGAGTTCGCGCTTTCGCTGCCGTGCGAGCTGTTTCAGATCGGTAATGTCGGTCGCGGTCGTCACGACCCGTTCGGGCGACCCCTGTTCGTCGGTGATCGGCGTCGCGTTGATCGAGAGCCAGCGCCGCGGCCCGTCCGGCGGCTCGAGTAGGAGCTCTCGGTCGTACACCGCTTTGCCGGTCTCGAAAACCTGACTCACCGGCCACTCGTCGACGGGGAGTCGACCCCCGTACTCGTCGAACGCCGATCGGCGAGCGGTCGCCGGTGCCTCGTCTTCGGCCGATAGATCGAGTAGCTCCGCCATCCGGCCGTTCGTCCTGGTTATCGTCCCGTCGGGCTCGATCACGGCGATGCCGACCGGACTCGTCTCGAGGATGCGCTCGACCAGATCGCGTTCGCGCTGGAGCTGTTGTTCGCGCGCTCGGCGGTCGGTCATATCGCGCGTTACCTTGGCGTAGCCCTGGATTTCACCGTCCTCGCGAATTGCCGTGATGGACACGTTCGCCCAGAATCGCGACCCGTCCGCACGGATACGCCAGCCTTCGTTCTCGGTGGAGCCCGACTCCCGAGCGCGGGCGAGGTTTCGCTCGGGAACGCCGTCCGCACGGGCGGAATCGGTGTAGAACGCCGACAGGTGTTCGCCGAGGATCTCGTCGGATTCGTACCCCTTGAGCTGTCTGGCCCCCTCGTTCCAGCTCATAACGTGGCCCTCGGGATCGAGCATGAAGATCGCGTACTCGTCGACCGCATCGACCAGCGATTGGAATCGAAGCTCGCTCTCTCGCTGGGCGCGCTGGGACTCCTTTCGCTCGGTGATATCGTAGTAGAGCTCGAGGCGTCCGCCGGCGTATCGGCCCGACTCGATCGGCGTGCTTCGGTGTTCGAGCCAGCGTTCCTCGCGGTCGTCGTCGGGCGTGATCCGACACTCGAACTGTTCGACGTAACTGTTGTCAGCGTACGTCGCCAGCACGGTCTCGGAAAACGTCTCGGGGTCGTCGACGCGGTCGCGAATCGTCTCCTCGATGACCGTCGGTTTGTGCCGGCCGATGAGGTCGGCTCGGTCGACGCCGAAGTACTGCTCGATGTGTTCGTCGATCCACGCGATATCGAACGAGTCGTCGAGGACGAACACGCCCACGTCGGTCTCGTCGATGACGGTGGCGATCGATTCGTACGTCTCCCAGACCGGCGAAAGCGCGTCGCCGCGTTCGACCGGCGTCGCTCGTTCGCGAACGGTACCGACGATACCGGGTTCCGCGCTCGATGCCGTCGCGGTACTGAGCCGTACCTCGCAGGGAACGACGTCGCCGTCCGTCGACTCGAGGGCCGCCTCGAGTACGGTTTCGGTCGGCCCGTCGGCCGCGAGTACCGACTCGAGGTCGCGGTCGATCCGGTCGCCGTCGCGGTCCGTAAGAACGGTCGAAACGTGTTCGTCCAGAAGCTGCGTCCGATCGTAGCCGGTGAGCTCCGTCAGCGCCCGGTTGACGAGCGTAAATCGACCGGCGGCATCGAGTCGAAAGACGCCCTCGCCGAGGGATTCGACGAGCGATCGATACGCTTCCGGGGAGGGGTCACCGTCTCGGTTCCGCCGAGCGTTCGGCTCCCCCGTTTCGCCCCGTTCTACCATTACCTCGTCTGTAGTGGTCCGTCGTTAAATGCTCTTCCGAGTCGCACGACTGCCCTCGAGTGCGTTCGAGGGCGCGCAAAATCGACCGCCGATCGGCCGACTCAGTGGCGATCCGAGCCCGCATCCGCGAAGGACTCGAGCAGGAGTTCGGTGAGCCGCGCCGGTCGTTCGTGTTGGACCCAGTGGCTCGTTTCGGGGAGTAACTCGAGTCGGCCGTTCGAACACTGTAGACGGCTATCAGTCGCGAGCGGCGCGGTCAGCGCGTCGTCGGCCTCACCCCAGACGATGAGCGCGGGCGCGTCGACCCGCTCTCGCGGCGGTGGCGACGGCGCGCGGACCGACGCCCGGTACCAGTTGATCATCCCCGTCAACGCGCCCTTCTGCGCCCAGGCGCGACGGTACCGATCCAGATCGGCGTCCGAGAACGTCCCCGGCGCGGCGGTCTCGCGAAGCGCCCGCTCGAGGAGGCGGTAGTCGCCGGCCCGGCAGGCGAGTTCGGGCAGGCGCGGGAGCTGGAAACAGGCGGCGTACCAGCTCCGGCGCAGTTGCTCGGGGTTCGCGAGCAGGTGGCGCCGGAAGACGGTCGGATGGGGCGCGTTGACGATCGCGAGCCGTTCGACCGCGGACGGGTGCCGAAGCGCGAGGTCCCAGGCGACGAGTCCGCCCCAGTCGTGGCCGACGACGCGCGCGGCGTCTCGGCCCTCGGTCGCGATCAACTCGACGATATCCCGGGCACACTCGCTCGTCCGGTACGCGGCCACGCCGTCGGGTTTCTCGCTCAGGTTGTATCCTCGCTGGTCCGGGACGAGCACCCGGTAGCCGGCGTCGACCAGCGCCTCGAGCTGGCGGTACCAGCCGTACCAGAACTCGGGAAACCCGTGAAGCAAGACGACGAGCGGATCGTCGTCGTCACCGGCGGCGACGACGTGCAGTCGGACGCCGTTGACGGTTCTGACGGACGACGTCGCGTCGACCGTCGACAGGAGTTCGGCGCCGGTTTCGGCTCGGTCGACGGCGGTCGCACTCATGGGAGACCCGTCGACGCTGATCGTAAAACACCTTTGGGGCGCACTCGCGCCGACGCATCGCCGGGAATCACGATGGGCCCGATCGAGTCCGCGTCTCGGCGGTCGGCTCAGGTCCAGACGCGCAGACACTCGCTCGAGCAGAAGTGTAGATCGATCTGCTCGCTCGGTTCGTCCGCGACGTGGGTCGTCAGGGTGTACGCGACCTCGTCGGTGTCACAGTTATCGCAGTTCATACCCGACCAGTATCGAGGCGTGACCTTCACTATGGAGTGATTATTCGACCATCGAAACAGTTAGTATCGCAATAACGCTCGGAAAGACGGGATTGACTCCCGCGACGGCTGTGGCCGGCGGCGTATCAGACCGGCGCCTGCTCTTCGGCCTCGAGCAGTTCGTGATAGCGGTTGCGGATCGTGACCTCGGAGATGCTGGCGACCTCGCTGACGTCGTTCTGGGTGACCTTCTCGTTGGTCAGCAGTGCGGCGGCGTAGACGGCGGCGGCCGCGAGGCCGACCGGCGACTTGCCGCTGTGGATGCCCCGGTCTTTCGCCGTCGAGAGGAGGCTTCGGGCGCGGCGTTCGGTCTCGTCGGAGAGTTCGAGGTCGCTGGCGAAGCGGGGCACGTAGCTCTCGGGATCGGCGGGCTTGACCTCGAGTCCGAGTTCGCGGATGACGTATCGGTAGGTTCTGGCGACCTCGTCTTTCTCGACGCGGCTGACGGCCGAGATTTCGTCTAAGCTGCGCGGCGTGCCAGCCTGTCGGGCCGACGCGTACAGCGAGGCCGTCGCGACGCCTTCGATCGATCGGCCCGGGAGCAGGTCCTCCTCGAGGGCGCGCCGATAGATGACGCTNGACGCGTACAGCGAGGCCGTCGCGACGCCTTCGATCGATCGGCCCGGGAGCAGGTCCTCCTCGAGGGCGCGCCGATAGATGACGCTCGCAGTCTCGCGAACGTTCTCAGGTAAGCCCAGCGCGGAGGCCATGCGGTCGATCTCGCCAAGGGCCTGCTTGAGGTTGCGCTCCTTGGAGTCGCGGGTGCGGAAGCGCTCGTTCCAGGTGCGAAGTCGCTGCATCTTCTGGCGCTGGCGACTCGAGAGCGAGCGGCCGTAGGCGTCTTTGTCCTGCCAGCCGATGTTCGTCGACAGCCCCTGGTCGTGCATCATGTTCGTCGTCGGGGCGCCGACGCGGGACTTCTCGTCTTTCTCGGCGGCGTCGAAGGCCCGCCACTCGGGGCCGCGGTCGATTTCGCCCTCCTCGACGACGAGACCGCAGTCCTCGCAGACGGTCTCGGCGTGTTCCGCGTCGGAGACGAGTCGGCCCGCACACTCCGGACACTGCTCTCGCTCGGTCGACTGTTCGCTCGAGGTCTCGGACTCGCGGTCGCGCTGGCGCTGCTCACCGCGCCGTGTTCGCGTCTGGGTCATTGTGTCGAAGTAGAGGGATCGCTGGAAAACGCTCCGTCGTGGAATACACCATATCACTCCGGCCACTTAAATTCTTCGATAGTGTTGTGAGATGAACGGGCCGCTGTCGCTCGGTTCGAACGCGCAGTCTCGCGTTGAACGACGCGACGGAGGCGCGGACGACGACGACGCGTCTCGGTCCGCTCGACGGCCGGTATCGAAACCCTTACTCCCCGCTGGGCAGTGCGAGCAACCATGAGCGACGATGCCGTTAATCCCGAGGAGGTCCGCCACGTCGCGGGACTCGCTCGCGTCGACCTCGACGACGACGAGGTCGACCGGTTCGCGGGACAGTTCGCGGACATCCTCGAGTACTTCGAGACCTTAGACGAGGTACCCGAGGTCGATCGCGAGGCCGAGTTGACGAACGTCATGCGGCCGGACGAGGAGCGCGACTCGCTGGATCGCGAGGCCGCCCTCGAGAACGCCCCCGAGACCGAAGACGGCTACTTCAAGGGCCCGAACGTTTCCTGATCATGTCCGAGAACATCTACATCACCGAAGAGCGCATCGACGGCGCCGACGACGGCCCGCTCGCGGGAACAACCGTCGCCGTCAAGGACAACATCTCGACCGAGGGCGTCCGGACGACCTGCGGTTCGCGGATGCTCGAGGAGTACGTCCCGCCGTACGACGCGACGGTCGTCAAGCGGTTGAAAGACGCCGGCGCGATCGTCGTCGGCAAGGCGAACATGGACGAGTTCGGGATGGGGACGACGAACGAAACCTCGTACTTCGGTTCGGTCGACAACCCCGCCGCGCCGGGCCACGTTCCCGGGGGTTCCTCCGGGGGGTCGGCCGCCGCCGTCGCCGCCGGCGAGGCGGACGTCGCGCTCGGTACCGATACGGGCGGCTCGATCCGCTGTCCCGCGGCGTTTTGCGGCGTCGTCGGCATCAAGCCCACCTACGGGCTGGTCTCGCGGTACGGTCTCGTCGCCTACGGTAACAGCCTAGAGCAGATCGGCCCCTTCGCGAACAACGTCGAGGACGCCGCGGCGCTGCTCGACGTGATCGCCGGGAGCGACGAACGAGACGCCACCACCAGAGCCGAGGGCGACGACGCGACCTACGCGGCCGCCGCCACCGGCGACGTCGACGGCCTGACGATCGGCGTCCCGACGGAGCTACTCGAGGGCGCAGACGAGGGCGTCGTCGACACCTTCTGGGACGCCATCGCCGACCTCGAGGACCGGGGCGCGGAGTACCACGAGGTCTCCCTGCCGTCGGTCGAACACGCCGTCGAGGCCTACTACGTGATCGCGATGTCGGAAGCCTCCTCGAACCTCGCCCGGTTCGACGGCGTCCGCTACGGCCACTCCGCCGACGCCGAGGGGAACTGGAACGAGACGTTCGCCCAGACCCGCAAGGAGGGCTTCGGCGACGAGGTCAAACGCCGGATCCTGCTCGGGACGTACGCCCTCTCGGCGGGCTACCACGACAAGTACTACAAGAAAGCCCAGGACGCCCGCGCGTGGGTCAAGCAGGACTTCGACGAGGCGCTGTCGGAGGCCGACGTCCTCGCCAGTCCAACGATGCCCGTCCCGCCGTTCGAACTCGGCGAGAGCCTGGACGACCCGCTGCAGATGTACCTGGCCGACGCGAACACCGTCCCGGTCAACCTCGCCGATCTGCCAGCGATCTCCGTTCCCGCGGGCGAAACCGACGGCCTCCCCGTCGGCCTCCAGCTCGTCGGCCCCGCCTTCGGCGAGGAGCGGCTGATCCGCGCCGCGAGCGCCCTGGCCTGAGACGGATCGGCACTCGCCCGGGTCACCGTGAACCCCGTTCGTCCGGTTCGAACCGCAACTCGACGGCTGAGCCGAGGGATAGCTTTTTATAGCAACTTTGCTAACTGTACACACAGCTAACTGATCGCTCGGTAATCGCCTACTGCCCACCAACAATGAAAATCACGCAAGATCAGAAAGTCGAGTTCGACGAGTTCTCTCGAGCGTGCGATCTCGTCGAGGGATACTTCGGAGAGACGATCGACGACGTCGCGCTACACGCGCCGGTATCTCGGCGCCAGCTGGTGGCCGTCCTCGCACGGGCCCAGCTTTCGGGGCGACAACTCGCCATCGAGGGACTGACCGACGACGGCGAGGTCGTCTTTCAGTCGAACGACGAAACGCTACTCTGGCTCGACGGCGGCTTCTGGAACGATATGCGCGGCCGCCACCACCTGGAGCCCGACGAGGGCCGGGCCGCACGCGAGGTTCACCGCCGGCTCATCGAAGCCATCGACGGCGACGTTTCCCACTACAACCGCGAACGCGATCCGTTCGTGCTGATCGAGCGGTTCGATCCCTACGAGTGACGCGGGTCCCGGTTCGATCACGATGGCCGAAACGCTCGCGATGGCGGTCGTCGTGCTGATGGCGATACTGCTTTTTAGCCTCCAGTACTGGGCGCTCGTCTGGTTCGCACCGAGCGAAGACGACGAGTAAAAACGACCGATCGAGCGGTGCTCGAGCCGACTACTCCTCGTAGGCGAGGTTCATGATCCACTGCGAGAAGGCGTCGCTGTTGGGGTCGACCTCCTCCTCGCCGATAAACGGCGAGAGCATGTCGCCGGCCATCAGGAGCGTAAAGTCGAGATCCCGGGCCGTCGGCGAAATGTAGTAGGTGTTGTGGCCGTCGTACACCGTCTCTTCTCGGTCGACGAGTTCCTTCTCGACGAGCGATTCGACGATCCGGCTGCCCTTCCGCGAGGAGACGTCCAGTTCCTTCCAGAAGTCGCTCTGGTGGATGCCACCGGTCTCGCGAACGAGTTCGAGGCCGGCGCGTTCGGCGTCGGAGAGTTCGGCTTCGGCGGGAGAAACGCTCACGGTGACCACCTCTCCGTACTCGTCGCTAGGGCCAGGAGTGCGTCCATGTACGTAAGAGATGGAGCGAGCCGCTTAAACTTGCCCTTCGACGTCGAATCCCGAATCCCCTTCGCCCCCGCCCTCGAGTTCGTCGAGGTGCTCGAGGGCGACCGGCTCGTAGGGCGCTTCACAGGGCGGGCCGGACGCGAACGCGTACCGAAGTCGCTCGGGACCGACGGCGAGCAGCGACGACGAGCGCGTCCCGAAGCTGCCGCGGTGGATGCAGACGCCGTACTCGTGGGTCCCGAGGATGTCGCCGGCTCGCTCGAGCCAGTCGTCGACCGATTCGCTCGTCGTTCCGTCGGCGTCGGTCGGGACTGCCAGCTCCTCGCGGACCGCCCGCGCGTTGGCGGCCTGCTCGCGGGCGATGTCGGGTCTGACGGCCGGAATGTCGACGGTGTCGTCGACGGCGACGTTGACGACGACGTGGACGCCGGGTTCGAACTCGGTCAGCGAGAGCGTGCCGTCCCAGCGGTAACAGTAGGCGTTCGACTCGTCCGCAGCCACGAGGTAGAAGGCGTCGTACTCGTCTTCGGTGACCGCTGCCTCGATGATCGAGCCCGCCTCCGCCGCGGAGGTCGCCTCGAGGACGTCGGCGACGAGCAGTCCGCGGGAGCGCTCGCCGGCGAGGTCCGCCCCGGTCCAGCGGTTCGTGATCCCGGCGAAGACACCGTGTTCGTTGGCTCCGATCCAGGTGCCGCCGGCTTCGGCGTCACTCGGGGCGACGACCAGCGGCTTCTCGTCGTAAACGGCGGGCGGCCGCGATTCGCGGTCGACTGACTCGTCGCGGTTTGCCGCGACGGCGACCGGCACCTCGTCGAAGACCTGCCAGGCGAGCGTCAGTGTACACACGACTCGTCGTTAGGACGCGATCGTCTTAACTTCCGCCCGGCGCGCAGGGAGCGCTCCTCGAGAGACTTACGTCGAGTTCGGGACGTCGACCCCGTCCTCGAGCAACTGCGCTCGAACCGCCTCGCGATCGACGGTTCCGGACGCGGTCCGCGGCAGCGACGCGGCGACGCCGACCGTCTTCGGTTGCTTGAAGCCGGCGAGTCGATTCCCGCAGTGGGCGAGAAGGGACTCGAGGTCGATCCCCGACTCGAGGTCGCCGCGGTCGCCGCGTCCCGAGTCGTTCTCGTCGGGGACCACCAGCGCCGCGACGCGTTCGCCCCACTCGGGATCCTCGAGGCCGACGACGGCGCCGTCGTCCACGGTCGGGTGCGAGCGCAGGGCCTCGAGCACCTCGCCCGGATCGACGTTCTCGCCGCCGGTGACGATCCGGTCGCTGCGGCGGTTGAGAACCCAGAGTCGGCCGTCAGAATCCCGGTGACCGATGTCGCCGGTCCGAAGTCCGTACTCGCAAAATCGGTCCGCCGTCACCGCCTCGGAGAGGTATCCAGGGGTCACCGTCGGACCCGAGACGACGAGTTCGCCCGTTTCGCCGGGCGGAAGCGGCTCGCCGTCCTCGTCGACGACCGTCACGTCCGTACAGACCAGCGGCTGGCCGACCGTTCCGTCGTGGGCAGCGACCTCGTCGGCCGTCGCCGTCGCAATCTGGGAGGCTGTCTCGGTCATTCCGTAGGTCGGGCGCACGGGAATGTCGGCCGCCCGACAGCGCTCGAGCAGCTCGCTCGTCGCCGGCGCGCCGCCGAGCAGGACGAACCGGAGCGCGTCGTCGGGCTCCGGCTCCCAGCCGGCCTCGAGCAGGCGCTTGCACATCGTGGGGACGAGCGAGACGCCCGTGCAGTCGTACTCGGCGAGGACGCGCTGGGTCTCGTGTCGGTCGAACGTCCGCTGGATGACGACCGGCGTTCCGTACAGCGCCGACCGGACGACCGGCGCGAGCCCGCCCATGTGGTACATCGGGAGACAGCAGAGCCAGCGGTCGTCGGGCCCGACGCCCAGCCTGAACGCCGAGGCCGTCGCGCTCGAGACGAGGTTTTCGACCGTCAGCGGGACGCCCTTCGGCTCGCCCGAGGTTCCGGAGGTGAACATGACGACGAGCTCGTCCGAGCGCTCGAGGGGAACGGGATCGACCGCCGGCGCCTCGTCCGACGACGGCTCGACCGCGAGTTCGTCGACCGCGTCGGTTTCGGGCTCGTCGACGCTCAGAACCGGGAGCGAACCGATCGACTCGGGAGGCTCCCGACCGATCTCGAGCGCCGCTGGTTCGGTCTCGCGCTCACAGACGAGCGCCGCGGGCTCGGTTCGGTCGACCGTCCCGCGCAGTTCGGCCGGGGTCTCGCGGACGTTCAGCGGAACGATTGCCGCTCCGGTCCGCATCGCCGCGAAAACGCACACGGCGAAGGCCGGCCTGGTGTCCATCAGGAGCGCGATTCGGGTCGAGCGCAGGTCGCTCCCGACGCGAGACTCGAGCGCGGCCGCAACCCGATCCACCCGCCTGTCGAGCTCCCGGAACGTCCAGGTTCGACCGGTCTCGTCGTCCATCAGGGCCGTCCGCTGGGGCGTCGTCGCGACGCGGTGGGAGACCAGATCCCGCGTGGGCCACTCGAGGGCCCCGCCCGTCACGCCTCCCACACCCCCTCGACGCCGAGCCCCTTCGTCTGGGGGACGACCGCCGCGCCCTTCTCCATGAGCACGGGGTCGGTACCGAGGTCCTCCGCGAGGAACTCGCCCGTCGCGAGCCCGCAGGCCGGCACGTCCGGAATCGAAGCCGCGAGGTGGACCGCGCCCGTCCGGGCGACGACGCCGTCGATCGTCGTCGTCACGATCGGCGTCAGATCGAGCTCCTGGACCCACGCCGCGACCTTCCGAGCGACGTCGATTCCGCCGAGCGCCATCGGTTTGAGGACGAGCGCGTCGGCCGCCCTCGTCTCGCAGATCGCGTCGACGCCGTGCTCGAGGACGCCCTCGTCGAGCGCGATCGAGACCGGCGTGTCCGCCGCGGCCTCCCGGAGGTCGGCGTGGCCCTCGAGCGCGCCGGCGGGCAGCGGCTGTTCGAGGACCGCGACGTCGAGCGCCGCGAACTCCTCGATCGCTCGCATCGCCTCCTCGTACGTCCAGGCCTCGTTGGCGTCGACCCGGAGTTCGACGTCGTCGCCGACGGCGTCACGGACGCGGCGAACGCGTTCGACGTCCGCCGCGACGGTTCGTCGGCCGGCCTTGAGCTTACAGCACTGAAAGCCCCGATCGACGGCGTCGGTCGCGGCGCCGGCCGTCTCGCCCGGCGAGCCGTCGCCGATCGTCGCGTTGACCGGCACGCGGCCGATCATCGGCCCCTTGCCGACGTAACGGTACAGCGGCGTCGCCTCGCGGGTCGCCCCGAGGTCAGCGAGCGCGAGCGCGACGGCGTGTCTCGCCGCGACCTGCTCCTCGACCGCCTCGAGCGCTTCGTTCGGCCCGTCCCGGGCGGCCTCCTTGGCCCGCGCGAGGGCGGCCTCGCAGTCGGCCGGCGACTCGGTCCAGCCCGGCAACGGCGCGGCCTCGCCGTAGCCGACGGTGTCCGACCCGTCGTCGCCCGCGACGTCGGTCAGCTTGACCAGAAACCCCTCCCGGTGCTCGATCGTCCCGTCGGCGGTCTCGAGCGGCGTCTCGAGTTCGAGCGAGAACGGCCGGTACTCGAGCTCGAGGTTCCACTCGGGAGATGCGTCGTCGACCATCTCAGACGGCCACCCCCGCGGCGAACAGGACGGCGTAAAGGGCGAGCAGTTTGCCGGTGCCCTCGAGCGCCGGATTCAGCGCTTCGCCGTCGGTTCCCGTACAGACGGTACGAGTGATCACCGCGGCGTAGGGCGCCGAGAGCAGCGGGAGCAAGACGCCCGGGCCGAATCCCTCGCCGAGCCAGAGCCACAGCGGCGTCAGATAGGCGAGTGCGAGCATGGCGACGTACTGGACGCGGCTCCAGCGGTAGCCGATGCGGACCGCGAGCGTCCGCTTGCCGGCGTCGGTGTCGGTCTCCATGTCCCGAACGTTGTTGACGACGAGGATGGCCGTCGAGATGCCGGCGACCGGGAGGCTGGCAAGGAACGCCTCCCGCGTGACCGTTCCCTCGGGGATGGAGGTCGCGAGCGGCTCCGCGAGCACCGCCGCGGCCTGCACGTAAAACGTCCCCATCACGGCGACGACGCCGAAGAAGACGAAGACGAACAGATCGCCCAGTCCGTGGTAGCCGAGCGGGTAGGGACCGCCCGTGTAAGCCCAGCCGCAGAAGACGCTCACCAGGCCGACGACCAGGATCGGCAGGCCGCCGACGTAGACGAGGTAGGATCCCGTCAGAATCGCGAGCGCGAAGGTGACGAGCGTCGCCAGTTTCACCTGCTCGGCGGAGATGATCCCCGCCTGCGTGACCCGGGTGAACCCCTCGCGCTCGTCCGTGTCCGCGCCCTTGATCGCGTCGTAGTAGTCGTTCGCGAAGTTCGTTCCGATCTGAATCAGCGCCGCACCGACGAACGCCAGCAGCGCGGGCAACGGGGCGAAGACGCCCTCGTAGATCGCCAGTCCCGTCCCGACGATCACCGGCGCCGCGGCGGCGGGCAGCGTCTGCGGGCGCGCCGCCATCACCCACGCTTTCGTCCGCGAGATATCGACCTCGGCCGTACTCATTGGTGCTCGAGTGTCCAACTTGCGTCCGTGTCAACGTTGGCATTGCGGTCGGCGATCGTGTCGGCGAGACGCGGACGGAATCGACGGCGACGCGAATCGCATCGCAATCGTCCGACGAACTCGATGCGCTCGAGGCCGAACGCACACGAAACTGGCGTTAGTCGCGACGGACGACGAGCCAGAGGGTCGCTGCGAGCGCGGCGAGCGCTGCAAGCGGCGCGAAGCCGGGGACGGTGTCGCCGTCGTCGGTGCCGTCGATCTCGATCGACCCCTCGCGCTCGATCGCGTTCAGGGAGTAGCCGCTCGGATACATGGCCGAGGAGTCCGTAATCTCGAGGGTTTCGTTCGTCGACGGCGCGTCGTCGGCGACCTCGAACGTGAGCGTCGCCGCGGTCTCGGTCGCCTTCGCGCCGTCGCCCTCGGGGACGCGCTCCTGTTCGATCGTCACCGCGCCGGCCTCGTCGTCGATCTCCTCGGTGCCGTCGACCTCGGCGTCGTCGTCGCCCGCGGCGAGCATCGGCCCGTGTTCGACATCGGTGACGGTGAGCACGTCCGAGTCGTACTCGATCGTCGACTCGAGCGCGACGATACCGTTGCCGACGAGGTTCCCGTGGGTGCTCGCCACCAGATCGATCGTCACCTCGTCGCCGTTCTCGGCCTCGAGGTCGCTCGGATCGAACCGAAGAGTCATCGTGCTGTCCATGGCGGCGGCTGATCCAGCGAGGCCGACGACGAGGACGCCGGCGAGTGCGACCGCGAGGACGGCGGAGAGCGCCGTTCGCGTCGGTCCAGTCATTGGGTTTCCGGAACCGTCAGTTCGATCGGATCCATCTCGAGGAACGCCGTTTCGTACCCCTGGTGGCGGGCGATCTGGGGCGGCGCCGTGATCTCGAGCGTGACCGTATCGCCCGGTTCGACCTCCGCGAGCGACGCGCCGTAGTGGTGGCCGTACTCGTCGTCGACCGTCTGCTCGAGATCGAGGGCGTCGTGGACCGTCTCGCCGTCGCGTTCGACCGTCGCGTTCAGGCTCATCTCCGGTAGCGGGACGCGATTGTACGGCGTCCGCGGCGAGACGAGCAGATAGCGGCCGTCCTCGGCGAGTCGGGAGTCGGACTCGAGCAGCGTCGCGAGGACCGCGGCGTCGCCGCTTCGCGGGAGGTCGTCGGTCTCCGCGGGCGGCTCGCCGTTGCCGTCCGCCTCGACGAGGAGCGTGCCGGGGAACGCGTCGACTGCGGGCAACTGCGAGTAGGGGACGTGATGGTGGTCGTGCTCGCCGTGCTCGTGTTCGCCATGTTCGTCGTCGTGATTTCCGTGTTCGCCGTGTTCGTCGTGCTCGCCGTGTTCGTCGTGGCCGCCGTGGTCCATCGGCTCGAGCGCGCCGCGGTCGCCCCACTCGTCCTCGTCGATCCACGTGACGTCGGAGACGTCGTCTCGGAACGCCTGATCGTACTCGAACTCGAAGGACACGGTCTCGTCGTCGGTGAATCGCCCCTCGAGATCGCCGGTCGTTCGGGCCGACAGCGCCGGCAGATCGACCTCGACCTCGTACGTCCCGTCCTCCTCGAGGGAGACGTTGTCGCCGAAGTGAAAGCCCATCTCCTGAGAGATCATCGACCAGGAGTCGCGTTGGTCGACCCGCTCGCCCTCGTAGAAGACTTCGATCGATGCGCCGATATTGGCCGGGAGCACGGTGTCGGTCTCGGGGTCCCAGAGGGAGAACATCATGTGGACGCCGCTCATGTCCTCGGGAAGCTCCCGACTAACGTCGCTGCCGGCGACGGTCCAGAACGAATGCGGGTACGACAGCATCGGCGCGATTCGGTACTCGCCAGCGTCGAGCGACTCGAGCATGATCATCGATTCGCGATGCGTCGGCACGTACACCGCGTCCGGTGGATCCTCGACGGGTTCCCAGAGATCTGCTGGCGCGTCGTCGCCGTTTTCGTCGGTTCGGTCGTCTTCGTCCCCGTTCTCGTCGTCATCGTCGCCGTTGCCGAGACAGCCGGCGAGCGCGAGTGTGCCGGCGGTCGTTCCCGTAAGCGCGAGTACCGTTCGTCGGTCGATGTCGTTGTCCTGCATCTGTGGTATTGTCGTGTGCGTTTCGGTCGTTGGTGGTCGGTGGTCGTCGATCGGTTGTCGGCGGTGGTCGTCGTTCGTCGGTCCTCGTCAGGGACGTCTCGTCTCGCTCGCTCGGCCGGCACTCAGCCCGGATCCGGCGGAGGCAACGCCCGAAGCGAGCGCGGCGGCACCAGAAAGTTCCCGCGTCGGTCGGGGAAGATGTAGCCCGTGATGCCGTTGTTCAGCGACGGCAGGCCGAGGTCGTCGCCCTCCATCGTCTCGCGTACGCGAACAAACGCGTCGATTTCCGCCTGCAGCGAGAGGAAGTGAAGCCCCGGCTCGTCGCCGTCGACGGTGTTGAAGTCCCGTCGCAGCAACAACGGCTCTCCGTCCTCACGGGCTCGAGCGGCCTTCTGGGCGTGGCCGACGACGCCGCTGCGGGCGTCGTCTTCGGTCGCCTCGATGCGCTCGGTCGTCAGCGCCGTCGACGTCGACAGCTTCTCGCCGACCTCGCCGACCAGTTCGTCGTCGGCGTGTTCCGGACTGAACGTCTTCGCGACGCGCATCTCGTGGCTCTCCTGATCGAACCACTGACTGAGCTGAATCCGCATCGAGGAGACGTGTTCGGTCGTCCCGTCGACGAAGGGGCCGTCGTCTATCGTCACCCGATCCTCGGTCGCCTGGCTCTCGTCGAACCCCGAGCGAAAGCCCATGAAGAACGGGGCGTCGTCGGGAACCGAATCGGGAACGCCGCCGAGGGCGGCGTGTTCGGCGGGCAGCCCCTCGCCGACGAACCCGGTCCGCCGACGCTCGTCGACGCGCTCGAAGACGCCGGTCAGGTCGGTCTCGACCGCGAGTCCGTTCAGTTCGTCGTGCTCGCCGAACAGCCCCTCCTCGGCCTCGAGGACGACCTGCGAGTGGTCGCTGGCCAGGTGAAGTAACGCGTCGAACTCGTCGAATTCGTCGACCTCGCCGACGATGGCCGTCGGCTCCGGAAGGTCGACCGATTCGGGGAGCTCCCCGTCGAACCGGTCGAAGTACGCCGGCGTGTAGCCGAGCGTGAAGAGCAGTCCCTCGGTGCTCCACTCGTAGGCGCGCTCGAGGGTCTGTAACGCGTCCTCGACTCGCTCACGGACCTCGTCGGTCGGCTCGCTCGCAAGCGACAGCGCGACCAGCACGTGGTGTTCCGGCGGACTGACGTTCCCGTCGTCGTCCCGCGAGAGGGCCTCGTTCCAGGCGTGCTGGCGCTCCGGCAGCGACTCGGGGTCGTCGGTGCCGGTCGGCACCTCGACCTCGTCGCTTTCGGACGTGCACGCGCTGAGCGCGGTCGCGCCGCCGACGGCTACCAGTGCGCGGAGGTAGTCGCGCCGGGACAGCGCGGACCGATCGGGGAGGGTCACTGGTCGCCACTCAGGGACGCGAACCCCAAAGCATTGCCCTTCGGACCGAATCTACCGTCACCGGTGATCGCACGATTCGACGGATATCGTGGTGGTCATGGCGGTTTCGGTCCGATCACCATCGCCGGCGATCGACGTCGATGTCGTAGATAGCGGAGAATATTTCTGAGTTTTGGCGCTCGAGGCGCGGTGAGCGACTCGAATCGCGGGTCGCGGTTGCGCCGAGAAACCGGTACAGCAGCCCACCCGATACGGACTACTGTACGTCGTTCTGACGCAACCGCGGCCCACCTTGCGGTTGCGCCAAGAAACCGGTACAGCAGCCCGTATCAGTAGTGCCAGGGATACTCGTCGAAGTCGGGATCGCGTCCCTCGACGAACGCGTCGCGGCCCTCCGCGGCCTCGTCGGTCATGTAGCCGAGTCGGGTCGCCTCGCCGGCGAACACCTGCTGGCCGACCATGCCGTCGTCGGTCATGTTGAACGCGTACTTCAGCATCCGCATCGCCGTCGGGCTCTTGGAGTTGATGCGCTCGCCCCACTCGAGGGCGGTCTCCTCGAGTTCGTCGTGGGGGACGGCTTCGTTGACCATGCCCATCTCCGCGGCCTCCTCGGCGTCGTAGGTCTTCCCGAGGAAGAAGACTTCGCGGGCTTTCTTCTGGCCGATCTGTTTGGCGAGATAGGCCGAGCCGAAGCCGGCGTCGTAGCTCGCCACGTCGGGGTCGGTCTGGAGGAACTTCGCGTGCTCCTCGCTCGCGAGCGTGAGGTCACAGACGACGTGCAGCGAGTGACCGCCGCCGACGGCCCAGCCGGGGACGACGCAGACGACGACCTTCGGAATGTGACGGATCAGACGCTGCACCTCGAGGATGTGCAGTCGTCCCTGTTCCGATGCGCGCTCCTCGTCGCCCTCGTATTGGTAGCCGTCCTCGCCGCGGATCGTCTGGTCGCCGCCCGAACAGAACGCCCAGCCGCCGTCTTTCGGCGACGGCCCGTTGCCCGTCAGCAGGATGCAGCCGACGTCGGTCTGGCGCTTGGCGTGGTCCAGCGCGTCGTACAGTTCGTCGACCGTGCCGGGCCGGAACGCGTTGCGAACCTCGGGGCGGTCGAACGCGATTCGAACCGTTCCGGAGTCGACCGCTCGGTGGTAGGTGATGTCGTCGAACTCGTCGTTCAGGGCGGCCGGCTCCCACTGCTCGGCGTCGAAGCATTCCGAAACCATTGGCTCGTGTTTGGTCGGCGGGCCGTGAAATAGATTCGCGTCGCGCGTCGCGTCCCGCGTCCCGCGCTCCGCGTGCCACAGACACGAACTCGCGCTGCGACACACCGTATGGTGCGATCGCCGTCACTCCTCGAGCGACCGATAGCACATCCACCGGGCCACCGACCGGGAACGTCATCCGCGTCGACGTCGTGTCTGTGACCGATGGTACCCGACGACGACCACTCCGAGACCGACACTGCAACCGACGACGGCAACGGCAGCGAAACCGAGACCGCTGCGGACGCGGAGCGAACGACCATCCGCGCCGGCCGAAATTTCGAACAGGAGTACCGCCTCGACGCGAGCGACGCCGGGGAGTTCCTCGTCGCGCTCGGCGAACAGCTCCAGGAGGGTGACGAACTCACGATCAGCGACGACGACGGCGGGTGGGAGCTCCCCTTCGCCTTCGGCGATCCCGTCTCCCTCGAGATCGAGTTCGAGGGAGTGGACGAGCCGGAGCTCGAGATCGAACTCGAGTTACCCGGACGAACCGACGAGACCGGGCCGAAGGTCGAGTAGGTGACATCCGAGAGTCGCCGCTGACGTACCCGACGACGCGGACGACCGAAACGAAAATCGTCCGCGAAACCGCCCTCGAGAGCGCTGCGGAAGCGATCGGATCCGGACCAGCGGCGACAGAGGAGCAACGGTCGATCCACGTTGCAACGAGAGAGAGTCGATTCGCCGTGAGTCGCTTTCGTTTCATCGCCGGAGATGTTCACCGAGGGGAGCATCACCAATTCTGTATATCGATATAGCGTATATTTGTTCGAGGGACGACGCCGTCGTCGGACTCGGTGAGCCGACACATTCGTCGACCGACGCACAGCCGACATTATTTTCACTCCAGATTACATATCGACCGAGCGATGGGCGAGACGTACTACGACGTCCTCGGGGTCGAGTCGGACGCGACCCGCGAGGAGATTCGCTCGGCCTACCGCGAGCGCGTCCTCGAGACCCATCCGGATCACAACGACGCGCCCGACGCCGCCGAGCAGTTCGATCGCGTCTCGACCGCGGAATCGGTGCTCACCGACGGAGCCGAACGCGCCCGCTACGACCGACTCGGCCACGACTCCTACGTGCGTCTTGCAGGGACGACCGCCGGCTCGAGCGGGCCTGATGACTCGAGTTCCCCCTCGCGGTCGACCTCGAGCGACGGTTCCCCGCGAACGGACGCGAGTTCGGATCCGGATTCAGAGGCGGAAACGAAGTCGGCGAACGAGTCCCAGTCCGGGTCCAAAACCGGCGGAGTTCGAGGCGGAACGGCCCGCGGGCGGACGCAGGCGCGGGACGATCGTGACCGACAGCGCCGGCGTGACCGACAGCGCCGGCGCGAGCGCCGACGGGCGCGACAGCGGGCCGCCGCGTGGGCGGCCGGCGGTGAGAGCACGGGCGATGGCGGCTCGGGAGAGGGTATCGGTACCGGCGCCAGTGCCGGTGCTGGTACAGCCGCGACCGGCGCGCGCTCGGCGACGAGAGCGGAAACGGGAACGACCGGCGCGACAACCGGGGGCGACCGTACCCGAGCCGCGACTCGAGGCCGGGCCGCCCCCGACGAGTCGAATTCGAGCTTTCGGTACGCCGTCCACGACTGGGACGGCGAGGTCGAACTCGAGTGGGAAGGGCGACCGCTCACCTACTCGAGCACGACGGCGATCGGCTGTTGCTGGCTGCTCTATCCGGTGTTCGTCGCCTCGAGTCTGACGTCGGCGTTTCCGCTCGCGGCGAACGCGATCGTCACCGCCTGTACCCTGGGGGTGATCGGCTACCTGCTCACGAAGCCCCGTGTCGCGGCCGCGCTGTTCGGAACCTGGAGCGTGCTGTTCCCGTTCGGACTCGACCGACTCGAGACCGTTTCAGCGGGATCGATGATCGGTCTGCTCGCGCTCGCGTTCGCCTGGGTGCCGTTCGGCTACGCGCTCGTGCTCTGGTGGGCGCTTCGGCCGTGACCAAGCGGCGATAGCGACGGGACGGGAACCGTGCGAGCGCCCCACGACTGTACACTGAACCTGTTCGTGACGTTACAGGGACCGGGATAGTTAGGCTGAAGACGCGGCGGTCCTGAACAGGGAGCAATGGATCGATCGTCGGGAGAGCAGCGGCTGACGGAGACGGCCGGCTCCCCAACCGACGGCACGACCGGTCTCGTAAGCGACAGCCGCGAACTCGAGGACGTTTCCTTCGGTGCGATCGTCGACGGCGCCGACGGCTCGCGGGTGCTGTGGACGACGCCCGACGGCCTCGAGGTCGTCGGCTGCGGCGTGGCGGCCCGAGCGACGGCCAGCGGCGGCGACCGGTTCGACCGAATACGAGCGCAGACGGACGAGACGTTCGCGGAACTCGACCACGACGGCCCGCACATCGCCCGTCCGCGCGCGTTCGGCGGCGTTTCCTTTCACGACGGACACGAGCCAGCCGAGCCGTGGACCGGCTTCGACGCGGCCTCGTTCGTCGTTCCGCGGGTGCTGGTCGTCCGCAGCGACGAGGGCACGTGGCTGACGGCCGTCGGGGAGACGGCCGAGGCGACCGCCGATCGACTCGACCGCTGGACCGATCGCATCGCCGACCTGCCGTCGATGCAACCCTCGGGGACGACCCCCGGCATCGCCGCAACTCACCGTCCCACCTCGCGCGAGGACTGGGCCGATCAGGTCGAGACCGCCCTCGGGCGGATCGATCGCGGCGACCTGACGAAGGTCGTCCTCGCCCAATCGCTGTCGGTCGACCTCGAGGAGCCGATCGACGTTCCCGGGATCCTCGAGCGACTGCGACGACGGTATCCGAACTGCTATCGCTTCCTGATCGGCCGCGAGACCGGCGGGACGTTCTTCGGTGCGCCGCCGGAGCGGCTGGTCTCGAAGCGCGGGAACAGCGTCGAGACGGAAGCCCTCGCGGGGTCGGTTCCCCGCGGCGAGACGCCCGAGAAAGACGACGCCTACGCCGACGAGATGCGCGACAGCGAGAAAGTCCAGCACGAACACGGGCTGGTCGGCGAGGCGATCACGGACCAGCTCGAGCCCCTCGCCGCCGAACTCACCGTCGAGGAGCAGACGGTCAAACGGCTGGCGAACATTCAACACCTCCGGACGCCGATTTCGGCGACGCTCGAGGACGACCGACACGTGCTCGAACTCGTCGAGGCGCTGCACCCGACGCCGGCGGTCGGCGGCGTGGCGCCCGCGGCGGCCTGGGAAACGATCCGCGACGTCGAGACGTTCGATCGCGGGTGGTATGCGGCCCCGGTCGGCTGGTTCGACGGCGACGGCGACGGCGAGTTCGCCGTCGGCCTCCGCTCCGGCGTCGCGACGGATCAGCGAGTCACGCTTTTCGCCGGCAACGGCATCGTCGCCGACAGCGATCCCGACGACGAATGGGACGAGGTACAGCTGAAGTTCCGACCGATCCTCGACGAACTCGACTAGCATGTCGGCACCGAACCGCGCGACGCTGTGGGGGCGCGTGCTCGTCGACGAACTCGCAAAGGGGGGCCTTGAGGCCGTCTGTATCGCCCCCGGCAGCCGGTCAACGCCGCTGACGGTCGCCTTCGCCGCCCATCCCGAGATCGACGTCTACTCTCATCTCGACGAGCGCTCGGCGGCGTACTTCGCGCTCGGACGCGCCCGCCGAACCGGCGAGCCGACGGCGCTGGTCTGTACCTCCGGCACCGCGGCGGCGAACTTCCACCCCGCCGTGATGGAGGCCGACCGCGCCCGCGTTCCGCTGCTCGTCCTCACGGCGGACCGACCCCACGAACTCCGGGACAGCGGGGCGAACCAGACCGTCGATCAGGTCAAACTCTACGGCGACGCCGTCCGCTGGGACGCCGAACTCCCCGACCCCGAAGCCGACGAGCGAAAGGTGCGTACCCTCCGGACGACCGCCGCGCGTGCGCTGAGCGAGACGACCGGGACCGAACCCGGCCCGGTACACCTGAACTGCCCGTTCCGAAAACCCCTCGAGCCCCTCGAGGTCGACGGCGCCGTCCCCGACGACTTCGCCGAGACGCTCGCCGGTCGCGGCCGCGAGGGCGCGTTCGTCGAAACCGAATCGGGGACGCAGACGCTCGCGGACGAACAGTACGAGACGCTCCTCGAGGCGCTCAGAACGGCCGATCGGCCGCTGATCGTCGCCGGACCGGCCGACCCGGCCGATCTGGGACGACTCGACCCCGTGACGGTCGTCGACGTGGCCGACCGCGTCGGCGCGCCGATCCTCGCGGATCCGCTCTCTGGTCTCCGGTTCGGCTCGCACGTCGACCGCGACCGCAGCCAGGACGGCGACGGGACGGTCGTCCGTGGCGGCTACGACGGCTACGTCGACGCGCTGTCGGCGCCGGACGTCGTCCTCCGAGTTGGCGCGTCGCCGACGTCGAAGCCGCTACGTCACTTCCTTCGCGACGCTGAGGCGCGCCAGTTCGTCATCGATCCCGCGGGCGCCTGGCGCGAGGCGACGTTCACCGCGACCGACCTGCTCGCGGCCTCGCCCGACGCCGTGTTCGCGGGCCTCGAGGAGCGACTCGAGGACGAGGACGCCGACCCGAACGAGGAGTGGCTCGCCGAGTTCGACGCGGCCGAACGGACCCACTGGCGCGTCCGCAACGCGGCGCTCGAGGCCGACGCGCTCGAGGCCGAGCCCTTCGAGGGCGCGATCCTCGCCGCGGTTCTCGAGCGCGCGCCCGATCCGGCGACCGTCTTCGTCTCGAACAGCATGCCGATTCGTGACGCGGACCGCTTCGGCCGGCCGCGCGACGCCGGCCTCACCGTGCTCGCCAATCGCGGCGCCAGCGGCATCGACGGCATCACCAGCACCGCGCTGGGTGCGGGGAGCGCGACCGACGAACCGCTCGTGCTCGTCACCGGCGACCTCGCCTTCTATCACGACGCGAACGGTCTGCTTGCGGTCGAGCGCTGCGGGGTCGACGCCACGATCGTCCTCCTGAACAACGACGGCGGCGGCATCTTCCACAAGCTTCCGATCGAGGAGTTCGAGCCGCCGTTTACGGACCAGTTCAAGACGCCCCACGGCCTCGAGTTCGACGCGCTCGGCGACCTCTACGGCCTCGAGTTCGAACGCGTCACCCCGGCCGAGTTCGCCGACGCCTACGAGCGCTCGCTCGCGACCGACGGCACGCAGGTGCTCGCCCTCGAGTTCGATTCCGAGGCGAACCACCGGCGACGGGACGCGCTCGCCGCTCGCGTCCGCGACGCGATTCGAGAGTGACGGAGAGCCGACCTCCCTAGCTGTATCGTTCTTCCTCCCACGGATTCGCCGTCTGTGAGTAGCCCCGTCGCTCCCAGTATCCCCGTTCGGATTCCGTGAGAAACTCGACGCCGTCGACCCACTTCGCGCCCTTGTAGGCGTACCTGTGGGGCGTCACGACCCGGAGCGGCCCACCGTGGTCCGCGGGCAGTTGCTCGCCGTCGTACCCCCACGCGAACAGCACCTCCTCGCGCATGCAGTCCTCGAGGGGGAGATCGGTCGTGTAGCCGTCGAGCGCGGAGAACATGACGTGGACCGCGTCGTCGCTGACGCCCGCCAGTTCCGCGAGGACGGGGAACGGAACGCCCGTAAACGGACAGTCGAACTTGCTCCAGCCCGTTACGCAGTGAAAGTCCTGTCGCTGGGTTTCGCTCGGCAGCTCTCGAAACTCCTCCCAGGAGAACGCGAGTTCCTCGTCGACGGCGCCGGTGACGGTGAACTCCCAGCTTTCGGGGTCCCAGGCCGGCGTACCGCTTTTCGAGAGCACCGGAAACTCGGACGTCTCGCGTTGTCCCGGTGGCAGGCGGTCGTCGCCGAACTCGCGGTAGAGCGACGTGGTGTCGATTACGTCGTCCGCGGCGTCGATCGCGTCGTCATCGGTCGTACCGGTCATACAGGTCCGTACGCACGTGCGGGCGTATAGTAGCCACTGAAACGAGCGGCGCGCCGCTCGCGTATCGGTCCGCGTCGCTGTCCGACGATCGAAACTGCGGTGACGGTCTACAGACTGCTCGAGGGCGTGTTCTCGAGCCGTCTGGTCTATTCGACTCCGGAAGCGTGGGTACAGGGCGTCACTCACCGATTCAGTAGGGTTTCACCGCGTATCCACAACCTTCGACAACGGACCGACCAGTTGCCCGTTACTCGCTCGAACGGAACGGTGCAGCGACGCAAGTCGGTATTACCGGGACGCGGAATCGGCTGAAACGGAGCGGAAGGGTTAGCCCGGCGTCACAAGTCGGGGGATTCCCCTCGAAACCCTCGCCATCCCTTAGTACGGTCTCGGCCATGCTTGTCGTGTATGGCGAGTAGACAGCAACAGATGACGGAACGAGACGTCTCGGGACAGGCAGCAGAGGAAGTCAGCGAGGAAGCGATGGGGCCGGCGTTTATCGCGTCGGCCGCCTCGGTCGGTCTCTCGCTGTATTACTTCTTCATCCGCGGCGAACGCGAACTCGGCACGTTCATCGGCCTGTGGCCGCCGACGATCCTCGCGTTCGCGAGTTACTTCAACCAGCGGAAGATGCGCCGCCAACTCGAGACGATCACGCAGCCGGGAACGTCGTTGAAGAACGCGCTCGACTCGATGATGGGGAACCGATAACCGACGCTCGAGACGCGGTATTCGAACCCTGAGACCCGAGACTCTGGACGCTCCCGGAGTCGACGCGCCGATCCCAGTATCGCCACCAGAATAACAACTCTCGTGCCGAGTACGACCACGCGGCCGCCTTCTCGCGTCGGTCGTTTCGACAGTCGCTGAGACGCCGTCGAGTCGTGCGGCTACCGATCTCGTGACCATGGCGTCGGCGGCGGTCGTTCTCGTCGGATGGTGTCCCCGTCAAACCTAAATACCCCCTCGCCGAAAGCCGAATCAGATGCCGAAAGTAGAGATCACTATCCCGGAACACCTCGAGATGCAGATCGCCCAGATGGTCGAACGCGGCGAGTTCGTCAATCGTGAGGAGGCGATCGAAGACCTGCTCTCGACAGGGATCAAGGCCTACAAGACGAGCGGACCGATGGACGAAGAGGAAGGAACAGCCGGCGGAACTGGCCTCGAAGACGACGGTATGATGGGCCACGACGACGAGTACGTCTTCTAATCCCGTATTTCCGTTATCGCGCGCGACCGCGTCAGAGACCCATCGCTACCAGCGGGATTCCGAACACGATAGCGATGCCGATCAGCGCGACGAGGGCGCCGATCCCGACCGCGCGGCCGGAGTAGTCGCTCATCGGCGCGGTCGTTCGTTCGGCCTCGAGGTCGTGTCCGACGTCGGCCGCCGAGTCCTGGTCGGCCGCGGGTTCAGTATCGTCTGCCATACCTCGATGTAGCCGATTCAGTGCCATAAAATCACCTACACGCGACGCCGTCCGGCCCGCGGACTCGAGCGCCTTCGCGCTCCAGAACGTTCTTATCGAATGACCAGTATGACACGAGTAATGCCCTCCACTCCCCACACCACCGATATATCGCGCAGACGGTTGCTGGCCGCCACCGGCGGCTGTCTCTCCGCGTCGGTCGCCGGCTGCGTCGAGGCGATCGAGGGGATCGAGTACGAATCCTCCAGTGACGCAGACGAGAGCGTCTCCAGCGAACCGTACGAGGCGAGCGACGATCTCGAATACGTCTCCGTGCGGGCGCCCGGCGAGATGCCGTTCGTCTTTTCGAGCGCAGACGACGCCGAAGAAGCCGAATACGACGACAGTCCGACCGCCAGAGCGCGAGCGCAATCGACCGTCTTCGTCACGGACGAAGCGGCGGGCGAGTCGCTCTGCATCGACTACGACGGCGACGGCGTCGACGACGCGCGAGCGTTCGTCGACACGACCGACTTCGAGTCACAGACGGTCGTGGTCGAGCAGCGACGGATCGACGACTGCTATCGCCGGGCGCTGGTGAGCGTCTCGGCGCGCGATGACGAGTTTCGAACGCAGTACTGTCGAGAGTTACAGCCGGCGACAGCGCCATGCGACGCCGATGCGACGGAGATGCAGGCGTTTTTCATCCGGGTCGACAGACCGTACAGTGATCGTCCCTCGAGGCGCGGTGGCGGTGAATCAGGATCCTGTCCGGATCGAGTCTGGGACGAAACGGACTCGAGTGGCGAGGACGACGACGACGAGCGCGACGGTGCGGATGGCGGCGGGAACGGCGGCGGACGGAACGGTGAGAATGATAGCGCAGACGATGGAGAGCACGGCGACGAACGAACGGGTGATCGGCGATGACCGACCCCCGGGACCGAAGCCGTGGTCGACGGCGATTTCTCGCAGCCGCTGGAACGCTCGGTACCGTCGCGCTCGCGGGCTGTACCGTGATTCCCTGGATCAGCGACGACGGCGAGACGCATCCGTCGTTTACCGCCGCCGACGCGCGAGTCGTCTTGACGGAAGACGCGCCGACCGTCGAGCCGCCAGTGCCGGTAAACCCCGAGGACGACGCCGTGAGCGACGGTCTCGAGGACATCGACGAACTGCTCGCGGCGCTTCCGGAGCCGCTCGACGCCGAGGCGATCCCCAACGGCGTCGTTCGCGAGTCGATCGTGGACGACCGGGACGCGGCCCGCGAACGGCGAGACGACGTCGAAGCCCGCGTCGACGAGCACAACGGACAAGCGGAAACGAACGGGCAGCTGTACCACGCGCTCCGAACGACGCGCGACGCGCGCGACGACGCCCGCGCGGCCGCGATCGCCGTCGCCGCGATCGACGACCCGTCGGTCGCCGACGAGTTGGAAGCCGAACACGCGACCGTCTCCACTCGGCTCGCGGACCGACGCGGCGTCGAAACCTACCGCGGCGACGACGGCACCGACGAGCGACTCCGCGCCGCGCTGTTTTACGGCCGTCGCGAAGCGGATCTCTCCGAGGTGGACCGACGGCTCGGCCGCTGGGGAGTCAGTTCGAACGACGACGTTACCAATATCGGCTCGGCCGCCGGCGACCTCGAGTTCGCCGCGGCGACGGCCGACGTCTGGGATCACCTCGACGAGCGCCACGACGCGGAACTCGAGGATTCGACCGATCACACAGCCGCGTTCGAGGCGACGATCGAGGAGACGATCGACCGCGTCGAATCGAGCGCGTTCGGCGAACCCCAGGGCGACTGGTTCGACGCGGCTCGTCCCGCCGACCTCGAGGGTTCGGAACTCGAGAACGTGTTGTACGCGGCGGGTCGACCGGCCGAGCGGGCTCGAGACGACCTGTTCGACGCGGACGCGGACGAACGGCTCGGTGCGGGAATCGACGCCGCGATCCGCTTCGAGACGGGACGTCGGGCGTTCGAACGCATCCGCGAGCGAATCGAAGACGGATCGCTCGACGAACTCGAGAGCGCGGCCGAGATTCGCGCCGAGCGAGAAGCGGCGATCGACGCCGCCGAGTCCGCCATCGAATCGATCGACGGGCCGTCCCCCGGCGCGCACGTCCGCTACGAGACGCTTCGGTCCCTCGAGCGCACCGACGACGCGACGGCGCGCGCGGCGGCGAACGATCTCGGCCGAACCGTGTCCCTGCACGGCGAGTTCGAAGACTACGTGCAACTGCGCGCTCGCCTCGAGGCGCTACCCGACGGCGTCGAGGCGGTTCGGTCGCGACTGCTGTAGGCGGCTGCGGCCGCTCGAGTTCGATTCTGACGAACGCGCACGCGCACGCTCGAGTCGGACATGGATCGGGACGAGCGCCACCGGCCGATGCAGGTCACTTTACTATCCCGGGTGCCTACCCTCGTCTAACGACCACATGCTGACAAAGCGAATCATCCCGTGTATCGACGTGGATCTGGACGAGGACGGGAACCCGGCGGTCTACACCGGCGTTCACTTCGAGGACCTCGAGTACACCGGCGATCCGGTCGAGATGGCCAAAGCCTACAACGAATCCGGCGCCGACGAGTTCGTCTTCCTCGACATCACTGCCTCCGCGGAGGGTCGCGAGACGATGCTCGACGTCGTCCGCGACGTCGCCGACGAAGTCTTCATCCCGCTGACCGTCGGCGGCGGCATCCGCACCACCGAGGACATCAAGGAGACGCTGCGAGCCGGCGCCGACAAGGTCTCGATCACGACCGGCGCGCTCGAGCGACCCGAACTGATCAACGAGGGCGCACGCGCCTTCGGCAGCCAGTGTATCGTCATCAGCGTCGACGCGCGACGGCGCTTCGACGAGGGCGGCGAACACTACGTCGAGATCGACGGCGAGTCCTGCTGGTTCGAGTGTACGAAGAAAGGCGGCCGCGAGGGGACCGGAATCGACGTCCTCGAGTGGGCCCGGGAAGCCGAGTCCCGCGGCGCCGGCGAACTCTTCGTCAACTCGATCGACAAGGACGGCACCAAAGACGGCTACGACCTGCCGCTGACGGAGGCCGTCTGCGACGCCGTCGACACGCCGGTTATCGCCTCCTCCGGCTGTGGCGGTCCCGAGCACATGCACGAGGTGTTCACCGAGGCCGACGCCGACGCCGGACTCGCGGCGTCGATCTTCCACTTCGACGAGCATTCGATCGCCGAGGTAAAGGAGTACTTGGACGAGCGGGACGTTCCGGTTCGACTATAGACCGCGAGCGAGGGACGAGCGAGCGGCTTTTTGGTCCAGATTTTTGCGCGAGTGGTGAGTGATGACGTTCCGATTCGACGGGAAATTTGGCCTTCGATCAACGCCGTTCGTTCCGGCATCCAATACGCTTATATCGCCGCGGTCGTGCTCTACTATCAGTGAAGTGGCGGTGTACGTGGTGTGGGAAACCGCACGCCGAGAACGACCCTCCGTGTGACAACTGCGGGCACAACAAGTTCGAGAAAGCGGTGGTCCGCGAGGGCGAAGACGAACGCGAGCGAGAGCGGACAGCGTCCGGAACGGATTCCGGGACGGTCGACACCGGGACCACCTACGTCTGGCGCTGTCAGAACTGCGGCCGCGACCACGTCAAGAACAACCCGCCGTGTGCCCGCTGTGGCAACCACACCCTCGAGAAGACCGAGCAAACGTACGACGACGTCGACCGCGACCTTGACGTCCCCGGCTGGCTCGAGGTCGCCAAACCCTACGCGCCGGTCATCCTCGTCGTCGCCGTCGTCGTCGCGCTGTTCGCGACTGGCATCGTCCCGCTCTCGGTGCTCCCCGGCGTCGGCCAGCCGTCGCCGCCCGACGCTCCCGGCGAGGGAAGCGAGGTGGCAGGGATCGACCTCGAGGCGACCGAAGAGGAGGTCCACGAGCTGCTGGATGCCGACCGGGGTGAGCGGAGCTACGACGGCGGGTTGGCGGCGTTCGCGGAGTACCACAATCGCGCATACGTGGCCCAGGAGTACGGCGACGGTAGTCCCGACGGCGCCGATCTGAGCGATTTCGATCACGACTGCAGCGGGAGGGTAGCCGGCGGACAGCTTCCCGTAGTGGTCTCGATCGACGAGTACGACAGCCAGAGCGCGCTCGCGGAGGCGATTGCCGACGCGCTCACGGCGAACCAGGAAGTGACGGACGACGAGTTCAGCAGTGAGGGTCTCGATATCCACGTCGTCGACGAATCGGTCTACGTGTTCTACGTCGCCTGCTAGGCCGTCCGAACGCGGACGGGAACGGCTCGCGGTCGACTCGAGGACGCCCGCACTTGCGACCGGGCTCGATTGGGTTAAGTGGGAGACTGAACAGTAGGATATCCATGCATCGTCGTCGCGTACTCGCCGCCGTCACCGGAGTCAGCCTTTCTGGACTCGCCGGCTGTGCGGCTCCGCAACTCGAGCGCCATCCGTTCGCGGACCGAACCGTTACGGTTCGGGTCGACGACGAGAGCGAAACGCCACACGACGTTCACGCCGTCGCTCGCGAGGCCCTCGAGTATTGGACCGAACACGCGGCGGTCTACGCCGGCTTTGCGGTCGATTTCGACGTCGTCTCGGGCGGCGTCGCCGGCTCTGATTCAGATTTCGATTCTGATTCCGATTCCGATTCCAATCCTGACCCCGACGTCCGCCTGCGCTTCGTCGACCAGCCCGACGACTGCCGCGGCGTCGAGAACTACAGCGAGCGCGTTCTGGGCTGTGCGCCGCTGCTCAGGCCCGGATACCGCCTCCCGTCCACGGTGGAGGCGATCGTGGTCGCCGCGTCCCGGCCGGTCGGGAAGATCGGTATCACGACGAAACACGAACTCGGCCACCTCCTTGGCCTCGGGCACGACGACGAGCCACAGGAGATCATGTCCCACGATCCCGAGCGACGGATCCCGCAGTACGCCCTGCGAACCGAACTGTGGTCCGACGTCCTCGAGGCCAAAGAAAGCGCACAGCGGGCCGGCATCAGGTTCGACGCGGGGAGAACCGCGTGGAACGCGGGTCGCTACGGCGACGCCGAACCGGCGTTTCGGGACGCGACCGACGGATTCGACGGCGCACGAACCCGGTTCGAATCGATCCACGACCGAAGCGACGCGTTCGCGACCGATCCGCGCGTCGAGACGGTCGACCTCGAGGGGCTTCGCGGGCACCTCGAGGGACTCCGCGAGCGAATGACCCTCGCAGCGGCGGCCGCAGAAGCGATGGCGGAGTCGGCTAACGCGGCGGCCGATGAGGATCACGCGACCGCGGCGAGCCGGCAATCGGCCGCAAACGAGTATCTCCGCGCGTTCGACGCGATTTCGTCGCCCGAGCTCCGTGATATCGCGATCGCGCTCGGACTCGTCCGCGGCTTCGACCGCGACGAGCCGGTGGTCGACGTCGGTGTCGACGGCGATAGCGACGGAGACGCCACTCGAGACGAGTGAGAAGCGATCAAAACGGGAGACGAACGCTCGAGTCGCCTCGACGAGAGGCGGGCCCGATCAGGCCGCCGCTTCGAACGCGTCGCGGAAGGAGACTGCCTTTTCGCGGACGGTGACGGCCGCGTCCTCGAGCGCCTCGAGCGGGTCGACGCCGCCTTCGGTCTTGATCGTCAGAATCGGTTCGGTCTGGCCGCCCGACTGTTCGGGGTTGACGTCGTAGGTGGCGGCGCTGACGTTCTCGTGTTCGAGCAGTGCTCCCTTGAGGACGTTCATGAAGGTGTGGTCCTCGCCGGCGATTTCGATCGAGAGTTCGTCCTCGGTGCTCTCGGTGACCCGCAGTTCCATACCACCTCATCCGGCCGTCGGCCGCTTGTACCTTTCTGTTCGGCCGTCGTCCTCGAGGGCGAACACGACGGATGTAAATCCATATACAGCCGCGCTCGAACCACTGCGTATGCTCTCGTCTGCGACGCTGCTCTCGGTGCTCCTCTCGGTCGTCCTGCCGCTTTCGATCGTGGCGGCCGCGCTGGGGTCGCTCGTCGCGGTCAGGCGACTCCACCGGACCGAGCGCCGCTGGGGCGACGTCGCGCGCTCGCGACTCGTAATGGGCGTGCCGTGGGGGTCGTTGCTCGTGATCGCGCTGGTCTTCTGCGTCTACCTCTTCGTCCAGGACGGAATCACGGATTTCAGCGATCCGGTGACCCTTCCCTACCGCGCGTACTCGTACTTCTACCCGCTCGGAATGCTGACGGCGTCGTTCTCTCACGCGGGGCCGGACCACCTCCTCGGGAACCTCGCCGGGGCCGCTGTCGTCGCTCCCATCGCGGAGTACGCCTGGAGCCACTACCCCGACGAGCGCGGTGAGGGGACGTTCACGTCGCTGTGGACGAACCCCTGGCTCCGCGCGCTGGTGATCTTCCCCGGAATCGTCGTCGCGATCACGATCGGGACGAGTTTCTTCGCGCTCGGACCCGTGATCGGCTTCTCGGGAGTCGTCTTCGCGTTCGCCGCCTTCGCGCTGGTCCACTACCCGATCGTCACGATCGTCGGCGTACTCGGCGTCCAGAGCGTACTGTTGACCGTCTACCGCGCGCTGCAGGTTCCCGTTGGCGTCTACGTCGCCCAGCCGAGTCCGCCGTCAGCGCCCTCCTGGGCCGGCATCGCCATTCAGGGTCACGCCCTCGGTTTCTTCGTCGGTCTCGTCCTCGGCATCGCGGTGCTTCGTGCGCGCGGCCAGCGTCCCGACGCGCTTCGAGTCTGGCTCGCGATCCTGCTGTACGCCTTCGCGCAGGGACTCTGGCAGATCTACTGGTTCGGCGGCGGCAACGTCTACGTTCTCCTGCAAGGACCCGGCGTCCTGATCGTCCTCGTGCTCGCCGTAGTGATCACAGCCGCGCTCGTCGCCAGCGACCGACCGCTGCTTCCGCGACGGGGCGATCGGTCCCCGATCGATCGACCGCTCGAGCTCGCCCGCGCCGACGGCGGCCGCGGCGGTCACGGCGCCGACGACGGCGAACTCGACCGACGCGACGGCCCCGACGGCGGAACGGCTATCGGCGCGCGACTCGAGCGAATCAGTTCGCTCGCGACGCCCGCCGGACCGACGACGGGGATAGCGGGCCTCGGCAGACGGAAGACGGCGACGGTCGTCGTCCTCGCGGTCTTCGCGATCCTCGTGGGAGTGGCGATTCCGATCAATCTCTTCGTGCTCGAGGATCCGACGGTCGGCGACGATCCCGAGGCGGCGGTCGAGATCGAGGACTACACGGTGCAGTACGCCGAAGACGTCGAGAACGCGATGGTGTCGCCCGTCCAGATCGGTCCGTTGACCGACGTTCTCGGCGGGGCGTTCGAATCCAGCGGGGTGATCGTCACCAGCGAAGAGCGCCAGCTGTGGGTCGAGGCCGTGCCGGCGGACGCGCTGGCGTTTTCGGGCGAGACGGAGGTCACCGTTGGCGGCCCCGGCTGGCGCGAGAGCGTCCACGTCGAGCGAACCGGCTGGACGCCGGTCGGCAACGATACCGTCTACCAGGTCGAGATCTGGGCCGAGGGGGAGGAGCCACAACTGGCTCACCAGTCCGAGGCCGCACGGGCCGACGTTCGGATCGACGACCGGATCGTCACCGTCGACGTCGACGACGACGGCTTCGTCCTCGAGGTCGAGTTGCCAAACGGCGCCGTCGAGACTGCATCGCTGCCGACCGAGAACGAATCGACGTCGGCCGGGGGCCTCGAATTCGAGCGCGACGACGAGACGATCCACGCCGGCGCGGACGGGACGAGGGCCGCAGTCGCGACCGAAGAGACGTACGGATAGGGAACGGCCGGGATAATGGCCCCATTCGGCCGGATAAGCGCCCCGTACGCGGGTTTCGACGCTCGAGAGAAACGGCGACGGCGGTCGAACGGCCGCTGTTCGACCGGTGAGCCGCCCGATCGAACTCGAGCCGATGCGGTCGTCGGTCTATCGGCCGAAGACATTTGCCGGGAGGACAATCATCAGTAGCTGACTGTTTCCGACGAGGGGGACCGCCTCGTTCGGAGCCGATTCATCAGTATTGACGACCGTTGTCGTCGAATTACAGTGTTGCGTGGCGAACGGTCCGGCGGTGGGTAGCGACGGGATTAACGACGCCATGGCGGGCGAGAAGCCGGAGAGAAACAATAGCCGGAGCGGTGGTTCGTCCGACCGAGTTGACTCCGGACCGATGAGTACCCATTTACCCCGCCAGACGACCACTCCGGACGGCCAGCCGAGCACCGACGCCGATCGACGAGTCGCCGTCCGATTTTCGGACGTGACACACGAGTACGGCTCGAGCGGGCGCGGCGACGACCGGACGGTGACGGCCCTGCGAGACGTCTCGTTCGACGTCCGCGCCGGCGAGATCGTCGGCCTCGAGGGACCGAGCGGGAGCGGGAAGTCGACGATCCTGCACGCGGTCAGCGGGCTGTTAGTCCCCGCTGAAGGGAGCATCGAACTCCACGGGACGGATCTCACGGCCCTCTCGGACGCGGAGCGGACGCGACTTCGTCGGCGCCACGTCGGGATCGTCTTTCAGCGGTTTCACCTCTTGCCGTCGCTGTCCGCGCGAGCGAACGTCGCTCTGCCGCTCGTCCAGGCCGGCGTCCCCCGGAAGACGCGCCGCGAACGCGCCGAGTCGCTCCTCGAGGAGGTCGGACTCGGCGACCGAATCACGCACCTCCCTGGCGAGCTCAGCGGCGGCGAGCGCCAGCGCGTCGCCATCGCGCGGGCGCTCGTCACGGATCCGGACGTGATCGTCGCCGACGAGCCGACGGGCGAACTGGACACGGCGACCGGCGCGAGCGTCCTCGAGTTGCTGACCGATATCGGACGCGACCGGGCGATGGTGGTCGCCTCCCACGACGACGAGACGCTGGCCGTCGCCGATCGCGTGGTGACGCTTCGAGACGGGCGGGTGGTCGTGAATGAGGGATGACGGGTCGTTCGACCCGGACCGCACAGGAACTCGACGGACTCGCTGGCGTGGCCTCCTCGGCGTCTCGGTCGTCCGGCTCTGGCGGCGCGCGACCGGAACCAGCTCCCGTCGTCTCGTGGCGACCGTCGGAGCCGTCGCGCTGACGATCGCGCTGCTGGTCGTCATCACCGGCGTCGCACTGGGGCTCGCCGACGGCGGGACGCTCGACGACGACGATGCGGACGTTCGAATCGAACCCGAAGAGAGCGAGTCGCTGTCCGCCGTCGACGGAGTGGAGGGGACGCGACTCGGTTCGGCGAACGAGCGCGCGGCGACCATCGCCGACGAAGACGGCGTCGACCACGCCTCGCCGGTGCTCGTCGAACCGGTCGAACTCGAGTCGGCCGACGGCGAGGATGCGAAACGAGTGCTCCTCGTCGGCGTCGTCCCCGACGGCGAGCCCCGAACCGTCGCCGGCCTCCCGGCGGACGAACTCGAGTCGGGAGATGCACACTACGCGAACGGCTCCTACGACGGACCGCGACAGGACGAGATCGTTCTCTCGTCGGCCGCCGCCAACGCGCTCGCGGCCGAGGACGGGGACGAACTGTCGCCGAGTACGGCCCACGTTCCCGAGGGGCTTCCCTCGCCGTCGATCACGGTGAACGCGGTCGAAGACGCGGGCGACGGCGACGACGAGACGCCGGTTGCACTCGTTCACCTGAGCGAACTGCAGACTCTCTCGGGTGCGGACAACGGCGAACTGGCCGATCGAGTGCTGGTCTGGAGCGACGATGACGCCGACGAGGCGGCCGTCGCCGCGTCCGAATCCGCGTACCCCGACGCGGCCGTCGAACCGATCGACCGAACGAACCCGTCGGCGCTGTTCGGCGACAGTCTGGCGTTCGCGACGAGCCTGCTCGCGTTGCTCGTCGGCGTCGTGATCTGTGCCTCCTTCGTCGCGACGACGGCGGGGATGACGGTCAACGAGGACCGACGCACGCTCGCCGTCCTCGAGTCGGTCGGCTACACCACCCGCAGTCGCCTCTCGATCGTCGCGGTCTCGACGCTGCTGACGACGCTGCTCGGCGCGCTCGTCGGCGTCGTCCTCGGAATCGGCGGCATCTACGCCGTTAACGCGATCGCGGCCGCGACCGTCGCGCCGGGTGCCGTCGCCGCGGTCCACCCGATATTCGTCCCCTACGCGCTCGTCGTCGCACTGATCGCCGGACTGGTCGCGACGCCGTATCCGCTGGTGGTCGCGGCGCGCACGTCCGTTCTCCAGGAGGTGGGACGATGAGTTCGCGGCTGCGTCGCGGAGCGACCCGACTGCGGGCCGTGATCGGTCTGGCCGTCGCCCAGCTTCGACGCTCGCCGAGTCGAACCGTCATCACCGTCTTCGCGGTCTCGCTCGCGGTGCTCTCGGTGACGCTGCTCGCGAGTCTCGGCGTCGGCGTCGTCTCGACCGGCGAGGACGGCCTCGAGAACGCCGGCCGAGACATCTGGATCTCGAGCGACCCGATCGATCCCGCGGCCAGCGGGACCGAGAATCCGATCGTCGGCGCACACACCGTCTCGGCCGAGATGACCGCACGCGACGATGTCAGTTCCGCCGCACCGATCGCGGTTCACGAACTCTACGTCGGCGACGGCGACGGCGACCTCGAGCGAACGTCCGCGGTCGGCGTCCACGAGACCCACGACGGGTTCGGCTTCGAGGAGGGCGCGGGCTTCAAAACCGAGATGAACCACTCCGAAGAGGACTACTCGATCGCCGATCGACCCGACGGCCCGACCGAGGAGGAGATCGTCCTCGAGCCCGGTACGGCCGATGCGCTCGGCGTCTCGGTCGGGGATACGGTCACCATCGGAACGAGCCGCGAGACCGTCGAAGACAACGAGTTCACCGTCGTCGGGATCGCCTCCTACTACTCGCAGTTTCTGGGAACCGACGTCGAGACCGTTCCGCTGACCGACCTGCAGGCGATCGCCGGAACGGCCGGCACCGATCGAGCGACGTTCATCACCGCGAGCGTCGAGGACGACGCCGACACCGAGGCCGTCGCCGCGGAGCTCGACGAGGAGTACGCGGCCTACGACGTTCGCCCCAGCGACGAGCAGGTCGGCGCGATGGTCGAGGAGCGACCGCTGGTCCTCGCGAGCGGCGCGACGCTGATCGGCCTCGCCGTGGTCGGCGGCATCGTCCTCACGATCAACCTGTTCGCGCTCGTGGCCTACCAGCAGCGAGACGAACTCGCCGCCCTTCGGGCGATCGGCCTCTCGCGGTGGGTGCTCGCGGGCACGATCGGCGCACAGGGACTGGTTATCGGCCTGCTGGGCGGGCTGGTCGGACTCGCCGCGACGCCGCTTCTCGCGGCCGGGTTCAACCGGCTCGCGGGGGCGCTCGTCGGCTTCGACTCGCTGTTGCAGACGCCGGTCGAAGTCTACCTCGCCGGCTTCGCACTCGCGTTGGTCCTCGGCTCGGTCGTCGCGTTGCTCACCGGCTGGCGAGCGGGCCGGTACGCGCGACTCGATCGACTCGAGGCCTAACAGTCGGTTACGCTGCCGGTTTCGTCAGGACCACTCGATCCGAAATACTTCCGCCTCGAGGGTCGTCTCCGACTCGGTGTGAAAGTCGAACCGCTTGCCGATCGGGAACTCGGCGCGGAACGCGTGCGTGACGTCCCCGCCGGTGTCGGCCGCGAACGACTCCACGAACGTCTGGCTCCCCTCGTTGTGAATCGTATAGGAGACGTCCGCGATCGACCGGACCGTCTCGAGGAAGTCGCGGTCCGCGTGTCGATTGCCCTGCTGGGCGCCGAAGGGCGGATTCGAGAGCGCGGTGACGCGCGTCTCGCTGTCGGCACCGTCGAACGACAGCGGCGGTCGCGTGGCGTCGCCGCGAACCCACTCGAGCGAGCCGTGTTTCGCCGCTTCGTCGATCCGCGCCGCGTTGGCTCGGGCCAGCGCGAGCGCGTCGGCGTCGACGTCGATGCCGACGACGGCGGGAGCCCCCGATAGCGCCGCCGCGATAGCGAGCATCCCGGTGCCGGTCCCCAGATCGACGACGCAGTCCTCGAGGTCGCCCTGGAGTCGCGCCTGGTGACAGATGTGCGCCGCGATTTCCGGCGGCGTGAGATACTGCTCGAGCGCGGGCGACGGATCGTCGAAGTCGTCGAGCGTCTCGAGCGCTCGCGCGAGGGTTCGACGCGACGGATCGGGCATACCCGCCGAGTTTGGCGCCGATCGTAATAGGTTCCTCGCTCCCCTCGGATCTCGATACGCGTACTGCACTCGAGTCGAATCGAATCGGATCGAATCGAAGCGCTCGACCCGAGCCGAGTCGACCCCGCGATCACCGCCGCCCGTACAATCCGTTTCGTGACAGGTTCGAATAGAGTTAAGGAGAATCCGTGTGAGAGAGTCGAATATGAACTGTCCGCGGTGTCAGGGCTCGCTCGAGGAACTCTCGCTGGGCGACGTCTCGACGGTGATGTGTCCCCACTGTGGATTCGCGGATATTCCCGTCGATCACATCCCCGAGGGCGAGGAGCCGGAATCCTGGCGAGAGGCGTTCAATCGATTCTACGAGGGGTGACGCCGGGTCGGCGAGGGGAAACGCGCGTGGGGAGACGGCGACGAGCGAGCGATCGTCGACCGCCGACTTAGTCTCAGCGTTGAGACTCGAGGACGTTCTCGAACGGCGGAAAACGAGGGGGGTTACTCCGCTTCCGCTTCGACTTCTTCGTCGTCTGTGCCGGAGTCGTGGTCGACGTCCTCGTCGGAGCGCGCCGCGACGAGGCCACCGCGGGCGACGCTGTACAGCGGTTCGTTGGCGTGGGTGACGCCGCTGATCGAGAACGGAATGTTGGCGTCTGCCAGGTGGTCGCGGAACAGCGCCTCGAAGCCGCTCGGACTCGAGGTGCCGCCGGTGACGACGACGGGGACGTCCAGGCCTTCCTCGACGTCTTCCTCGTCGACTTCCTTGACGATGTTCTCGATGACGTAATCGAGCAGGTTCTCGTAGTAAATCGACAGCGCACCCTCGACGCCGCCGACGTCCGTCGTGAAGTCCAGTTCGAAGTCGTCCTCCTTGATGGAGGTAACCTTGTCGACGGGCGTGCCCGTCGCGCGGGCGGCCTGCTCGTCGACCCAGTCCCCACCGCGGGCGACGGAGAACTTCATGACCGGCACCGCGTAGTACGCCAGACAGACGTTCGTCATGCCGGCGCCAAAGGAGATGCCCAGGCCGGTGAAGTTGTTGTCCGCGAGTTCGCTGTAGATGACCGACATCCCCTCGTTGATGGGCTCGGAGTCGTAGCCCATGTCGTCGAGGAAGGATTCGATCGTCTTCTGGTGGTACAGCGTCGAGAGATCCGAGTCGATCGGATCTGCGGGGGACGAGAAGTAGAGCTTCTCGTCGGGATAGGCCGGCTCGCCGACGACCTGTTCGATGATGAGTTTCATCATCGGAATTGCGCTCTTCTCGTCGTTCGAGAGGATCCCGTGTTTCATCGGGCGGCGCGTCTCCTTGTTGAAAATGTTCGCGAAGTTCAGGGCGTCGTCACCGACGACGTACACCTTGTCGTCTTTTCGAATGTGGAGGACTTCGCTTCGCGAGAGCATCTGCTCGGCCATATCCGAGTACTCGATCTCTACGAAGGAGTTGCGCTGCTGCACGAACACCGTGTCGTTCCCATCCTGCTGTGCCGACAGGATGTTCATCGTTCCAACGTCTAGGCCTTTCGCCATAGTTGGCCAAGGCGGCCAACGGATTATAAATCTATGTGTATTCCTTACATCTCAAACTACGAAGTAATAAGTATATTTTAACGGCAGGTAGCAGAGGATTACTCTCGGCGGAGGAGTTGACGGAACCGGACGAACAGACCTGAAATAGCCGATCCGTCGTCGTCCGCGGTGGCCATCTCCTCGGCGCGTTGTTGCTCCCGGAGCTCTTTTAGCTTCGCCGTCTGGTCGTCGACGGTCGCACTCGAGGTCGTCGTCTTCGTTTCGCCTCCTTTCAGTCCCTTGAGCCCCGCAACCTGTGCGTCGACGCCGCTCGAGCGGGTCGTCTTCGTGCCCGCGGCCGTGTCGACCGAGACGTCGTCGAACTGATCCTCGGAGAAGCTCAGACGCTTGTGTTCGGTCTTCTCGACGCCGCCCCAGGAGAGTTCGACGTCTTCCATCGCCTCGTCGATGTCGCTGCGGACGTCGGCGTCGGAGAGGTCGTCGTCCTCGTCCTCGTCGTCCGTCTCGACTCGCTTTGCCGTCCGGGCCATATCGAGGTAGTGAGCGATCAGCGCCGCACCGGTCGACGCCGTGATTCCGGCGAGTCCGACGGCATAGACCGCAACGACCTGTGCGGTGTAGTCGGCGCCGTAGCCGTTCCAGTCGTCTGGGTATGCATAGAGGAAGCCGACGACCGCCGCGACCGTGACGAGAACGCCGGCAAACGACGCGTACTGCATCCGTCGCTCGGAGGGCAACAGGATGACGATGCCGAGCATCAGGAGCGGCAACGCGATCATGACGATCGCGTACGCGGGTTGGGCCCACATGGTGTGGGCGGTGGTGCGGGCGTCGAACGTGCTACTCCAGAGAAAGAGCAACAGCGCGATGATCGCGAGGCCGATGCCGCCGAGAAACAGACCGAAGCCGACGTAAATGTCGGTCCGATCTTCCGGTTCGCCGATGTATCGGCGATAGAGGTCGAAAAGATACCCGTCCGGAGGCTGTTCCGCTGACATTAGCACCTCGTTTACACTCCAGTACTATGACTGTTGGGTCGTGCTACCAGTCGGAATCGAACGACGTTCGATCGGGGACGACGAGGGCGAACGAACGCGACGACTCGAGGAGACGTCGAGCCCTGACCGATCGCTTGAGACCGCGGTAGCGCCGTTTGTGCGACGCGTCGACAGCCGTGACAGCACCGTCGTCGAGACAGCGTGCAGTATATACGTCCGTGGTCGCTAGGGCGGTCAATGAGTCAGGAGTCGGAGTACACCGAGGGGGACCTCCGCAACACCGGAATGCAGTTGAAACACGACCGCGAGTGGGACTACGAACTCGAGCGAATCGTCGACGCTATCGACGAGCGCGACGCCACGAAGGTCGGGCTGCAGTTCCCCGAAGGGTTGAAGCGGCGCGGCCCGAAGGTGGCCGACGACCTGCGGGAGCTGACGGGCGACGACGTGACGATCATGCTCTCGGGCCAGCCATGTTACGGCGCCTGCGACCTCGACACCTATCTGATGAAACGCACCGACGTGTTCGTCCACTTCGGCCACTCGCCGATGAAGAACACGGACAAGGTGATCTACGTGCCGCTCTTTTCGAACGTCGAGGTCACGCCGATCATGGAGGAGGCCCTCGAGACCCTCGAGCCGCCCGAAGAGACCGAAGACATCGGGCTCGTCACCACGGCTCAGCACATGAATCTCTACGAGGATATGGCGACGTTCCTCGAGGAACGCGGCTACGACGTCCACAGCCGGCGCGGCGACGAGCGCCTGACCCACGAGGGCCAGGTGCTTGGCTGTAACTACGCGAGCGCGGACGTGCCCGCAGATCAGGTGCTCTACGTCGGCGGCGGCAAGTTCCACCCCCTGGGCCTGGCGATGGAGTACCCCGAGAAACACGTCGTCATCGCCGACCCCGTCAACAACGTCGTCACCGTCGCGGACACGGAGAAGTTCATGAAACAGCGCTACGGCGCCGTCCACCGCGCGATGGACGCCGAGAAATGGGGCGTCATCTTCTGTACCAAGATCGGCCAGGGTCGCTGGGAGATCGCCCAGGACATCCTCGACGACAACGACGACGCCTACCTCATCACGATGGACGAGGTAACCCCCGACCGACTGCGAAACTTCGACATGGACGCCTTCGTCAACACGGGCTGTCCGCGGATTACCACCGACGACGGCCCGCAGTTCCACAAGCCGATGCTCACTCCCGGCGAGTACGAGATCGCCGTCGGCAACAAACCGCTCGACGAACTCTCCTTCGACACGTTCCACGGCACCTGGTAGCTGATCCGAGCGGCGTCCCGACTCCGACGGATCGACTCGCGGCGTTTCGACGACGCTCGAGCGATCGGTCTCGCTCGAGCCAGTTCTCTCCCTGGTCGAAGCGAGTCAGTTCCCGCCCGGACCCATCGACTCGTTGTTCGCGCCGGGACCGTCTCCGGGCTCCATCGGCCCTCCATCACCGGGTTCCATCGGACCGTCTCCGGGCTCCATCGGACCGCCGTCACCCGGTTCATCCGGCTCGCCGTTCCCGTTCGGGCCGGGGTCCGGCTCTCCGTTCGCTTCGGGCTCGTCTTCTTCCACCGGTTCGTCGTCCGCGTCTGGGTCGTCCTCCGGCGGCTCTTCGTCCGCATCTGGGTCGTCTTCCGCCGGCTCGTCGTCGGGCTCGAGGTCGTCCGGCTCCGCGTCGGTCAACAGTTCGTATCGCTCGCCGACGTCCTCCCAGTCGACGACGTTCCACCACTCGTCGACGTAGGCTCCGCGGTCGTTCTCGTACTGGAGGTAGTAGGCGTGCTCCCAGACGTCGAGCGTCAGGATCGGAATCGCCCGCTGGTGGGCGAGTTCGTTCTGGCCTTCGACCTGCCCGATCACGAGTGCGTCCGCGAGCGGCTCGTAGAACAGCATCGCCCAGCCGTCGCCCTCGACGTTGTTCGCGGTCGCCGTGAACTCCGCCTGGAAGTCCTCGAACGAGCCGAACTGTTCGTCGATGGCGCTCGCGAGGTCGCCCTCGGGTTCACCGCCGCCGTCGGGGCTCATGTTCTCCCAGAAAACGGTGTGGTTGACGTGTCCCGAGTAATTAAACGAGAAGTCGCGCTTGGCGGCGCGGATATCGTCGAACTCGCCGGCCTCGCGCATCGACTCGAACTCCTCGAGCGCCTCGTTGGCCCCGTCGACGTACGCCTGGTGGTGCTCGCCGTGGTGAAGCTCCATGATGCGCCCGTCGATGTGGGGCTCGAGCGCGTCGTACTCGTAGGGGAGTTCCGGGAGCTGGTAGCTGGGCTGGCCGTTAGGGGCGTCGCCGTCCTGTTCCTGTCCGGCGGCCGCCGTCGCCCCGGCAGTTCCCAGCAGCGCGAGTCCGGCCGCGCCCATCGTTTGCATCACGCTTCGCCGCTGAACGCCGCTGTCCGATTGATCGTCTGACATACGGACAAAGGACGGCGACGCTAGTCGGTTAACATTGGCCCGGCGAGCGAATGCAGTTGTGGCACACGCCGATAATGAGATGCTACGCGGCCGTGAAATGGGTTGCTACTCGCGACAGTCCCGGACAACAGATCGTAAACGAGTCTCCGCTGTCGGCGGACGAAGTCGAAACAGTGTACTACTACTCTCGATATTTTACATTCGTTACGGTGATTTTCTCCCAATACGTGGTAATGGATTGCTGAATCCAAAGCAATTTGGAGCAGTTCTTTAGCCCGAACAACACAGACGAGTAGTCGATGAGTAATCCACGCGTCAGCGACCGATCGGCGCCCGCCCGAGACGATCTCTTCGACGCCCTCGCTGCCAGCGACCGACGCGAGGCCCTCCGACTCGTCCGCGAACGCTCGCCAAACGGTATCACGAAATCCGATCTCGCCTACGAACTCGCCGCGGTCACGGCGGACAAACCGCTCGCCGAAGTCACCGACGAGGACCATCAGCGGGCGCGCGTCGACTGCCACCACCGAACGCTGCCCGCGCTCCTCGAGGCCGGACTCGTCGAAACGATCGACGACGACCGCGTCGTCGCCGCCGAGAACCCCAGCTTCGACGCCGGTCTCGAGGCCGTCGTCGACGGTCGGGTCGACGCGACGGCGGCGACGATCGACGCCGTGTTCGACGCGCTCGCCGACGCTCGACGGCGAACGATCCTCTCCGTACTCGCCAACCAGTACCATCCGATCTCGGTCGAAACGCTCGCACGCGACGTCGCCGCTCGCGAGGCGGACGTCGCCGAGCGAGACGTCGGCCAGGACCGCGTCGCAGCCGTTCGGACCTCGCTGATTCACGTTCACCTGCCGCGGCTGAACGACGCCGGACTCGTCGGCTACGACGCCGACACCGGCAGCGTCTCGTACGAGGGACACCCGATTTTGCGCGTCGAGTGGCTCGACGGCGTCGACACTGCCGAAGGGACACCCGACGGCGTCGACCTCGAGTCGCAAGCTGACGGCGACGGTATCCGGACGCTGCACGGCCGCGAGAACATCGTCACGACCGGCCAATCGCTGTGTGAACAGGCCGAGGACGAACTGTTCATGCTGTTTACGACGACGGGCCTGCTCGAGGAGGGCTGTTTCCGTCGGATCGAAGACGCGCTCGATCGCGGCGTCGACGTCTACGTCGGTTCGCCCGATGCGCGGGTTCGTGAGATGGTTCGCGAGCGCGCGCCAGAGGTCGTGCTCTGGGAGCCGCGACTCGACTGGCTCGACCTGTCGCCGAACGGCGAGACGGTCGGCCGACTCGTGTTCGCCGATCGCGAAGCCGTGTTGCTCGGCACGCTCGGCGCGTCGACCGCGAGCGGCAAACGCGACGAGACGGCGATCGTCGGCGAGGGCGTCGACAACGGTCTCGTCGTGCTCATGCGACAACTGCTCGGCTCTCGACTCGACGAGCCGACGGTGGACGAAGTTCTCGACGCCGGGATCCCGCTGTAGCGACGGCCCTCCGCCTCGTCCACCGATAGCGGCACAGCACCGCTCGCTGATCACGGATTACTCTTCGGTTCCGGTCTCGGTATCGTTGGCCGCCGTCGGCCGACTGCGGCGCCGAGACGACAACACTTACACGTCCCGTCCGCGCATCCTCGCCTATGACCAGCAGCGACTGGGGAGACTGGCTCGTCCGCGACGTCGAAGACGCCTCACCCGACGGTGTAGCGATCTGGTATCTCGGCTGTAACGGCTTCGTCCTCAAGGGCTCCGAGGGGACGTCCGTCTACGTCGATCCCTACCTCGGACTGGGCGATCCGCCCCGAACGATCCGGATGATTCCCGTTCCGTTCGATCCCGCGGACGTTACCGACGCCGACGCCGTCCTCGCGACCCACGAACACACCGACCACGTCCACGGCGAGAGTCAGGCGCCGATCCTCGAGTCGACGGGGGCGACCTTCTACGCGCCCGACGACAGCCTCGCCGTCGCCCGCGAGGAAGAGAACTGGACCGACGAGTGGGACGTCGACGACGACCAGTTCGCCGAGGTGAGTGAGGGCGATACCATCGAAATCGGCGAGTTCACGGTCCACGTCGAGGAGGCGAACGATCCAGACGCGACCCCCCCCGTCAGCTACGTCTTCGAACACGACGCCGGGACGTTCTTCCACGGCGGCGATACGAAGCCGAGCGACGAGTTCGAACGGATCGGCGACGAGTACGACATCGACCTCGGCGTCCTCGCGTTCGGGACCGTCGGGCAGATCCCCGACAAGCAGACTCGCGAACCCAAACGCACGCGCTGGTACAACGACGAGAACCAGATCGTCGAGGCCGCCTCCGCGCTCGGCCTCGAGCGACTCCTTCCGAGCCACTGGGACATGTGGAAGGGGCTTACGTCCGATCCGAAGGTGCTCCATCACCACGCAAAGAGCTTCGAGTACCCGCGCCGACTCGAACTCGTCGAGATCGGCGATCGAGTGGACCTCTAGAATTTCACGACCGTCTTTCGGTCACGATCGACCTGTTGTGAACCAGATCTGATACTGTCCGTACCATTTATAGTAATGGTGTGGTAACGTTGCCCTCATGAGTAGCACCGCCGACACGGACGACGTTGTCGAGGTCAGTGCTGACGGGTTGACCGTCCAGAAGACGTTCACGGCGGACGAGTTTCCCGTACCTGCAATCCGATTCGAAATCGAATCGGATCGTACCGAGCAGGTGGCATTTCGACTCTCCGAAACAATTCCCGAATCGTTCCCGATGGACAAGGTCGGCTTCCATCCCGACTATCACAGCGACGACTGGACGGCCTTTCAGGACAACCACGTCGAGTTCACCGGCACGCTCGAGGCCGGCGAGAGACTGGTGACCGTCTACGGAATCCGCATCGACGACGAGAGCGAGGCCGAACCGTTCCTGACGGAACCGGAACTCGTCGAGGTCGCTACCGACAGTGACGGCCACAGCGACGCCGAAGCGGTCGACGACGACGTCATCGGCAACATCGTCTCCGAGGATCGCAATCAGCCGGTCAAAGACATGATCGCCGGCGACGCAGACGGCGTTCCCGGACTCGAGGACCAGACCGAGGACGAAGACGAAAACGAAGCCGAAGCGGACGGCGCGGCCGAAGCCGAAGACCAGGCGAGAGACGACGACGAACCCGACTCCGACGCCGACGTCGACGCCGACGCGGGCGAACTCGATCTAAACCTCGACGATGTCGACGTCGAACCCCAGCCGGTCGACGAAGCGAGCGACGACGAGGACGAAGACGAGACGCCGGACATCGATCTCGGGTTCGAAGAAGACGAGATTCCAGATCCGGACGCGGACGACGCCGACGGGTCCTCCCCGGACGTCGAGATCGATCTTGGAACGGACGGAGATACTGACGCGGACGAATCCGCTGAAGACGACACCGACTCCGAGACGGAGACCGAGTCGGCCGACGACGCCGAGCCAGAAATCGAACTCGATCTCGAGGCTGCAGCGAGCGACGACGAGGACGTCTCGGCCGACGACGCAGAGCCCGAACCCGACGTCGATTCCGAACCTGAATCTGAATCTGACCTCGAGGTCGACGACGGCGACAGTGAGGACGTCTCGAGCGACGAGGATGAACCGGCAGCCGACGAGATGGCGGAACCGGCCGACGACCTCGAGGACGAATCCGAACCACCGGTCGTCGACTCCGACGAAGTTGACGAGGGCGAAGCCGAGGCGACTGACGACGATAGTACCACACCAGCCGTCGAGGGATCCGTCGGCGCTCGACTCGCGGCGGAACTCCGCGACGGGGAACTCGAGGACGACGACCTCGACGTTCTCCGCGATGCGCTCGACGTAGCACCCGCCGGACCGGAGATTGCGAAAGTCGACCACCTCCAGTCGCGCGTTGAAGAGGTCGCCGCCTACACCGACGCCCTCGAAGCGTTCCTCACCGAGAACGGAACCGGGAAACAGCTCATCGAGGACCTCAAAGCCGATCTCGCGGCGCTCGAAGACGACCTCGACGCCGTCGACGAGCGGGTGGAGTCGACCGAAACCGGCCTCGACGAGGTCGAGGACGACGTCGATGATCTGGCCGACTGGAACGCCGATCTCGAGAGCGATATCGACGACGTGGAAACCGACGTTACCGAACTCGAGGACACGCTCGAGACGGTCGACGACGACGTCTCGAGCGTCGAGGGGTCCGTCGACGAACTCGAAACGGACGTCTCCGACCTCGACGACGGACTCGACGACCTCGGCGACGATCTCGAAGCAGTCGAAGACGACGTCGACGACCTCGGCGACGACCTCGAGACCGTCCGCGAGGACGTAACGGACATTCAGGACTGGCGCGACCAGCTCGGCTCGATGTTCTCGGAGTAACGGCCAGCACGGATCGCGTTTGATCCGGAAACGCAACTCGTTTATCCGTCGCCGGTCGAGAACCCGTCGATGGGCGAGACGATTCCGATCGCAGTGCCACGTAAGGGCCGACCGCTCGAGTCGGTGCTCGACCGACTCGCACGCCGGCTCGACGTGGCCGATCTCGCGGACGACATTACTTCGACGCTCCGCCACGAAAAGGCACTCACGAAGGGGACGGTCGACCCCGCCGAGAGCCACGTGTACCATCGTCTCGCCGACTACAGCACCGTCGACGATCCCACCGAACCGGAGTATACGCTGTTGCGAGACGACCGCGCCGGCAAGCCGCGGCGGATCGTCTTCGACAGCGTCCGGATTCCACTCGAGGGCGTCGATGGCGTTCCGGACGACACGACGATCCAACTCGTCGGTCGCGAGGAACCGTTTCGCGCGCTACGAACCCACGAGTTCGCGCTCGGGTTCGACAGCGCCGACCTCGTTTTAGAGGAGGTCGTCGGCCTTCGGCCGGAACCCCTCGACCGGATCGACGACATCAACGCTCGAATCGATCCCAGCGACACCGACGTTCGCGTCGTCACCGGTCTCGGCGACACCGTCTATCACACCCTGATGGCGACGCCCGACGTTGCCCCGTCGTCGGGGTCGCTCGACCGCGCGTTCCTCGAGTCCTACGAGGGACCGCTCTGTATCGAGCCCCGGTACGAACGACTCGTCCAGGCCGTCCTCGGGACACAAACGTTAGACGGAATTCACTTCGAGTACCCCGAAGAAGGCCGCGAGGAAGAAGCCGCGATCGCGGACACCGGGCTGGGGGTCTACCTTACCGTCACGGGATCGACGGCTCGAGACCACGGTCTCTTGCTCGGCGAACAACTCTTCCCCAGCGAGACCGTCCTGCTCGAGAGTTCGCCCGAAGTGAGCGAGACGGTCGGCGCCGTTCGATCGCTGTTGAACGGAGTCGACCTCGAGACGGAACTGGCGGTCGAGAACTATAGTAGTCAGTGAAAGTCAATGCACACCCGATCGCAGGGCAGCGTCGCGATCGGTGTGTAAATCGTTTCACTGACTACTATAGTCGTCGCGGCGCGGCGCTTTCTGTCCGATCGGTCACGGTCACTCGAGCGGAGTCTCAACGCTCCGACGTGAACAGTCGCCATCAGCGTTGCTCAATGTCGATAGCGCTGGATATCGGTTCAGTACTGGCGAATTCGCGTCCAACAGTTGGTTCCGTGAGCACTCAGTCAAGTTGCGATTGATACGAAACGTTCACGACCTCTTTCCAAGTTGAATGGGGTGTGAAATAAGAGTTGCAAGAACTTCCCTTAGAGGATAGGAATCCAACTATTCATATCTCAGCAAGCTACTGATACAGATCGAATATGTACTTAGGTTGCGCCGACAGTTTATTTAGATGATTGTACAACTGTGAGTTGTACAACCTATGGTTGAATATGATGCAGAAGTAACTCGGTTCGAAGATTTAGAGGACTCAAACGATCCGTCGATTAGTGGTCGAAACGAGCTAAACAAGGGTTTTCGAAGCTATCTAAGATCACACCAAGAGCAATATGGCGGTGGTGCATGCACTCAAGACCATCATCATCCAGTAGAGGGGCCAGTTACGCTGTATCTTGCTGCGTGGGAGGGAGAAAACGCCTCAGAAGGACGCGTGAATACAGCGACTGTCACTTTAGACGAGGGTGATACTGCTACAATCGGGGTTAGCGGATCAGAGTACCGTATCAAATTCTTCGGCCAGTACATGAACCGGCCAGAAAACGAAAGCATCCTAAACAAGCATACAATCGCATATGCAACTGATCACTGGGATGAGGAGGAGCGGCTGTGGAAGGAATGTGAGTTTCACCTTGGAACAAGTGAAGATCGAGAGTGGTTCGATCAGCAAGAGCGCGTCACTGTTCGAGTAGCAATCGGAGAAGCTCCCGGATACGATCCAGAACGTGATTTCGCGGATCTGATAAGCACTGGCTTGTCTCCTGCAGAGGCCATTGACTACTGGATGGTTGATATCCAAAACAGATCCCAACAAGACTGGGCTGAGACCCGTGGGAAAACCCAACAGGTGATTTCAAAGAATGTTCGGAAAGGGCGAGAAAAGCTCGGGAAATAATATAGAGGTAATGAATATGGGAAATTATACAAAATAAAGCGATTCAGTTAGACCAAGTACTATCACCACCCCATCTCAATTCAAGATAGGAACCCAGGATGCCATTTATTGCAGAACATAATGATGAATTGGTGATCCCTGAAGCAGTAGATGACGGGGAGGAACTCCAGTGTACCAAGTGTCAGGAAATAATGCGGCCACGAGGTCCGTTCAAAGACGGAGCGGCGCGGCATTTCTATCATCTTGCAGCAACCGACTGTCCTGGTGGCGAATCGGATACCCATCGGAAGTGGAAATCGCTGGCTGTTTCGGCGCTCCGACAACGGTTCTCTGAAGAGCTTTCGTATTGCGTTCCAGAAGCTACACTTGAGTGTGAGTGGACTCTCACAGTAGCTGATTCACGAAGGGCAGACGCACTCGTTTCCTTCTCAGGAGCAAATCCCTTCTTCGGGAAAGGAGTCATTGTTGAGGTACAGTGGAAAAACGAAGGAAAAGACGTGGCGGCAGCTACGCACGACTATCTGGCTCTCGGGTACAGCGTGTACTGGGCAGATGAGAACGATTTCGAGTCAGACCGCTTCCTTATAGAGAACATGCTCACCGCGTTTAACGACCGCTCGGATGATGCTTTTGCCCCATACTACGCGGACCCACCGTCTGGATTGGAAGGATCAAGCGCTGAAGGTGGGTTTCTCAACTACATACTCACCCATGACTCCGATCGCGTCGTCTCGTACTCAAACCCATTTCCAGATCGAGATCACGACTGGATCAATAGAGCAGGGTGGATGTGCCACCGCTGTGGATTAGAACGGTACGAGCAGTCAAATCTTGAACAACCGATCTACACTTATGATCCAGAAGAGACGGAACCACGAGAATTAGAGCGTATTGAACGCGGATTCCGTCCTACTGATCATTCGCATAAGTGGATCGGGCGTCGAAGCGGGTCTGGAGGCGAGCAGTTAGATTGTGAGTGTGGTGCGAAGCGCACTCACAAGGGCAACTCGGTCATTGTTGACCATGGGCCGAACGCCACTTGGGATGTCACGATCTCCATTCCATCAGAAGAAACAGAGCATTCTGAACGATTCTGACTAGTTCATCTGTAGGGATTAGAGGTCATCAGTTGACTTTGCGGTCTTTGCCTCGCCTAACGTAGTATACAGAAGCCCCTGCATTCGGTGAGATGACTCCCCAAGCGGAATCGGATCTTCTAATTCGTACAACTCAGAAAATTTGACGACTTTCTTCCCATCTCCATACTGGTACTTATCTTTCGGGACTTCCTTAGTTGAGACAAAATGGTCTGCATCGACGATGTCCTCCACCATACCAAGGTATCTAATCTGCTGCTGCGGTCTTGTGATGTACAGAAGGAAATATTCTGGTTCAGAGGCGATCGAGATAAATCCCCAGGCCTTGTATTTTTGTAAGAATTCAACTCCAGACTCATCGCTCGCATACACAGCCGTGTGACTATTATCGTCGCCTTCTATGTCGCTCAGCGCCGTAACAGGAAGATCGCCGCCTTCATTGATATCCGATTTACTCGTTGATTCTGGACTGGAGTCTTCTACGACACTTTCATGATCCGTTTGAAGCTCCTTGACTAGTCGATCAACAAGTTCCTTTGCTTCTTGCTCTGCTTCCTGATAGATGACATCAGTTGTATTTTTCGTCACTGTCTCTGCTACGGCCTCTGCAATCTCCGGCTTCCGAGTTTCTAATGCTTCTTCAGCCTTGTTCAGTTCACGGATATAACGAACTACGTCGGCAGCGCTCCCATTAACAATAGCTGGTTTTGAAATTGCAGAAAACGCCCGCCTGTATCCGTTGAGTTCCTCGATTGAGGGGGCAGCAATGAGATGAAATTCTGCTTGTCCATCCTGAACCTCTAATTGGTAGAGTCGGAACTCTTTCCCGTTTGTCAGAACCCCCCAAGTAATATCCTGAAGCTTTAGGTACGATTGGAGTTGGTTTACGTGCTTGTCTTTGAGAGTAACATCACAGCCTTTCGCTTCAACGAACACTTTCGGCAGATCATTCACTGCGAGGGCGTAGTCAACATGATACGTTTGCCCGCCCATCTGAACGCTGTATTCCAACTCCATATCGTGAATTTCCCAGCCAAGAACATTCTGAAGGAACGGTTGAATGAGTTTTAATTTCGTGTTTGACTCATTCATCTGGGGAGACTGCTCTATAATGGATTCTGAAGTAGAAACGAAATCTGTCACGATTTCTCTGGAGATAGTCGGCTCAATTACGTTCATGCATGTCTTGTGATATGCAGGAACCATTTAAATAATTCAGTGATATGCCATACAGCCCTCTCCAGGTAGTGCATTCCCTTGGTTCAGTATCTATGCCATATCCCTGTCCCTAGTTCTTATTTCGGAGATTCGGAAACCACCCGGTTCAATTTATTACTACAGACCTGTGTCGACGCGGTATGATTACAGACGCTCGGGTGCTTCAACCGGAGTTCATCCCACAAGAGGTGAAACACCGGGACGCAGAGGTCAACCATCTCTCAAGCGTCCTCCGGCCGATACTTGACGGACAATCAGCTGATCCAGTCTTCCTCCACGGTCCCTCCGGAGTCGGGAAAACATGCATTGCACAATTCACAGTGGAACGACTTCGAGAGAACGTCGTCGATGTCAACCACCAGTACGTGAACTGCTGGGAGGATCACAACCGGTTCAAAACGCTGTACAGCCTTCTCGACGGCATCAACCAAACCATCGACATCCATCGTCAATCTACCCCGAAAGATCTCCTGCTCGACCGTCTCCGCGACTACGAGGGCCCACCATACGTCGTTATCCTTGATGAGGTGGACCAGTTAAGGACAAGAGCCTCCTGTACGAATTATACCGCATCCCTCGCATCACGATGATCTTCATTGCTAATAACGAAAAAGGCCTCTTTGACGATGTGGATGACCGACTGAATAGTCGTCTTACTGCCTGTACCTGCATCCACTTCCGACCGTACACTCACGACGAGTTGGTCGCAATCCTGTGAACGCTCACCCTGGCATTCGCAACAGAACGCACTCAAATTCGATATAGCGCTAAGGAGTTTATCTGGCGCGTTTCGACCACACTCATTGCGTACGATTGTAGAAAATAATTCTCTCGAGACGAACAGAACGCCGATTGCAACCCGAACGACGGCCACTCGATAACGGAGTGAATCGACTCGAGGGAGACCGCACGGACGCGGTCGCCCCAGTTGTAGGTGTGAGTATCGATCACGTCGCCGGCGACGTCTTCCCGGAGATACTGGACGATCCCCCGATCATCGGTTCGATCTTGCAGGAGCGTCGTGAAGAAGTGCCGGTAGTGTGGCGTGACGTCCTCCGTCGCCTGCCGCCGGTTCGGACCCATCCCCGTTCTCGAGCGTGCTGTTCGACGATATCGCGGCCGTCCGACGGCGTCAGGCGCTGGCCCCACGACCCTCGTGTCGAGAAAGAGCGGCCGGGCCGACGACACCGGATCCGGGCGAATCACGAGCCACCGACCAGTAGCCGTCGGAGTTCGTCGTCGACGGGGACGACGGTGTCGCGCTTGCGCTTGTTCGAGGCCGTTCGCTCCTCGCCGTTGACCACCGTTCCTGTCTCTTATACACATCNCCAGCCCGCTCAGAGATGTGTATAAGAGACAGGTCCACTCGAGGTCGACCGCCTTCGTCTCGAGACGTCGGTCCCGGAGATCGAGGTTACAGCGTTCGTCGACGCGAATCCCCGTCTTCAGCAGGGTGGCGACGACGGCACGTTCCAGCGGATGGGCGATCGTCTCGACGAACGAGCGCATCCCCGGGACCGAGATGTCATGGCGCGACGGGTCTGCGTCGATCGATTCGGACAGCTCCTCCATAACCAGCCATCGAATCGTCATCGTCGAAGACGCCGACTCGAGTCAGATAGTCGTAAAACCGGTTGAGAGACGACGCGTCGGTGGCGATCGAACTCGGTTCGAACTCGCCGCGCAGCGAGTGGATCCACGCCATACACTCCCGTCGACCGGCGTCGCGCGGACGCCCGACGTGGTCGAATCGCTCGCCGACGAACGCCTCGAACTGTCGGAGCACGCGCTCGTACGCCTCGAGTGTCCATTCGCTCTTGTCGTGATAGCGCTGGTCGTCGAAGAAACACGCGATCGAATCCGCGACGTCTTCGGGCGCGTCGGTCCCGGGCTCATACTGTTTGACAGAACACGTGAAGGCGATTCGTTTCGCTGGGGTCGCCGCCGTTGGCGACGGTCCCCTAATTCACGATCGGTTTCCTGCTGACGTTCGCCCGACAGTATTAGTTCCCATCGGGGTCACCGACCAGCGTGTAGTCACCGCGGCGACCGCTGTACCGAATGCGGGGCGTCCCCTAGAGCCCCTCGAGGGTGTCATCTTCCAGCAACTAGAGAGGCCGTGTCTCGAGGCCGTGACCCCAGGGGTTACGTCCCAGGAACACCATGTAATTCGCCTAACTATTTCGTCGATTTTCACTCGAGAAGAGTACGCCACGAATCAGTCACCATATCGCAACTGTCTGCTGAATCTAATATTTGTGATCCTGGACCCATAATGGCAGTCTGTGCAGGCACAGACTCACAACTAACTCCGAGTTGGCGGCGAAGATACGGTCCCAGGGCCACAAATAAATGCCCTTATTTGTGAATTTGGGCTAGATTGAAGTGAGTCGCGTTCGATCGGTGGGATATGACGACCGACGAGCAGTCGGCGGAGAAAACCTACGTGAAAACCTACGTCCCGACGTCCCAGAAAGATGAGTGGGCGACTCACGCCGACGAACTCGACATGAGTCAGAGCGAATTCGTTCGAACGATGGTCCAGGCGGGCCGGCGAGACTTCCAGATCCCGTCGATGAACGGCACCCAGTCAACCGTCGACAACGCCGGGACAACGGACGACGACTTCGAGGATCGAATCCTCGCAGTCATCGAACGAGAGGGGGTCCTCGACTGGGACGGACTCGTCGACCGACTGATCGACGACGTCGAAGACGACGTCGATGCGGCACTCGGGCGACTGCAAGACGAGAACCGCATCCGATACAGCGGTCGCGAAGGCGGATACGTACTGACGAACGATGAGTGACGACGATTCCATCGCGTACTTCCTCGAGGACATCGAGTACCACGGCCGCAACGAGCGGACAATCGACGCCTATCGCCGTGTGTTGCGCTCGTTCGAATCGTTCCTCGAGGTGCGCTTCGATACGTCCCCGTCGGAAGCGGGGTACCGTGACTGTATGGCCTTCGTACACGATCTCCGGACGGAGTACACCGAAAGTACCGTGGCGAGCTACGCGTCGTATCTCAACCGGTTTTACGGGTATCTCGTACGTGTCGGCCGCCACGACGAGAATCCTATGGAGCTCGTCTTAGAGGAGATGAACGAATCGATCGAGTCGAACCCGTCACGACGGGACATTTCGCTCCCAGAGATGCGGTCATTCGTAGGAACGATTCGCCATCCGCTCCACCGGGCCATCGTGCTGACGTTTCTCAAGACCGGGATCCGATCGGGCGAGCTCTGTAACCTCGATTTGATCGACCTCAACCTCGACCACGACGCGCAAACGTGGCGTCCTCGAGCACAGATAACCGAGAAGCCGGAAACGCTGTACGTCTCCTCGGAGCACAGCCACGGGGCAGAATCGAACGGCACCGTTCGGCAGGCGTCGAACAAACGCAAGCGGGAAACGACCGTTCCAATCGACGACGAACTCAAAACCGCGCTCATCCGCTGGCTGGCGGTTCGACCCGGCTCGCAGTCCTCGAGCGAACCGTTGTTCACCGGAACCGTAGAGCGGTGGGGCCAACGACTAACGATCGATACGGTCCATCACACCGTCGAGCGATATACGAGAGCGTACGGGTGGCTTCGAACCGGCGGCGGCGCCGCCGAAAACGTGACACCCCACTACTTCCGGCACTTCTTCACGACGCACCTGCGCGATCGGACCGGCGACCGCGGCGTCGTGAAGTATCTCCGCGGTGACGTCGCCAGCGACGTCATCGATACCTACACCCACAACTGGAACGACCGCGTTCGAGAAACGTATCTCGAGAACATTTACTCGCTTACGTAGCTAATTTCGAACCCCGCGGTTCCTCGACGTCGCCCGTCGAGCGAGCATCTTCGACCGTTCTGTCTTCTGAGATGGCAGTCATCCGTCCTCGAGACTCCATTTCGGTCAGTAGCAGGGTACCGTGCATAGAAAACGGGAGTTACAAATAATCGCTAAGACTGGGCCGTCTCTGGCCGACAACTCACGATGAAGCGAGCTACAGACCGGTCCCGGCACTGATCACCGTATTCTTCCGTTAGTCTGTGAAAATGAATGTCGCGACCGAACGCTTCACGCACGTACTAATCAGCATACTATAATCAAGGCATTTGATCACAGAGGATCAGTTGTTGATCTGGACCGGCGCGAATTTCTCGGTTATCCTGTGAGTGTTGCCATCAGCTCAGCGGCTGGTTATTTGCTGATAGCGAGGTGTATGCGACGGTGCAGGAGAAATACCTTATTTGAGTGACGACTAATTCATATATTACTACAGTGTATCGGGAAGCGTTACGTTCGAATAGTTATCACCACACAGCCATCGCCAGCATATGCGAGATTGATATATCGTATAGCGCTATATGAAATGTGGGGTCTCTGCTGACGAGACGATCGAAGGGCTAGGTACCCACCCGAGCGCTGCCGCCTCGCCAGTTTCAGTAGCGCTGATGAACAGGTTTCCCGAGCGAGGTGAACCCCGCGAGTTAACGTTGTGGTCTTCGGTTTCGGCTACTCGTAGCGCATCGGCCAGAGTAGCTGCTTCCAGCAAGATGCGTGGCTCCGCGGCTACGTTTCATCGGTCGCTAGATCGTCGTTCCGAAGCAGTTTTTAAGCTGATAACTGTGGTGTCTCCTCTCTTTGAATAAGTGTTCGGCGGTGATCCGATTCCCACTCGTTTCGTGTCGAAATCAGAACACCACGGCCGTGGAGCGACGCTTCGACCTCTGGTAAATCGACGAGTGCCGACGCCGTCTTCTCCCGAAAGCGGTGGGAAACGTCGAAGTGGGTCGTTTCGGTGGATCGCTGCTTCGCCGAGCGGGCGTGATCCGGCCGGTTCCTACCTATCGTTGGTTAGTCATGGTTCCGGACTCCGCGCTCGTTTCCATCGTACCTTTCCAAGATAGGAACAGTATGTGAAATCGATATCTGCGACAGGCGGCATCGAATATAGCAAGGCGCCCCGAGGAGCGAGCAACCCCTTATTTGTACCGCTGGTCGGCCGTTACTGGCCCGCTGAACACCGAGTAGAGGAACAGGAAATAGCCAACGATGATCGGCATGAAGATCGCCGCGAAGACGGACGTCATATTGAGCGCGAGAGGGGAGACGACCGCGTCGGCGATCGTCAATCCGGCAGCGGGATCGACCGTCGGATACAGCAGCGTCGCGAGGAAGACGACGAGTGTCGCCGCAAGGCCGGACGCCGAAAGCACCGACGCGTGGTAGCGTTCCCGCGACGCTGCGACGACGTTTGCGGCCGCAAACACCAGCGTCACGACGACGAGTGCTCCGGTCGATCCGGACAGCAGTACCGGTCGTAACCCGGGGTACTGACTGTACAGTACGGCTGCCGTGATGACAAACAGGAGGATGTAGGCGCCTGTCGCCAACTGCCCTCGCTGGACGACTCGAGTGCGGAGTCCGCGTCTCGTTTTGACGCCGAGAAACGCGCCACCGAGAACGACTGCAAGCGCGACGACGGTGAGCCCGACGACGAACGGAGCGATCGCGAGCGGCGACGGCTCGCCGAGGACCCAACTGGCGACGAAGACGCCGAGGAGGAACGGCGAAAGCGTACTCCCGGCGACGAAGCAAGCATCCCAGAACCGGACCCACTGCTCGTCGTCGCGCTCTTCCCGGAGTTTCGATCCCAGTCCGCGCAGCGACAGGGAGAACAGGATCGCGAACACGAGTAGATAGTACCGACCCAGAACGTTAGCGTAGACGGCCGGGAAGCCGGCGAACAATACGGTGCCGAACAGAACGAGCCACACCTCGTTGGCCTTCCACAGCGGGCCAAACGCGGCAAGCATGAGTTCTCGCTCCGAGTCGTCGGCTTCGGCGAACAGAATACCGAGGCCGAAATCGAACCCGTCGAGCAGGAGATAGACCCCCAGCGCGAAGACGACGAGTCCGAACCACAGCTCCGGGAGCGACTCGAGCACGTATGCCGAATCCGAGAACACGCTAGTCATCTGCGGGCACCCCCGGCGAATCGGGTCGGTTGTCGTCGGCGATACCGATCTCGTGTCGGTCGGCTTCCTCGTCGATGATACGTTTCAGGACGTAGAGGAAGACGCTGAATAGCAGGACGTACCCGACCACGAATGCGAGCAGTGTTAACGTCGCCTCGGTCCCGGTCACCGGTGGGGAGACGCCGTCGGACGTCTTGAGGACGTCCTGAATGATCCAGGGCTGGCGGCCGATCTCGGCGACGTACCAGCCGGTGATCAACGCGACGAAGCCAAGCGGCGAGGAGAGCATAAGCGCCTTCAACAGCCGATCGTCGTCGGCAAGACCGCCTTTCCAGAGGCGGTAGGTCCCCCAGGCGCCGAGTGCGATGAACCAGAAGCCAAGCCCGACCATAATCCGAAACGACCAGAAGACCCACGCGACGGGCGGCGAGTCGTACTCGAAGTCGTTGAGACCGGTTACCTCGGCGTTCGGATCACCCCCGCTAGCGAGGAACGACGCGAAGTGTGGAATGCTTATCGTATAGAGGTTGTCCGCACGCGGATCGGTGATCGACTCGAACTCGGTCGGTATGGCGACGACGTGTAAGTCGGCCGATCCAGTCTCGTAGTGGGCCTCCATCGCGGCGAACTTGTGTGGCTGGGTTTCGGCGACGTGGCGACCGTACATGTCGCCGTGGATGGCCTGAAACGTCGACGTCAGGAGGAGGACGACGACGCCCACCCGGAGCGCGGTTTTCCAGACGTCGCTGTCACGGTTCTTCCAGACGAAGTACGCGGCGATACCCACGATCAGCAGCGTCACCGAGATGATCGCCGCGTTCTGCATGTGGACGTACATCCACGGGAAACGCGGGTTGAAAAACGCCGCGAGCGGATCGGTAAGCTGTGCGATCTGCACACCGTCTTCCATGACGATCTCGTAGCCACGTGGCGTCTGCATCCAGGAGTTGACGACCAGGATCCAGAACGCCGACAGCCACGCGCCGAGTGCGACCATAAACGACGAGAGCGCGTAGAACCAATCGGAGACGCGGTCACGCCCGAACAGCAAGATCCCGAGGAAGACGGCTTCGAGGAAGAAGGCCATTTTCGCTTCGAACGAGAGCGGGCCCCCGATCAGTTCGCCGGCGACAGTCGAGAACGCCCCGAAGTTCGTCCCGAACATAAAGCCCATCGGGATGCCGGTGACGGTCCCCATGATGAACCCGACCGCGAAGATCTTCGTCCAGAACTTCCGGAGCCGGACGTAGCGTTCCTTTCCGGTTCTTACCTCCTGAACGGTGAAGTAGACCAGAAACGGCGCCAGCCCGACCGAGAGCGCTGCGAAGATGATGTGAATCGTAATCGCCCACCCGAACTGGATTCGGCTGGCTAACTCCGGCGTGAGAAACGCCAGCCACGGCCCGAATTCGGTCATCATCGTCGTGACGGTTGGATCGGTCATCGATATTGCTCGACTAGCGGACATATCATGCTCACCAAGTAACTACGAATAGGTGTTCAACACCGGTAAGCTACACTTCGTACATATCCAAAATTCGATGGATGGACCAGAAATACGCTCCCCGGTATTCGACTTTCGGTTCACAAACCAAAGTTATTCTGTCTATTCGCTTCCGGCGTTTGAACGACGGAATTACTGATTCAGCGGTACGGGATTAGCCGATTCGAGATTGTTCGGGGGTTACCACTATACCGGCAATGACTGTCGATACCTCCATCCGTCGCGTTTCAACCGACAATATTGGGTGCCAGCCGGTCGCTTAACCGAACCTGCCCGCTACACGCGGGCAGCGCCGATGGAGATCACCTACACGCCAATCGGACACGTTCGATCGCCGTACGATTCCCCTGCCGACGTTTCCCACGAGGAAACTGACGAAACGACCAGCGAGATCGTCCTCGAGGAGGAGTATAAACGCGGACTCGACGGGTTGGCCGAGTTCTCTCACGCCGTCGTCCTCGCACACCTAGACGAAGTCGAGGAGGCGCTGCTTACGTCTCGACCACCTCACGCTACCGATGTCGAAGTCGGCGTGTTCGCGACCCGGAGTCCGTTCCGACCGAATCCGATCGCCCAGACCGTCGTCGAGTTACGCGACCACGACGGAACGGCGCTTCGGGTCACGGGACTCGACCTTCTCGACGGGACCCCCGTACTGGATATAAAGCCCTACGTCCCGGCAGTCGACCGGGACGAACTCGCCACCGGCTGGCTCGAGGAGTAATACTGCCGGACGATCCGAGTTACGCAGCGATCATACGCGACCGGTCGTGAGAGACGATCGGAGGGATACTGACTGTTGTCCGCGGTAGAAACGGCGTTTCTGATCGGGTATGAGACGGCATCGAACAGTCGAACACCACACGACGATACGCTGTAGTTGCACTCATACAGTTTCCTGTCGTCACTGACCGCCGATCGCCACACGGGGTCGGCGATCGGCGGGACATCGGTACAGCAGTCCGTATCAGGCGTACACCCCAGGCTCGGTCTCGGAGTTCCGATCCAGGTAGCGTTTCACGAGTCTCGACTCGGCCATTCGAAGGCGATAGGAGAGCGTCGACTTTGGAACGTCGAGTTCGTCTGCGAGTTCTTCGATCGTCACCTGACGCGGACGCTCGTAGTAACCGTTCGCGGCGGCGTGTGCAAGCGCCCGCCGCTGTGAGCCCGTCAAGTCGGCGTCGACGAACGCGTCCCCGTGCCACTCCGTTGCTTCTCCGAGGTGTCCGATCTCGACTGTCACACCCGGTCGACAGGCAGCCTCGACGTGATCGAACAGCTCGCCGACCGCCGCATCGGAGCGCATCAGCAGTCGCCACCGTTCCCGGCCGGCGCGGTGTCTGTGCTCGAAGACCGTCCCCGGCTCGAGATACGTCGAGGCGATGTTGTGGATCGAGTGGCAGTCGCAGATGTCCTCTACGTACGCGTAGACCAGCCGCTGTCTCGGGGCACACTCGAGCCGGTACGCCGTGCTCGTACCACAACACCGTTCCGTTCCGATCGCACGCGGGAGATAGTCACGATCCTCGAGGACCGTCTGGAGGTGATCGGTCGCAGCCGGCGGGCCGGTGAGCTGGACGAGACGAACGTACGACGTCCGGCCGACCGCGACGTCGATTGTCGCTGCCTGGAGATTCGGATACTCGTGGAAGATGTCGGCGACCGGGTCTTCCCCGGGCTCGTAGGTCAGCGTGAAAGTAAACTCGCGAAGGCGGTCTGTCGTCGTACTCATCGTTTTGGGTTGGGTGACGCGGGCGGGATGCGGTTCGATACGGTCGGTGACGTCGGGGTCGTTCGACTGGGGAACGTAGCGGTGGCCATCCCGTTCGAAACTAGCCGGTTCCGACGCCTAAATGAGTCGAACCGGACGATTTTCGATGCGTCACGACCTCACATCGACCACCTCCCGGAAAATATTGCTCGAACCGGGTCAGTCGAGAACGCGGCCAGTCGGAAGGTGGTTCATACTGTCGGACAGAGCTATTGTACGGTTGCCGATACGTTGGTACAAAGAACCGTATCGCTCGACAGCTAATCCGACAGCGGACTAGGTAACTGAACCACCAGGGATACTATTCGTCCGCCCAGAACGACCAGTATGAAATCCGTCTACGCGACAGAACTATCAGCAGCCAGTGAAGTGGCTATCGAGACCGAAACCTGTCTCGACTGTCTCGAACGGATCGGCGTCGACGAACTCCACCTCGTGACGGTCGTCCCGGTAAACGTCCATGGCGGGACGATCGGGATCGACCACGAGAAACGGCGCAGGCGCGTACTTCGGCGCTATCGCAACTCGATCGAGGACGTCGGATTCGATGTCGAGACACACGTGGTTCGAGGCACGCCACACCGCCGAATCAACGGGATCGCCGAGACCGTCGGCGCGGATCTCTCGATCGTCGGCTCGCGCGGGAAGAGTCCGCTCGAGAACCGGCTCATCGGGTCGACGACGCGGAACCTCGCCCGGACGACGGTCGTGCCGTTGCTCGTCAACCGCATCGAACGCGAAACCGAGTCACCCGACCTCGTCGAGAAACACCTGTTCGAACGACTACTGTACGCGACTGACTTCTCGGCGAACGCGGACCGGGCCTTCGAGGCGTTCTCCTATCTCCGCCACGCGGCCCAGGAGGCGACGCTGGTCCACGTGGAGACGGAGACCAGCCCCGGCCCCGACGGAGACCGCGCGCCCGAAGAGCGACTCGAGGAGCTGACCGACCGACTCGAGGAGTGGGATATCGACGCGACAATCGACGTCCGGATGGGCGACCCCGCCGACGAGATTCTCGCCGCGGAAGCGACCCACGAGCCGACGACGACGCTGGTTGGTTCGCGCGGCCAAAGCAAATTTCGCCGGCTGCTGCTTGGTAGCGTCTCCGAATCGGTCGTCGCCAACGCGGCCGGCAACGTCTTCCTCGTTCCGGCGCGTCGAACCGCCTGAGACGGTCTACTGTAACTATAGTAGCTACTGAAAGTCGATGCATACCCGATCGGCGGACGGCGTTGCGATCGGTGTGTACACCGTTTCAGTAGCTACTATATGTACCGCCGATCGCCAGCACGGGGCCGGTGATCGGCGGTCAGTGACGACAGGAGACCGTACGACCGGTTTTCGGGGACTGCCATCGTCGCCAACTGTCGGTGTGTCCATGGGCGATCGTTCGAGGACGCGAGGGGTCCCGACCGGCGGTCATACTGCCGGACAGAACGAGTGTGCGCAGTCGCCGCGCCCGTCCGGCGAACCCGCTTCAGCGACTGCTGTCCGACAATAAAAAGGGTTCGTGACGGATAGCCGTGGGACGGTCGGCAGCCGTCAGTTAAACAGGGAGTTCGTCAACAGCCGCCGGAGCCGTTCTGTCTGCCTGAAATCGTGGGGTCTGGACCATGACGGTGGTCGTGTCGGCGCATCTGAGTACCGGTTGCCTGGCCGACTGAGGCGTCCATCATAGGCCGGTCGGGAGTGGACGGTCAATCGTGGGGATGGAACCGCTTGATGGCCCGGTCGACGGCCGCCGTCTGCCCGAGGAATGTCACGCGGTCGCCGTCCCGGAGTCGGTGATCGCCGGTCGGGACTTCCGTCGTCCCGTCCTGGTGGGTGAGCAGCCCGACGATACAGCCGTCGGGGATTTCGGCGTTGACATCGGCGATCGTTTTTTCGACGAGATCCGACGCGGTGACCTCGATCTCCTGCACGTCGCCGGTGCGGCCCAGTTCGTTCATCCACGCCGACAGCGACGGTCGCTCGAGGACGTTCTCGAGGGACCAGGCGGTCGCCATCGAGAGATCGATCGCTCGGACGCCGAGTGACTCGAAGGCGTCGACGTTCTCCGGCTGGTTGACCCGCGAGGCGACCTTCTCGACGTCGAAGGTCGTCTTCGCGAGCTGGCAGACCAGCAGGTTGACGTCGTCGTCCGGCGTCGTGGCGATTACCGTCTTCGCGTTCGACGCCCCAGCCTTCTCGAGGACGTCGGCATCGGTGCCGTCGCCCTCGAGCGCCCGCAAGCCGCGCTTGCGGGCCGTTTCGACCGCATCGGGGTCGGGGTCGACGAGTAGTACGTTCTCTCCGTCCTGTTCGAGCCGTTCTGCGAGCGAGAGGCCAACTCGGCCCCCGCCGACGAGTATCGTACGCATTGGTGACACCTCGAGATAGTTCGCGATCTGTCGTGCGAGGCCGGCCTGGAGGACGACCGTCGCGAAGATGATCAGAAAGACCGTCCCGGCGAGCAGTTGGGCCTCCTGGGGGCGACCGAGTGCCTGCAGTTCGACGGCAAACAGCGTCGCGACGCTTGCGGGGATGATCCCCCGTGGACCGACCGCCGAGAGGAAGAGCCGTTCGCTGCGGGTAAAGCGCTCGCTGGTCGTCGACAGGTAGATCACAGCCGGTCGTAACACCAGCGTAATCGCGACGACGATGGCGAGTCCGGCCAGCCCGAGTGTGCGGATGTCCGCGAAGTCGATCAGCGCCGCCAGTGCGACGAAGACGAAGGACAACACGACCACCGAAAGGTCGTCGAGGAAGTCGATCACGTCTTCGTGATGGGGGAGATCGACGTTACCAAGGACGAAGCCAGCCATCGCAGCCGCGGCGATCCCCGTCTCGTGGGCGACGAGTTCCGCGCCACCGTAGGCGACGACGATCCCCGCGAGGACGATTAGTCGGGCGTGTAACGGACCGGTTCTGGGCGTGAGGTTCGACCGCGTGAGCACCAGCCATACCACTCCGGAGACGAGTGTGCCGATCGACAGCCCGACACCCAGCCGCAACGCGAAGTCCGCGACGAGGTGTGTGAGACCGCCATCGCCGGCGATCAACACTTCGAAGACGACGACCACCAGGATCGCTGCGGTCACGTCGTTGATCACGCCTTTGCCCTCGAGGACGGCGGCGACGTGGTCACGGACGGTGACGACCTGTAGAACCGGCCCGATCACCGTCGGCCCCGTCGCGATCAGCAACGCACCGACTAACAACCCGACTTCGATACTCGTCTCGAGGAAGACAACGACGGCGGCGGCCGCCCCGAGCCAGGTTATCGCTGCTCCTACCGTCACCATCCGCGTCAGTGCCCGTGGGCTCTCACGCAGCTTCTCGAAGCGAAGGTGGTAGCCGCCCTCAAAGAGGATGATCGCGACGCTGACACCGACCATCGCCGAGAGCCCGTCTCCGAACGTCTCCTGGGTGACCAATCCGAGCAGTTCGGGACCGATAGCGATCCCCGCGAAGATCAGAAAGAGGACGCTCGGAATCCGGAGCCGATCCGCGAGGACCCGGGAGGCGACACCCAGTGTCAGGATCAGCGCAACGATTGCGACGAGCATCACGGCGAACCACGCAGCAGTGCGGTGTCGGTGGCCCCGAGTAGTTCATACTGCCGGACAACACGATGCATACGCCGATCGCACTCGAGACGCCGTCGCGAGACGCGACAGATGCCGAGACGCGATCGGGTGTATGCTGGCTGTTGTCCGGTAGTAGCAACCCTGTGCTGTCGTCCCCGCGGAGACATCAGTCGCCTCCGTCAAGAGTCGTTTGCGCGTGTGATTCGTCCGATCCGGTTTGCTGAACGACCTGGTAGAGGATCATCGCGGCGACGAAAAACGACGATCCGACCAACAGGAAGACGCTCACGACCTCGAGCGAACCGGTGCCGAGCCAGTCGGAGAGTTCGGAAAGCGCGATACCGATACTGGCAAACACCATCATGAGCCCGAAGTAGACGATCACGTCGTTCTCCTCGACGATCGTCGTCGCCGCGGAACCGATCTTGGCGCCGAGGGCGCTGCCGACCAGCAACAGCGAGACGACCGTCAGGTCGACGCTGCCGGACATGCCGTAGGTGAAGGTCCCGAACGCACCCGAGAACAGCCCGGCGAACAGGCTCGTCCCAACCGCGGCCGTCAGGGGTGTGCCGATCAGGTAGTGGATGGCGGGCATGCGGATGAAGCCGCCACCGACGCCGATCAGCCCCGAGACGAGACCGACGCCGCCGCCTGCGCCGGAGATCGTCCACACCGAGGCTCGACCGCCGGAGGTCAACGAGATCATTGGTGGCACGTTGTACGACTGGATCTTCTGTCCGATCGCTGGGTTCTCGTCGTCCGAATCGTCTGCATCGTCTGCATCGTCTGCGTCGTTCCCGTCGTCCTCGAGGTTGTAGGCGCGTCGCAGGAACAGCGCACCGATCCCAGCGAGCAGGACGATGTATGCGATGCCCGTGACGAGTTCGGCGATACCCAGCGCCTCGAGGGCGAAGACGAGCCGACTGCCGAGTTCGATCCCGACCGAAAGGACGACGAAGAGGATCGCACCCAGCTTGTAGTCGACCTGGCCGATGTCGTAGTGTTTCAACACGGCGATGACGGAGGTGCCGAAGTAAAACGCCAGCCCGCTGCCGATCGCGACCGAGGCGGGGTAGTCGAGGATCAACAGGGTCGGCGTGATCAGGAACGACCCGCCCATCCCGAAGAAGCCGAACAGCACCCCGACCATGAAGCCGAAGCTCACGAACAACGCGAGCAGCGGCAGGCTGAGTCCGAGTATCTCCATCGATTAGTTCACCTTGTCGGAGCGGATCGTCTCGACGATCGACTCGAGCCAGCCGTAGGCGACGTAGAGGGCGATCGCCTGTACGAGGATGAAACCGACGACAGCGAACGCGCCGGTAACTCCCCCTTCGATTCCGATCATAGTCGTGTAGATAGGCGTGTCCTCGAATTAATCGTCAGCGACGGCGCTGTCTTCGGTCGCGGCACAGCGGTTGGGACCGAGCTCGAGTTCGTTGCGCTCGTCTTCGCTGTTGGGTTCGTAGACGCCGAGGTTCGTCTCGATGACCTTCTCGTAGTTCGGGGGCTTGGACGGGAGGTTATCGAACATGTGTTCGACGAACGCGTCTTCCTCGAGCTGGATGATCTCGTTTTTCGCCCAGATCTCGCCGACGGTCGAGAACATGGGCATGCCGGGTTCGACGTCGATGTACTCGCCGCAGTTGGTCAGCGAGAAGTGTCCGGGCAGGATCTTGACGTGGTCGGGCAGCGTCCCGATCTTGTGGTGGAGCGTCTCGTACTGGACGCGGGCGCCGGATTTGGCGTCCTCGCCGGCGAACTGGAGTTCGGTGCGACCGATCGATTCGACGAACAGGGTGTCGCCGGTCAGCAGTGCCTCGTCCTCGACGAGATAGGCGGTCATACCGGTCGTGTGACCCGGCGTATGGACCGCCTTGATCGACACGTCGCCGACCGAGACGGTCTCGTTGGGCTCGAGGCCGTCGAACTCGAACTGTGGGTCACGCGTGTTGGCGGGCTCGCCGAGATGGTACGGAACGCCGTACTTCTCGGCTACGATTCGGCCCGCGGAGATGTGATCGGCGTGGATGTGGGTGTCGAATACCCGCTCGATCTCGTAGCCGCGTTCGGCGGCAGCGTCCTCGAAGGCGTCGGTCGCGCGGGTGACGTCGACGAGGGCGGCCTTACCGGTGCGCTTCGAACCGATCAGGTAGCCCAGACACCCTTTCGCACGACGCTGCAACTGGAGGAGTTCGAGGTCATCCCGCGTGGTTGCGATTGGGACAACATCGTAGACCAGGCTCCAGTCTTCCATCCCACCCTCGACGTGGGCGACGTTCTCGAATCCCTCGACTTCATCGAGGTACGCGGCGAACTTGCCAGCCGAGCGCCCCGTTGCACACGTGACGACGATCTCGTCGTTCGTGTCGTACGCTTCGGGGTCGAAGTCACCAACGAGTTCGTCGTCACTACCGGAGTACTCGACGTTTTCAGCCTCGGCGATGCGCCAATCCTCGTAGTCTTCCGGTGCTCGCGTGTCGAAGAGCACGTCAAGATTGTCAGCTTCGATTCGGTCTCGTAGCTCTGCTGCCGAAATGGCCTCTGGCATACAGTACAAACCTCGAACTGCCCAATATTAAGACTTCGAGCAGCCAGAATAATTGGTCCTTTCGGGCAGTCTGTGGCGAACTCGGGGCAAGAAGGGACAGAAGTTGCCGACACTAGAATGTTACTTGGTATCAGGGTCGTCCGGAGAGTGTGCGTGACCGTCGTGTTCGACTGCCGTTGTGGCGAGTTCAGCGGAGAGTGCCGGCACGTCCGCATCAGTAACCGAACCCTCCGTCTCGAACTCCTCGAGTGAACGCGGAAATGCTCGTAGTTCTTTGTGGATGGTAATGCCGGCGATTGCGCCTTCGCCCATCGCAACCGGGATCTGGCTGTATCCCGGCGTGAGGTCACCGACCGCGTAGACGCCGTCGACCGACGTTTGGCCGTGGTCGTCGACGGCGACGGAACCGTCCTCGGTGCGCTCTATGTCGAGTCCTTCGACGACCTCGTCGTGGTAGTCTGAACCATACATTGGGAAGCCGCCGCTGTAGGCACGAACCTGCCCGTCTTCGAACTCGAAGGATTCGAGCCAGCCGTCGTCGCTCTTGTTCATCCCTGTAATTTCTGCAGTGACGACATCGACAGGGTGGTACTCGAGCATCGTCGCCGTCTCGTCGCTCCAGGACGGGTCCTCGCCCCGGGTGAGCAGGTCGACGTCGTCGGTGAAGTTCAACAGGATCATCGCGACGTGTGCACCAGCCTCGCCCGCCCCCATCACGTAGACCGGTTCGTCGACGAACATGAAGGCATCACAGAGGAGGCAGTAGTGCAGTCCCCGACCGGTCGGCGGGAGCGGTGGATCGGGCCGTTTGTCGGCAAAGCCCGTTGCGAGAACGACCCGAGAGACCCGATAGGATTCAGCATCCGTCTCGACGCGGAAGCCGTCATCGGCCCCCTCGCCGAGTGGCGTCACCGACTCGACGAACCCCCGTTCGACGTCGGCACCATATCCCTGTACCTGTTCGCGGGCGGTCTGTAGCAGTTCGTTGCCCGATGTCTCTTCCGTGATACCGATCACGTTGTGCGTCTCTTGCATCATTGCGGCACGTCCACCGCCACGGTCGATGACCACTGTATCGAGTCCCAGCCGTGTCGTGTACAGCGCACTCGTCAACCCAGCGGGTCCGCCACCGACGACTGCAACGTCGTAATCGAATCCCGTATGCATGTGTTCAAGAGATGCCGTCGGGCAGGTAAAAATGTATCCTAGGGGGAATCTATCGTAACGACTGAAACGGGTTACACGCTGCTCGCACAGCGCACGGGTCGTCCCTCCCCGGGCCGCGCGTCCGTCGTGCGATCAGGTGTGCCGTGACGGTCAGTGGTTATAGTACCACCTCACGCGCGCTGCAACACCAGATCAGCCATCCACAGACGCCGTGCTACTCGAGACACGCAGTTATCATCCGTTCGGAAACGTCTGGCCGGCCCGTCGCGTTCATGGCCAGAACGATGCCGGCTGTCGAGAGGCCAGCTTCGTCGAGCGTGCGGGCCTCTGCTTCGGCGTCCGAGCGGCCACGTTCGTAGTAGTGTTCGTTGATCCGGTCGTGGTACTGCTGGACGAGCTCGAGTGCGAACCGTTTGACCGACGACTGTTGGCCGTCAGTCGACGGGCCGCCGGTTGCAAGCTCGTTGATCCGTTCGACCAGCTCATCAGGGTCACTGCTCACGGTAGCTTCACCCATACGTCTCTCTCGGTAGTGAAGCTACTTATACGCTTTCGACAGACCGGCGGATCGGACTCGTGTTGTCGTCGACAAAAATGAAACTGGCAGGAAGCGAGCCCGGTCTATCGTGGAATAGACTCAGCCGGGCACACTCACCGTCTCGTCACAGCGATTCGCTTACGACTCGAGTTCTTTCAGCGTGAACCACCAATCGTAGGACTCGTAGCCCTCCTCGTCGGCCTCGGCAGTTCGTGCTTCAGCCTCGTCGACGGTTCCTGGCGGTGAGAGCAGGACCTTATCGCCGAAGTTCTCGTTCTCGGGCCAGTTGGCCGGCAGTGCGACACCTTCGTGGTCGGACGTCTGGAGTGCTTCGAGCGAGCGCAGCACCTCGTCGACGTTGCGGCCGATCTCCTTGGGGTAGTAGAGAACCTGTCGCGTGATCCCCTCTGGGTCGACGATGAAGACCGCACGGACAGTCGATGACCCCTGGCCGGGATGGACCATCCCGAGCGCGTCGGCGACATCGCCGCTTTCGTCGGCAATAATCGGGAAGTCGATCTTCTCGTCGATCTCCTCGTCGATCCACTCAGTCCACTTGATGTGTGAGTGAACGCGGTCGATCGAGAGGCCGATCAATTCGGTGTTCAGTTCTTCGAACGCCTCGCGGCGCTGTTCGAAGCCGACGAACTCCGTCGTACAGACCGGCGTGAAGTCACCGGGGTGGCTGAAGAGGATGAACCACTTACCCTCGTAGTCGTCCGGAATCGACTTTGGACCGTGGGTCGTCGCTACCTCGAGTTCGGGGAACTGGTCGCCGATGAGTGGGAATCCACTCTCGTCGCTTTCGTCAGTCATTGCATTTTGGCTTACGGACCCGCCAACTATAACTCCTATTCAAAAAGAAATCTTTTCGCATTCCTCATTCGGTATCGGTGATGCGGGTAACTTTTTCGCAATCCAAGAACGGTACCATGGATACCAGTAGCAGACGCCGAAGGAGAACAGTACCGAAAACAAAACGATCTGGATCGAACCTAGTCCGACCGTGCCGAACCCATCCGCCGAAGGAACTCGACGAGAACGCCGAGCCCCTGCCGGACGTCGTCGTCGCGAAGCGCACCGAGCATCCCCAGCAGGCCGATCTTTTTCGGTGGTTCCTCCTCGGTGAACGCACCGAGACCCGACTCGACGGAGTTGATGAGTTCCTCATCACCGAGCTGATACCCTAACACGAGCATGTTCCCGAGGTTCTGTCCGAGCTGATAGGGCTCGAGGTCTGCGTCGGTGTAGGCGTGGCTGAACCCAGCGACCATCATCCGAAGCTCCGTGATCGGCTGGCGGTTCTCCTGGACGACCGCCACAGCCTCGGGCACCAGGTCCTCCGCGAGTTCGTAGGTTACGTCGAGCAACTCGAGTAGTTCGATCAACGTCTCCTCGTTCTCACCGAGTCGTTCGAGCAGCGTGAGCGTCTCCTCACGTTCCAGCGCGACCCGGATCCGCGCGATCGTCTCGCGGTTCTCGCGAACGATCGTCTTGAGTTCCGGAACCAGATCGCCCACGAGTTCGTCGACAACCTCGAGCAGTTCGAGCAGTTCGACGAGGGTATCGGCGTTCTCGCCGACCCGCTGGACGAGCACGAGCGTTTCCTCTTGCTCTAGGGCCGTTCGTAACTCGGCGATAGGCTCGCGGGAGTCGTGGGCTGCCTCGCGGAGTTCGGGCGCGAGATCAGCCGACAGCTCCTGGACGACGACGAGCGTCTCGAGAAGTTCGGCGAGTTCCTCGTCGTTTTCCTCGAGCGTCTCAGCGAGTTCGTTTACTTCGGCGGCCTCGAAGGGCGTATCGTCGAAGTCACCGTCTACCGATTGGTCTTTCTGAGCCATGTTACGGAAGTGGATCGTAGCCTTTCATCCAGGCGTCCCAGTAGACCGACGGGAGGACGTTGACGTCCATGATCCAGTTCATCTTGCTCTCGACGGGCGCGGAGATTGGCCCCTCGTAATCGAACTCGGCGATCAACGCCTTCCCCTTCTTGGTGAGCAACGGACAGGCGGCGTAGCCGTCGTACTCCGCGAGCATCGGCTGATCGTTTAGCAGCGACGTCAGATTCTTCGAGACGACGTGTGCCTGTTTGCGTGCGGCCGCGGCCGTCTTCGAGTGAGGGGCGTTCTCACAGTCTCCCAACGCGAAGACGTTGTCGTAGTCGTCGTGCTGGCAGGTGTGTTGGTCGATGGTGATGTACTCGCCGGACTCGGAGCCGTCCGCAAGCGGCGATTCCTCGGTAATCGCTTTCTGGCCGAACTGTGGAGTGACCGGCGCGTAGAGGTCGTATTCGATCTCTTCACCGTCAGCACCGTAGACGACGCCCGCGTCGGGGTCGACCCGGTCGACGGAGAAGTTCTCGACGAACTCGATATCACGGTCGTTCCAGATCTCGTACAGTTTGTCGCGGTAGGGCTGGACGCCGAAGTGGTGTTCGGCGTTTCGGGTCATGATGACCTCGACGTCGTCGCGGATACCCTGTCGACGGAAGTAGTCCTCCGCGAGCATCGTTAGCTTCAGCGGCGCACCCGGACACTTGATCGGCGTATCGGGCTGGGTGACGAGGAACGTCCCACCGTCGAAACTCTCGAGGGCCTCGCGCATCTCGAGGGCGGCCTCGTAGTGGTAGAACGGGTAGACGTCGTCGTGTTCTTCCCAGGCTTCGACCAGTCCCGGCATCGCGCTCGGATCGAGTCGATGCCCGGTCGCGACGACGAGGTAATCGTACTCGAGGTCGTCCCCGTCCGCGAGTGAGACGGTTTCCTCGTCGGGGTCGATACTGGTGACAGCATCGTGGACGAACTCGACGCCCGGCTTGAGGAGTTCGTCGACATCCCTCGACTGATCGGGGTCGAGGTATCCGAACGGCACGAGGTAGAACGAGGGTTGGTAGTAGTGATCGGTGCTCTTGTCGACGACCGTGATGTCGATCGCGTTGGCGTCGAGTTTGCGACGGAGGATGTTCGCCGTCATCGCTCCACCGGACCCGGACCCAACTACAACTATACGAACCATACACCGCCAAATACGGGGTCGATCCTATCTAAACGTATGTTTGTGGATAATAATCTCGGTCGGTGACGAGTCGCCGACCGGAGGGCGCAAATACTGCGGGTATCGTCGAGCGACGCGACGGGGCTTGCGATCTTGCCGTTGTACACCACGGTCCCGGACTGTAGACAGTCAGTGCCGAGCGGGCTGGGTATCAGAGCCGAAGCGGTTCCGTCGTCGTCCCGACTTTACTCCTCGCCGGTCTCGACCGGGGCGTCGACGAGGTTGCCCCACTCGATCCAGGAACCGTCGTAGTTCGAGACGGCATCGTACTCGAGGAGTTCCGAGAGGACGAACCAGACGATCGATGACCGTTCGCCGACGTGACAGTAGACGATCGTCTCCGTGTCGGGATGAATCGCTCGGTCGCGAAAGAGGTGAGCGAGTGCCGCCTCGTCTTTGAACTGGCCGCGTTCGTCGATGACTTCTGACCAGGTGATGTGGGCAGTCCCCGGAATGTGGCCCGCCGTCCGCGCTTTGGGGAGATCCTTGTCCGGCGGCTGAGTCTGTTCGCCGCGAAACTCGGCCGGCGAGCGGACGTCGACGATCGTGACGTCGCGCGCGAGCGCGGACTTGATGTCACTTCGGTAGGCGCGGATCCGCTCGTCCGCGGAGTGGGCGGTGTACTCCTGGGTAGTGACCGTCGGACGGGCAGTCGTCGTCGGCCCACCGACCGCCTTCCACCGTCGTTTGCCCCCATCGAGCAATCGCACGTCCGTATGATGGTAGTACTTAAACAACCAGTAGAGATACGCCGCGTACTGATTTCGGTTGGTGCTGTAGATTACGACCGTGCTCTCCTCGGTAATGCCGCGTTCGCCAACGTACTTTTCAAAGCAGTGCTTGTCCGCGACCCCGCAGCCGTCGACGTCGACGAGGTCGGCGAGCACGTCGATCTGAACCGCTCCAGGAATGTGGCCCTCGTCGTACTCGGCATCCGCTTCGACGAGTCGGAGCTCGGAGTCGTCTCGCTCGAACGCCGAGAGCCGCTCTTCGACCCACTCCGGTGACACCAGAACCGACGACTCGGTGTCCCCTTTACCGCACGATTCGCCGGCGAGTCGGTAACACGTCTGACGACCATCGTGCAGGGCCGGCGAGGAGTCGATGAGCTTGGCCTCGGAGAGTTGGTCCAACCCGTATCGAACGGTCCGCGACGAGAGCAGTGTTTCCTCGGTCAACGCCTTGAGCGTCATCGGGCCCTCGTCTGTGAGGGTTTTGTAAATGAACTTCGAACTCGGCGGTAAGTCCTCGAGTGCAGTGTCGGTCTGGTTTTCCGCCATAGTTGGTCTATGTACGAGTAGGGTGGTCGACTATACAGTTCTTTCGCCACTGGCCGTCGATCAGTTCGACGCGTCGTGGCCTCACCGCAGTTCGACGACAAGCCGAAAATATTGCGGCCGGAATTACATATGTATGGATGTAATGTAGTGAAAGAACCCACAATCGTTTCGCCTTTCCACGCACCGATCGCATAGGCATCGTTCGAGGCCGAAACGGTCACGTTACGGGCAGCGTCAAGTGGGACTCGAGACTCGTTCAGAACCGTGACCGGATGTATCGCTGGTCGACGAATGCTTGCCCCGGAATCGAACGTGATAGCGAGACGAACCAGTTCGGTAAGCGCCGGACCGGCCGTCGTCGGCGAGTAAAAGGCTGTCGCCGGTTCTTCCTTTCGAAGGACGAACTACGGGATATACGTATCGGACGGACCAAGGTTTCGTTGCCGTTCGAATGGTCACCTCGTGAGAACGGTACCGAATACCGCTTAGGGCCTTCGGCCCATTTCCTCGTTCTGTGCTGCAAGCAGCTACTACAAACTCAAATAATGTTTAAAATACAGGTGATGCGTTCCCCGTTCGTAGCCTCCGCCCGAAAAACGCGCACATCGAACTGCCGACCGGAAGTGGACACCCTCTCGAGTAATTGGTAGTGGTGACCCTTGCTGACAGTCGGGGTAGGAATGGCAGGCCTATTTTAATAAATAGAATGTAGTTTATCATGCTACGGTCCGCTACCAACACAATCAGACAAATGATGGTACAGAGCCTAATGGAATGTTTTAGTAGGAGATAAGGGCAGAAATAATAAACGCTTTTTCGTTGTAATTGTCTGGGGTGCGGAGAGATAATGTGACAGTAAGTTCAGTGGAAGCTCATAACTCCCATATCCATATTTGCCGTCTGTACTCGAGTTGAGTTCGGCAGCCACTAACTGTTCTTCAGTTACACGATAGGGAATGGTAAACTTCTATCGGGTTTAACTCCTTTCGGAAGAACTCGAGAACTCGTCGGCGCGGGAACGCGTAAAGAGAAACCGACGGCGGGATCAGTGTGTCGTCGTACGGACGTCGTCGACACGATACAGGTCTTCCTGTAGTCCGTCTCCATCACAGTCGTCGCTCGGACACTCGTAATGCCAGCCGTCCTGTGTGGCGTCGGCCTCCTGGAACCGATCACCACATACCTGACAGAAGAGCTGTCCTTGCTGACACGTATCCCGGTGGAGTTCGAGGGCGAGCTCGGTCTGGAAGGACTGGTTGCAGTTGCGACAGGTGTGCATATTACGTCAGACGAGAGCCTCCGCCAAAACTGCTTGGGTTTCTTTATTACGTCTGAAACGCCGATGATACGGCTCCACTGTGTCGATTTCGTTGTGACGGTCTAGAAAGAAAGAACGATCGATTCATTGATTTACTCGAGTTCGTATTCACTGTTTCCCGTCACGTTCGCGCGAGAGAATGCCACGTTAACGTTGAACTCAAAACAGTGTTCCGAATCTGGTAGGTATGCGGTACAGGGATGCAAAACGGCCCGGTCAGGTGACCGGACAGCGATCCAGACGAATCGGAGAGCGTGTGACCGGGGATCGTTCCAACGGGCAGCGATCACCGGCAACGAACTCCAGCGGATCGTCTCAGTCGTCCTGGCCCAGGATGCCCCGTTCGGTCATTTTCCGAGGATCGAGAACCTCGTCGGCTTCGTCCTCGTCGAGGTATCCTTTTTCGAGGACGACCTCCCGAACAGTTTTGTCCTCTTTGACCGCGGTCTTGGCGACCTCGCTGGCCTTGTCGTAGCCGATGTGGACGTTGAGCGAGGTGGCCATCGCCATCGACTCCTCGACGCGGTCCGCACAGTACTCCTCGTTCGCCTCGAGCGGGTCGACGAAGCGGTCGGCGAAGATCTGGCTCGCGTTCGAGATCAGTTCGGCGGACTCGAGGAAGTTGTGCGCGAGGACGGGCTTGTAGAGGTTGAGGTCGATCTGGCCCTCGGCGGCGCCGGCGGAAACGGCGGCGTCGTTGCCGACGACCTGCTTGTGAACCTGGTTGACCGCCTCGGCGACCACGGGGTTGATCTTGCCGGGCATGATCGAGGAGCCGGGCTGATTCTCGGGCTGTTCGATCTCGCCGAGGCCGTTTCGCGGACCCGACGCGAGCAGGCGCAGGTCGTTGGCGATCTTGTTCAGCGAGCCGGCGACGACGCGCAGGGCGCCGTGAGCTTCGGACATGGCGTCGTGGGCGGCCTGGGCCTCGAAGTGGTTGTCGGCCTCGCGGAACTGGACGCCGGTCTCTTTCGTGATGTACTCGGCGGCGCGGCCGGGGAACTCCTCGTGAGTGTTGAGCCCCGTTCCGGTCGCCGTCCCGCCCAGCGCGAGTTCGGCGAGGTGCTCGCGAACCTTGTCGACGCGGGAAAGACCCTTCTCGACCTGCGTTCGGTAGCCGCTGAACTCCTGGCCGAGCGTGACGGGCGTCGCGTCCTGGAGGTGAGTGCGACCGGTCTTGACGACGTCGTCGAACTCCTCCTCTTTGCGCTCTAAGGCTTCGCGGAGTTGATCGAGGGCGGGGATGACGTCTTTTTCCACCGCTTCGAGGGAGGCGACGTGCATCGCGGTCGGGATGACGTCGTTGGAAGACTGGCCATAGTTGACGTGGTCGTTGGGGTGGACGACCCGGTCGCCGATCTCGGCGCCCATAATCTCGGCGGCGCGGTTGGCGATGACCTCGTTGACGTTCATATTCGAGGACGTGCCGGAGCCGGTCTGGAAGACGTCGACCGGGAACTGGTCGTCGTGTTCGCCGGCGATGACCTCGTCTGCGGCCGCGATGATCGCTTCGGCGACGTCGTCGTCGATCAGATCGAGATCGCGGTTGGCCTGTGCGGCGGCCTTCTTGACGACGCCGAGGCCGCGAATGAAGCGGCGACTGAACGAAATGCCCGAGATGGGGAAGTTCTGGATCGCCCGCTGGGTCTGGGCGCCCCAGTAGGCGTCTTTGGGCACCTGCATCTCGCCGAGACTGTCCTCCTCGATGCGGAACTCGTCATCGTCTGCCATAGGCGATCCGTCGCCCGGCATCAGGTAAAAGGCACCGAAACGCGACCGCTACTGGGGCGCGGGGCCGCCACTCGAGTTCGGGTCGGTGAAGTCGACCTCGATTCCGAGGTCGTCATCGCGGGCGCGTTCGCGAAGGGCCGACTGGAGACGCTTTCGGCCGGTCGTGTGGACGTCGCGGGCGTCCTCGAGGTCGACGTCGTAGATCGTCGGCGTCGTCCAGACCATCGTCTGTGAACTTGCGGTGTCGACGACGAGCGACGCCAGCCCGAGGCGACGCTGGAAAATCGAGCGGCGAGTGTTGACCGTCTGGATGCGGTAATAGGGGATCACGGTCGTCCGCCGGGTCCAGAAGCCGCGTCGGATGACGAGGTGATCCTCGCCGACGTAGTAGCCGAGGTTGACGTACTTCAGGTGGGCGGCCGGCGGAACCGCGGCGAAGACGACGATCGAGAGATACCAGGACTCGAAGGCGGTGAGCTGTGCCAGACCGAAGAAGATGGCGACGACGACGGTGGCGATGATCGAGTAGCGAGCGAGGTAGCGCCGTCGGGCCATCGTCGGCGGACTGGTGAATTTCGGCGTCTCGACGCCGGTCAGATTCTCGGTGAATCGATGGATCCGACCCTGGTTGGCGAGCGGAACCGCGGACTGACTCCCGCCGTTGCTCTCCGGGCCGTAGCCGGCCGTCTCGACCCACAGACCGGCGTACCCGATCAGCCGCTGGAGCGGGTTGGCCGTCACCGTCACCGACTGGACCTTCTCGGCGGGGATCGAGCCGCTGTAGCGTTGAATCAGTCCGCGTTCGTAGACGAAGTCGCTTCCCGCCCGCCCGAGCTGGAAGCCGTAGTACGTCGCGAACGTGTAGGCGACGCTCAACACGTACGTGATGACGACACCGTTGATCGCCGAGACGACGGTCAGGATGCCGTAACTCGTCGAGGTTCCCTCGCCGATATCCGCCGGTCCGCCGAACGGCTGGGCGATCGTGACCAGCAGATCGATGATCGGTCCGGTCGCGAAGAAGAAGACGAACAACACCCCGGCCACCGCCGCTGGCCTGAACGAGGTAAACGAATACAGCAGGAGCTCCCGCGGCTCGAGGTCGAACAGCCGCCGCTGGCGTGGCCCCATCGGTTCGGGCGAGCGCTCTCGGCGGTCCGCGGTCGCGGTCGGATCGGAGTCTGGGGCGGGTGCAGTCGACCCCGGTTCGTCGCTCGGGGCGGTCGGGGACGGGTCGGGAACGCCCGGCTGTGGGGCAGCACTCTCGTCGTCGGAATCCGCTCCCGGTACGTCAAGGGAGTCCGTCGGTTCCGGATCGCTCGAGGGGGTGTCGCCCTCGTCCGGCCGTTCTTCGGCGGCCGCCTGTTGATCGCGTTGGTCGTGTCGGGCGCGTTGATCGCGCTGTCGCCGGCGCTCCTTTACGTCGGCAGTTCGCTGGCGGATCTGTCCCTGGAGGCGGTTCGCCTCCGTCTCGCTGACGAAGTTCAGCGAGGCTTCGGTCGTGCCGCCGCCGGCGGTCTCGATCGAGACGATCGCGAGGCCGAACAGCCGCTGGAAGATCCCCTGCCGGAGGTCGACGTTCTGAATCCGTTCGTAGGGAATCTCGCGCGAGCGTCGTGCGAAGACGCCCGAGGAGACGTCGAACGTGTCCGGGGTGATCCCGTACTCGAATCGATAGTAGTAGGCGACCCCGTACGCGACCCCGAGAACGAATCCGAGCGGCGCGGTGGCGATGAACCAGGCCGACCCGATCGGGTCGAAGATGCCGCCGAGAACGATGGTGAGGACCATCGCCAGCGAGAGCCAGAGGAAGCCGTACTGGAGGCCGTACGTGACCGCACTGAGTGGGTGTAATCTGTTCATGAGCTATTGGTCGCGATCAGACGGCGTCGTCCGCTTCGCTTTCGACGGCCAGTTCGCGCAGCGTATCCTGTAGCTCACGCGCCCGGTCGGGCGTGAGTCCGGGGATGCGGACGTCCGCGTTGCGCGTTCCGGCGGTGTAGACAACGACGCTCGAGAGTCCGAGAGCCCGTTCGATCGGGCCAAATTGGGTGTCGACGTGCTGGACGCGAACGAACGGAACTGCGGTCTCGACGAACGTAATGACGCCGCGTTCCAGGTAGAGCGCGTCCGACTGAATCTCGAACTGCCAGACCTGGTAGAGGCGAATCGAGTAAGCGACGCCGAGGACGAGCCCGACGACGACGACGCCCGCGATGATCGCCGTCGGAACGTCGGTGATCCACTGGTCAACCGCGGCCAGAACGACGCCGACGATGATCGCCATGATCGCCGCCTGGGCGATCCAGAGCAGTCTAATACGGGAGTGAAGCGCTTCCATACGCATATCGTATCAGGAGTACAGGATAAAGCTGCGGTTCCGCTCGGCGCCTGGAACCGACTCGAGAACGGATCGAGTCAGTCCTCGTACTCCTCGTATTCCTCCGGCGTGTACGTCGACAGCTCGAGTGCGTGGATATCCGTCGTCATGTGGTCGCCGAGCGCGTCGTAGACCTGCTGGTGTTGCTGGACCAGCGGGAGGCCGTCGAACGCGGGCGAGATTACCGTCGCCGCGAGGTGATCGTCGTCGTGCTTATCTCGCGCGTGCGTGACGGTCGCCTCAGCGTCCTCGAGGTTCGACTCGATGAGTTGCTCGACGTCTTCGGGTTTCATGCTCGGAGCGAGGGGCGCTCGAGGCAAAAACGCGGCGGTCCGCCCCGACGGAGCGCCAGCGGACGAAGCGGGTTCGGGTGTGGCCGTGCCGTCGCCGCTGACCGCCGTGTTTATGCTCGTCGAGGGCGCTGTCGGTCGTATGTCACTCGCTGCCGAGACCCGACGCGCCGCGGCGGCGCAGCCGTTTCTCGTCGCGGCGCTGCGCGCCGGCGTCGTCAACTACACCGCCGCCGCCCGGTTCCTCGAGGTCGACGTCGAGACCGACGCGGTCGCGACGGCGCTGCGCCGGTACGCCGAGGAGTTGCCCGACCACGAAACCGAGTCTCGAGACGTCCGCGTCAGGATGCAAAGCGGCGTCGGGACGGTCGACGGCGGGGACGAGTCCGAACCGCTGTTCTCGATCGGTGGGGTCGCGTTCGACGCCGACGCCGGCGACTCGACCGCGATCCTCGCGACGGGTGCGGTCGACGGGGCCGCACTCGCCGACGCGTTGCGAGCGCTCGCGCTCGAGGGAATTTCCCCGACGGCGGCCGGCGTCGGCGGCGATACGCTCCTCGTCGTCGTCGACCGCCGCGAGGGGGCGAACGCGCTCCGGACGGTCGAAACGGCGCTCGAGCGCGTTCGCGTTTCCGGCGATCGGTAACGGTCGGTTCCGCCTCGAAAAGGTCGAGGAACTGGACGACGAACGCGGAACTGCGTACATCGAAAGCCGTCGGTCCGGCGATTTATGCGGTAGCGTGAGAATGTCTCGCTATCGTAGCCCGCATGAGAGAACGACAGCAGGTCCTGATCGTCGCGTCCACATCGTTGTTTTTCTCGGTGCTGGTCTGGTTCAACTACTCGGCAGTGTTGCCGCTGATCGTCGAGGAGTGGGGACTCACCGGGACCGAAGCGGGCGTCGTCTTCGGGACGTTTCAGGCCGGCTACCTCGTGGCCATCGTTCCGGCTGGCTGGCTCGCGGATCGGTACTCCCCGCGGTGGGTCATCGCCGTCGGCGCGACCGGAACCGCCGCGCCGAGTCTCGCCTTCGCCGCCCTCGCGGACGGACTCCTGAGCGGGACGCTCCTGCGCTTTCTCTCGGGCGCGTTCGTCGCCGGCGTCTACGTCCCCGGAATGCGGTTCGTCAGCGAGTGGTTCCCCGAGGCGGTCCGCGGCCGCGCGCTCGGCCTGTACGTCGGGACCTTCTCGGTCGGCTCCGGGCTCTCGTTCGTCTTCGCGACGGTGGCCGCCGAGGCAGTCGACTGGCGGCTGGCGATTGCACTGACGAGCGTCGGCGCGTTGTTCGTTGCGCCGTTGATTCTCGGGCTGACGCGCGATCACCCTGCCCGGGAAGAAAGCGACACGTCGGATGGCGTGCTCGACCGCTCGCTGCTTCGGAACCGGGAGTTTCTCTGCGCCGTCAGTATTTACTCCTGGCACAACTGGGAGCTGTTCGGTATCCGAAACTGGCTGCTCGCGTTTCTCGTGGCGGCCCCGGCTTTCGCCGCCACCGACTCGGCGGTCCTTCCCGGGCTCGTCGTCGGCGCAATGATCGTCATGAGTGGCGTCGGAAACGCCGCGGGTGGCTGGCTCAGCGACCGAGTCGGACGGAAACGAACGATCGCAACCGGCCTCGCAGCCAGCGCCTCGTTGAGTGCCGTCTTCGGGCTGCTCGGCGACCTCAGACTCGCCGTGCTGATCGCGATCACGCTCGGCTACGGCGTCGTCATCTCCCTCGACAGCGCGCCCACGTCGACACTCGTTACGGAGGTCGTCGACGACCGGCGCGTCGGGACCGCGCTGTCGCTGCAGTCGCTCGTCGGCTTCTCGACGACGGTCGTCTCGCCGGTCGTCTTCGGGCTCGCACTCGATCGGGCGGGGTACGCCGCGGCGTTTCCCACGCTAGCCGCGGGCGCCCTTCTCGGACTCCTGTCGGTCGGCGCGCTCGCAGTCGTCCAGCGCACTCGAGCGCCGTATTGACAGCGTTTAACTTTCGGCCGCGGGTAGGGGTGGGTAATGACCCTACACGTGACGAACACGTTGACGGGCGAACGCGAGCCGTTCGAGCCACAAGACCCCGAGAACGTTCTCCTCTACTACTGTGGCCTGACGGTCTCGGACCCGCCCCACCTGGGCCACGCGCGGTCGTGGGTCCACGTCGACGTCATGCACCGCTGGCTCGAGTACCTCGGCTACGACGTGCGTCACGTCGAGAATTTTACTGATATTAACGAGAAGATCGTCGCCCGCGTCGGCGAGGACGACCTGGGCGAGGGCGAAGCCGACGTCGCGGAGACCTACATCGAGCGCACGCTCGCCGACATGCGCTCGCTGAACCTCCTGCGCGCGGAGGTCTACCCGCGCGTCTCCGAGCACGTCCCGGAGATCATCGACCTCGTCGAAACCTTAGTCGAGAAGGGCTACGCCTACGAGTCCAACGGCTCGGTCTACTTCGACGTGACCCAGTTCGAGGAGTACGGCAAGCTCTCGAATCAGGAACTCGACGAGATCGAATCGCAGGGCGACCCCGACGAGCGCTCGGAGAAGCGCAACCCCGCCGACTTCGCGCTCTGGAAGGCCGGCGGCGTCGACGCCGAGGCGATCGAGGAACACCGCCACGAGGGCGCGGCACCCGCGGAGGAGGCCTGCGAGACCGCCCGGACCTGGGACTCCCCGTGGGGCGAGGGTCGTCCCGGCTGGCACATCGAGTGCTCGGCGATGAGCACGACGCACCTGGGCGAGACGCTCGACGTCCACGTCGGCGGTCGCGACCTCGTCTTCCCCCACCACGAGAACGAGGTCGCCCAGTCCGAGGCGGCGACGGGTCAGCAGTTCGCCAAGTACTGGCTCCACTGCGAACTGTTTCAGATGGACGAGGAGAAGATGTCCTCGAGTCTGGGCAACTTCGTCACCGTCGACGAAGCGATCGACCGGTGGGGAACGAACGTCATGCGGACGTTCCTCACCGCGGGCTCGTACAACAGCCAGCAACTCTACTCGGACGAGACCATCGCCGAGGCCGAGGAGCGATGGGATCGCCTCGAGCGCGCCCACGAGTCGGCCGTCGAGGCGCTCGACGCACCCGACGCGCGGACGAAAGTCGAGGACGAAGCGCTGCGCGAGACGGTCGACGACGCCCGCGATGCCTTCGTCGAGGCGATGAACGACGACTTCAACACGCGCGAGGCCCAGTCGGCGCTGTTGCAGGTCGCGACGGCCGTAAACGCCCACCTCGAGGGCCGCGACGAGTACGACTACCGCGGGCTCCGGAACGCCGTCGAGACGCTCGAGGAACTCGGCGACGTGCTCGGGCTCTCGTTCGTCGGCGAGACGACCGGCTCGGCCGACCTCGCCGGCGACGTGGTCGAACTCGTCCTCGGCGTTCGCGAGCGAGAGCGCGAGGCGGGCAACTACGAGCGCGCGGACGAGCTTCGAGACGAGTTGCAGGCGCTCGGCGTCGAGGTACAGGACACCGACGACGGCGCGACGTATCGGCTGCCGTCGGGCGAGTAGCGCGCTCGAACCGACTCGAGGCTCGTGTCGCCGATAAAACGCTATCGGCGGTGCGTCGTCTGTGGATTCTCGAGATCGACGCGGTCGAAGCCGGAACGAGCGAGAACGGGTCGGCTCACAGTATATGATTCGGACCACGACATTTATCGTTGCGAGAATGGTCGGCCAGAGTAGTATGAATCGACGATCGTTCGTTGCGGCTGCTGCGGTCGGTGCGATTGGCGCGTCGGCCGGCTGTCTCAGTGATATTCTCGACGACGTCACGACGTTCGAAGCGTCGCCGATCCGCGTCTCCGAGGCGGCGGCCGACGAGGCGGGCTACGAGTACCAGGGAACTACCGAGCGCGTCGAAGAGCGGGAGTTCGCCGGCGAGAGCGTCGAGGCGACGAATTACATCAGCGAGTACACGCGAACGATCGACCTGCCGCTCGATCTCGACGAACCCGACGCGGGCGTTTTCGCCCTCGTCTCGACGCCGGACGTCAGCGTCGCCGGCGAGACGTTCAACCCCGTCGGCGACATGAGCGAAGCCGAACTCGCCGAGTACGTTCAGGGACAGTACGACGAACTCGACCTCGAGCGAAACGTCGGGGGACGAGCGATCGACAGCGACGACATCGAGGGGCTGAACACGACGGTGTCGCTCAGCACGTACGAGGGGACGGCGACGCTGCAGGGAGAGGTCGACGTCGACATCCGCCTCGACGTCGCCCAGCCAGACCACGACGACGACCACCTCGTCATCATGGCCGTCTACCCCGACGTCGACGACCTGCCCATCGAGGATGACGAAACCGATCGCGTCGATACGCTGGTCGCCGGGATCGAGCACGGCGAGGACGTCGAGGTCGAGATCGTCGACGAGGACGAAGCCGACGACGGAAACAGCGACGACGAGGACGAGTAGTACGCCCGGCGGACCGTCCGAGGACCATAGTGAGACCGTCGTCCGCGGGATAATTTGTACGGTGCTACGTCTGTACTGCCGACGTGTGCCGGCTACAGGCGCCGGGTCGGTTGGCCGCGAACCGACTATCGCGATCAGAATCCGAGCGCCGTGGTGATCGACAATCCGCTCGCGACCGCGCCGAGCAGGTAGCCGCCGATCGCACCGCCGTTGAGCAGCGGCAACCCGGCGTGTGGCCGACCCTTGAGAACCATCGCCATCAGGACGAGCAGCCCCGCGGTCGTTCCGAGGAGGGCACCCAGCGCCGGGAGATTCAGCGCGATTCCCGGCACGTCGAGCGTTCCGGCCTCGAGGAAGTACGCGGCGCTCGCGACGAGGATCGTCGGGATGACGGCGTCGCCGAGCCCGATGAAGAAGGCGTCGCGCCCGTCGGCGTCGGGTTCCTCGTCGACACTGGCGTCGGCGTCGGTGGCGGTGGCGGTGTCACCCTCGACATCGTCTCCCTCTGGGGAGTCGTCGATCGGCCGTTCCTCGAGCGAGGAACCACCGCTCTCGCTTCGCTCGTCCGCGTCTGTTTCGATGCCGGCCTCGTCCCCACCAGCGTCGGCCGTCGCTCGCTCTTTTCGGTCCGCAGGCCTGTCTTCCTCCTCGCGTCCGTCTCGTTCGTTCCGTTCGTCCCGGTCCTCGAGCGAGTCGGCCGTCCCCGCCTCGAGGTAGGAGTACGACAGCGTCGTCGGGACGATGAGGATCACCGGAATCTTGAGGTCCATCACGCCCTCGGCGAGGTCGAGCATGTGTTCGGTGCCGTAGACGCTGATGGCGTCGTAGACGGCGAGGACGGCGAGCAACAGGATGGCGGGAAAGAGCCCGAAGCTGATCCCGAAGAGGGCGCCGGCGCCGGCGCCGATCACGATCCCCGCGGCGTCGATGACGTACCACTCGGGATACCAGTACAGCGCCGCGCCGATGGCGAGGGCGCCGAGGACGGCGAAGACGTTCATCGGACCGGCGGTGACGACCGGCGGCACGAGTTCGGCGAAGACGAACCACGCGAGCATCACGCTGACGCCGATGATCAGGCCCTTGATCAGCCACTGCACGTCGTACTTGAACGTGACGAGCATGAACGCCGTCGCGACGAGGATGATTCCGAAGTAGAAGATGCTGTTCGTCGGGTCGTCGGGGTTCTCGACGGTCTGGTGGCCGGCCTCCTGAAACGGCTCGACCAGCGCCAGCGCGCCGAGTTGCACGGCCAGAAAGAGCGCGACCGTCAGTCCGACGGCGCCGAGGACCCGCGTCCGATGGTTCATGGCCCGCGGTTCGAACCCCGGTCCTATGGGCGTTTTCGTCTCGGCCGGTGACGAACCGTAGTGGGTCGCCGTTGCCGTTCCGAATCGTCGTTGCTGTTCGGCTCGAGCGCCGGGGGACGCGCTTACCGAGCGTACAGCGTCGAACTGACGAGCGCCGGCAGGTGGACGTCGTCGTCGGGCGCCACCGCGAGGTACGGCCGATCGACCGGTCCGAAGACGTCGACGACGCGGCCGACCGACTCGAGAGAGTCGTCGACGACCATGGTTCCGATTTCGTTCCGAACGGTCTCGTCCGCGTCGCTATCGTTCGATCCGCCGGTGTCGTCCGCCCGCAGCACGGCCAGTCCCTGTGCGGTCCGGACGACCGATCCAACCCGGCGCACGTTACTCGCGCATCGCGACGACGTACGCCGCGACGGCCTGGACGAGGTCGTTCTTCGAGTCGTCGGAGCCGCGGACGACGACCCGGCCCCGGTCGGCCCAGTGCTCCCGGGAGTAGGCTTTGTCCCGCTCGATCGTGGCGTCGTAGCCGATCTGCTGGACGGCCTTCGCGATTTCGTCGACCGTCGGTTCTTCGACCGCGAGATCCTGGGCGACGCGCCGCCCCTCCGAACGCGTGCGATTGGCGTCGAGGTAGGCGGGCCAGATGACGTTCTCGACCATACACTCATCTCGGCAGTCCGACGGGTAAATGCTTTTCAAAAAGCGCGCGGCGGATGACGCCTACTGACGGCGCGTGAGGAACGCGGCGGCGACGAGCGCTGCGGCGACCGCAGCGGGGATTCCGAAGCCAGGAATCGTGTCGTCGGCATCGTCACTCGCGTCGTCGCCCTCCGATTCGTCGTCGCCGTCCTCGACGCCGTACTCTTCGTCGACCGCCTCGAGGTCACCCTCCATCTCCTCGTAGACGTCGGGGTGGACGGTTTCGACGAGGGATTCGATCACGTAGACGATATCGGGGGCGGGCTGACTCACCGCGTTGTCGTCGACGGAAACGACGGTATCCTCCTGATACGCGGACGTCTCCTGCAGGTTGGTCTCGCTCGGCGGTTCGTCGCTCCAGTCGGGGTAGACGATCCACTCCGGATCCTCGGCGACGACGCTCTCGGGGTTCATCGCTACCCACCCGGTTTCGCCGGCTTCGGCAGCCAGGTTGTCGAGTCCCGCCGCGGTCAGAATATCGTGCTGGAACGTCTCCGCACCGAACGTCGACCCGTCGTCGTAGCTGTCGTAGTACGCAAGCGGCGCGTCTTCGCCCTCGAGGGCCGCCTCGTAGACGTCGAGTCGCTCGTTCATCCACTCGATGGTCTCCTCGGCACCGTCACATTCGCCGGTTACCTCGCCGGTCGTTCGGACGTTCTCCTCGACGTCCTCGAAGGATTCGGCGGTGTCGAGAACCACGACCGTGATGCCTGCGTCCTCGAGCGTCTCGAGGAGATCCTCGTCGGACATAGCGACGTTCGCGGCGAGGACGACGTCGGGATCGAGATTGACGATTTCCTCGGCGTTCGGCGTCGTGCCGTCGTCTTCGCTGATATCCGTGCGGTCGCCAGCGTCGAGCGAGTCGGTGTACTCGCCGACCGGCATGCCGACGACGTTGTCTTCGGCGCCGATCGAGTACGCGAGCTGTGCGTCACCGGGGTACAGCGTCACGACCGAATCGGGTTCCTCGTCGATCGTCACCTCCTCGCCGGTCGCGTCGGTTATCTCGAGCGGATACTCACACTGTGCCTCGCCGTCTTCGACCCCCGTTCCCGCTGCGGCTGCGGCTCCGACGAACGGAGCGGCGAGCGATATCGCGAGCGCAACGGTGATCAGAACGGTTAGCTGTTTTCGCATCGTCTCTACGTCTTCCCCTACTTCAACAAATATTTGTCTAAGCCAATCGAGGTTGTAGACGATGTATCGTCCGGTCCGCACCGCGAGCTGGTCGGCGGGGCTAGCGATCGTTCTCGTCGGCGTCGTCATCGGGAGCGCCGCGCTCGGGCCGGTCAAAATCGATCCGATAACCGTCGCGATGGCCGCCCTGAACGCCGTCGTCGTCCCGTCAGAGCTCTCGTTCAGCACGGCGACGCTCCCGAGAATCGGCGTCGACGTTCCGCTACCGGGAGTCGAGTACACGTCCGTCTTCGACTTCGAGGTGCAGGGAACGCACCAGACCATCGTCGGAGACATCCGACTCCCCCGCATCGTGCTGGCGGCGATCGTCGGGTTCTCCCTGGCGGCCGCCGGGACGGTCATGCAGGGGTTCTTCCGGAATCCGCTGGCGGATCCGTCGATCATCGGCGTCTCCTCGGGAGCCGCCGCGGGCGCCGTCGCCGCGATCGCGTTTCCCGCGCTGGTGCCGCTGGGCAGCCTGCACCTGTCGGCGTTCATCGGCGCGTTAGGAACCGCGTTTCTCGTCTACGCGATCGCCACCGAGGGCGGGCGGACGCCGGTCGCGACCCTCCTGCTGGCCGGCGTCGCGATCCAGGCCTTCCTCGGCGCGATGATCTCCTACATGCTCGTCCACAGCGGCGACGACCTTCGGGAGGCCGTCGTCTGGATGATGGGCCACCTCCACAACAGCACCTGGAGCGACGTCCAGTTCGCGCTGCCGGTGACGATCGCTGGCGTCGGCATCCTGCTCGCGTACACCCGCGAGATGAACGTGCTCCTGCTCGGCGAGGAGGACGCCCACCACCTCGGCGTCGACGTCGAGCGGACCAAACTCCTCTTGCTCGCGCTCGCGAGCGTCGTCACCGCCGCGGGCGTCGCCGTCGCCGGCGTCATCGGCTTCGTCGGCCTCGTCGTCCCCCACATCATGCGGCTGCTCGTCGGCCCCGACCACCGAATCCTGCTGCCGACCAGCGCGCTCGCCGGCGCCTCGTTTCTCGTCATAACCGACACGATCGCCCGACTCGGGGCGATCCCGATCCCGTTCGGCCCCGATATCGCGACGCCGATCGTTCCCGTCGGCATCATCACGGCCGCGCTCGGCGCGCCCTTCTTCCTGTTCCTGCTGACCCGTCGAGAGGTGCACGCAGTATGACTGTGTTCGATAATCGAAACGACGACGACGGAACCGCTGACGGCGATCGGGACGAAAACAACTCCGACGGCCACGACACCTACGGCACCCATGACGCCCACGGGGTGGCGAACGACGGCACCACGGACGAGGCCAGCGACCCGATCGAACCTGCGACGATCGCCGTCGAGAACTGCTCGCTTTCCTTCGGCGACCTCTCGGTCCTCGAGGACGTCTCGCTGACCGTCGAACCCGGCGAGTTCGTCGGCTTCGTCGGCCCCAACGGCGCCGGGAAGACGACCTTGCTGCGGCTGATCAGCGGCGCACTCGAGCCCGATTCGGGCCGGATTACGATCGACGGCGTCGACGTCCACGCGGTCGACTCGCGGACCTCGAGCCGGCTGGTCTCGGTCGTGCCCCAGGACACGACGCTGTCGTTTTCGTTTCCGGTCCGCGACGTGGTCGAGATGGGACGACACCCGCATCGCTCGCGATTCTCGAGTCCCACGCGCGCGGACCAGGAAGTCGTCGACGACGCCCTCGAGCGCACCCGGACGGCCGAACTGGCTGACCGGCCGATCGACGAAGTGAGCGGCGGACAGCGCCAGCGAGTCGTTCTCGCACGCGCGATCGCGCAGGCGACGCCGGCAATGCTCCTCGACGAGCCGACGGCGAGTCTGGACGTCAACCACCAACTCGAGACGCTCGAGTTGGTCCGCGAACTCGTCGACGACGGGCGAACGGTCTGTGCGGCGATTCACGACCTCGATCTGGCGGCCCGGTACTGCGATCGGCTGGTGATGCTCGCCGACGGCGCGGTCTACCGGAGCGGGCCGCCGTCGGAGGTCCTCTCCGGCGACGCGCTCTCGGACGTCTTCGACGCGACGGCGACGGTCACGCAGAACCCGATTACGGGGACGGAGACGGTGACGGCGCTGCCGACGCCGGTCGGCGTCGGCCTCGGAGGCGAGGGACCGGCCACCGCTGAGAGCGCCACTGAGCACGGTGGCGATGTCGAGGACGGCGACGCAGCCACTGCCGATCACCGCGTGCACGTCCTGGGCACCGGCCCGACGGCGACGAGCGCCCTCGCTCGACTCGAGCGGGAACCCGGGCTGGCGCTTTCGGTCGGCCCCGTCGTCGCCACCGAGACGACCGCCGAGACGGCCCGCTCGCTCGGAATCGAGCCGCTCGAGGTCGCCCCGTTCGAGTCGCTCTCGCCGGCCGAACTGACCGCGTTCGAGGAGCGCGTTCGCGACGCGAACGTGACCGTCGTCACCGAGGGCGTTTTCGAGTCCGGCGGAATGGGGACCGAGTCGCTACTCGAGACGGTCGATGACGTTGCGGACGCGGTGGTCGTCGCGACGCAGGACGAGGATCGGGACGGTAAAGCAGCTATTGCGGCGGCCGGCGACAGTGCGGTGTGGACGGCGACGCCGGAGACGATTCTCGAGGCGGTTGCGGATGCCCTCGAGACCGGTATCGACGGACAGAGCACGGTGATCGGCGCCGAACCCGGACCCGGACTGGAGACCGAGTCATCGGCCGGCGCTGCCGAGGAAGAGACCCGGTCGACAGCCACGGACGGCGGCTCCGACTCGAGTGTGGTGGGAGGATCGAGTTCGGGTTCAGATTCAAATTCGAACTCGACTCTGCGCTAGCGCAGAGTCGAGTTCGAGTCCGGGCTCGAACGCCGGCGTTTCGGCCGACTCCTCGAGCGACTAGCCGTTAGTACCCGAGAAGTCGGAGAACGATTCCGAGAACGATTCCCGAGATGCCGACGAGGATGCCGACACCGGGGATAACGGGAATGGGTATGAGACCGATTCCGAGAATAATCGCGAGGACGATCACGATCGTCGAGGCTCGAACCATACGTTGCTTCGTTGACAGCCGAAGGTACCAGTTGTGCTTGCGTCTGCGATTCGAAACGGAACCGAACCCGAATTCGAGGCCCCTCCCGTACTCGACTCCGACCGCCGTCGCGCTGGACGCAACTGGACGGTTTTTTACCGCTCCGCCTCCGAGTGGGCGCCAATGAGCGAGTACGATTACGACGAGCTCGGACTCGTCGCCGGGCTGGAGATCCACCAGCAACTCGATACGGCGACGAAGCTGTTCTGTCAGTGTCCGACCGAGCTTCGCGAGCCCGAGGAGGCGACGCGAACGTTCACGCGATACCTCCACCCGACGCGAAGCGAACTGGGCGAGATCGACGACGCCGCCTTAGAGGAGAGTCGCGTCGAACGCGAGTTCGAGTACCTCGCCTACGACACGACCTGTCTGGTCGAGGAAGACGACGAACCGCCCCACGAACTCGACGAGGAAGCCCTCGAGACGGCCCTCGAGATCGCCCAGTTGATGGCGATGCATCCGGTCGATCAGGCCAACGTCATGCGCAAAATCGTCGTCGACGGCTCGAACACTTCCGGCTTCCAGCGCTCGACGCTGATCGCCACCGAAGGCGAGATCGAGACGAGCGACGGCGCGGTGGGGATCGAGGATCTCCTCCTCGAGGAGGAAAGCGCCCAGCGCGTCGAGGAGACGGCCGACGGCGTCCGGTACAGCCTCGACCGACTCGGCATTCCGCTGGTCGAAATCGGCACGAAGCCGGACATCTCCTCGCCCGAGCAGGCCCTCGAGGCCGCCGAGCGAATCGGCATGCTGTTGCGCTCGACGGGGAAGGTCAAACGCGGCCTGGGGACGATCCGCCAGGACGTCAACGTCTCCATCGAAGAGGGCGCGCGCGTCGAGATCAAAGGCGTCCAGAGCTTAGACGACATCGACGACATCGTCCGCAACGAGGTCGGCCGACAGGCCGAACTCGTCGCCATCCGCGACGAACTCGAGGAGCGCGAAGCCTCCGTCGGCGAGGTTCAGGACGTGACCGAGGTCTTCGAGGGAACCGACAGCGGCGTCATCGCCGGCGCGCTCAACAGTGGCGGATCGGTGACGGCCGTCCCGCTCTACGGCTTCGACGGCATCGTCGGCCGCGAAATCGCGCCCGACCGCCGGCTCGGCACCGAACTCTCCGACCACGCCAAGCGCCACGGCGCCGGCGGGATCTTCCACACGGACGAACTCCCGGCCTACGGCGTGACCGAGGCCGAAGTCGACGCGCTTCGCGACGCCGTCGGCGCCGGTCCCGAGGACGCCGTGGCGATCGTCGCCGCCGACGCCGACGTCGCCGAAGCCGCCATCGAGGCCGCCGCCGAACGCGCCGGGACCGCCCTCGAGGGCGTCCCCGAGGAGACCCGCGGCGCGAACGACGACGGGACGACCCGCTACCTGCGCCCGCTGCCCGGCGCGGCGCGGATGTACCCCGAGACGGACGTGCCGCCGGTCGAACCGGACCCGAGCGAGGTCCCCGAACCAGAACTGCTGACCGAGAAGGTCGAGCGCTATCAGGACGAGTACGACCTCGGCGCTGGACTCGCCGAGCAGGTCGCCTACGGCCAGCACATGCCCCTGTTCGAGGACGTCGTCGCCGACGGTATCGATCCCACGCTCGCGGCGTCGACCCTCGAGTCGACGCTGACCGAACTCCGACGTGACGACGTCCCCGTCGAGAACCTCACGCGCGAGCACCTCGAGGACGTGTTCGAAATGGCCGAGACCGGGGATCTGCCCAACGAGGGCGTGCCGGACCTGCTGACCGAACTGGCCGAGGAACCCGATCGAACCGCCGAAGAGGCGGCCGAGTCGGCCGGGCTCGGCGGCGCCGACGACGAGGAAGTCCGCGAGGCCGTCGTCGAGGTCGTCGAACGCAACGAGGCTCAGGTCGAAGAAGAGGGAATGCAGGCGTTCTCCGGCCTCATGGGCGAGTGTATGGGCGCGATGCGCGGGAAGGCCGACGGCGACCTCGTGAGTCAGTTGCTACGTGAGGAGATTCAAAAGCGCGCCTGAGCGCGCTTCAGTCGCGTATCCATACCGTAGACGCCGTTCCGCTCGAGTAGCTGATCAGGAGTACCGAAGATTTACTTCGATCTCGTTTGCGATCGCAAGCACCTGCTCTGCCAGTTCGTCGTGAATCTTCGCCCGCGGGATTCGGTTCGCCGCGCCGGCGATCGCGATCGCCCCGACGACCTCGCCCTCGAGTCGGATCGGTGCCCCGACGCCGTTTAAGCCGACGATCGCCTCGCCGAACTGGACCGAGTACCCGCGTTCGCGCGTCCGTTCGATCATTTCGAATAGCTCCGCCTCATCGGTGATCGTGTTCTCCGTTCGAGCGGGGAGTCCGTGGCGATCGACGATCGATCGAACGCGTTCTTCCGGAAGGAACGCGAGAATAGCTTTGCCACCGGCCAAAGGGTGAAGCAATCGCCGCTTGCCGACGTTCGCGAAGTTCTGGAACGGGTTGCCGCCGACCGCCTTGTGTATGTGAACGGCGAGCCCGTTCTGTTCGGCGCTCAGCCAGACGGTGTGTTCGGTCTGTTCGGCCAGATTCTCGGCGAGATCCTTGCCGACCTGGTACAGCTCGTTTTGGCGCATCGCCGAGAACCCGAGGTCGAGAAACCAGAGCCCAACGCGGTAGGTGTCGTCGTCGCGAACGAGATACCCCAGATCTTCGAGCGTTGCGAGGTGGCGATGAAGCGTACTCTTCGCGAGATCGAGTTCGGCGTCGAGTTCACTGAGCGTCAACCCGTCACGCTCTTTGATCAACTCGAATACCTCGAACGACGTCTGCGTCGTCGTGACCGGCTGACTGGGACGCGTTCGCTTTTCCATGCGTGAGTCTAGCACCCGTAGCTCGAAAAGCTTTCGAATAGTTCGAACGGAGAAGATGCGAGTACCGACGGGATCGGTGTGAGCAGTTCCCAGCAGAGAGAACCGTACCCCTAGATTTCGTTCAGCGGGGACGACTTGAGGGGCCAGCTATGCCGTTCGAATCTTGCGAACGCCACTCAAATATAAATGATAGTATAGAGCGTTCCGGACGGCGCACAATATAGGCGTTTTGGGGCTTGAAGCGTCTTATTTACGAATTCAAGATATCAATATTAGTAACCTTTATATGACGAGTTACACTGGGTGTTACCATGGGGCATGACAAAAGTAACCACTTGCGGCGACTGGATCGTCGATCGGTGCTGCGATCCGTCGCTGGAGCGGGTATCGCTGGTGTGACCGCGTCGCTTGCAGGCTGTCTCGGTGGTGAGGACGAAGACGTCATCACGAAAGGGACGACCGAAGGTGGAACGACCGGTCTGTTGACCGAGACACTCATGGATGAGGGGTTCGATGAGGACCACGGCATTCAGATCCAAAGCGAAGCGTTCGCTGCGCCGCCACAGGTCCAACAGCAGCTCGTTCTCAACGAAGACATTCCGGCCGCATACATGGGTTCGATCGTCGCGACACGAAACTGGGAGGACAATCAGATCGAACTCGTCGGCCCGTACATGAACTACCACGCGTACATCGTTACCAGGGAAGACTCCGACATCGAGGAGCCACAGGACCTCGAGGGAATGGAGCTCAGTTGGGCGAGCAGGGAGGCCGATGCGTGGCTCAAAGTCGCCGTGATCCTCGCACAGGAGTACGGGCTGGAGCCGGACGATTACGAACTGAGCGAGGTCGCGCCCGCGACCAGCATCGGACTGCTCGAGGACGAGGATCTCGACGCGATCCTGTTACACGAGCCGCTCATCACGAACGCGCTCGTCGAACACGACTTCGAAATCGTGCTCGATCCCGAGGAAACCTGGGAGGAGATGACCGGGCTGCCGATGACGACGGTCGACGTCGCGTGGGAACAGTCGTGGTACGAGTCGAACGAAGAGGACGCTGAAGCCTTCGCAGCGGCGGTGTACGACACGCAGAACTACATCGAAGACAACTTCGACGACGTCATCGACACCTACGCCGACGCCATCGGTCTCGAGGGCGACGAGCAGATCGAACTGGCGAAAGAACGGCTCCCGGGAACGTATCCGACGGAGTGGTCCGACGATCTCGCTGAGTCCGGTCTCGAGTTCGTCGAACAGGCCCACGACCTCGGAATCCTCGAGGTCGAACCGACCGACGACATCTACAACGTCATCGATGTCTGAAGCAACCGCAACCGAACCAGGGTTCCGGCGATACGGCCGCCGTTTGCTCGAGGAGAAGCGCTTCTATCAGTTGCTGTCGATCGGGGTCGTCCTCGCCACCTGGGAGGTGATGGCGATGTTTTTCATCGGCCACTTTCTGCCGCCGGTGACGGAGGTCGCCGCCTTTACGGTCTCGATCGTCGCCAGCGGGGAGTTTTTCGTCCACGCGGCGGATACGATCCAGCGGGTTGCGATCGGTTTCGGCGCCGCGTACACGGTGAGCATCCTGCTTGGAATCGTGATGGGGCTGTACAAGCGCGCGGAGTACTTCTTCGAGATTCTCGTGCTGATCGGCATCACCATTCCGGGACTGGGAATCGTCGTGCTGGCGATCATCTGGTTCGGCGTCTCGAACATGACGGCGTACGTCTCGCTGTTCATCCTGGCGACGCCGATGATCGTCTTCAACTTCTGGAAGGGAATGCAGTCGTTAGACAACGACCTGATCAGCATGGCCCACGCCTTCGAGGTCTCACGACGCGATATCTTCCGGGACGTGCTGATCCCGACGCTGATGCCGTACATGCTCGCGGCGGCCCGCTTCGGATTAGCGCTGTGCTGGAAGATCGTCGTGCTGGTCGAACTGCTGGCGCTGACCAGCGGCGTCGGCTACATGATCAACCAGCAGTTCCAGGTCTACTCGATCGTCGGCGTGCTGGGCTGGACGCTCAGCTTCACGCTGGTCATGATGGCCGTCGAGTTCGGCATCCTCAAACCCCTCGAGCGGCGGGCGACGGCCTGGCAGGAAAGTTCGGATAACCAGCGAGTGACGATATGACACAGATGAGCAAATCAACAGATACGAATTCGGATTCGAGACAGGTACAGGGAACGGCAATCACCGTCGAGAACGCCTCGAAATCCTACCGACAGGCAGACGGCTCTCACCTCGAGGTGCTACGAGAGCTGTCGTTCGAGGCCGAGCCGGGCGATTTCGTCTCGATTCTCGGCCCCAGCGGCTGCGGGAAGTCGACCCTGTTGAATCTCATCGCCGACCTCGAGGAGCCGACGAGCGGGTCGGTAACCGTCGGGACCGACGACGGGGAGACGACGGTCGGGTTCGTCTTCCAGGAGCCCAGACTCCTCGACTGGCGGACGGTCCGCTACAACATCGAGTTCGGCCTCAAGGGGATGGGCATCCCCGAATCTGAGTGGGACGAGCGTGTCGACCGCTACCTCGAGTTGGTAAACCTCTCTGAGTTCGCCGACGAGTACCCGCAATCGCTCTCTGGCGGCATGAAACAGCGAGTTGCGCTGGCACGGGCGATGGCCATCGAATCCGACGTGATCCTGATGGACGAACCGTTCGGCGCGCTCGACGAGATTACTGCACGCGAACTGCGCCAGGACCTCGTCGACATCTGGCAGCAAGAGCGCAAGACGATCGTCTTCGTCACTCACAACGCTCTCGAAGCGGCGTTTCTCTCCCAGCGGGTGCTGGTGCTCTCCCAGCGGCCCGCCCGAATCGTCGAAAACAGAGCCGTCGAGAAACCCCATCCGCGGGATCTCGACGACCCCGACATCGTCGAAGTGTCCGAAGAGTGCGTCGACGTCCTCCAGGAGTACATATGAAGGTCACACTACTCGGGACCGGGAGTCCAGTTCCCCTGCCGGATCGCGCGGGGACCAGTATCCTCGTCTCGATCGGCGACGAACGGCTGTTGTTCGACTGCGGGCCGGGAACAGTGACCCGACTCCTCGAAAACGGGATCAATCCCGGCTCGATCGATCGCTTGTTCTTTACCCACCACCACATCGATCACAACGCGGAGTTCTTCAACTTCGCCATCACGAACTGGGCTCGCGGGAACGGATCCGAGACGCTCCGAATCCACGGCCCGAATCCGTGGACTGACACGCTGCTCGAGTCGCTGTACGACATCTACGAGGAAGACATCGAGTACCGAGAAGAGGTCGGCTATCCGTCGAACGGGATCTGGGACGTCGAAACCGATCCGGTCGACGATGGGTCGGTGATCGAAACGAGTCGGTGGCGAGTCGAAGCCCGCGAAGTCGATCACTCGATCGAGGCCTACGCCTACCGAATTACCGATACGCAGACTGGACGAGAGGTCGTCCTCTCGGGCGATACGAGCATGTGCGACGAAATCGTCGAGATCGCGGACGGCGCGGATCTGCTCGTTCAAGACTGCTGTATCGCACCGGTCGCCGACGATCCCCCGACGGACGAGGACACGGACGCGTACGTCTGGGACGAGTACACGTCGGAGCTCCCCGACGAGAAGCGAGCCGGACTCCACGAGACGCACTGCGATCCGTCCGAGGCGGGCGAGATTGCCTCGAATGCGGCCGTCGATACCGTCGTGTTGACCCATCTGCTACCGTACCGCGACCGGGAGGCGATCCGTTCCGGCGTCGCGGCGCAGTTCGACGGCGACATCATCGTCGCGGAGGACGGACTGGAGGTCGGTGTCGACCCGATCGACGCGACGACGAATCGGTAACTGAACGCGATTCCGGGCCGAACGCGGTCAGTCGTCCTCGGTTCTCGTCTTCGCTCAGTTGTCGGTCAACTCCTCGAGCAACGTCTCTAACTCGTAGCTCTGGAGGGCATCGCGCTCTTCGATCGCCGAAATGACGAACGTCGAGTCCGTCCGGTCGACGCCTTCGAGCTGTTCGAACTCGGCGATCAGTCGCTCGACCATGCCGCTGTCGCTCAGCCGCGCGATCACGATGAAGTCCGTCTCGCCCATCGTGAAGTAGACGTTCGTGACCCCTTCGACGGTCAGCAACTGATCGGCAAAGGACTCGTAGGAGCCTTGGTAGTCGGCGTGGATCTCGACCAGTACGGTGACGCCGAGACCCAGTTCCTCGAGGTCGATCTCGTAGCGATCGTTCGCGATGATCCCCTCCTCGCGAAGGTTGTTGAGTCGGTAGTGAATCGTCGAGACCGGAATACCCGTCGCTTCGTGGAGTCGCTCGGGACTGCCCGTCTCGAGTTCGGAGATCGCCTTCAACAGTCGCACGTCGCGCTCGTCCATGGGCGTCCTTCGGGCGGCGACGAAATACCTCTTGTGACTGATATGGTTGTAGTTCTCTCCAATACCTACTGTACTAGTGAGAGAGTACTCGGATGAAATCCATATGTGTGGTTCTAAATTCGTCTATTTCGGTTCTCTTGTAGAAGCGTTCAAATAGTACCGTCAGCTTCGAATTTGGTATGACTCTTACCGGATTCATTCCAAACCGGCACCGCGAAACGGTGCTGTTTTCGATGCTCGCACTCTGCTGGGGGAGCTCGTTCGTCGCGATCGAGATCGGCCTCGAGTACGTTCCACCGCTGCTGTTCGCCGGATTTCGATACGCGATCGCGGGGCTGATCGTCTTCGGCTACGCGGCACTCGTCACCGACCGACTCTGGCCGAGGACCGTCTCGGAGTGGCTCGCGGTCTCGCTGGCGGGCGTGTTCGTCATCGCGCTCTATCACGGCCTGCTGTATCTCGGCGAACTGTACGTCTCCGGCGCGCTCGCGGCGACCGTCGCCAGCACGGCGCCGATCCTCACGGCGGCGTTCGCCGGCGTGCTTCTTCCCGACGAGCGACTGGCACCCGCCGGCATCGTCGGCTTCGTCCTCGGCCTCCTCGGCGTGGTCGCGATCGTCCAACCGTCGCCCTCGGCGCTGGGCGGCGACGTAACGCTGGGTGCGGCGCTCGTCTTCGCCTCGGCGGCCGCGTTTGCCCTCGGGACCGTGCTCGTGCGCCCGATCGAGTCGACGCTCCCGCTCGAGTCGCTCCAGGCCTGGGCGATGGTCATCGGGGCCGGCGTCCTGCTCGCCTGGGCCGGACTGCGCGGCGAATCCGTCGCCGCGATCGAGTGGACGGGGGCCGCGCTCCTCACGTTCGGCTACCTGACGCTGATCTCCGGTGTGTTCGCCTTCCTGCTGTACTTCGAACTGCTCGAGCGAAGCGGCGCGACGCAGGTCGTCCTCGTCGGCTACGCCGAACCCGTCGTCGCGATGGGCGTGAGCTGGCTCCTGCTCGGCCAGGTCGTCGACTCGGTGACGGTGCTCGGACTGGCGGTCATCCTCGTTGGCTTCGTCCTCATCAAACGCGAGGCCCTCCGGGCGCTGCTTCGCTCGCTGCTCGGGACGCGGTCGACCACGCTCTGACGCGTCGGCCGACGGACAGATCTCCTGCGAGTTTGACCCCGGTTTCGATACTCCGCGTTTTGACTGGTGAGTTCGACGAACAATCATAAAATATAGATAGATCTGCATATCTGCGTCGTCGAAAACCTTTATCAGTTTACAGACTGGCACCATCTACTAACGCATGACAGACACAGAACCGAGCGAGATCACGGCCGTCTGCCACGTCCGTGCGCCGTTGTTGCTCGAGCCGGTCGATCGGCAGATTGAGACCCTCCGTGCCTGCGAATCCGAAGGGGCGGTCGACGATCTGTTGCTTCGCAGCTGGCCAAAAGAGATCGCGCTGAGCGACGACAGCCCGTATCAGGAGGCCCTCGAGAGCTTCGAGCGGTTCGAGCGGTGGGCCGACCGACGCGGCGTGAGCGTCCGTCCCCCGTTTCGCGAACGGACGACGACCTCGCAAATAACCGGCGAGACGACGAAACTGCTCGTGACGCCCCTGCTGTGTCTGGAACTCTACGCGGACGACGAACTCGTCGGCGTCTTCCCCCACACTGACGAGACGACCGACGAAACGCACACCTCCGACGAGGCCATCGCTGCGCTCCGAACGGGCGACCGCCCGACGCCGCTCGGAACCGAACCCGAATCAGAATCCGAGCGTACCGACGCGAAGCCCGACGTCGAAACCGACTGCCCCGAATGTGGTTCGTCGCTGGTCGACGGACAGGGGCTGTTCGCCTGCCTCGAGTGCGGCTGGATCGGAACGGTTTCCGAGGGCGGCCAATTTGTCCCGGAGACCGATAGCGCACGCTCGAGTGCGGACGAGCCGGAGACCGATAGCGCGCGATCGAGTGCGGACGAGCGTGAGACGACGGCCGTCGAGTCGCGATAGGGTGCGATAGGTGTCGTCGTCGCCGGGAGACGGCGTCGCGCCGAGCCGTTGCGGTCGTTACCGCTCGGCGGGCCGTTCCGTCGCCCGCCGGAGGACGCCGAGAAGGGTATTCGCCTCGCGCTCGGTCAGGTCGGCCCGGCCGAACACCCGTCGGAGCAGTCGCATCGTCTTGTCGTGTTTTTCCTCGGGATGGTTGATCTCGCGGAGGAGGTCGTCCCACTGATCGTACAGGCGGTCGACGGTCGGTTCGGGCGCACGAACGCGGTCGACGTCGGGGAGTTGCGTTCCGTCGTCGGTCAGCGTCAGCGATCGAAGTTCGTAGAGCGTGATCGTCGCCGCCTGTCCGAGGTTGAGAACGGGGTAGTCGGCGCTGGCGGGAATCGAGCAGATCTCGTCGATCCGCGCGAGTTCCTCGTTGGTCAGACCGACCCGTTCGCGACCGAAGACGAGCGCGGTCGGGGCCTCGACGGTCGGGAGTCGTTCGGCGAGTTCGGCCGGCGTCGAGAACGGAAAGCGAACGTGGCTGCGGTCGTCTTCGTTCGTCACCGCGGTACAGCCGATCGTGTGATAGGTATCGACGAGGTCGTCGAACGAAATCTCGGCCGCGTTCGGGAGGATGTCCTCGCGGGCCTGACCCGCGAAGCCGTAGGCCTCACCGTCCGGATCGAGTTCGGGCGGGTCGACCAGCAGTAACTCCTCGAAGCCGAAGTTCTTCATCGCTCGAGCGATCGTTCCGACGTTCCCCGGCGCCTGGGCGTCGACGACGGCGACTGCCGGCGGCGTGCGGTCGGACGAGGGATCGCTGGCGGGGTCGGGAGTCATCGTTCAGTGTCGCATATCCACTCGAGGAGGGGAGTAGCCGTTTCGGTTCCGAGCGGACTCGAGCGAGAATGGGAGCGATCGGGTGTGGTGTTTCGTGACTGTGTGACCGTGATCGACTCTTTCCTCGATCTAGTACCGTTCCAACCGTCGACTGATGGGTCGAATCGGACCACATCACACGATCCGCCCCATCAGTTCAGGCTTGGACCGCCACTAGCCTGATCTATCCTTGATCACCCTACAGAACCTCACATCTAGTTACCGTCTTCGTCTTTCTTAGCTAGTCTTACTAGCTAGTCTAGAAGTAGTATTTCTAGTCTAGAAGATAATTCTAGAGAGTGATCCTCATCACTTCCCGGAAATCACGCTCTCCTCTCGAGTCGTCATCTTGTCGCTGGTCTCGACCGATCTCGAGTTGTGTCGCTTAACGTCCGGGTATCGGTGTCGTCTGTTCTGGTATCAGTTTCGTCTGTCCTGGTATCGGTGTCGTCAATGTCCCTGTCGCGATCGTATCGGTACTGCCATCGTTGCGATCGTGGATACCATCTCCGTCACCGTCGCCATCTCCGTCACTGGTGGGCGATCACCCCCACTATGGTCACGTGTGAAAATCCGGCGTCTGACGGAGAGAACCGCCACTATTCGATCCGTACTACAGTACTGCGTTCGCGAAGGGGGGACACACCCCCTTCGCGTATGTAACGCTGTATTCGTGTGGCGGTCTATTCGTGGAACACACCTCCGTCGCGGATGTAATCTCGGGGCAGAAAATCCCAGATCGGCCAACATTCGGGAATAATTTTCCACCCCACCCACCCGTTCGTCGTTACAAACGCGAGGGGGGTGTGTGTCCCCAACGGCTCGAGTGAGAGCGTCGTTTCAGGCAATAGCGTCCGATACCGGTGGTATTCGCCCGCCGTTTCCAGACTCCTGAGTCCCGTGGCGCATCTCGAGTCGCGATCCACTGTCGTTCGAATGCCGACGGAAACCGGCGTCAGCGTTACATCCGCGATGGGGGTGTCGGTGGTTGCCACGTTCTGGACGTACTCGATCGACGCGATTCAACCAGGTGTTTAGAAACGCGAGGGTCCTGCGTTCTGGTGAACAACCGAATCGAGGTCGTCTCTCCACCGTACGGCTCTAGTACCCGAAATTTACATCCGCGATCGATCTCCATACCTTTATTTCAGTTCGGTAGAAAGCCACGTGGTAGCGCAATGTCCGCCAACGACGATCGTGATCCACTCTTTCGGTACGACGATCCGGTGTTTGCCGACGAGCGGTTGCTCGAGATCACGCACCTGCCCGGCCCGGATCGGATCGTCGGCCGCGACGAGCAGATGCAACGGGTGGCGGACGCCCTGAATCCCGCGATCTTCGGGAGTGAGCCCAACCACCTGTTCATCTTCGGGAAGACCGGAACCGGGAAGTCGCTGATCTCCCGGTCGGTCACCCAGCGCGTCATCTCGGAAGCACAGCGCGACGACGTCAGAGTCAAGTACGCCTTCATCGACTGCGGCGAGCAAAACACCGAGGCCTCCATCGTCAAGACGATCGCCCAGATCGTCAACGAATCCGATCGGAGCGGCATCACCGTTCCCGACCGGGGACTCGGCACCGGCGACTACTACAAACGCCTCTGGCAAGCCGTCGATCACTGCACCGACGTTACCATCGTCATCTTAGACGAGATCGACATGCTCGAGGACGACGAGGTCCTGCGGAAACTCTCGCGGGCCGGCGAGAATCGACGCATCTCGGACTCGAGCATCGGCATCATCGGCATCTCGAACAAGATCGACTTTCCCGACCACCTCTCCGAGCGCGTCAAATCGAGTCTCTCCCGCGACGAACTCGTCTTCTCGCCGTACGACGCGAACCAGCTGGTCGAAATCCTCGAGAAGCGCCGCGACGCGTTCCACGACGGCGTGCTCTCCGACGACGTGATTCCGCTCACGGCGGCGCTCGCGGCCCAGGAACACGGCGACGCGCGCAAGGCGATCGACATCCTCCGGAACGCGGGCCGGATCGCGAAAAAACAGAACGCGACCCGCGTGACGGCAGACCACGTTCGCGACGCCAAGGAGAAAACCGAGGCCGACCGGTTCAACGAACTGATCGAGGGCTCGCCCCAGCAGGCCAAGGCGATCCTCTACGCGCTGACGATCCTGACCGAGAACAGCTCGGAGAAGGAGTTCCCGACGAAGATCATCTACAACCAGTACAAGTCGATCGCTCACCAGCTCGACTTCGACGTGCTCTCGGAGCGTCGCGTCCAGGAGATCCTCCAGGAACAGAACTTCCTCAACGTGATTCAATCCGAACGCGAGGGTCGGGGACGGGGCCGCGGCGCCCACGCGAAACACCGCCTGCTCGAGAACCCGTCGATCGTCAAGAAGGTCCTCCTGCGGGATTCGCGGCTGGCGGTACTCGAGGACGACGACGAGGAGTGACCCGTCTGTAGGGCCGGGAGAGCAGCCCCGGGCTACACGGAGGTGACGAGACGACACGACGAACGTCCAGATCGATCGTCGTTTCAGCCAGAACCGACGAATCCTCTAGGAAATATGCTCTCCTCAGAATCCCACCCACAATTCAATCAGATATTCGCAGAAGATTAAACATACGCGAACTCCTCGCCCGTGTAATGACTAACGCTGTCGCCGAGTTGCGCGATCGTGTGATGAACAACCAGTCGTCGGTGGCGATCGACGGCGACGATCCCGTGACGTTCTCGGAACTCTGGTCGATGACGGACGCGTTCGCCGGCGGACTCCGAGACCGAGGCATTTCTCCCGACGACGCCGTCGCGATTCGCCTCTCGACGCCTCGAGCGGTTCTGGTCGCCGTTTACGGCGCACTCAGAAACGGAAGCGTGCCGGTCACCATCCCGCCCGACGTCGATAATCGAACGATCAGAGCCATCCTGAACGAGGTCGACGCCAGGGCCTACGTCACCGACGAGACGCCGTTTCTGCCGATAATCAACCGATCGGAGGCGGTTCAGGTCGTCATCACCGTCGACTGCGACGCGCGAATGGGCATCGCGCTCGAGCGCCTGCTCGAGAACAGTAGCTTGAACCTCGCCGGCGGTCGGACGGGTGTCGACGTTGCGCGGCGGGCGGACCGAGACCGCGCGCTACTCGCCTACGGCACCGGTTCCGACGGCGATCCGCTCGGCGTGGAGTACACCCACGAGACCCTCGCGGCAGCCGGCGACGTGGGGGAGTCGTTGCTCGGGTCCGCAACGGACGGGTCGTCGGTGCCCGATTCACGGACGCCGGACGGCGGTGCCGTTCGCCACCTCGGCTCGCGTTCGCTTTCGGACCCGCTCGAGTTGCTGTACGGCGCGACGGCGGCGATATTCGGCGGCGGTCGGTACGTTCCCGTCGACGACTGGACGCCGGAGACGGCCCGGTCGCTGCTCGCGACCGGCGCCGCCGATCGGACGTTTCTCGCGCCGGCGCAGTACGACGCGGTGCGATCGCTCGGCGCCACCGACGCCGACGTCACCGACGCCGTCGTCGTCGAACGAACGGCGGCGCCGCTCGAGGAACGGGTCGACGCCGGCGAGGCGATCCGCGTTCGCGGCCGCCCGGAGACGGGCCTGACACACGTCAGGACGCCGGCAGACGTCGAGGCGGGCCGACTCGGCGAAACGCTTCCGGGCGTCGAGGCGCGGACGCGTTCGGAGATCGACACACGGACCCTCGAGGACGATACCGTGCCCGAACGCGGCGACACGCTCGTCGTGGACGGGCCGGGGACGATGGAGCGATACGTGGACCGACCGGACGCGACCGCCGACCGATTCGTGTCGGTCGAGGGCCGACGCTGGGTCCGGACCGGCGTCACGGTTTCGAGGACCGATCCGGAATCGAAAACGAGTACCGGCGGCGACAATTTCGACGGCGATGACTCGTTCGACCGTTCCCGTCCGGGCGTCGTCTGCGTCACGGATCCGATGGAGACCGTACGGGACGGTGTGTGACCGCAGTCGGGCGGGCTGAGCACCCCGTCGGCGGGCGAACGAACCGTCTCGTCGGCGCCGCAGTCGTCGACAACCGCGATACCTTTGGGGCTGGTGGCCACAGTCACGGTATGGACAACGTCGACGCGGCGGGACTGGGGATCGGCGACGACTATCCACCGCGGATCATGGGCGTGTTAAACGTCAGCAAGGAGTCGCCCTACGATCCGAGCGTCTACGACGACCCCGGCGAGGCGGCGCGATACGTCGACGACGAACTCATCGACGAGGGGGCGGAGATCGTCGATATCGGCCTCGAGTCGGCGAACAAGCGCTTCGACGTGCTGTCGGCCGAGGAGGAACTCGACCGACTCCACGTCGCCCTCGAGACGATCGAGAGCGTCTCTGGGGACGCGATTTTCTCGATCGAGACGCGATACGCCGCGGTCGCCGACGAGGCGCTCTCGCAGGGGTTCGATATGGTCAACGACATCGCCGGCTTCGCTGACCCGGAGATGCCGACCGTTTGCGAGGAGTACGACGCTGCTGTCGCGAAGATGGCGAGTCCGCCGGACCTCGAGCGACCGGGCGCCGTCGAGGAGACCGACTGGGGCGCACGGAAATCGGCCGACTGGGCCGCCGAGGCCGACTACGTCGATCAGGTCTACGAGTCCCTCAAGCAGAACGGTCTGACCGACAAGACGATCGTCGATCCCGCGTTCGGCGGCTGGAGCGAGGCCCAGACCCTCGCGGACGATCGCGAGACGTTCCGCCGCCTGCGGGAGTTCCGCGCACTCGGCAAGCCGATGCTGGTCTCGATCAATCGGAAGAACTTCCTCGGAGAGATCGCGGACCGCGAGACCGACGACCGCCTGCCGGTCAGCCTCGCGGCGACGTCGCTCGCGGTCGAACGCGGCGCGCACGTGATCAGAACCCACGACGTCGTGGAGACCCGCGACGCGGCGCTCATCGGCGACGCGTTCACCGAGCGCTCCCGCGTCAACGACGGCGACCTTTCGGTCTGCGAACTCGACGTTCGCTCGAGTCGCGACCTTCGCGTCCACCTCGACGAACGAGGCATCGATCCGGCGGTCGCCGACGAGTGGTCGACGCTCGCCGTCGAGATCGACGGACTCGACGGTAACGATCGAATCGGCGTCACCTCCGTCGTCGCCGACACCGACGCAGACGTGTTCAGTGTTAGCACAGATCGCTTGCTTCTGCTCGGTACTCGATCGAGTATTTCCGCTGTATCTGACTGTCTCAGCCGAAGAGACGACAATTTAGCAGCGATCGCGGACTCGCTCTCAGAAATGCTTGAGTAAGAGAAAGCTTATGCCGGAGGCTTCGAAAAGAGGGAGTGGACGCCGGGCGGCCTCCTGGGTAGGGGTACTTCGGAGGCGACTCCCGGCCCACAACACGGAATTATTGTGGTACTACGTCGAGTAGCGACGGCCCACTCGTCGAGCGTCGCGGTTCGACGGGGCCAGCACGCGACACCGGCGAATCACGCCCTCGAGCGACGGCATCCGTCGAACCGAACACAGTTACGACCGCGGGACCCACATCGGCCATGGAGTTCGACGAGTGGGATCCGGTCTACGAGGCGATTCGCGCCGATTTCGGCTACGGCCGAGCGGGCGACGAACGCGCACGCGACGTCCTGGCGTCGCTCACCGACGAATTCGACCGCACCCGACTCTCGAGTGTCCGCGACGCGACGGTCGCAATCGCCGGCGCCGGCCCCTCCCTCGAGACGGACGCGGAACTCGAGCGAGCGCGGACCGCGGACGTCGTCGTCGCGGCGTCGACGGCCGCCGACGTGCTCGCCGCCCGCGGAATCGAGGTCGACTGCATGGTTACGGATCTGGATAAGAACCCGGAGACGGTTCGTCGACTGACCCGCGATGGCGTGCCGGTCGCGGTCCACGCCCACGGCGACAACGTTCCCGCTGTCCGCGATATCGTCCCCGACTGCGCGGACGAGTTCGTCTTGCCGACCACGCAGGTCGAACCCCGCGGGCCGGTGCGAAACTTCGGCGGCTTCACCGACGGCGACCGCGCGGCGTTTCTCGCGGATCACTTCGGAGCCGGCGCGCTCGTCTTCGTCGGCTGGGACTTCGACGACGAGTCAGTCGACTCAGCGAAGGCCCGAAAACTCGAGTGGGCAGAACGACTGCTCTACTGGCTCGAGACGCGACGGAACGACCGCTTCGACGTACTCGACGGTCGACGCGACGGTATCGAGACCGAAGCGCTCCCGGTCTCCCTGGAGTGAGCCCCGGGACCGCAGCACTCTCGGTCTCACTCGAGTGACCCTCGAGACCATCCGCGCGACCGTGATCGTCCGTTAGCCGATGTGATAGCGTGGGACTGTCCGTTAGCCGATGTGATAGCGTGCGATTTCGTCGCACCCGCACGTCGGACAGCACGGTCCGCCGGTCTCCCGCGTCGTCCCGCACCGTCGACACTCCTCGACGACGGTCCGTTCGTCGGGTCGAAACAGGATCGTCTCCAGGACGGTTCGTAGTCGCGATGACGTCGATGATCGCTCGGATCGCCCATTCACTCCCATGGCTGACGATCCGATCATATCGTGTTTGGTTATTGTCTTCATATCGTGATTGACAGTATATTTGAACAGTTTTCCAGAGTAACTACTCCGACGATTCGGCGGTAAGGGACTGATTACCGCGGTGAAATCGATTGATCCGATCGTCTCGCCGTATCTCGACGACCGTGTTTCTCCGTCCGTCGTCGGCTAGTCGAGCGGGACGTACCGAACCGGATCCGTCGAGCGCCGGCCGACGAGGCCCCGCCGCTCGAGGTGTCGGCAGTGAGCGGCCGCCTCGCCGGCACCGAACTTGACGTGAGAGCCCCCGAGATCACCGAACAGGTCGCGGGCGATGGTCCACGGCGTCGTTCCCGTCCGGTCGGCTGTTTCGTCGGTATCAGCAGCAGCGCGAGCTGCGGGTTCGTTCGCTCGACGTTCGAGTACCTCGAGTACGCGCGCCGATCGCTCCTCGTGGTGGTCGCGAACCGTTTCGATCCGGTCGGCTGCGAGCGAGGTACCGTGGCCGGGCAGCAACCGCTCCGAGCGGTCCGCGAGTCGGTCGAGCGTCTCGAGGAAGTCGGCGAGGGGATCGGTTCGACGCGCCGCGCCGTCGTTTGCGCCGCCTTCGCGGACGGACTGAACGGACTCGGGTGCGAGCGTCCGCGTGTCGCTTCCGCCGACGTTCGGCGTATACGTCGGCAATACGGCGTCGCCGACCAGTAACGCGTCGTCTCGCGCGAAGGCCGTGTGGCCGAGCGTGTGTCCGGGCGTCGCGACGGCCTCGAGGCCCGCGAGGCGGTCGCCGTCCGCGAGTCGCTCGACGGAAATTGACTCCGGCATCGGCGAGGGCGTATCGCCCGCGACGACGCGCTCGACGGCGTCGGCCGGAACGCCCCAGTATCGCATCGTCTCGCGGTCCCGTTCGAGGCGCCGCTCGCGTTCGATTCCGTAGTCGGCGACGAGCGGCGCGTCTCCAGCGCCCATCGCGAGCGTCGCGCCCGCCGCGTCGGCCAGTCGCGGCGCCAGCCCCGCGTGATCGACGTGCCAGTGGGTGACGAGGACGGCCTCGAGATCGGTAAGCGAAACGTCCGCGCGCTCGAGGCCGTCCGTCAGATCCGCCCAGGCGTCGTCGTCGGGCGGTCCGGGATCGACGACGACCCGCTCGTCGACGAGGTACGCGCTGTTTTTCCCCTCCGGAGAGCCACTGCCGACGCCGATCCGCCGGACGCTATCCCGTGTCATACGGATACTGTGACACTCGAGTGCCGTCACGGCCTCGGTTTCGATGTGGAACGACGCAACCGAAGTCGCCCACAGTTGTCACGCGTTCTACAACTGGTAATAACGGTTAAGACGAACAGGTAGCGTTTCTAGTACGTGGATAGCCGACTCATCATCACGGCCCCGTTCGTGGCGTACCTCGCCATCCTCGGTCTGTTCGCGATCGCCCAGTCAGCGGCCGGCGCGACGTTTTCGGACGGACAGCCGGTGTTCCTACTGGTCGTCGGCGTGCTTTGCCCGCTGTTCGCGTTCGGATTAATCTGGATGCGAAACTATCGGTACGGGCCGCCCTTGCTCATCGCGACGCTGTTGCCGAACGGCTGGTTCGTGAGCTACTTCTTTTTCGTTCACGACAACTCGGCGAACGTCTTCGCGGTGTCGGGTGACGGCGCGCTCGCCTACACGACCGCGACGGCCGGAATCGTCCTCATGTCGCTGATCGTCATCGTCGTCGCCGGTTGGCTGTGGTACCACGAGAGTTCGCGGTTTCGGACGGCGGTCGACGGCTTCATCCGACCGGACGCGGTCGACCAGTGAGACGACGGCGCGATTCGATTCAAAACAGCGCGTCGAGTTCGCCGCTCGTATCGACGAGCGCGGCGGTTCCCTCTTGGGATCGCGTCCGAACGTCTTCGGTCGTCTCCTTCGCTTCGACGGCGACCTGTTGGAGTCGGTCGATCCGCGGAACGTCCGTCACGCCCGAGAGGAGCACGATCGCACCGACCTCGTCGCCGCCGGTCGGGTAGTCGCCGCCGCGGATCTCCATGCTTCCCGTCTCCTCCTCGAGCCACGTGCGCCCGCGTTCGACGCCTTTCCGACTCAGCTCTTCCGCTGGACCGCTCGCGACGACGAGTCCGCGGTCGGCACTGCTCACGTCGCAGGGGAGGGTGAGCCGTCCCAGCGTGGCCTTGCGGACGAGGCTGGTCAGTCGGTTGGTCGCAGCGCCGTCCGTGTCGAGATCGGTGCCGTCGTGTTTGCTTCCTTTCGAACTCGACAACGACGAGAGTAGCCCGCTGGCGCTCGTCTCGACGGTCTCGGTCGCGTAGCCGATCGTCGAGACGCCGCCGCCCGAGAGCGTGTTGATAATCTCCGAGGAGTCGACGACGCTCTCGGCGACCGCATCGCCGCTCCCGACTTCGCCGGCGGCAAACAGCAGGCCGAACCGTTCGACGATCTCTCGGTTGATCCGGTCGTAGCCGCCCTCGACGGACTCGCCGGCGCTTCTCCAGGCGTCGTTGTCGAAGACGAGCAGGTTGTCGACCTCGCGGACGAACGTTCGGAACGACCGGCCCGCGTTGAGCGTGTAGAGGCCGCCCTCGTCGGTCGCGGGCAGAATTCCGAGGCCGTACACCGGTTGCGTGTATATTCGTTGTAGGTGTCTGGCAAGCACCGGCGCGCCGCCGGAGCCGCTGCCCCCGCCCATCCCCGCGACGACGAGGAACGCGTCGACCTCGTGGGTCGGCACGTCGTCGATAGCGTGTTGAACCTCGTCGATATCCGCCTCGGCGACCTCGGCACCGAGTTCGTTGTCGGCACCGACGCCATGGCCGTTGACGCGCGCCTGCCCGATGAGAATACGGTTCGACCGTGGGACTCGCTCGAGTCCCTGCAGATCCGTCGTCGCGGTGTTGACCGCGATCGCCGCCTCGACGAAGCCGCCGTCGACCCGTTCGTCGTAGGCTAGAAACTGGTCAACTACCTTCCCGCCCGCCTGTCCGAAACCGATGAGTGCGAGTTTCATGGTGAACGTGTTCTCCCGTGGCCGGCCGCCATCTCCCCGCTCGGTCCGTCCCGATCGACGGTGGCCGACAGCGGTCGACAGCGACCGGCGCCACGACCGGAACGGCGACACCCATTCAGTTTGTTATGATGTTCATAGATAGACGATAATCATCTACTACTGAGAATAATGATATCCGACGTTTCGTCACCGTCTATCGATTCCGATCGTCGCGAGGACCTGTTGTTATCAGAGTAAGTCCTATACGCTGGGGTGGCGTAGCGACCTGTGTATGGACGACGCCGGCCCTCCGACGACCCGGCGGAACCTGCTCGCGGGCGCGAGCGTCGCCGCCGCGAGCGGGCTCGCCGGGTGTCTGGAACAGCTCTGGTCGCAGGCCGAGACCACCGGCCCTGACCAGGTTTCGCTGACGATCAAAACCGTTCCGGCCGACGACGACCGGCTGGCGGCGACGATCGCGAGCCGGTTGCGGGAGAATTACGAGGTCGCCGGCATCGACGCGACGCACGAACCGATCGGCGAGGCGGAGCTGTACCGGGATCTCCTCCTCGAGGGAAACTACGACGTCTTCGTCGCTCGCCACCCGGGCCTCGACGAACCCGACGCGTTTCACGGGCTGTTACACTCGCGGTTCGTCGGCGAACAGGGCTGGCAGAACCCCTTTCAACTTGCGGATCTCACGATCGACGACGCGCTCGAGGTACAGCGACGCGCCGATGGAGATCGCGCCGACGCTCTCGACGAGCTGCTCGATCACCTGCTGATGACGACGCCGTACACGGCCGTCGCCCACCCCCACGCGCTCGGCGGACGACGAGACGAGATCGACGTCCCGTCGCCGCCGGAACGACCACACGAGTTCCTCGACGTGTTGTCCCTGCCGGATAACGGACCGCGTGACGGACCGCTCGTGGTCGGCGTCTACGGGGAAGGGTTGACGAGACGGCTCAACCCGATCACCGTCGATCAGAACCGTATCGACGGCCTCCTGGGGTTGCTCTACGATCCGCTCGCCCGACGGATCGACGGCGAGTACGTTCCGTGGCTGATCGACGACTTCGAGTGGGACGAAAACGACCCCCTTCGACTCCGCATCACGCTTCGCGACGGCCTCGAGTGGCACGACGGCGAGTCGCTCGACGCCGAGGACGTCGAATTCACGTACCGGTTCGTCGAGGACACGTCGCTCGGCGCCGTCGACGACGGGATCCCGGCGCCCAGATTTCGCGGACGACGGACGCTGGTCGACGCGGCGACCGTCGTCGACTCGCGGACGATCACGCTGACGTTTACCGAAACGACGCCGGCGGTCGCCCGCCGAGCGTTGACGATTCCGATCCTTCCCGAACACGTCTGGACCGACCGGTCGACCCTCCTCGTCGACCGTCAGCCCGAGGCGCTGGCACACGATAACGACGAACCCGTCGGCTCCGGCCTTCTCGAGTTCGGCGAGGCGACGACGGACGTCGAACTCGAACTGACGCCCGTCGAGGATCACGCGCTGCTTTCGGCGGCGGATCGTCCCGACGTCCTCGAGGCGTTTCCACGATACGACGGGATCCGATTCGAGGTCGCACCGAACCCGGGTGCGATGGTCGATGCACTGATCGACGGTGAAATCGATATCACGGCCGGCGGATTGCCGCCGGAGTACGCCGAATCGATCCGCGACGCTGACGATGTCTCGACGGCGACCGGAACGACCGATGCGTTCTACATGATCGGCTACAACGCCCAACACAGCGAACTCGGCCATCCACACGTCCGACGCATCTGTTCGCAGTTGATCGATCGCGAACACGTCGTTACCGAGTTCTTCGAGGGATTTGCGGATCCGGCGACGGCACCAACCGAACTCGTCGGGCTTCGCCGGGCGAACTGGCCCGGCGATACGCTCGACGACGAGCGCGCGTCCACGCTACTCGACTTTCCCGGGACGGCCGGCGAGGTCGATCCGAGGGCGGCTCGGTCGCTGTTCCGCGAGATCCACTACAGCTACGAGGACGATGCCCTGTTGGGTTCGTCCGGATGAGACGCACTCGTTCCGTCGAACGACGACTGCCCGCACGATCGCTGAAAGAGTTAATGGCCAGGACCCAGTAGCACCAACAGGTACACCGAATGGCCCTCCTCGACGTCCTGCTCGAACTCACACTCATCGTGGCGACGATGCTCGTGGCCGCGACGCTCGCTATCGTCGGCCCGCGACGGATCGTCGCTGCGATCCGCGACTTCCGCTGGCGACTCGAGGCGTGCCTGCTGCCACTCGCCGTGCTCGCGGCCGTTCTCCTGTTGCGCTGGTCGACCCAGGACGTCGTCCAGCGCCTCGAGCGCCGCGTCCTCGAGAACAACATCACGCCGCAGCTGTCGGCGTTCGACCAGGCCATGCTCGAGCCCGTAATCGTCCTCCAGTCGTTTCAGACGGAGGCGTTGACGTCGTTTTTCGTCTTTATTTACATCTACGGCTACGCGTTCTTGCTCATCTTTCCGTTCATCGCGTACTTCGCGCTCGAGGAGATGGACGATCTTTCGACGCTCATTCTCTCGTTTACCGCTAACTACGCGATCGGGCTGTTGTTCTATACGCTGTTTATCGCCTACGGGCCGCGAAACCTGAGTCCGGAACTCTTCGAAGGGTTGCTGTATACGGCCTTCCCACAGTCGGGTGCGCTCACGCACGAGATCAACCAGAACACGAACGTCTTCCCGTCGCTGCACACGTCGCTTTCGATGACCGTTTTCTTCCTGGCGTGGGTCACTCGCGAGAAGTATCCATCGTGGGTTCCCGTCGCCGGGTTCCTCGCGATCAGCGTCGCGCTCTCGACGATGTATCTGGGCATCCACTGGTTCTCCGATGTCGTCGCCGGAACGGTGCTCGCACTCGTCAGCGTCTACATCGGCGTCAACTACACGGTCGAGGAAATCGTCGACGGCATCAGGACGTTCGTCGCGTCACGGTTCCAGTCGCCGAAAGCCGACGGCGAGTAGCGCCCACTCGTGATCGCCGCCTTCGGCGGATTCCCCGAGCCCTCGAGGTTTTCGGTTTGCAGCCCGTCAATACCCGCATGCCCCTGTACTGGCACCGACGCGACCTCCGCGTCAGCGACAACTGCGGCCTCGAGCGGGCAGCGGCGTTCGACGAGCCGATCGTTCCCGTCTTCGTCCTCGATCCAACGGTCCTCGAACACGCCTCGCCCGTCAGGGTCGCGTGTCTGTGCGAGGCCCTCGAGGCGCTTCGCGCGCGATACCGCGATCGCGGGAGCGACCTGCTGGTCGTCCGGGGCGAGGCGAGTGCGGTGCTTCCGGAACTGGCCGCCGATCACGGCGTCGAGACCGTCGTCTGGGCCGACGACTACGGCGGGCTCGCCCGCGACCGCGACCGGGCCGTAACGGCGGCTCTCGAGGACGCGGGCGTCGCGTGCGAGCCGGTCCACGACGCGATCCACCACGAGCCCGGTTCGATCACGCCGAATCAGGGCGAGTTCTACTCCGTCTTCTCGTACTTCTGGAAGAAGTGGCGCGATCGAGAGAAACACGCTCCGGTCGATGGGCCGACCGAAGACGATCTCGCTGACCCGAACGGCGAGCCGATTCCGTCGCCATCAGCGCTCGGCTTCGACGAGCCGGAGTCGACGCCGCCGACGGTTACGCCGACCGCGGCGAGACGCCGACTCGAGTCGTTCTGCGACGCCAACATCTACCGGTACGCCGACGAGAGAGACGTGCCGTCGGCCGGCGCGACGTCTCGACTCTCGATTCACCTCAAGTGGGGGACGGTCGGCGTCCGGACGGTGTACGACGCGACCGACGCGGCCGCCGAGCGCGCGTCCGACGACGACGATCGCAAGAGCGTCGCCGCCTTCCAGCGCCAACTCGCCTGGCGGGAGTTCTACGTCCACGTCCTCGCGTTCAATCCCGAGACGGTGACTGAGAACTTCAGCGGCTACGAGAACGAGATCCCGTGGCGCAACGATCCGGACGAACTCGCCGCCTGGAAAGCAGGCGAGACCGGATTTCCGATCGTCGACGCGGGAATGCGACAGCTGCGTCGAGAGGGGTGGATCCACAACCGCGTGCGGATGCTCGTCGCCGCGTTCCTGACGAAGGATCTGCTGATCGACTGGCGGAAGGGCTACGCGCACTTCCGGCGGCTGCTCGCCGACCACGATACGGCGAGCGACGTCGGCGGCTGGCAGTGGGCGGCCTCGACCGGCACCGACGCACAGCCGTACTTTCGGGTTTTCAATCCCTCGAAGCAGGGACGGGAGTACGACCCGGACGCGACGTACGTTCGCGAGTACGTCCCCGAACTCGAGGATGCGTCCGCGGACGACATTCACGGCTGGCACGATCTCGATCCCGCCGACAGATCCTCGATCGCACCGTCGTATCCGGCACCGATCGTCGACCACGGCGACCGACGGGAAGCGGCGATCGCGGCGTTCGAACGAGCGCGGGGCGACGACGACTGACCTCGACAACTGTTGGCTGAGGCAGCCGTAATGCGCCGGTAGTGTCCTCGAGAGTCCCGTTTTCACTGAGTCTCGTTCGCCACTACGCTTATCGGTCGGTTCGATGTACCGTCGACTATGTCTGCTTCGCCAGATCCCTCGTCGCCCGAACGCTCCACCGTGCCGACCGAGGCGATCGTTCAGGCGATCGCCGACCGCGAAGGAGTCGACGTCACCGACGTCGAACCGCCGGCGTACGAACCGCTGTACTCCGTCGTCAACCCGGCGGCGCTCGATCGACTGTTCCAGACGCCTCGCGGCTCCTCGCCGACCGTCCGCGTCGTCCTCGAGTACGAAGGCTACGAGGTCGCCGTCGACAGCGATGGCCGCGTCGAGATCGACGACGAAGCCGTCGCCGGCGACTCGATCGGGCAGGCGATCGAAGAGTGACGGTGACGGTCCGACGCTCGTCGGTTGTCCGTGCTCACTCTGCCCAGTAGGCCTCGCCGGGTTCCGTCTCGAAAATCGCTCGCTCGAGGAGATCGATCGCCTTCTCGAGTCCCTCCCGCGAACTCGTCAACGAGTCCTCGTGTTCGATGCTCAGGGCGCCGTCGTAACCGACCATGCGTAGCGTGGAGACGATATCTTTCCAGTGGGCCTCGCCGTGACCGTAGCCGACGGAGCGAAAGAGCCACGAGCGGTTGGGCTCGTCGTCGTAGGCCGTCGTGTCGAGGACGCCCTTCTCGCGGGCCTGCGCGTCGTATATCTTGGTGTCTTTGGCGTGGACGTGGTGGATCGCGTCGCGCTCCCCGAGATGGCGGATCGCGTCGGTGATCGTGATTCCCTGCCAGTAGAGGTGTGACGGGTCGAAGTTGGCCCCGATTCGCTCGCCGGTCTCCTCGCGGAGCCTGGCCATCCCGTGGGGTTCGTAGACCAGCATGTTGGGGTGCATCTCGATGGCGATATCGATGCCGTGATCGTCGGCGTACGCGGCGAGATCCGTCCAGTAGTCGATCCCCTGCTCCCACTGGTAGGCGAGGGCCTCGTCGTGTTCGGGCGGCCAGGGCGCGGTGATCCAGTTGGGTACCTCGTCGTTCGGTCCGCCCGCCGGCAGCCCCGAGAAGCAGGTGACGACGCCGACGTCCAGCTGGGCCGCGAGCCGGATCGCCTCGCGGAGTTCGGTGTCGGCGTCAGCGGCGCGCTCGTCGTCGGGATGGAGCGGGTTGTTGTGCGTCGCCAGCGCACTGATTCGCATCTCGTACTCGTCGAGGAGGTTCCGGATCTTCTGCTGAGCGCTATCGTCGTCGAGGTGATCCTCCCGCGGGAGGTGGTCCTGCCCGGGGTGGCCGCCGACGCCGGGTTCGATGGCGTCGACGCCCTGTTCCGAGAGATACGCCAGTGCGCCCTCGAGCGATTCGTCGGCCAGCGGTGGGGTGTGTACGCCGATCTCCATACGGCCCGTTCGACGGCGGCCGCGAAAATAAAACGACGGCCGGCAACGGACCCTCTCTGTATCGCGACATAGGATATATTTGGTTCCGTACCGGTCTCACACCGACCCGCCGCGTCGAGACTACGCAGGGGTCAGGCCCAGCCGACGAAGCTGACTCGGCGTTGTCGACCCGGAGTGAACCCGCAAGAGTGCGGTTGCCGGCTCGTAGGCGACCTGTTCGGTCGGCGGACTGTAGGCCGTGACCCGCCAGAATCCGGGCGAGCGTATCGTGAGTTCACAGCGTCCCGCCTCGTCGGTGCGCTGGACCTGCGACCCGACCCGAACGACGGCGTTCTCGACGGGTCTGTTCCGCGAGTTTCGCGCGAGAACGCGGACCGGAACCGTCGCTCCTGCCGATATTTCCTTCACGCCGATCTCGAGAACGAGCGGGTGGGTGCATCTCATGGCAGGGAATCCCACGGCGACGGCAAAAAAACCCCGACCGAGCCCCCGATCACGCCTACTTTTCGACGGAGACTGTTCGGCCCGAGTCGCTCGAGCGGTAGATCGCGTCTATGACTCGCTGGACGGTCAGCGCCTGCCCGATGCTCTCGTCGTCAGGATCCTCGTCGACGATCCGGTCGAAAAAGGCCTCCTGCTCCTCGGAGTGGGTGTCGTTCTGGGGCGTTTCGATCGCCGTGTTCTCGAGGTGGTCCGGTCCAACGTTGCTCGCCGAATGGATCGTCAGATCGCCCTCGAGGAGGTCGAACCGGGCGGCGGCCTTCGTTCCGCGGACGACGAACTCGTGGGTCGCCGGTCGGTTCGTCGCCCAGGCGACCTCGAGGGAGATCGTTCGATCGTCCGCACAGCGGATGAACGCGCTGGCCGAGTCGTCGACGTCGAAGCCGGCCGGCCCGGCGTCTTCGCCCCACATCTCGAGGTAGGCGTACCCCTCGTCGGAACCGAACTCGCTGCGGGCAACGCCGTTGGCCTCGGTGACGGCGGGGTACCCGAGCAGGTAGAGCGCGAGGTCGATGGCGTGGACGCCGAGGTCGATAAGCGCGCCGCCGCCGGCGATCTGGCGGCGAGTGAACCACGAGCCGCGGCCGGGAATGCCCCGTCGTCGGACGTAGTTCGCCTCGACGTGGGTGACTTCGCCGAGGTCGGCCCGCTCGATTCGGTTGCGGACGATTCGGACCGTGTTCGAAAAGCGATTGTTGAACCCCACCATCGCGTGGCCCGTGGAGTCTGCCGCGGCGTCGGCGATTCGCTGTGCACTCTCGAGTGAGTGTGCAAGCGGTTTCTCCAGGAGGACGTGGAGATTTCGCTCGAAGGCGTCCACTGCGTACTCCTCGTGGTACTTGTTCGGCGTCGTGATGATGACGGCATCGACGTCGTCGTACAGTTCGTGGTGGTCTTCGTAAACGTCGACGTTGTATCGTCTGGCAAATCTGGAGCGTGCGTCCGCAGCGGCGTCCATGCCTCCAACGAGCGGGACGCCGAGGTCGACGAGTCGCTCCGCGTGATACTGGCCGATGTTGCCCAGGCCGACGATACCGGTTTCGATGTCGCGTCGATCTCTTGTCATCCGTGTCTCATCTGATACGTACTGTCTGTTCTCGGACCCGTACACCAGCTAGTGCTATATCGAATGTTGGGCTGGAGCGCCTTTTGTCCGTTGCCAAACGAGAACCGTTCGGCGACCAGCTAGCTGACCGACGGCCCCACACGCTAGCTATCAGCTTCGGTCTCGGTCGCGGTCGTTCCCGACTCCCGTTCGGACCGATCGGTGAGTCCGTGACAGAGCGCCTCGCCGCTTTCCGTCTCGAAGAGATGAATCTTCGAGCGATCGAGGACGACGTCGACGTCCTGATTTTCGGAAACGTCGGTGTCGGGGGTAACGCTCATCAGCAACTGATCCGACGACGAGGCCGGATCCTCCTCCATCGACCGCTCTATCCCCTCCGCGAGCAGTAGGTAGACGAAGATCTCGTCGCCCATCGGCTCCAGTACGTCGGTTCGGGCGTCGATGGGGTCCGTCGCCTGTCCCAGCGCGTCGGCGTCCCGCGAGAGGTGGACGTCTTCGGGACGGACGCCGAGGGTGATCTCGTCGCCGACGGTCGCGCCGGGTATCCGTTCGGGATCGACGTCGACGCGGAAGTTGGCCGTCTCGAGGCCGCTTTCGTCGAGCGTCCCCTCCGCGAAGTTCATCGACGGCGAGCCAATGAAGCCGGCGACGAACAGGTTCGCCGGCTCGTTGTAACACTCGAGGGGCGGCGCGATCTGCTGGAGTTTCCCGGCGTTGAGGACGGCGATGCGGTCGGACATCGTCATTGCCTCGGCCTGGTCGTGGGTGACGTAGATGATCGTCGTCCCCAGTTCGCGGTGGAGTCGCTGGAGCTCCGTGCGCATGTGCACTCGGAGCTTCGCGTCCAGGTTGGCGAGTGGCTCGTCCATCAGGAAGACGTCGGGGTTGCGCACGATGGCGCGGGCGATCGCGACCCGCTGGCGCTGTCCGCCGGACATCTCGTCGGGCATCCGATCGAGCATACCCTCGAGCTGGACGATGTCGGCGGCCTGTTCGACGCGCCGCTGGATCTCCTCGTCGTCGTACGTCCGCAGCCGGAGGCCGAAGGAGATGTTCTCGAAGACGTCCATGTGGGGAAACAGCGCGATGTTCTGGAAGACCATCGCGACGCCCCGATCCTTCGGAGCGAGGGTCGTCACGTCGTCGTCGCCGATGTAGACCCTGCCGTCGGTCGGCTTGGTCAGTCCGGCGACGGTCTCCATCGTCGTCGACTTCCCACAGCCCGAGGGGCCGACGAAGGTGACGAACTCGCCGTCTTCGATCTCCATGCTCACGTCGTCGACCGCCGTGACGTCTTCGTACTGCTTCGTGACGTTCTCGAGTCGTACTCGTGCCATTGTATCTTACTCCTTGAGTGCGCCCGCGGTCAGTCCGCTGACGATCTTCTCCTGGGCCACGATCACGAGGATCGCGACCGGGATCACGCCGATAATGCTCGAGGCGGCCATCAGGTGGTACATGACCTCGTACTGGCCCTGATAGCCGAGAATGCCCTCGAGAATCGGTGCCCAGTTCTCCGGTTGGCCGTCGGTCATCAGAAACGAGAAGAAGAACTCGTTGTAGACGGCGATGAAGGTGAGGACGCCCGCCGTGGCGACGCCGGGGGCCGACAGCGGGATGATGACCCGGAACAGCGCGCCGAGTCGCGTGGTTCCCTCCACGCGGGCGGCATCCTCCAATCCGTCGGGGATCTGGCTGTAGAAGGTCGTCAGAATGAAGATGGCCAGCGGCATGAAGATCGCCGACAGCGGGAGGACCATCGCGCCCGGCGTGTTATAGAGGGTCCCGTCGCCCGTGATCGGCTCGAGGACGAAGAAGCTGGTGTTAAAGAGGTCGTTCAACGGGATGAAAAAGGCCGCTGGCGGGAAAAAGGAGATCACCAGCACGAGCATCATCATCGGGACCTTCCCCGGGAACTCGAGGCGGCCGAAGGCGTAGCCCGCGAGGCTCGCGATGACCAGGACGATGATCGTCGAGGCCGTCGCGATGACGAAGCTGTTGAACATGTACCAGTGGAACGGCAACACCTCGAAGACCTCGATGAAGGCGCCGGGGTTGAACCCGTTCGGCGTAAGGATGATGTCCTGCTGTTGTCCCTCGGGGGTCAGCGCGACCATGAGCAGCCAGTAGAAGGGAAACAGCGTCGTGACCAGGAAGAAGATGGTCGCGGTGTAGAACATCGCCCGGTAGGTCCGCTCGGGGTTCTTGATGGCGTTGGCGGCCCAGCGCTCGAGCGGTCCGCGGTCGAGTTCGGCGTCGTCGCCGTCCTCGCCCAGCAGCGCGTCGTGGCGCCGCTCGCCGGTTTCCCCGCCGTCCGGTCTGGCTCGAGGCTCACGGCCGGTTCGGTCGCCGTCGCTCGACGACTCGCCGGACCGATCACCGCCGCTCGCCCGACGGGCGGCCCGCCAGTGTGGCGGGACGTCGTCCGCGGTGTCGCTCGAAGACTGCGCATCCGATTCGGATCCGTCGTCGGGTACTTTCTCGTCGGTCATCAGTAGGGTCCTCCCTCGGTGTCGCGGAAGAAGAACACGTACACCGAGATGATCAGGCCGATCACCAGCGCGGTCATGAACGCGACGGCCGCCGCGGTGGCGTAGATCCGGGTTCCGCCGAACATCGCCTCGACGACGAGGCAGGTTAGCGACGGGACGGTCGTACAGCCGGCGGTCGATTCGATCAGGCCGTAAACGCGCATGGCGTCCATCGTTCGGAACAACATCGCGACCAGCAGCGCCGGCATCACCAGCGGCAGCGTGATTCGCTTGAACCGCTGCCACGGCGACGCGCCCGCGACGCGGGCGACGTCGTAGAGGCTCCGGTCGACGCTCTGGAGGCCCGCCAGGATGAGGAGGGCCATAAACGCCGCCGACTTCCAGATGTCGGCGACGAGGATGATGATGAACGCGTCCTGACTGTCGGCCAGCGGGTTCGGGCCGAAGAGTCCGAGCCACTGCATGAGGTCGCTGCCGAAGCCGACCTCGGGCTGGAACAGCAGGAAGAAGATCATCCCCTGGATGACGATCGGCACCGCCCACGGGAGGATGATCGCGACGCGGACCCAGCGCCGGCCCCGGAACTCCTGATCGAGGACGTAAGCCTGACCGAAGCCGATCACCGTCTCGAGGATGACGCTGATGACGGCGAAGCCGAGCGTCACGAACAGGGCCTGCTGGAGGATCGGAACGCCGAACTCGACGAAGGGAAACGACGTCGACACCGTGACGTCCATGAACTGCCGCGCCAGGCGGGCGTTGCCGGTGAGGACGTCGACGTAGTTGTCGATGCCGACGAAACCGCCGAGGGGCTCGGCACCGCGGGTCTGGTCTTCCCGCAGCGACGTGACGAACGTCATGACCAGCGGGTAGAACGCGATCAGCGCCAGCAGGGCGAACGCGGGGAGCAAGAGGAGGTACGCGTAGGCGGCCTCGCTCAGGTTCTCCATCCAGTTGATGACTGCATTCCCCGTTCGGTCGCGCTCGCGGTCGTGTTCGTCGTCGCCGCCGACCAGGACGTTCCCGTCGGTGTCAGTATCAGTCGCCATGCTGTTGTGCAACCTCCGTTTCGCTTCCCTCGAGTCGGTCGGCCAGATCAGTCATGGCGTCCTCGGGCGATTTCGCACCCCGGAACGCCGCGTTGACCTCCTGAAAGATGAGCGCGGACTGCTCCGGCCAGACGTCCGTCACCGGCCGCGGAACGGCGTTTTCGCCCGCCAGTTGGAGCTGGTCGACGTACCTCGCGACCGGCCCGATCTCGTCGGGATCGGCCTCGTCGAGCAGGTCGATGTTCGGCGGGATGAACCCCTGTAACTCGAAGATCGTGAGCATGACCTCGTCGTGGGTGAACGCCTCGAGAACCTGCAGCGCCTGCTCGGCGCGGTCGGTGTAGGGGCTCAGCGTGAGGTTCCAGCCGCCGAGGGCAGCCGCCGTTCCGCCGACACCCTCGTGTTCGGCCTCGTCTTCGGAGACGGCGTAGGGCTGGGTCATCACGCCGAGATCCTCGCCGAAGGCCTCGTCGGCGCCGGTCTCGGCGATCGCGAACGGCCAGTTCCGGTGGGCGACCGCATCGCCGCCCGCGAACGGGCCGAGCGATTCCTCTTCGGACCACTGCACGATCGCCGTCGGCGAGATCTGGGGATAGCCATCGAGGGCGTGTTCGTCGTCGTCGCCGTGGATGAACGCTCGCATCATCCGAATTGCGTCGAGGACGGGCTCTTCGTCGACGGTGATCGGACGGTCGCCCGCCGTGAACAGGCTCTCGGTGCCGCCGAAGTAGCCGCCGCCCCAGGTCGACATGACCTCGTTGAACGAACAGCAGGCGAGCCCCTCGTAGGCCGCCGCCTGTGTCGTGTAACCGTAGTCGAGGCCGTGTTCGGACCGTGTCTCGGATACCGCCTCGGCGAACTCTTCCCAGGACGGCGGCTCTTCCGCCCAGTCGTCCGTGTCGTAGCCGGCGTCCTCGATGAGATCCTGGCGGTACAGCATCGTGCCGAAGTCCACGAACAGCGGCACCGCGTGCAGATCACCGGTTTCCGGGTTCCGCGCGGCCTCGAGCGCTTCGTCGAGATAGCCGTCTTCGATCCGGTCGACGGTGTCATCGGGGAGTTCGTCGGTCAGATTCGCCGTTTGCTCGCGGAGGATAAACGGGATCGTCCAGCCGGTGTCCATCATGTGGATGTCCGGCGGCGCGCGGCCGGCCTGGAGGGTCGACTGTGCCTCCTCCATGCGCTGGACGGAGTCGCTGACGACCGTCTGCAACTCGACGTGGATATCCTCGTCGAGTCCGGCGTCCCACAGCGCCTCCTGGACCGACGGCTCGCCGTCGTCCGTGTGAAGAATCTCCTCGAAGTCCGTCGCCCCGGTCATCACGACGGTGTTCGGATCGCGCCCGCGCCCGAGACAGCCGGTAATCGACACGGCGCCGACCGTCGTCGCGGTCGATGCAGCCACGAACCGCCGACGGGACAGTCCGGCTCGATGGGAGTGCCCGCGATTCTCTCGGCCCATCAGACAACAGAACACGACGTTCGTTCCCTTAATTGACCGGCTTGCACGAAGCGGCGAGCGCGGCGAAATCCGGGCCTATTCGGCCTCAATGTGCAATTACGCGATCCAGGTTGGTACTCGTCGGTGAAAAAGAAGTGCGTACACGAGTGAACGATATTCGAAGAACGATTGACATCCTCCTCCGCGTGAACACGGAGGAATCCTGAGCGTTGGAGATTTTAGGTTTACAGCTCCACCGAGCATCCAACCAGTAC
>NZ_AOHZ01000001.1 GCF_000337215.1 Natronolimnohabitans innermongolicus JCM 12255 | reverse complement strand
AGATTGGCAGCCTTGCGTGGATAGATTCCCAAGTGACGGCGCGTATCCACGCCGTAAACGACGTGGTATTGCGCCTGTTCAGTATATAAACACAACCGCAGCCCGCGACGATCGACGACACCTTGCAACTACGACAGATCCTCGCTCTCTCGAAGCTTACTCCTCGAGCGTCGGCGGCTCGTGACGGCCGATGTGAATCTCGTGGGCTTCGATATCCTCGAGCGCGGCGACGCGGCCACCGATCGAAAGCTCTTCGCCGTCGTCAGTTTCCAGAGTGAGGCTGGCGACCTCCTCGCTGACCTCGAAGGAGACGTCGAGGATGCGTCCGCGGACGACGCGGGGGCCGCCGACGTCGACGTCTCGGCCTTCGATCGTCGCGTAGAACTCGCCGCCTTCCTCCATAACGTCCTTGACGCAGCGACGGATCGTCGCGTACTTGCGCGGGTACGTTCGGGATCCGCCGTCCTCGCCGAGGGTCCGTTCGGCCGTCGTCCAGAGGACGGTTCCGAAGAACCCGGAGACGAGGAAGCCGAGCGCGGAGCGGTTGAAGATGACGCCGTAGCGGTCCTGGTCGTCGCGCAGGGCGTCTTGGGTCGCGTAGATCGAGTAGTTGCCGTCGGCGACGGCGATGACCGGCGTCGTGATCCCGCGGCGGGCGCGGGCCGTCGTCGCGACCGCCTCGTACTCGAACTCCTCCGGATCGGGTGCCTCGCCGGCCGGCGTCACGATCAGGTCGACGCTGACACCGGCGTCGACGGCCGCTCGCACGTCCTCCTCGAAGCGCGTCAGCAGATCGGGCGTCAGCGACAGCGACAGTTCGTACTCCGCGTTGTCGATGACTTCCTCGAGGTAGCGCAGGATCGTCGATCGGGATTTTACGAGAGAGACCGCTTCCGTGTCGCGCGCGGGCGCGGTGTACCGCGCCTCGAGCTCGTTGATCATCTCTGCAAGCGAGTTCTGGACGTTCTCGAAGGCCTCCTCCGGATCGATCGCGACGACCTTCATCGGACGGGACTCGCGGAGTTCGACCAGTCCGCGGTCGCTCAGACTGCGAACCGTGTCGTAGACCCGCGGCTGGGGAATGTCGGTTCGGTCCGCGATTTCGCTGGCGGTGAGCTGACCCTGCTCGAGGACGGTCAGATAGGCGTCGATCTCGTACTCGCCGAGATTGAACCGATCGCCGACCTGTTCGACGGTCGATCGGAGTTCGTCTGGTGCCATGTATCGGCCTACGCCGCCGACGGATAAATGATTTATTATACTCTGAGTAGCACCTATTTTCGAAATTGGGTTGTCTACACCGTGTGTATTGGTCTCAGATAGCTAACGTGGCCGTGACAGTCAGAACGCTTAACCACAGCGGCCCAGAGTGTGACTCCATGCGCGGGCTGGGACAGTTGAACGAGAACGAGGCGGTCGAAGACGTTCGCGGCCTCCTGCCGTTCGACGCGGCCGAGTTCGTCATCGCAATCGCGGTGTTGCTCATCGGCTGGTACCTCTCGAAGGTCGTCGTCAGACTTACCGGCCGGACCGTCGCTCGGCAGATCGAGCGTCCCAGCGTCACCCGTACCGTTCTGCGCGGCGTTCGGATCTCCGTTCTGGTGATCTCGCTGATCGTCGCGCTGACGATTCTCGGCGTCGGCGACACCCAGATTCTCCTCTCGGTGACGGTCATCTCCGCGATTATCGCCGTCGTCCTCGCACCGCTCGTCGGAAGCCTGATCAACGGCTTTTTCGTCCTCTCCGATCGGCCCTACGAGATCGGCGACATGATCGAGGTCACTGACGAAGGCCACAAGGGGTTCGTCGAGGACATCACGATTCGCTACACCAAGATCTTCACCCTTCAGAATACGTTCATCGTCATCCCAAACTCCGAGATCCACGAGCGCGACGTGATCAACTACTCCGCCGAGGACGAACGCACGCGCCTCTCGCTCGATTTCGAGATCACCTACGACAGCGACCTCGAAGTCGCCCGCCGACAGGCCGAACGGGCCGCCCGAAACGTCGACGTGGTCATCTCCGGCGGCCCGGACATCCGAATCGGGAGTGCCCGTTACGGCGCCGCCCCGGCCTGCGTCATCGACGAGTACGCCGACGACGGGATCGCCCTCACGCTCCTCTTCTGGATCAAACACCCCTACAAGCAGGCCGTCGCTCGTTCTGCGGTGCAGGCGGCCATCCACGAGCGATACGCGGACGCCGACGTCGAGTTCGCCTACCCCCACCGTCATCACGTGTTCGACGACTCGAGCGGCGTCGCGCGAGTCATCGCCGCTGCCTCGGAATCCGATCGGACGGCGGCCGCCGCGGACGGTGACGAACGGGCCGCCGACGCCGATGGCGACAGCGATGGAGATCACGCCGTCGGCGCGGACACCGACGTCGATGACGCGGCCGATCGCTGAGCACGACGGGGGCAGTCGAGTCGACGCTTCCCTTCGGGGTCGCCGTCGACCTTCCGTAACGTGGTAACCGAGGTGGTCTTTTATCCGCTCACCCTGCGAAGTACCTGCTGTCATGTACGACGATATCCTCGTTCCAACGGACGGGAGCGCAACGATCACCGAAACGCTCGCACACGGACTCCCGATCGCCGAGGACAACGACGCCACGGTCCACGCGCTGTACGTCGTCGATAGCCGAATCACCGCCGCGGCAACCGAGGAGACCGGCCCCGAACTCGAGCGGTCGCTCGAGGACGAGGGCCAGACGGCCGTCGCCGACGTCGCCGACGACGCCTCGGCACGCGGCCTCGAGACCGAAACCGCCGTCGAGAAGGGGACGCCGTCGAAGACGATCCTCGAGTACGCCGAGGACAACGGAATCGACCTGATCGTTATCGGAACGCAGGGCAAGAGTCCTCGCGAGAAGGTCACCTCGCTCGGGAGCGTCTCCGAACGGGTCGTCGACAACGCGTCGATTCCGGTTTTCGTCGTTCGAAACGCCTGATACGGATTGCTGTCCCGATGTCCCCGGCGCACCCGCCGCCCGGGTCGCGGGTGCGCTGGACCTGACGGACAGTACCCCGTTGAGAGACGCGCAGAATCGGGAGGGAAACGACGGCGACGGACGACGGCCGACGGAGTCGGTCGACGACGTCGGGCTACGCTTTCGCGCTCTCGACCGTAATAACCTCACAGTCGAGATGCGTTCGCAGGTACTGATCGATATTGGGGTTGTCCGTCAAGCGACGGAAGATACGCCGCAGCCGACTCGCCTGTTGGCTGCCGATGACGACCGCGTCGGCGCCTTCGGCCGCGACTTCGTCGAGAATACTCTCCTCGACCAGAAACCCCGAACGGACGACGTACCGAGCGTTGTCGATCCGTCCGAACGACTGTTCGACGGCCGTTTTCAGGTCGATCCGCGTCACCTTCCGCCCGTTCTGGTAGAGGTCGACGTGCAACACCGTCAGCGCCGCATCACGCTCGTCGGCGATCTCGATCGCCTGCTCGAGCGTGCGCTTCGAGTGTCTCGACAACGGATACCGAACGGGGACCACGACCAGCGACATTACACAACCGAACGATTCCCGGCCGGGTAAACCTTTCAGTACGGACAGTCACGGTTGTGAACTATTACCATGTCTCCGGTGGACAGCCGGCTGCGTCGGACCGCGGACAGACAGCCATTTACCGAGCGCACTGCTACGTCGAGGTATGCAATCACGGTCCACCGCGGACGGGACGGTCTACGTATCGGAGACCGAGGGCGATCGAGGTTCGAAGGGCCCGTTCCTCGCAGCCTACGAATCCCGCGATGCACAGACGCGCTACGGCTGGTTCTGTACGAACTGCGAGAGCTTCGACAACGCGATGGACTCGATGGGACGGATCAAGTGCAACGCGTGTGGTAACTTCCGAAAGCCGACCGAGTGGGACGCTGCCCACGAGTAACGGCCGCGTTACTCCCCTACCGGCCCGAATCGCCATATATCCTGGCGCACCGTTCTTGCCGCTACTTTACTGTGGAAACTCGCGTTCGTCCGATAGCGATGCCCGCCAGACTCGATGCCCACCTTCGATAACGAAGTGTTTCGTTCACCAAACTCGAGTGAAAGTTCGACTTTGTAACTTGTAATCGCCGTATGGCTCTTTATTTCTGGAAAGTAGCGGCGGCTTCTCGTGACGGACCAACATTTATGGTAGTTGGCGCCGTAGCGACGTAGTGAATGGGTCCTGTTAACATGCGACTCGTCGAGCAGGCCAGGTCGATCTTCGCAGAACTCGGCTACACCGTCGAAGGAAACGGCCCGACGTTCCGTGCCGAACGAGAGTGGAAGGTCGTACACGTCAACACTATCCTCGAGACAGCAGAGCTTCCGACGGAGTCAGGACAGTTTCACTGTTTCGTCGCCGAGCCCGAAGATGCAGACGATCTCGAGAACCGGCTTCGGAGTACGAATCCGGAGTACGAGTGGGCGATCATCGTCGTCGACGGAGACGACTATCAGGTCGAACGAGCCCCACCAGGACCGCGCGTCTCCGCGTAGTACCGCCGCCAGAAATCACGACTCACGATCCGCGACGCGACTCGACTCGACCCGACCGTCCCAACCCAATACGATTTGACTCCCGGTCGCGGTCACAGTCGACAGCACCTTACTGCCCCCAATTTTTAGCTGAAAATGAGTGCGCTAAGCCCCCTTCCTCAGGGAGCGAACGGAGCAACGCGGAGTGAGCGAGCAGGGTTGGTCACAGTGCGTCTCGCGTCGCCGAAACGCCGGCACCGGGATCGACGTTCGCACCCATCGACTCGAGGACGTCGCCGAGCGCCGTCACCACGTAGATCACGTTCTCAGGCCGCGCCGAGTGTCCCATACAGCCGATCCGGAAAATCTCGCCGTCCAGATCACCGAGGCCGCTCGCGACCTCGAGATCGTAGCGCTCGAGCAGTTCCGAGCAGACCTCGCCGTCGTCGATCCCGTCGGGAACGCGAACGGCGTTCAGACTCGGCAGCCAGTACTCGTCGGGTGCGTTCATCTCGAGGCCCATTCCCTCGACGCCGGCTTTCAGAGCGCCGGCGAGCCGTTCGTGGCGCGCCCAACGCTGCTCGATGCCTTCCTCGGCGACCAGCCGCAGCGCCTCTCGAAGCGCGTAAACGTTCGTGATCGGCGCCGTGTGGTGGTAGGCGCGTTCGTCGCCCCAGTAGCCCTCGAGCAAGGAGAGGTCGAGGTACCACGAGCGCGGGTCTTCCTCCCGGGAGAGAACCTTCTC